>CANDIF010000001.1 GCA_947384775.1 uncultured Clostridium sp.
AAATAGTTTGAATACAATAATAAAAAAATAATAGGTAACTATAAAATTACAATTTGAAAGTGAGATGAAATAATGGATATTCACTTTGGATTTTCATATATAGGTTTCATATTTTTGCTAATGCTAATAATACCTAATATTATATGGAGTAAAAATCAACCTGAAGATTATGATAAATATGTTAAAAATGAAAATAAAGTATTACTATTATTTGAAAGGATTGGAGAAATGCTAGTAACTTGTTTATCTTTGATATTTAGTGATTTTAATATAAATAAGATTTCAAATTGGTCTATTATATTGTTAATTGCATTTATTATTATGATTTTATACGAAATATATTGGATAAAATATTTCAAAAGTAATAAAACAATGAAAGATATGTATAGTAGTTTATTAGGAATACCAGTTGCAGGTGCTACACTGCCAGTATTAGCATTTCTATTACTAGGTATATATGGTAAAAATATATTCTTAATTATGGCAACAATTATATTAGGAATAGGACATATAGGAATACACTTGAATCATAGAAAAGAAGTTATATAAATTACAATTTTAAGAGGAGATAATTTATGAGAAAACATTATTTAGATAATTTAAGAACAATTATGATTCTACTTTTATTTCCTGTTCATACTTTCATGATTTGGAATAACTATGGAACGAAATTTTATGTTTGGGCAGGAGAAAATAAGTTATTAAGCTCATTAATTATTATAGTTAATCCTTGGATTATGGCAGTATTGTTTGTTATAGCAGGAATGTGTGCAAGATATTCATTAGAAAAACGAAGTGTGAAAGAATTTTTAAAAGAACGATTTTCTAAACTAATTATTCCATTTGTTAGTGGAATATTATTACTTGTTCCAATACAAACATTATACGCAAGAAAATTCTTTTTTGGATATAATGGAAATATTTTAAACAATTACGAATACTTCTTTACACATTTTACAGATTTAAGCGGAAATGATGGGTGTTTCACACCAGGTCATTTGTGGTTTATATTATTTTTGTTTATAATTTCTCTTTTAGCTCTATTAATAATAAGATACATACCTTATGAAAAAGTTTCAGCTAAATTAGAAAAAGTAAATATAATTGGAATAATTTCGCTATTTGTACCTATATGGCTAATGTCTTATATTGGCGCTTTTGGAGTATATAGTTTGGGTAGATATTTTACATTGTATTTACTAGGTTATTATATATTTACTAACGAAAAAATTACAGATAAAATTGTGAAGAATAAGAAATTAATTTTGGAATTGTTTTGCTTGTTTCAACTAACATTAGTAATAGTATATTATAATTTTTCTTACTATGGAGATATATTCGTAAATTTTGTTGGATGGTTGGGAACATTATCTTGTATAATTATAGGTAAATTGTACTTAAACAAAGAAAGTAAAATTACTAACTATTTTAATAAGGCGTCATTTCCAATTTATATTTTACATCTCCCAGTTTTAGTAATAATTGGGTATTATTCTTTAATAATGATAGACAATATAGTTTTACAAATATGTATGATTATTTTTGGAAGTTTTATAGTAACTATATTAGTTTATGAGATTATTAAAAAAATTCCTATTCTAAAAAAGATGATAGGAGTTAGATAAATTACAATTCTATGGCTATAAATCTTGAATGTTAATACGCATTGCTTGTAGCAACGGACTATTCTTTATATAATAGTTTGTAAAGAAAGGAGTTGTTCAAAATGTTAAAAGAAAATATTAAACAATTAAGAAAATCAAGAGGACTTTCTCAAGAAGAACTTGCTATCAAATTAAATGTAGTAAGACAAACGATTTCTAAATGGGAACAAGGATTATCAGTTCCTGATTCTGAAATGTTAATTTCTATATCAGAGGTTCTTGAAACACCAGTAAGTACTTTACTTGGAGAAACTATTTCAGAGGCTAAAGCAGATGATTTGAAAGCAATTTCTGAAAAATTGGAGATAATAAATTTGCAACTTTCAGAAAGAAGGAATATGAAGAGAAAAATAATTCATTGGCTATTAATTTCGTTATGTGCAATCATAGTAATAATTTTCATCACTTTAGTTTTATTAAATAGTCCGTACATGAAATGGAATTATAACGATCCTGAAAATGCTGTTTTAGGAGTTGCTTTTCATTCATTTGAATGGATATTTATTAGAATAGCACCGATTATTCTTATTAGCTCAATAGTTGGAATTGTATTAACTCGAAAGAAAACGTAAATTGTTAAAGAATTTTTACAAAATGTTAAATAAATTTGATTTATAATAATCATCATAAATAGTATAATATGCGTGAGGTGATAAAGATGACCAGTATAGGTGACAAAATAATTGAACTAAGAAAAAAATACAATTTTACTCAAGAAAAACTGGCAGAAAAGCTTGATGTATCTAGGCAGACAGTATCGAGTTGGGAGAGTGATATAACAAGCCCAAGCTTAGCACAAGCAAGTATTCTAGCAAAAACATTAAAAGTAAGTTTAGATGAACTAACTGACAATAATATAGAAATTGAATGCAAAAACAATTTAAAAAATCAAATATTTAACAATATTATTGATGAAAAATGTTATTTAACATTATCTGACGACTATTTTGATATAGACGTTAATGAAACCATACCAGTAAAAGTATTAAGTGTTAATGAAGATTTTATTAAAGTCGAATATAACAAAAATAAGAAACCTACTATAAAATTGATAGATATTGATTTAGTTGTTGCTATTAAAGTAATCAAAGGAGATGATGAATAATGGAGTATTTAATATTATTTGCAATAATAATAGTCTATTCTAGTTTATCATCTAAAATCTCTAAGATTATGACTAGTATGACTACTAACAACAAAAAAAGATTTCCTTCATTAAAAGAATTGGTAGGAAAAAATATTGAAATAGAAACAGATGAATATTTGGAATTATCTTATGGATACAGTACAAAAGGTTTATTAAAAGAATATAACGATACTTGGTTAGTGATAGAGTCAAGAGATAAGAAAGATAGAAAAGAATTGTACTATTATAGAATTAAAAATATAACATCAATAAATGTAATTGATAATTAAAAATGAAAACTGTTTTGAAGGGAAGTGAGTTGAAAACCGCTTCCTTTTAGGATATCATTTAATATATATTTTTTTAAAGAGAGATGATATTATAGATAAGAAAAAAGTAATGAATTGGGTAATTGCAATAACTGTTGCTATTGTGTATTTAACAGTAAGTATTATATTTAATACTTGGGCATATTCTTGGCTTATCTGGGTTGCTTATGCAATTTATAGATTTATTGTAAAATAGAAATGAAACAAAGCAATAATAATATGTAATAACAAGGAAAGAGCAGATTATTAAATTTGCTCTTTAAAATTTATAGACAAATATTAACAAGAAATATCGGGTATAACCAATTTTTTTAAGTTAAAATTTATTTAAGAACAAGAAAGGAGCAAGAAAAATGAATTGGAGTGAAAGTATAGTAAAAGCCATTGAATATATAGAAAATAATTTAACAAATGATATAACAGTAGAAGATATTGCAAACCATTTATATATGTCATCATTTTATTTTCAAAAAGGATTTTCTATTGTTTGTGGTTATGGAGTAAGTGAATATATTAGGAATAGAAAATTATCGCTTGCAGGTTATGAAATACTGCATACTAACAATAAAATAATTGATATAGCTCTAAAATATGGATATGACTCTCCAGATAGCTTTACAAAAGCATTTACAAGATTTCATGGTTCTACTCCTACAGAAGTTCGTAGAGGTGGAAAAGTAAGAGAATTTGCACCTTTAAAAATTAATTTAATAGTAAAAGGAGGTTATACTATGGAGTATAAAATTGAAGAGAGGGAAAGATTTAAAGTAATTGGTTTAAAGAGTAACTTAAAATATGAAACAGCAAGTATAGAAATACCAAAAGTGTGGACAACATTTTTTAAGAAAAATCCTTTTAGCAGAATAAAACCAAAGTATGCAGTTAATTTTGATAATAATATGAGTGGAGATACATTTGATTACATGATATGTGATGATTATAATGAAGACATGAAAATTACTAAAGGCTTTGAAGTAGTTGAAATCCCAAAATTTACTTGGGTAATCTTTTCTTGCATAGGACCATCAAATATTAAAATGCCTGAAATAAATGAGAAGATTTTTAAAGAATGGCTACCTAATTCTACTGAGTACAAAATAGCTGCTGGTTATAATATTGAAATGTATTTAAATCCAAACGACTATAAAAAAGGTGTTAATGATGAGCAATACTATGCTGAAATATGGATTCCAATTGAGAAAAAATAATTACACCCAATAGTAATAAAAAGCACACGTTGTGTGCTTTTTAGCGTAAACAATAAATAATTTATTATAAATAATTTAAAATATGACAGGCAGATGTCATATTTATGTGATATAATAATTGCAGGAGGAAGGTATGCAAGTAAATAATAGACTATTTGAAATAGTGTATATACTAATACAAAAAAGAAAAATTACAGCAAAAGAACTAACAGATAAATTTGAAGTATCTACAAGAACTATATATAGAGATATAGAAACATTAAGTATGGCAAACATACCAATTTATGCAAGTAAAGGAAAAGACGGAGGAATAGGACTTCTAGATGAATATGTATTAAATAAAACTATTCTTTCAGAAGAAGAACAAAATCAAATTTTGTTTGCATTACAAGGAATGAAAAAATTAGGAAAACAGGATGAAAAAGATATATTAGAAAAGCTAAGTACATTATTTAATAAGAAAATAGATGATTGGATTAGAATAGACTTTTCTAACTGGAGTAAAAATAATGCTCAAGAAAAAAGATTTGATATGATTAAATCAGCAATTTTAAATAAAGAGCTGATTGAATTTACCTATTATAACTCTAATGGAGAAGAAAGCAAAAGAATTGTAGAACCGTTACAAATATGGTTTAAAGATAAAGCATGGTATTTAGTAAGCTATTGTAAATTAAAAGAAGATTATAGAGTTTTTAAAGTTGCCAGAATAAAGGAAATTAAGGTATTAGAAGAACATTTTGAAAGAGAATTACCAAGAAAAAAGAAGGAAGAAAGATATAATTTTAAAAGCGTATTACTTGAACTAGAAATAAGCAAAGAAATGGCATATAGAGTATATGATGAATTTGAAAATGAAGAAATAAGTAAAAATGAAGATGGTAATTTTATTGTAAATGTAGAATATCCAGAGAATGAATGGGTATATGGTTATATATTATCCTTTGGGGAATATGCAAAAGTATTAAAACCAAATTATGCTAAAACTATTATAAAAAATAAATTACAAAAAACTTTGAAAAATTATTTATAATATGACATACAGTTGTCAAGTTAAGTGAGATATACTTCCAATTAGGAGGTAAAAATTATGAAATATGAAATTGTAGAATTAGAAGAAAAGGTTGTTCAAGGAATTAGAATAAAGACAACTAATCAAGAAGGAAAGTCTATGCAAGATATAGGAATGACTTGGCAAAAATTATTTGCAGAAGGAATTTATGAAAGAATACAAAACAAGGTAAATAATAAAACAATAGGATTATACACAGAATATGAGGGAGATTATACTAAACCTTATGTATTTATTGCAGGCGCAGAGGTAAGTAATGAAGCAGAAAATAATAACGAAACAGTTAGCAAAGTAATTCCAAAAGGAAAATATGCTAAATTTATTATAACAGGAGATGTTCAAAATTCAGTAGGAAAGGCATGGCAAGAAATATGGAATATGGATTTAAAAAGAAAATATACTTGTGATTTTGAAGAATACCAAAACAATTCTGAAGATATGCAAAATCAAGAAATTCATATTTATATTGCAATTCAAGAATAGAAAGGAAGCGGAAAATGGCGTTTGATTATAAAAAAGAATATAAGGAATTTTATATGCCAAAGAACAAACCAAGCATAGTTAAAATTCCTAAAATGAACTATATTGCAGTTAGAGGAAAAGGAAATCCTAATGACGAAAATGGAGAATATAAGCAATCAATAGGGTTGCTATATGCGATAGCATTCACAATAAAAATGAGTTATAAAGGAACACATAAAATAAAAGGCTATTTTGAATATGTAGTTCCACCACTTGAAGGATTTTGGTGGCAAGAAGGAAATAAAGCTGGAATAGATTATAAAAATAAAGACAAGTTTCAATTTGTTTCTGTTATAAGATTGCCAGATTTTGTAACAAAAGAAGAATTTGAGTGGGCTATTAAAGAAGCAACTGAAAAGAAAAAACAAGATTTTTCTAAAGTAGAGTTTTTTAGCTATGATGAAGGGCTTTGTGTACAATGTATGCATATAGGAGAATATGACAATGAGCCTGAAACAATTAATTTAATGCACCATTATATGTTGGAAAATGGATATGAACTAGATATTACAGATTCTAGACTTCATCACGAAATCTATTTAAGTGATCCAAGAAGGTGTAATCCAGATAGATTAAAAACAGTTCTAAGACATCCAATAAGAAAAAGGGAATAGTTATGGAATTTATAGAAGCTAAGACAATATTGCAAAGAGCATCTCATGGAGATGAATGGTTTGGAATTGATTATAATATGAACTTATATAAAGGATGTTGTCATAAATGTATTTATTGTGATAGTAGAAGTAATTGTTATCAAGTAGAGGATTTTGATAGAGTTAGGGCAAAAAAAGATGAAATAGAAATATTAAATCAAGAACTTAAATCAAAAAGAAAAAAAGGAGTAATAGGTATAGGTGCAATGTCAGATACGTATAATCCTTTTGAAAAACAGTATGAGATAACAAAGAAAGCATTAGAGTTAATATCTTACTATAAATTTGGAGTATCAATAGAAACAAAAAGCAATTTAATAGTTAGAGATATAGATATATTTAAAGAAATAAACAGGAAAGCAGATGTAATACTTAAGTTTACAATTACATCTGCAGATGATAATTTGGCAAAGAAAATAGAGCCAGGAGTATGTGCTTCTTCAGAAAGATTAGAAGCGATGAAACTATTATCTAAACAGGGATTGTTTGTAGGAACGCTATTAACACCAATAATTCCATTTATAACAGATTCAGAAGAAAATATTAAAAAGATTATAAAATTATCTTATGAAAATGGAGCAAAGTTTGTATTTTCAATGGGAGGAGTTACATTAAGAGAAAATCAAAGAGACTATTTTTATGAACAATTAGACAAAATCTTCCCAAAAGTAAAAGAAAAGTATATTAAAAATTATGGAAATAACTATTTATGCTATCCATTAAATAAGAATTTAAGTAAAATATTTAAAGAAGAATGTGAAAAATATGGACTGCTTTATAAAATGAATGATATAATCAAAGCGTATAAGAAAGATACTAAACATGGAGAACAATTAAAATTTATATAGAAAAGAGAAAAAATATGAATGAATATGTAAATATAACATTAGATAATATTGATAATGAACATTTATGTTGTGCTATTGGAGATCCAAAACATCAAAATGGTGTTAGCAATAAAAAAGAATGGATTAAAAGTAAATTAAAAGAAGGACATGTATTTAGAAAATTAAATGCGAGAGGAAAAATATTTATTGAATATGAACCTATTGAAACAGCATGGGTTCCTATCAGTGGAAAAAATTACGAATATATTTATTGCTTATGGGTAGCTGGAAGCTATAAAGGAAAAGGAATTGCAAGAGAATTATTAGAATATGCAATAAATGATTCAAAGGAAAAGAAAATGAATGGAATTTGTACTTTAGTTTCTAAAAAGAAGAAACCGTTTTTAGGAGAAAAGAAATTTTTTGAACACTATGGATTTAAGGTTGTAGATACTATAGGAGAATATGAATTATTAGCATTACAATTTAATAATAACGAAGTGCCTAAATTTAATGAAACAGCCAGAAAAATGGAAATAGATAATAAAGATTTTACAATATATTATAGCCCAGAATGTCCTTATGTTGAAGATGAAGTAAATGAATTAACAGAATATGCGAAAGAGAATAATGTAAAAATTAACTTTATAAAAATAGACTCATTAGAAAAAGCAAAGAATGCACCATGTGTGTTCAACAACTGGGCTAATTTTAAAGATGGTAAATTTGTTTCCAATAGTATACTAAATGCAAACTCATTTAAAAAGTTGATAGGCTAATAAAATATTAAAATTTTGATTAGGAAGTAATTTTATAATTGCTTCCTTTTTTTAAAAAGAGTATAAAAATATTTGATAATTATTATATTTTGTGCTATAGTTAATTTGAAAAATTAGATATCATTAAAATAAACGCAATAATAAAATGAGGGTTATAAATGGAGTATGTAATTGTAACTAAAAACAAACTAACTAAATATGGTAAAATATTTTTTGGAACTATAATTGTTTTAGTTTTATTAATTGTGGGTGTATTAATTATATCGAGAGAAAAAATTTTTAATGTTCAAGAAGATGAAAGATCAAAAATAGCAAAAGAAGATAGAAATTACAAATTTGCAGTTATAGACTATATAAGTAAAGAAGAAAATAAGAAAAGTAAACCAACTTTTTTAGAAATAAAAAAAGAGATTCCACAAGAAGAACAAGACATTTTTATTGAAAATGAGAATAAAGAAGAAGACGAAACAAAATTTGCAGGAGAAATAAAATTAGATGAAGAGCAAACTATAGAAAAAACAGAAGATAGTATAAATGAACAAACAGTACCTACAGAAAATCCAATAGAAAAGGCTGAAACTATTACTCCAAGGAACTTAGAACAATTTCAAGGAAAACCATTACTGGCTTTTACATTTGATGATGGACCAAATAGTGAAACTACCAATAGATTATTGGACAATCTAGATAAATATAATGCTAGAGTAACATTTTTTGTTGTAGGAAATAGAATACACAATAATACTGATACTTTGAAGAGAGCATATGATATGGGAAATCAAATTGGAAGCCATTCATATAGCCATAGAAATTTCTTTAAGTTGGATGAAGCTAAGATTTTAGAAGAAGTACAAAATACAAACAATGCAATAAAAGAAGTAATTGGCGTCGAGCCAACACTTATAAGACCACCTTATGGAAATACAAATAGTGACATAAAAAACATTTATAATATGTACACAATTTTATGGGATTTAGATACTGAGGATTGGAAAAGTAAAGATGCAGATAAAATTGCTGAATATATAGTAAACAATGTTCATGATGGAGCAATAATTTTATTGCATGATATATATGACCCTTCTATAGACGGAACACTAAAAGCAATGGAAATACTAGAACAACAAGGATATGGCTTTGTTACTATAGATGAGATGGCACAGCTAAAAAATGTAGAATTAGATAAGGATATAAGCTATCATTATTTTTATAATGAATTACCATTATAAATGAAAAAAAAAGGGGTGGCAAAGATGGAAAAAAAAACTAAAATATTTTTTTGTATTATAATACTAATTCTTTTAGTGATTATCACATTTTTCAGAATAAATTACTTAAAGAAAGATAAACTTAAAGTGGAAGAAGAAAATGGGGACAGTAATATGATTGCAACTATGAAAGCTGTCATAGTAAAAGTATATGATAAAAGTTTAATAGTTATAGATTATGACGATAAAGAATTATTAAACGTAAGTTTTACAAAAAAAGGAAATATTGGATTCAAACAAGGACAAGAAATATTAGTCCATTTTGATGGTATGGTTTATACCACATATCCAGGACAAATTAGCAATGTAGGAAAAATTGAAATTATAAAAGAAAAAAGTGGTATTAAAATACCAGAAGATGCATTAAGATATTGCTACAGCTCTAAAGATAATGTTAAAGTTTCTGTTAATGAATTAACAAGTAGAGGTATAACATTAGAAATCGTAGACACAAATCAATTACCATATAATTATTCTCACAGTTATTCAATAAATAAAAAAGTTAAAAATGAAAAGTATACTGGAATAGGTCAAAAAATAGGAGAAGATACAGAAACTTCTACTTCTGGATATACTCGGAAATGGATTTGAATATATATGGGAAAATATAAATCCAATTTCAGATATTTCAATTCAAGAAACTGAAGAAAAGATAACAAGCGAAGTATCAAATATGGAAATAAGAAAATTTAACTGGACGAAGTTATATGGAATTTTAGGTGAAGGGGAATATGAGTTTACATTATATGATAGTAATTCACTTATGATAAAAATACCATTTTCAATAGACTCAAAAGGAATTTCTTACCATGAACGAGCTAAATTTGAATTTTAGTATTGACAGGAGTATTATAATTAATAATAAAATTAAAATTTACTAAAAAGGAGAGTAAAATATGAGTAATTTAATTCTAAAGTGTGAAAACTTATGTAAAAAGTTTGGTAAAAAGCAAATTCTAGAAAATGTTTCTCTAGATATTTATGAAGGGGATATTTTAGGATTTATTGGACCAAATGGAGCAGGAAAAACAACTACAATCAAGTTAATATTAGGACTTCAAAGTATTGGAAGTGGAAAGGTAGAAATTAATGGATTTGATATAAAAAAGAACTTTGAAAAAGCAATAGAAAAAGTTGGAGCAATTGTAGAAAATCCAGATTTATATATGTATTTAACAGGACGTCAAAATCTTAAATTAATAAAAAACATGTATAAAGATGTAGATGATAAAAGAATAGATGAAGTTGTTAAACTGGTAAAATTGGAACAAAGGATAAATGATAAAGTATCTAAATATTCATTAGGAATGAGACAAAGACTTCGGAATTGCACAAGCAATTTTGCATAAACCAAATCTTTTAGTATTAGATGAGCCAACAAATGGATTAGATCCAGAAGGAATAAAAGAGCTAAGAGATTTAATAAAAGAACTTGCTAAGAAAGAGAGAATGGCAATATTAATTTCTAGCCACAACTTAGCAGAATTAGAGAGCTTTTGTAATAAAGTAACAATAATAAAAAATGGAAAAGTAGTAGAAACAAGTGATATAAATAAAGTAAAGAAAGTAGAACAGTCATATATTATAGAACTTGACAATTTAGAGAAAATAGAAGATATACTAAAAATGAATGTAGAGAAAATAGATGACAAGAAATTTAGAGTTCACATAAAGAAAGAAGAAGCACCACGAATTGTTAAAGAATTAGTAGAAAACAACAAGAAAGTATATACAGTAATGGAAGAAACTTTGACATTAGAAGATGCATTCTTAAAAAAGACAGGAGGGAATGTAATTGAATAGTTTAATTAAAAATGAAATAATCAAAATATTTAAAAAGAAAAGCATATATGTAATGCTTATTGTAACACTTGCATTTACAATACTTACAAATGTTATATATAAATATGTATACAATATGAATGGAGACTATTTTTCTGAAGGATATATAAAGGTATTAGAGGAAGAACAAAAAAATATTAACCCAAATAATCCAGAAGAAATAGGAATATATGTAAGCAATCAAACAGATTTAGAATTGTTTAGATTGGCAAAACAATATGATAAAAATTCATGGCAATATGCAGTAATAATGAATAATGGAAGAGATTACATATCAAACTTAAATTATGAGAAATATCAAAATCATGATGATGAAGAACTAGCAATAGTACAAGCAAAATATGATGAATTTATAAAAAGATTAAACGAAAATGATTGGAGAAAATTTGCAGAAGAAGAATTAGAAAATGCCAAACAAAATGCAACACTTATACAAGACGATGATATGATGAATATCGAACTAGAAAAAGCACAGATGAGATTAGACTACAACATAGAATATGGAAATAATTATAAAAACGAAGCATTATCAAGATATTCAAGTAGCAAAATGCAGATAGCAAACTATGAGCAAAATACTGAAAATAGAAAATATTATGAACAAAAATCATACCAAGAAGCAAAAGAAGATATGGAGAAAGCTTTATATGCAATTAAAAATGATAAAGATATACTTAATAATTCAAACTTAAGAGGAACATTATTAGATATGTTCTCTAGCTATGAATTGTTTATAATAATAACAGTAGTATTAATTGCAGGAGCAATTGTAAGTGAAGAATTCAATAAAGGAACAATAAAATTATTATTAGTAAGACCATATAGGAGAACTAAAATATTATTTGCTAAATTTATAGTTGTAATGTTAACAATAATATTTATAATGCTTGCAGTAGGAATAATGCAATTTATAGTTGGAGGAATATTCTTTGGATTTGATTCATTAAGTATTCCAGCAATAGAATATAACCATAATACAGGTTCAATTGTAGAAATGAACTTACTACAAGGAATACTATTGAATGCTTTAGGAAGATTACCAATATACATCCTAATAGGAACATTAGCATTTGCAATCAGTAGCATATTTACAAATACAGCAGTAGCAATAACAATATCAATATTAGGATATATGGCGGCACAAATAATAAATCAACTTGCATTTTCATTTAACATTGCATGGCTTAAATATTTTATAACACCAAACTGGGAATTGTCACAATTTTTCTATGGAAGATTACCAAATATGCAAGGAACAAGCTTATTATTTGCTATAACATTATGTATAGGGTATTTCTCAATAATGATAATACCAGCATTTATGACATTTAAAAAGAAAAATATAAAGAATATATAAAAAATGGCGAAAAATATATATCTAAAAAGCAAGTAATCATTGAACATTACTTGCTTTTGTGTTATGATTATAAAAACTTTCAATAGAAGGAGAAAACTACATTGAATAAGAAAGTGTTGATATTTGGAGTGATTATAGTATTATTAGTACTTCTAATTCCAATACCACATCGTTTAAAAGATGGTGGAACAGTTGTATATAAAGCAATAATATACAAAGTTTTAAAAGTACATAGATTAGATGAAAATTCAGAAACAGGATATAGAGATGGACTTATAGTAGAAATATTAGGTTTTAAAGTTTATAATAATGTTAAATAAGGAGTTGATTTAAATGGCTACAACAAATGAATACATAGAATATGTATGTGAACAAATAAAAGGTGTTGGAGAAATTAGATATAAGAAAATGTTTGGAGAATATATGGTATATGTTAACGATAAACCTGTTATTATAGTATGTGATAATACTGCATTTGTGAAGGAATTGGAATGCATAAAAGAAATGATGGAAAATGCAGAAGAAGGATATCCATATAAAGGAGCAAAAGAGCATTATGTGTTGGATATAGATAATTCAGAGTTATGCAGAGCAGTTATAACTGAAATTGAAAAAGTAACACCTGTACCAAAACCAAAAAAGAAAAAGTAAATTTAACATTTTATGTAAAATATGTTATAATATAATTTGTATACGCAATACTATAGAAAGTCGAGGTCTTTGTATGCTATTTAGAAGAGCAACAGAAAGCGACTTTGCGGAATATGTTCGTCTTTATAATGACCCTGAAGCAGAAACCATATATCGGAAAAAAGAAGACGAAGAAATAAATCCGCAAAAACAGCAGGAAGCCTTGAAATACTTTGGACTTGATGACCCAAACAGCGATTTCGTAAAGCAATTAGAGAAAGAAAATCGGAGAACTTTTCCAAAATTCCTTAAAGACATTACAAACTCTTCTCACAGAATAATCATAATTCAAAATTCGTACAGAGTAGTTGGATTTATTGAATTATTCATGATTAAGAGATTTTGTTGGAAAATTGCTTTTCTATGCATTGAGCAGAGATATCAAACCCTTGAAGTCATTAATCATTTGATGCAGTACCTTAGAAAAGAAGAAAATATGCATCAGCTTGATGTATGTACTTACAATGGAGACTTTGATGATATGCTTAAAGCTGCGGGGTTTATCAGCGATGGTTTTTCATTCCTGCACAAGACATTAGACGGCTAGGGAAACCTAGTCGTTTGATGTTTTGTATGGATATTAATGTTTAGTAATAAAAAACAATAAATTAAAAATATCTATAAGATAATATTATGAAAGAAAATTGATAATATTAGTTAGTTATGATATGATAAACAAAAACTAAAAGTATAAGATAAAAAATAATGGAAGAAAAGAATATAAAACTTTTTAAACTAATAATTATAAAGTAAGAGGAGGAAAAAATATGCAGAAATGGAAATGCCCAAAATGCGAAAATGAGGATTATGAGAAAGATCAATTTCAAGCGACAGGAGGAAATTTTGCAAAAGTATTTGATGTACAGAATAAAAAGTTTATTACAATAAGTTGTACAAAATGTGGCTATACAGAACTATATAAATCAGAAACATCAGCAGGAATGAATATATTTGACTTCTTTACCAATTAGAAATTTGTAAAAATATATAATAACAAAGGTTAGTTTGAAATATAACTAGCCTATTTTTAAATATTATACAATATAATTAAATTATATTCAAACCAAGTATATCTTAAAAAAATTTGAAAAAGGTATTGACTTATAGCTAACTATAAGTGATATATATTAATAGAAAGAGAGGGATAAAATGATTGAAATTAAGTTTGTTAAAGAACAAAACAAATCCATTGCATATGATGGAAGCAATCAAATAGGAGAATGCAGTTTTATAGAACAAGGAGAGGAATGGAATATAGTTCATACAGAAGTTAGTAATTTATATCAAGGACAGGGAATTGCAAGAAAATTGGTGGAAGATGTTATAAAAAATGCAGTTCAAAATGCGAAAAGTGTTGTAGCAGATTGTTCATATGCTAAGAAAATTTTAGAAAGTAAAAAATAGAAAAACATATTAAAAAATTTAAAGAAACTATTGACTTATAGTTAAGTATAAGTGATATATATAGTAGCAGAGGTGAAATAATGACGATAGCAGAAGTAAGTAAAAAGTATGATTTAACACCAGAGACACTTAGATATTATGAAAGAATAGGGTTAATGAATAATGTTCCAAGAAATAAAAATGGGATAAGAAATTATGACGAAAAGTCTTGTTCACGTATTGAATTTATAAAATGTATGAGATCAGCTGGTGTAGAAATTGAAATTTTAATGGAATATATGTCTTTATTTGAAAAAGGAAAAAGCACAGTTGGTGCTAGAAAAAGCTTATTAGAAGAACAAAGAGAAAAGCTATTAGAAAAACAGAAAAAAATTAATGAAACTATAGATAGACTAAACTATAAAATTGAGTTATATGAAGAAATAGAAAAAGGAAAACGAAAAGACTTTACAGAGGACTTATAAGGTAAATTGACCTTAATGTATAAATAAAAAATAGAAAGGGGAAATTTTATGGAAAAAGCAAAAGTATATTTTTCAAAGCAGATTACTCCAGAAAATGTTGTTAAAATATATGAAAAACTAGGAATAACATTACCTGGAAAAGTAGCAGTTAAACTACATTCAGGAGAGGATGGAAATCAAAACTATATAAAACCTGAATTTGTAAAAGCAATAGTAGAAAAAGTAAATGGAACAGTTGTTGAATGTAATACAGCTTATGATGGAGCAAGAAATACTACCCAAAGACATGAAAAATTAATGGAAAAACACGGTTGGAGCAAATACTTTGATGTAGATATTATGGATGGAGAAGGACCAGATAAGGTATTAGAAATACCTAATGGAAAAGTAATTAAAAAAGATTATGTAGGAAAAAATATATACAATTATGATTCAATGCTAGTATTATCACATTTTAAAGGACATCCAATGGGGGGATATGGAGGAGCATTAAAGCAGTTATCAATAGGTGTCGCATCAGGACATGGAAAAAGTTATATACACTGTGTTGGAAATGAAAATGGAACATTTGAAGAAATGTTTAAAGTAGACCAAAATAAGTTTTTAGAAGCAATGGCAGATTCAGCTTCAGCAGTAGCAAAACATTTTGAGGGTAAAATTGCATATATAAATGTAATGTGTAATTTATCAGTAGACTGTGATTGTTGTGCAGTAGCAGAAGACCCTTGTATGAAAGATATAGGAATTCTTGCAAGCTTAGATCCAATAGCAATAGATCAAGCATGTATTGATTTAATATATAATTCAAAAGATCCAGGAAGAAATCACTTTGTCGAAAGAGTTGAAAGACAAAATGGAGTTCATACAATAGAAGCAGCAACTAAATTAGGATTTGGAAACAGAGAATATGAATTGATAAATATAGATTAAAGCTGTAGGGACACTATAGCACGCAGGGGCGATTTTAATTACCCACAACTGCGAAGAAATTACTAAAAATATATTAAAACGTTAATATTAGAAAGGGGAATTACAATGGGAAAAGTAGAAACTATAAAAAAGGAAAAAGGAATACTTGGAACCTTAACAAGTACGAAAGCAAAATATATAATAGGAACAGTATTATTAAGTGGAATAGGTATAGCATTACCTAGAATATTTCATATTTTAGCAGGAAGCACAGCAGGTTCAACATTCTTACCAATGCACATTGCAGTATTAATTGCAGCACTAACATTTGGAGTAATTAGCAGTACAGCTGTAGCAGGCATTTCAATAATATTTAGCTATTTATTAACAGGGATGCCAACGGTTGCGAGACTACCATACATGTTAATAGAGCTTGTAATATATGCAGTATTATTAGGATTATTTAATAAAAAGTTTAATTCATACATATCATTAATTGCTACAATAGTTTTAGGAAGAATAATATATTCAGGAGTGCTATTTGCGCTAATCAATTGGATAGGATTACCTACTTATGGAATATCAGTAATAGAGAGCATAAAAGTAGGAATACCAGGAATAATTATTCAATTATTATGTGTTCCAGTAATTGCTAAAGTAATGAATGAAAGGCTAAATTTGAAAAATGAGTAATCTAGAAACTGTAAAACAAAAGCTATATGAAACAAATGCAAGTTTAGTTGTTTTATATGCAAATGGAGAATGCAAAGAATATTATCAAAATAGAATTAATGATATAAAGGAAATATTGCAAAAAGATAAAACAGCATTAAAAGATGCAGTTATATCAGATAAGGTAATAGGAAAAGTAGCAGGTTCAATTCTAACAGTAGCAGGAGTTAAAGAAATATATGCAGATGTTATGAGTAAGTATGCAATACAAGTACTTGAAGAAAATGGCATAAAATATGAATATAAAAATTTAACAGAATATGTACAAAATAATACTAAAACTGGAATGTGTCCTATGGAGAACAAATATAGAGATGAAAAAGATATAAAAAAGATTTATACAGAGATGATACTTTAAATTCATAAATTTTAGAATAAACACTTGTACAAAGACATAAAATGTAGTATAATCTTAGTCGATAAAAAATAAGGGAGTAATTGGCATAGAAATTATGTAATAAAGTCAACATACTGATAGAAAATCTATCTGGCTTTATTTTAAATAATGAGACTTGTTTGCAAACATAAAAATGCAGACAAAGTCTCTATTTTTGTGCTGATTTTAAAACACGAAAGGAGAAAAGAAAAATGGTTTTACCAGTAATTTTGATAATAGTAGGATTTGTACTATTAATAAAAGGGGCAGATTTATTAGTTGATGGAGCAAGTGATATTGCTAAGAAATTTCATATTCCAGAGATTATAATAGGATTAACAATAGTCTCAATAGGAACATCCATGCCAGAATTATTTGTGAGTACTACATCAGCGATACAAGGACGTTCTGATATGGCAATGGGAAATGTAATTGGAAGTAATGTATGTAATTTATTATTGATTTTGGGATTATCGACAGTAATTAAACCTGTAAAATTTCAAAAGGAGACAAGACTTATAGAAATACCATTATGTCTAACGTTAACAGTAATTTTTATGACTCTTTGTAATACAGGAAATGGAATAACAAGAGCAAAAGCAATTACTTTACTTGTTTTATTTTCGTTATTTATAATTTACACAATAATAATGGGAAAAAATGCAAATAAATTTGATAAAGAAGCACAGAACACAAGAGGAGAAGATACAACTAATATATCAATGCTAAAAAGCATAATATATGTAATTTTAGGAGTAATTGCTTTAAAATTTGGTGGAGATTTTACTGTAGATAACGCAGTAATTATAGCAAATCATTTTAATATAAGTGAGCAAGTAATAAGTTTAACAATTTTAGCAATAGGAACAAGTCTTCCAGAACTAGTGACAAGTGTAACCGCTGCTTTCAAAGGAAATAGCGATATAGCAATAGGAAACATTATAGGTTCAAATATTTTTAATATGCTATTAATAATAGGTGTAGCATCAATTATAAATCCAATAACATATAATATTAAATACAATATAGACATGGCAATATTAATTTCAGGTACAATATTATTGGCTTTATTTCCAGTAATACCTCCTAAAAATGAAATGAATAGAGGCAATGGTTTGGTATATTTAGCCTTTTATGCAATGTATATGGTAATTTTATTTAATACATAACAACAATATAAAATCCGCTTCATCTTTCTGGATGTTCGATTTTTAAAATTTTAATACAGTTGTTTAAAATTTTAAAAATGAACATCCACGAGGAGTCACTTAGATAATAACTAAATGGGGTGATTTGAAATTTAATAAAAAGCAACAAATATGTTGCTTTTTTATAAGTTATATGCTATATTAAAACTAAAAAAAGGGGGAAATAGTTATGAACAAAAAAGTAATAATAGCTATAATCGCAGTTGTTGCAATAATTGCAGTTATTGTTGGAGCAATAATGCTATTAGGCAAAAAGGACAACAAGGATGATAATGGAATAAAATTAGAAACAGAACAAGAGATGAAAGATTTAATTGACAAAATGTATGAAAACTTAGCAGGAAAGCTTCCAAGTTTACAAACTTATGATGTAAATAAGGAAAATAAAGAAGAAGTTAGTATTTATACAGGATTAAAAGATACAAGCAATGTAGAAAAAGTTGTAGTATCAGAACCTATGATGAATGCACAAGCATATTCACTAGTAATGGTAAAAACAACTGCAGGTGCAGACGTAGAAGCAATGAAACAAGAAATGATAGACAATATTGATGTGAGAAAATGGATATGTGTTTCAGCAGAAAAAGTATATGTTACAAACTACAAAGATGTAATATTCTTAGTAATGTCAGATGAAGAATGGGCAAAACCAGTTTATGATGAATTTAAAAATCTTGTAGGCGGAAAAGTAGGGAAAGAATTAGTAAGAACAGAAGAAATTTAAACCAAATAAAGTATTATAAAGCCTCTAAAATGAACATACTGTTCATCTAAGAGGCTTTATTGTTAGATAAAATAGGAGGCAAACGTGCTTTTTTCAAGTATTAGTTTTTTATATTATTTTTTACCATGTGTAATATTGATATATTTTTGTTCTCCCAAAAAACTTAAGAATCTAGTATTATTAGTGAGTTCATTATTCTTTTATTTTTATGGAGAACCAGTATATATATTAATAATGATTGGATCAATAATATCAGCATATATACATGGGATTTTAATAGATAAATATCCTAAACACAAAAAGAAATTTTTAATTTCAGCAACTATAATCAGTTTAGGATTATTAGGATTATTTAAATATTCAAATTTCATAATTTCAAATATAAATATTATTTTTAATGCAGATATAGTTTTATTAAAATTAGCACTACCTATAGGCATATCATTTTATACATTTCAGATATTAAGTTATGTAATAGATGTATATAATGGAAAAGTAGAAGTTCAAAAAAGTTTTATAAAATTAGCTACATATGTATCTTTATTTCCACAGCTAATTGCTGGACCAATTGTAAGATATATAGATATAGAAAAAGAACTTAAAACAAGGAAACACTCATTTGAAAATTTTGCACTAGGAACAAGGAGATTTGTACTAGGATTAGGTAAAAAGATTTTAATTGCAAATCAATTAGGTGAACTATGCAAGATATTTTTGCAATCAAATGAATTAAGTGTAGCTTTTTATTGGATTTATGGAATATCTTTTATGCTACAAATATATTTCGATTTCTCAGCATATTCAGATATGGCAATCGGTCTTCGGAAGAATATTTGGCTTTCACTTTTTAGAGAATTTTAATTATCCATATATATCAAAAAGCATTACTGAGTTTTGGAGAAGATGGCATATTTCATTAAGTAGTTGGTTTAAAGATTATGTGTATATTCCACTTGGAGGAAATAGAGTAGGAAAATTAAAATTATTAAGAAATATTTTAGTAGTATGGCTATTAACAGGACTATGGCATGGAGCAAACTGGACATTTATATTATGGGGATTAATATTTGCGATATTACTAATAATAGAAAAATTTTTCTTGCTAAAACGATTAGAAAAAACACCAAAAATATTAAATCATATATATGTATTATTTATTGTAATGATAAGTTTTATAATATTTAATAGTGAGAGCATTAAACAGGCTAAATATCAAATATTGGGACTATTTGGTGCTAATGGAGAAACTTTTATTAATCAATATACATTATATTATCTAAAAAGTTATGCAGTAATTTTAGCCATAGCAATAGTTGGTGCAACGCCATTTTCAAAAAATGTAATAGAGAAATTAAAAGAAAACAATAAAATAAAAATGCTAATAAATTTGTTAGAACCAATAGTAATTGTTATATTACTTTTAATAGTTACAGCATATTTAGTAGACAATTCATATAATCCATTCTTATATTTTAGATTTTAAGGAGAAAAGGCATATGTCAGATAAAACAAAAAATATAGTGGTAACAATAGGATTTGTACTATTATTATTTATAATTTTAATAAGTCATATATTAAAAACACCTACAAAAATTTCTATAACTGAGAGAAGAAAACTAGCGGGATTTCCAGAAATAACAATAAAAAAGTTTTTAGACGGAAGCTTTTTTAAAGAATTTGAAAAGTATACGACAGACCAAATAGTAAAAAGAGAAGATTTCAGAAAATTAAAAGCTATAACAGAATTTGAAGTGTTTTTAAAGAAAGACAATAATAAATTGTATATGTATGATAATAATATAATAAAAATAGAATATCCGTTAAATGAAAAATCAATTTTGAATGCAACTAAAAAAATCAATTGGATTAATGATAAGTATTTAAAAGACTGCAAAGTATATTATTCAATAGTTCCAGATAAAAATTATTTTACAGATGAAAAAGAATATATAAAAATGAATTATGGAAAATTAGAAGATTTAATGCAAGAAAATATTTCAAATGCAGAATATATAAACATTTTTGATACAGTAAACTTAAAAGATTACTATATAACGGACATACATTGGAAACAAGAAAACTTATTAAATACAGCAGAAAGAATAAGCAACAAAATGGGGTTTAAAGAAAGATTAACAACACCATATAATAAAAAGTATATAATGAATTTGGAAGGAATATATGCAGGACAGCTTCCAATAAAAACAGAAAAAGATAGCATTAATATATTAACGAATAATATAATTGAAAGTGCAATAGTTTACAATTATGAAACAAAAGAAGAAACATCAATATACGACCTAGGAAAATTAGAAGGTTATGATAAATATGATATATATCTATCAGGAGCAACACCACTAATTGAAATTAGAAATAAAAATGCAAAAACTGATAAAGAATTAATAGTTTTTAGAGATTCTTTTGCAAGTAGTTTAACACCATTATTTACAGAGGGATATAAGAAAATAACATTAGTTGATATAAGGTATATGAGTAGTAAGAATTTAGATGAGTATATAGAGTTTAACAATCAAGATGTATTGTTTATATATAGTACAACGGTACTAAATAATAGCTTTACGTTTAAATAAAATGGCATATTGAAATATACATATATGTATGATAGAATATCGCAAGAATAAAATATAAAGGAGGATTTATGGAATACATAATAAACGGAATACGAGGATTTTGTATGGCACTTGCTGATAGTGTGCCAGGAGTATCAGGCGGAACAATTGCATTTATATTAGGATTTTATGATAAATTTATAAATTCATTAGATGGATTAATGTTTGGAAAGAAAGAGGAAAAGAAAGAAGCAATTAAATTTTTAATAAAAATTGGAATTGGTTGGGTTATAGGTTTGATACTTGCAGTGCTTGTATTAACTAATTTATTTCAAACACAAATATACAAAGTAAGTTCAGTGTTTATTGGATTTATTATATTTTCAATACCTCTTATTATAAGAGAAGAAAAAGAAGTTTTAAAAGGAAAGTATATAAACTTAATATTTACATTAATAGGAATTGCAGTTGTAGCCTTGATAACATATTTTAATCCAGTATCTGGAGAAGGAAATGTAGTAAGCTTAACTAACTTGAATTTTGGTTTGATTGCATATGTATTTGTTGCAGGAATGATTGCAATATCAGCAATGGTATTACCAGGAATATCAGGTTCAACATTACTTTTAATATTTGGACTTTATATACCAATAATATCAGCAATAAAAGAGTTTTTACATTTTAATTTAAGCTATTTCCCAGTATTATTTGCATTTGGAATAGGAATTATTATTGGTGTACTTGTAGTAATAAAATTAATAAAAATGGCACTAAAAAAATTTAGAAGTCAGACTATATACTGCATAATTGGACTTATGATTGGCTCAATATATGCAATAGTAATGGGACCAACTACTTTAGAAGTACCTCATGACCCAATTAGTTTTGAAACATTTAGTATAATTTTCTTTATACTAGGTGGAGCATTAATTATAGGTTTAGGAAAAATAAAGAAAATACTAGAGAAAAAGGCTTAAAATTTGTGATTTAAAGGAAAAGATGGTATAATATTAATGATATAGCTTTTTGAGTTATATTATTCTAGACAAAGAGGAGTTGTACCAATGGCGCAGCAGCAACAACCAAAGCAGAAGTCCATTTCCTTTGAGGCTCCGCTGTACAGACAACCGTCTGATCACCTGCGGAATTTCATGGAAAAACTTATGCGCAAACCTGCACCCTGCCATGCAATATGGCGTGAAGATCAAAAGCTGACATTTTATGTGTCCAAGTCGGAAAAAGCTACGGTTGCTCCGTTCTTCAGGAAAACTGAAAAACCGAAAAACGTGGTAAATAAGATGAAAGCTTTTGCTTCAAAGTTCAATGTTACGAATATTGCAGTCGTAAAAGACGAAGCAGATATGTACTTTGAACTTCTTAGCCCTGCGGATCTGGCTGAAAAAGACGAAAAAATGGATCCTAGCTATGGCGATGGCGTGCTATATGTTATGCGCGTGAGGGTTACTTGCAAAAGTAATGAAGCAACGAGAGTTCTGCTCAAGTTCTATGGAACTCTGGATATGAGTATCGAACCGTTACACTTCAATCTTCAATTGCAAGATTGGCCTTCAAGGGACTTATCGGAATTCGCAAAGCAGATGAACCAAGCTAACTACCCGTGCTATGCAGTGGCACATGGACATGAGAAATTATTAATTACTGCTAAAAATTTGTCCGAAAACCAAATCATTATACCCAGCAATGTGAAAAAAGAGGACGAGAAAACGATTGCTAAAAGTCTTTCTATCTTTGCTTCAAAGCTGAATGCAACATCAACATTCATTGATAAGAAGCAGGTATCTATCAGAATCGACTTTTTGCATGTCCACGAATTCAAAGCGAAGTATGGCGAAACGGCGTGTAACCAATGTGACGAAAACACTGTATGTGTTATGCAGGTAAACGTTACCTGCACCGAAGCGGAAGCCAGGAATGTTTTGGGCGACTTCTTCAAAATGCTTGACAAATATGGCAATTAAGTAAGGCCAAACATGTCAGAGCATCGCTATAAGAGATAATCTATAGTGGATGTCCCATTATTCAGCGAAAGCTGGGTGATGGGACTTTTTTTATATGAGTGTAGAACCTTGATAAATATAAAATTTTATGTTAATATTTTATAATAACGTGAAGTAGGAGGAAATAGATGAATAAATATAAAAAGATTTGGATTATAGTCACTACTTTTATATTGTTACTGATAATATCAATGTTTTTCATGATTGATAAAGAAAAACTTGAACATTTTGAGTATAAAGAATTTTATGAGTACTTAGAAGAAGGAAAAATAAAAGAAGCAAAAATAGAAAATGATAAAGTAGAATTTTTTAAACTAGAAGGAGAAAGTTCTGGAGAATGGTATTATACTGAAAATCCACACTATGATGGATTTGAAGAAAAACTATTATTAAATGGAGTAAAAGTACAAACAATATCAACAAGTGAGGATATTGCATTTATAATTGATTTAATGTTTTACCTATTTTTCTTTGGAATTATAATTTTTACAATAGTAAAAGTAGTTAAATCAACTGGTGAAAATTTTAAAGTAATAAAACATACAAATATAAAATTTGATGATATTGCAGGAATGGACGAGCTAAAGAATGAAATGAGCAAAACTGTAGAGATTTTAAAAAATCCCAAAAAATATAAAGAAAAGGGAATAAGACCTACAAAAGGAATTATACTAGAAGGACCTCCAGGTAATGGCAAAACTCTTTTTGCAAAAGCTTTAGCGGGAGAAACAGATGTAAAATTTATTGCTACAAGAGGAGCAGATTTTCAAAGTGCAATGATGTCTATTGGAAGTAGAAAAATAAAGGCATTATTTAAAAAAGCGAGGAAAAATACTCCATGTATAATTTTTATTGATGAATTTGATGGAATTGGAGAAAGAAGAAATTATGCAGGTAGTGGAGTAGATAAAGAAAATAATAGAATTATTACAGCAATGCTTAATGAAATGGATGGTTTCGAAAGTGGAGAAGGAGTATTAGTTATAGCAGCAACGAATTCATATAGTTCATTAGATTCAGCTTTGATTAGACCAGGAAGATTTGATTTAAAGTTTAATATTTCAAATCCAGATATTAATACTAGAATAAAACTAATAGAACTTTATACGAAGAATAAAGTTTTAGATAAAAGTATAGATAAAAGCAGATTAGCAGAATCTTTTGAAAATTTAAGTTGCTCTGCAATAGAAACAATTTTAAATGAAGCATCAATGAATGCAAAGCTAAATAATAGAGAAATAATAATAGGAGAAGATATTGTAATTGCAAGCAAGAAAACAAAATGTAATATAAATATAAGAAAATTGATAGGCTAAAAATGAAAAAGTAACTTTAATAAAAGCAGATAATTACTATTGATAATTATCTGCTTTTATGGTAGTATAGGAAAGTGCAAAAAAATACAATATTTGCTAAATTATTAAAATGGAGGTTAAAATGGAGTATTTATGGTATGTTATTGCTTCATTAGGAGCAGGAATAGGAACTGGACTTGTAGGAATATCTGCTGCAACAGTAATGGTACCAATAATGATAGTTTTATGCCCTTCATTTGCTGGGAAAATGGGAGTATACCAATCAACAGCAATAGCATTGATGTCAGACGTTCTAGGATCTGCTGGAACAAGCTATATTTATATAAAAAATAAAAATATAGACATAAAAAGAGCAATGATTATGTTTGTATGTATAATTACTATGTGTATATTAGGAAGTTTTGTAGCTAGCTTAGTTGGAGATGTTGTATTAGGAACTTTTACATTAGTTGCGATATTAATAGTAGGAATAAGATTTTTACTTAAACCAGATACAACCAAAGAGGCATTAAATAGAAACCAAAAACTTACTAATAAAGAAATTATACTTTCATTGCTATTTGGATTATTAATTGGATTTGGTACTGGATTCCAAGGAAGCGGTGGGGGAATGATGATGCTCATAGTATTTACACTTTTATTAGGAATGTCTAGGAAAAAGGCAATTGGAACAAGTACTTTCATCATGACATTTACCGCATTAATAGCATCTATAAGCCATGTAATTATTGACCCTGATATAATTTTTGAAAAATGGAAAGTAATAATTGTATGTGCAATAGTAACAACATTGTCATCAATTGTAGCAGCAAAATTTGCGAACAAATTTGAAGATAAAATAGTAAGTATAACAACAGGAACTATTTTAACTGGATTAGGGATAATGTTAATAATATTAAAAATATTTTTTATTTAAGTAGTAGTGAATATCCTACTACTTGATTTTTTTGATTAAAACAAGGTATAATTAAAGTGTAAGTGTTGAAAGACATTTACTTAGCAAAACTCCAAAAAACTTTTAGGAGATGAAACTATGGAAAAAATGCTAAACGCATTTGCCCAATGTCTTCTCATCCAGTATCCTACAGAGGATGGGAAAAAGGCTAAAGAGGCAAGTGAGGAGCAGAAGGATGCTTTCAAGGAAGCAATTCGAGAGCATCTGGCTTCCGCCAGTAGAGTTCGAGATCCTGGCTATGTTGTGACCTACGATTACCGACAAGGGAAAATCCGTGGCGGAAAGCGACTTGCAGATGAGGTTACAAGTCCGAATAGAAACTTGGGGAGTGTCCTTGAAAAACTCCCTGAACTTCCAGAAGGCGAAACTTACATCTTCCCGACTCCTATGTTTATTTCTTTTAGGATTAGGGAACGTGCATACAAAGAGCCTTTCGAGGTCATCAGTTTCTGCCAGTGGATTAACAGCAATCTGCAATAAATAGCAATTTCCAAAGCACCCGCCCCGTTTGAAAAAACGGGGCGGGTGCTTTGGGTAGAAGATAGAAAAGAAAAATTTACTAAAATACTACACAAATTAATAAAAGTATGGTAAAATACTTTAGTATAATTATAATAAAGGAGGAATTGACATGTCAGGACATAGCAAATGGCATAATATTCAAGCAAGAAAAGGAAAAGCAGATGCTGCAAGAGGAAAAATATTTACAAAACTTGGTAGAGAATTATTAATGGCTGTAAAAATGGGAGGACCAGATCCAGTTGGAAATTCTAAATTAAAAGAAGTTATAGCAAAATGTAAAGCAAATAACATGCCAAATGATACAATTAACAATTCAATTAAAAAAGCAGCAGGAGCAGGAAATAGTGAAAATTATGAGGAAATCACATATGAAGGATATGGACCAAGTGGTGTAGCAGTAATAGTAAATGCTTCAACAGATAATAAAAACAGAACAGCTGCAGATGTTAGACATGTTTTCGATAAATTTGGAGGGAAATTAGGAACAACTGGTTGTGTATCATATATGTTTGAAAGAAAAGGTGTAATAGTAATAGAAAAGGCATCTACAGAATTAACTGAAGATGATATAATGTTAATTGCTTTAGATAATGGAGCAGAAAATTTAGAATCAGAGGATGAATTCTATGAGATAACTTCAGCACCAGAAGATTTTTCTACATTAAGTGAAGCTTTGGAAAATAGTGGATTAAAATTTGTAGAAGCAGATATTAAAATGGTACCAAACAATTATGTGGAGCTAGATGAGAATTCAGTTAAGAGAATGGAATTAATATTAGAAAAATTAGATGAATTAGATGATGTTATTGATATATATCATAACTGGGATGAGTAATAAAATAAAGGAGACATTTTATGCCAGAAAATAGAAAAATAGGGAACTTAACAACAAAAGAAAAGGTAAAATCAGTTATTGATGATTATGATGATATTGCAGAGGAATATGCCGATGAATTTTATGAAGACCCGTCTAATAGAAAATATATAGATAGATTTCTTCAATCTTTAAATGGAAGAGGAATACTAGATGCAGGTTGTGGAGTTGGACAGGATTGCAAATATATGCAAGAAAAAGGTTTTGAAACAATAGGAATTGATTTGTCTAGAGGAATGTTAGAGGTAGCAAAGGAAAGATATCCACAAGGTAGATTTCAGTTAATGGATATGGCAAATATAGCTTATCCAGATAATACTTTTGATGGTATTGTTTCAAATTGCTCACTATTTCACATTCCAACTGAAATGTTACCACAAGTATTGGAATCATTTAAAAGGGTTTTGAAACCTGATGGAAAATTACTTTTAATATTGCAAGAAGGAAATGAACAAGTAATGGTAGAAGAACCATATAGACCAGGAACATATCTATATATGAATTATTTCTCTAGCGAAAATATTGAAAAATTATTGAGAAAACACGGTTTTAGAGTAGATGGATTTGATAGAGAAGCAGCACTTAATGAATTTGAACTAGGAAATGGAAAACTAATTGTTTTTTCTAGTAATGAAAAACTTGTAGAATTTCCTAATCAAAAAGATAGAGATGATGATGAGGATGGAAGATAAAAAAATGTGTATCTTATAGGATACACATTTTTTATCTTCCTTAAACAACTATTAACTTTTCTGTATAATCTAAATTAGCAGAAGAGTTCTTTTTATATGCAAGGGTATAAATATTGCTAGCATAAATATCTTTTTCAAGCATTGATTTTAATATTCGATTATTGCTAGTATCTAGGAATTCTTTTACAGATGTTACGATATTATTTTTCTTATTTATAGATAATTCTGATAGAAAATGCTTACCAGCTTGACTTACACCCAATACTCTAATATAGGGAATAATTCGTTTTGAATTAGAATAATCAGTGTCATTAATGTCTAATAAAATATATAATAAGATTCTATGAATTCTTGTTAATGTATAACGTTTTGATTTTATCATAAAAATTAAATCATCTAATTTATTGCAACTATTAGCAGCTTCTTTAATTTTATATTCTAATCCTTCAGCTACATCTGGAACTTTCGAAAGTTCTTTAATAGACATACTTCTAATTTTATACAATATCTCTTTTTCAAATTCAGAAAGACCAAGAACAAAGTTACCTAAAGCACATTCTTCTTTCAAAATTTCATAAGAAACTGTAGGCATAAATTTTTTTACTGATTTTTGATTCATTAATAATTCTCTAATTGCAGTAGCACTTGAGTATTCGCTAGAAGTAGAAGAGCTATTATAACCTGAACCTATACGTTTAATAGAGATTGCTTTGATTTTATTATTTGTTTTTTGTATTTGTTTTAAATATTCGATTCCTAAAATATTATTGGGTTCGGAAAGCACATGAGCTGATTTACGAATATCATTTAAATACAATAATAAAGCATTCTCACGAGCTTTAGGAAAAGGTAAACCCTTAGCAAGCTCATGTTTGAGCATTGTAACATATTCAGGAGGTTCTTCAAGTAATATCTTAGCAAATTTATTTAGTACATCAACATCACCACATTCACTACCAAAAGATAATGTTACATCTTCTCCTAAAGTATTTAATATTTTTATAGCCCCAGCAGCAAAGTTTTCAGCACTTGAAATGCTGTAGATTGTCGGAAGTTCGATAACCATATCGAAACCAGCCTTTAGAGCGGCTTTTGTACGAGCCCATTTACTAATAATTGCAGTATCACCACGTTCCATAAAATTTCCACTCATAATGCAAACAGAAAAGTCAGGATCCACAAGCTTTAGGGATTCTTCTAGGTGGTATTGGTGACCATTATGCATAGGGTTATATTCGGATATTACTCCTAAAATTTTACTCATATAGACTCCTTTACTATTGATTTTTTTTATTATTTACTGATATAATATCACAATAAGTTAAAAAAAACAATGTGTGAGTGGAGGAAAGATGGAAAAAGTTGTAATATATACTGATGGCGCATGTTCACGGAAACCCTGGACCAGGTGGCTGGGGAACTATTTTAATGTATAAAGATAATAAAAAAGAAATGAGCGGAGGGAATCCTCAAACTACTAATAATATAATGGAAATAACAGCGGTAATAGAAGGATTGAAAGCATTAAAATTTGAATGTGAAGTAGAAGTTTATAGTGATAGTGCTTATGTAGTTAATGCATTTAACAATCATTGGATAGATGGATGGAGAAAAAATAATTGGAAAAATTCTAGCAAAGATCCTGTAAAAAACAGAGAATTATGGGAAGAACTATATGATTTAACAAAGAAACATAAAGTTACATTTATTAAAGTCAAAGGACACAGTGATAATGAATATAATAATAGATGTGACGAACTAGCAAGAAATGCTATAAAAAACATATAATTAGGAAGAAGGAAAAATAAATGTACGAAGTATTTGCCGATTTACATATACACATAGGAAGAAGTGAAAACAATAAACCAATTAAAATAACAGCAGCAAGGTCTTTGAACTTTGCAAATATTGCTAAGGAATGTTCAGATAGAAAAGGAATAAATATTGCAGGAATAATTGATTGTGCATCACCATATGTAATAGAAGATATTGAAAACTTCTTAAAAACTGGAGAAGCTTATGAAATAAAAGATGGTGGAATAATATATAAAGATAAAGTATGTATAATTTTAGGAAGTGAAATTGAAACATCTGAAATTGGGATAAATGGCAAATGTGGAAGTGCGCATAATATTTGCTTTTTTCCGCATTTAGAAGATATAAAAGGATTTTCTAAAGAAATGCAAAACCATATAAAAAATATTACATTGAGTTCTCAAAGAGCAAATATTTCTGCATATGAATTAATAGATATAGTAGAGAAATATAATGGAATATTAATACCAGCTCATTGTTTTACTCCACATAAAAGCTTTTATGGTAATTGCACAGATAGTTTAAGAAAGATATTTAAAGAAAAATATGATAAAGTACCAGCAATAGAATTAGGACTAAGCTCAGATACAAACTTAGCAGATAATATTTCTGAACTAGAAAGCAAGACATTTGTTACTAATTCAGATGCACATTCTTTGCCTAAAATAGCAAGAGAATATAATAAAATTTTAGTAAATGATATAAGTTTTAAAGAATTATTAATGGCATTAAAAAATGAAGAGGGAAGAAAAATTGTTGCAAATTATGGCTTAGATCCTAAACTTGGTAAATATCATAGAACGTATTGTGAAGTGTGTGAAAAAAATATTCCAGGAACAGCACCAGTAACAAAGTGCGACACATGTGATAGTAGAAATATAACAATGGGAGTGTATGATAGAATTCAAGTTATAAAAGATAAAACAGTTAGTAAGAGCCCAAAGACAAGACCAGAATATGTGTATCAAATCCCATTATCATTTATACCAGGTGTTGGGAATAAAGTTATGGATAAATTATTAAATAATTTTGAAACAGAAATGAATATATTACACAAATTATCTTTTGATGATTTAGAGGCAGTAGTTGGAGAAAAATTGGCAAGAAATATTATTTCTGCACGAGAAGGAAAGATGACAATTACAGAAGGCGGAGGCGGAATATACGGTAAGATTAATGCTGTTTAAGGAATTTTTAATATTATAATGATAGAAATATATTGAAAAATTATATTTATGAGAGGAAGTCAGGATGTTAAAATTAGTAGATATCAAGAAATCATATTTAAGTGGAGAAAATGAAGTTAAGGCTTTAAAAGGCATTAGCTTGGAATTTAGACAGAATGAATTTGTTTCTATTCTAGGACATAGCGGATGTGGTAAAACAACACTTTTAAATATCATAGGAGGACTAGATAGATATTCTTCAGGAGATTTACAGATAAAGGGTAAATCTACAAAGGAATATAAAGATAGAGATTGGGATACATATAGAAATCATTCAGTGGGATTTGTATTTCAAAGTTATAATTTAATAAGCCATCAAAGTGTTCTTGCAAACGTTGAACTTGCATTAACTTTATCTGGTATTTCTAAAGATGAAAGAAGAAAACGTGCAAAAGAAATGCTAGAAAAAGTGGGATTAGGAGATCAAATACATAAAAAGCCAAATCAATTATCAGGTGGACAAATGCAAAGGGTTGCTATTGCAAGAGCTTTAATAAATAACCCAGAGATATTACTTGCTGATGAACCGACAGGAGCATTAGACTCAAATACAAGTGTTCAAATAATGGAACTTTTGAAAGAAATTGCAAAAGATAGACTTGTAATAATGGTAACACATAATCCAGAACTTGCTGAACAATATTCAACAAGAATTATAAAATTATTGGATGGAAATATTGTAGATGATTCAAATCCATATAACAGTAGAACTAAAAAAGCTGAGGAAAAAAAGAAAAACAAAAAAACACATATGAAATTTTTTACAGCATTATCATTAAGTTTGAACAACTTAATGACTAAAAAAGGAAGAACATTTTTAACCGCTTTTGCTGGAAGTATTGGTATTATAGGAATTGCTTTAATTTTATCGCTATCAAATGGTGTTCAAGAATATATAAACAAAGTACAAGAAGATACATTATCAACATATCCATTGACAATACAAAAATCTACAGTTGATATGACAAGTATGTTAGAAAGTTTAATGCAAGAAGAGGAAGAAACAACAGAATATAAAGACAAAAATGTAGTATATTCTAAGAATGTCATATCAAATATGTTGAGCACATTTTCAAAACAAATAAAAGCAAACAATTTAGTAGCATTTAAAGATTATTTGGAGAGTAATAAAACAAATATAAAAGACTATACGAGTGCAATTCAATATGGTTATGATATAAATTTAAACTTATATAGAAAAGAAGATAATGGAGAATATTTACAAGTAAATCCAAATCAATTATTTACTAAATTAGGTATGGCAGAAATGATGGAAGCACATAATTCAAATCCACTTGGAATGGATGTTACAGGGCAATATGATGTTTGGACAGAAATGCTTGATAATCAAGAATTATTAAATTCACAATATGAGGTGATAGCAGGAAAATGGCCAACCGCATATAATGAAGTAGTTTTAATAGTAGGTAAAAATAATGAAATAAGTGATTACACATTATATTCATTAGGATTAATAGATCAAAATGAATTAGTAGAAAAGTATAAAGCTTTACAAACAGGAGAAACAATAGAAGAAAGCAAAGTAAATACTTATAGTTATGATGAACTATTAAATATGTCTTTTAAATTATTATTAAATACAGATTATTATGAAAAAGAAGGAAACTTATGGGTAGATAAATCTAATAACAAAGATTTAATGAAACAAAAGTTAGAAAATAGTGAAGACGTAAAAATAGTAGGAATTATAAGACCAAACCAAGAAGCTGTAGCAACATCAATAAATGGCGCAATAGGATACACATACGAACTTCAAGAATATGCAATAAATAAAATAAATGAAACAGAAATTGCAAAAGAACAAAAGGCAAATCCAAATATTAATGTATTGACAGGAATGGAATTTTCTGAAAATACAGAAGGTGGATTTGATTATAATTCATTGCCAGATGAACAAAAAGCATATATGCAAAGTTTAAGTCAAGAAGAACTTGCAAAGGTTATGGAAACATATTCAAAAAATAACTCTGCTACATATGAAAGTGCTTGTGAAAAATTAGGGATAGTTGATTTAGATAGTCCATCAACAATTAATATTTATCCAAAAGATTTTAAAGCAAAAGATGAAATTGCAAAAATTATAGAAAACTATAACCAAGAAAAACGAGATGCTGGAAATGAAGATGATGTCATTAATTATACAGATATAGTTGGAGTAATGATGAATTCTGTAAGTACAATTATAGATGTAATAAGCTATATATTAATTGCATTTGTTGCAATATCATTAGTAGTTTCATCAATAATGATAGGAATAATAACATATATTTCTGTGTTAGAAAGAACAAAAGAAATAGGAATATTAAGAAGTATAGGTGCATCTAAGAAAGACATTTCAAGAGTATTTAATGCAGAAACATTTATTGTAGGAATAACAGCAGGATTACTAGGAATAGGAATAACAGTATTGTTAACAATACCTATAAACATGGTAATAAAACATTTAGCAGATATATCAAATGCAGCAAGATTACCACTTGCAGGGGGAATAATATTAGTAGTAATTAGTGTTGTATTAACAGTAATTGCAGGATTAATACCGGCCAAATTTGCAGCAAAGAAAGACCCTGTTGAAGCACTAAGAACGGAGTGATTTTGAAATTAAAGTATTTAATAGTTGAGTGTCAAATGTGAATTATTTATGCAATATAGCTCCACGTGGATGTTCATTTTTTAATTTTTAAACCACTGTATTAAAAATTAAAAATCGAACATCCAGCAAGATGGAGCGGATTTTTTATATACAAATAAAATAAAAGGATTTTTTTACTTTTATCTTGATTTACATTAAGAAATAATGTAAAATAATAGGAAATGAAAAAAGGAAGTGATATTTATGGCAGACAAGTCTATGGATAAGATTGTTAATTTGTGTAAAAGTAGAGGATATATATATCCAGGCTCTGAGATATATGGAGGCCTTTCAAATAGCTGGGATTACGGACCTTTAGGAGCTGAGATGAAGAAAAACATAAAAGATATGTGGTGGAGAAAATTTATAAAAGAATCTAAATACAATGTAGGTATAGATGCAGCAATTATAATGAATCCACAAGTATGGGTAACAACAGGACATGTTGGAGGATTTAGTGATCCACTTATAGATTGTAAAGAATGTAAAACAAGACATAGAGCAGATAAATTAATAGAAGAATGGGGATTCCAAAATAAAAAAGATATTAGTGGACTAGATGGATGGACAAATGAACAATTAGTAGAATATATTAATGAAAATAATATAGTTTGCCCAAACTGTGGAAAAAGAAATTTCACAGAAATAAGAAAATTTAATTTAATGTTTAAAACATTTATGGGAGTAACAGAAGATGCTAAATCAGAAGTTTATTTAAGACCTGAAACTGCACAAGGAATGTTTGTTAATTTCAAAAATGTACAAAGAACAACAAGAAGAAAATTACCAATGGGAATAGGACAAATGGGACGTTCATTTAGAAATGAAATAACACCAGGAAACTTTATATTTAGAACAAGAGAATTTGAACAAATGGAATTAGAATTCTTCTGTAAACCAGGAACAGATTTAGAATGGTATGAATACTGGAAGAAATTCTGTAAAGATTGGTTAGTAAGCATAGGAATAAAAGAAGAAAATCTAAGAATGAGAGAACACTCAAAAGAAGAATTAAGTTTTTATAGCAAGGGAACAACAGATATAGAATACTTATTCCCATTTGGATGGGGAGAACTTTGGGGAATAGCAGATAGAACAGATTATGATTTATCAAGACATATGGAAGCTTCAAAAGAAGACTTAACATATTTAGACCCAGAAACAAATGAAAAATATGTACCATATTGTGTAGAACCAGCAGTTGGTGTAGATAGAATATTCTTAACAGTTCTATGTGACGCATATGATGAAGAAGAAGTTGGAGAAGGAGATGTAAGAACAGTATTACATTTACATCCATCAATGGCACCAGTAAAAGTAGCAGTTTTACCATTATCAAAGAAATTATCTCCAAAGGCAGAAGAAGTATTTGAAAAATTATCAAAGAAATATATGTGTGAATATGATGAGGCAGGAAGTATAGGAAAGAGATATAGAAGAGAAGATGAAATAGGAACACCATATTGCGTAACAGTAGACTTTGATACAGAAACAGACAACTCAGTAACAATAAGAGATAGAGACACAATGGAACAAGTAAGAGTAAAAATAGACGAATTAGAAAATTGGTTAGATGAAAAATTACAATAAAATAAATCAATTTAGGGGCTGCTCTTGACCAGCCCCTAAATTATATAAAAATAAAGCAATCACTAAATTAATAAAATTTGAATATACTATAGTAACCAAATAAATTGGAGGTTGTAAGATGAATCTTTTATTGATTTTTTTTGCCTTCCCTATAGCTGTTATTATAGTATCATATATATTAGAAAAATTATTGAATAGTCCAGTAGCTGTTGCAAGCTTAATTTTTGCAATATTTTTAATTGTTACATTTGCAGCTTTTGATGAAACCTTTTTAATAGCTACTTTAGCATATACATTGATAGCATTTATAACTGCACTTATTGCTAGGTATTTTTGTAATAGAAACGAAAGCGAAGATAATATATGTGAAAAATTAAATAATATTTTAAATACTTTATCAAATAATAATAACAATAATAGTTGTAGTTGCAATAACGATGATGAGGATAATATTTGCGAAGCTGTGGGGCAACTTTTAAATAATAATAGTAATAACAATTCGAATAATTGTGGATGCGGTTGCAATAGATATAGGAGAAGATTTTAAAATAAGAAATTAGAATAGTAAAAACTATTCTAATTTTTTGTTAAAAAATGGAATAAAAATTGAAATTTTAGGAAAAGATAATAAGGGTATATAAAGAATAAAAAATAAATGTATAGAATATAAAATTTCCTCTTGATTTTAATGCTATTTTAATATATATTATTATATTATAAAATATATTGATTAAAGGAAGGTAAGAAAATGGAAGAAACGAAGAAAAATACTAAGAAGAAAGAAACAATTATTGCAGGAACAATAGGAATTGTGATAGGAATAGCTATAACATGTATAGCAGGAGTACTATTAAACTTTTTTGCGAAATCAGCAGGAATTGCGAGGTTAAAATATGGAGAAGAAGTAGTTGTAACAGTAAATGGAAAATCAATAAAAGCATCTGAGATTTATGAAAAAGTAAAAAAACAAAACGGACTAAACTTAATAATGAATGATGTTGATAACATGATTTTAGAAGACATGTATCAACTAACAGACAAAGAGAAAGAAGAAGCGAAAGAACAAGCTAATTATTATTTACAAATGTATGCAGCACAAGGTTATACGCAAGAAGCCTTTTTAAAATCTTATGGATTTGCAAACTATGATGAATTTGTAAAGGATATTGAGACACAAACTAAATCATCAAAATATTTATATGATTATTTAGAAAAAAAATTAGATAAAGATGCAGTTCAAAATTACTATAATGAGCATAAAAGTGAAATAGAAACATATGATTCAGAGCATGTACTAGTAAGAATTACAGATACTGTAACAGACGAACAAGCATTAGCTTTAATAAATGAGATATTAGCAAAAGTAAATGAAGGAAAAACTTTTGAAGAGATAGAAAAAGAATATGGTGATAAAATAATACACGAAGAATTAGGTTTCCAAGGAAAAGATTCAAACTTAGAGCAAGCATATATAGATGGATTAGTTGCACTTGAAGATAATTCATATAGTAAAGAACCAGTAAAAACTTCATATGGATATCATATAATTCATAGAAAATCAACAGCAACATTAGATGATTTAAGAGAAACAATAATAGAAAAATTATCAGAAGATACACTAAAAAATGACCCTAACATAACATACAAAGCATTTGTCGAATTAAGAGAAGAAAAGAAATTAGAAATATTTGATAAAGAATTAAAAGAAGAATATGAAAAATATGTAGATGATTTAAATGCTCCAGCAACTAACGATAACACAAATACAACAATATCTCAATAAAATAAATTAAAAGTCGCTAAAAGGCGACTTTTACAATAAGATATGTTTAAAAAAAGGAGGAAAGTGAAAGTATATGTCATTAAAAGAAAAGATAATAATTCCTAAATATTCATTAGCAGAAGAATTAGTAAATAGTATTTCACACGGAATAGGAGCATTGCTATCAATAGCTGCATTAGTATTATGTGTAGTAACAAGTGCTATACATGGAAATGCTATGGCAGTTGTAGCAAGTAGTATATATGGAGCAACATTAATTATTCTATATACAATGTCTACATTATACCATTCTTTTAAAGTGAACAATGCAAAAAGAGTATTTCAAATAATAGATCACTGCTGTATATTTTTATTGATTTCAGGAACATATACAGTATATACTTTAGTGGTTCTTGGAGGAGCAATTGGATGGATAATGTTTGGAATAGTATGGGGAGCAACTGTACTAGGAATTATTATAAACAGTATTGATATAAATAAATTTAAAGCACTATCAATGATTCTCTATTTAGCAATGGGTTGGGTAATAATTTTTGCATTCAAACCATTAGCTCAAAACTTAGATATTAATGGAATGATTTTATTAGTGGCAGGTGGAATTTCATATACTGTAGGAGCAATTTTTTATGCAATTGGGAAAAAGAAAAAATTTATGCATTCAGTATTTCACATTTTTGTATTGCTTGGAAGTACATTACATTTTTTCTCAATAATTTTATATGTACTGTAAAATTTGCAATTTGAAAACTTAAGTGCTATAATAATTTGGTTTCCAAAAAAGGAAATCATAAGGGAGGAAAACACAGATGAGACTTTGGACAATGGTTCTAAAGAAAAATGAACCAGCAGATTTTACATTTGTAGAGCGAACTAAACCAAAAAATTCCTGGTTTTATAATATCGCTATCGACACAACTAAGAACCGAATTCCAGCTACTTCACCAAGTGTTCGGCCTATCATAGATGCTGCTATAGAATTATGTGATGAGTTAGACCTTTTTCCAGAAAAGGCACCAGACTGTTGCATAGAGGAAAGCATAATGATACGGAGAGGATACGAAACACTGGTGTGTATAGCACGGGCCGAAGCGTTCGAAGTGATGGTTGAAAACGGTGTTAAAAAAATCAGAACAAACAGGTATTTCTTTTCAGAAGAAGAAGTAAAAGCAATTTTAAAATTTATAGATGTAGTAATTAACCATGGGTGGTTTTAATAACCAAATTTGTGTAAACTCGGGCAGCCTCATAATATGGGGCTGCCCACAATCATTTTTATAGCTATAAGCAAAATATCTTGACAAGTACTTACAAAACATATAAAATTATGCTATTAACGAGGAGGAATTGAAAGTGCTAGATAAAATAGTTGAGGAACAAAAACAATACTTAAATAAAGTAAGAAAAATAAATAATAATAAAAAACTATATTATAATATAATAACAATGGGATGTCAGCTAAATGAAAATGACTCAGAAAAACTTTCAGGAATGCTAGAAGGAATGGGATATATAAGAACAGAGAGTTTAGAAAAAGCAAATATATATGTGATAAATACTTGCTGTGTAAGAGAAAATGCAGAAGAAAAATTATTTGGAAAGTTAGGAGAGTTAAAAAAACTAAAAAAACAAAATGATAGTATAATTGCAATAGGTGGATGTATGATGCAAGAAAGGCATATACAAGATAAATTAAAGCAAAGCTATCCATATGTAGATATTATATTTGGAACACATACATTACATAAATTGCCAGAAGACATTTATAAAATATTAGAAACTAGAAAAGCCATTAAAGATGTAATTGATATAGATGGAGAAATATACGAAGGGCTACCAATAAAAAGAAATAGCAATAAATCCGCTTCTGTAACTATTATGTATGGATGTAATAATTTTTGCTCATATTGTATAGTTCCATATGTAAGAGGAAGAGAAAGAAGTAGAACACCAGAGAATATATTAGAAGAGATAAAAGATTTAGCAAAAGAAGGATATAAAGAAGTAACATTACTTGGTCAAAACGTAAATTCATATAAAGGAAAAGAAAACTATGGATTTGCAGAACTCTTGAGAGATGTACAAAAAATAGAAGGAATAGAGATAATAAAATTCATATCTCCACATCCAAAAGACTTTACAGATGATGTAATATTGGCAATAAAGGAATGCAGTAAAGTATCAAGATTAATACACTTACCGCTTCAATCTGGAAGTACCGAAATTCTTAAAAATATGAACAGAAAATATACAAAAGAGCAATACCTAGAATTAGCAGAAAAAATAAGAAAAGAGATACCAGAAGTATTATTCTCAACTGATATAATAGTAGGATTTCCAGGAGAAACAGAAGAAGATTTTGAAGACACTTTAGATGTAGTAAGAAAAATGAATTTCGAACAAATATTTATGTTTATATATTCAAGAAGAGTAGGCACGCCAGGAGATAAAATGGAAAATCAGATACCAGAAGAAATAAAACATAAAAGATTTGATAGATTAAAAGAATTATTTGAAAAGCAAGTAGAAGAAAATAATAAAAAATATATTGGAAAAATAGAAAAAATTTTAGTAGAAGGCAAAAGCAAAACAAATGAAGAGATGCTAACAGGAAGAACTAATTCAAACAAAGTAGTTGTATTTGAAGGAACAGAAGAACTAATTGGAAATGTGGTGGACATAGAGATTGTTTCTGAACACAAATGGTATTTAAAAGGAAAGATAAAATAAATTGCTATAAACAGCTTCATCTTACTGGATATTCATTTTTAAAATTTTAAAAATGAATATCCAGTAAGATGAAGCTGTTTTTATATAGGCAAAATAACCTGCAATTTTATATACCATTATATTCTTTCATTAATTTATCATAGCAATTCCTGCAAACTGCTAGATATTCTGAATCGCCAATTAATATATCTCCATCTTTTTTCCCTTTGTAGAAAGTATAGATAGCATTATCATTTTTACAGTTATCGCAGATAGAGGTAAGCATATTAATGTTATCTGCAATACATAATAAATCTCCCATTTTGCCGAAAGGCTTTTTTTCAGCTGTTAAATTAAGACCAGCGATAAAAAATTTCTTTCCTTTACTTGCCATTCTTTCAATGATATTAATATCTCCATTTAAAAACTGAAATTCATCTATAAAGTAAGTATCTGCTTCATAATTTTCTAGTTCGTCTATAGAATTAATTCCAATAGCTTCAATTTTATTTCTATTTCTAGATTTTATATTAGAAGTTCCAAATCTTGTGTCAATAGTAGGAGAGAATACTTTTATATTCTTTTCTGCTATTTGTTGTCTTGCAAATTCATCGAAAATTTTTTGCGTTTTGCCACATTTCATTGGTCCAGTAAATACATTTATATTACCCATTTTTTATCATTCCTTTTATTATTCTTACACAATTATAGCAAATAAAAAATATAATTCAAGGGGTCAGGCACAATTATTTTTTAAAAACATATAATTTGTTATGGAGATGTGGGGGTGCATTTTTTGAGTTACTTTTTACTAAGCTTTTTTGAGTTTTTAAAGACGGCTTTTTTTATGTTAGGATATATACAAAACAGTAATTTATTTCCAGAACCATTATCAGCAGAAGAAGAAAAGTATTATCTTGAAAAATTTTTTAATGGAGATGAAGAGGCTAGAAACATATTAATAGAAAGAAATTTAAGGTTAGTTGCACATATATGCAAAAAGTATAATATTCCTAATATTGAACAAGATGATTTGATTTCAATAGGAACAATTGGGTTTATAAAAGGAATAAATACTTTTAAACCAGATAAGAATGTAAAACTTGCAACATATGCTTCTAGATGTATAGAAAACGAAATTTTAATGTTTTTGAGAAGTAATAAAAAAATAGGAGCAGAAGTTTACCTAAATGAACCAATAGGAAAAGATAAAGACAATAATGAAATTACCTTAATAGATGTATTGGAGAATGATGAAAAGAGTATAGAAGAAGAAATCGATTTTAAACTAAAATTACGAAATACATACCAAAAGATAAAAGAAGTTTTAAAAGAAAAGGAACAGATAGTAATAAATTTACGATTTGGATTAGGTGGTAAAAAACCAAAAACACAAAATGAAGTAGCGGAAATAATGGGAATATCTCGATCATATGTATCAAGAATAGAAAAGAAAGCAATAAGTAAATTAACTAATGAAATATCAAAACAGTAAAATAAAAGCTGCCATATGAGGTAGCTTTTTTTGATAAAGAGGTGGTAATAATGAATTCTTGTGAATTTGTAACATTTATTTCAGGTTTAGCATGTTCAATTGCAAAAGACAAAACTCCAGAAGAAATAAATCTATTATCAACATTTTTTACTCAACTAGGAGACACTTTAGCAACAATTACAGCATTTAATGATAAAAATTGTTAAAAAATATGAAATATATCATTGATAAAGTCAATAGTAGCATAGAAATACTTGATATAATGTAATAAGTATGATATATTTTAGAAAAAAGGAGTTGTTGAGATTTGACAGAAATTTTATATACACTTATATTAGGAATTGCATTTATAATTCCAGGTTTTATCATAACTTCGATAAAAAATAAAATAATTCCAACGCAAAATAAAGAATATAAAGTAAAGATTGTTGAATTTTTTGTATACAGTTTTGTAAATTTATTTTTATGGGGAATGCCATTATGCAAAATGTACAAAAATATAAATTGGTACAGAGAACATTATTGTATAACATGGGGAATTCTTTTACTAATAATATTCGTAACTCCAATAGTGATTTCAGGAATAGTTGTATTCATAAATAAAAAAGATGTTATAAGGAAATTTTTATCAAAAATTAGCATTAATGTGATTGAGGCAGAGCCAACTGCATGGGATTTTAAATTTGCAAATATGGAGGTAGAATGGGTTATTGTAACATTAAATAATAATAAAACTGTTGCAGGATATATGGATGATAACTCTTGTGCATCATCAAATGAAAATGACAGAGATTTATATATAAAAGAAGTATATAAAATAGATGACAATGGGAAATGGAAAAGAGTAGAAAATACAGATGGGATACTCATAAAAGCAGAACAAGTAAAATATATAGAATTTTTTAAAACAAAATAAAGGAGGAATAACAATGGCAAATGCAAAGAAAGCAAATTCTACTAATAATTCTAAAAAAGGATTTGGAGCTTACTATGAAAGAAAAACTCCCCAAATCGGATATAGACCAGCAGATAATACAAATGGAACTAAACCAATTCCACCAACTGGTGGGACAAGTGTTCAAAATGCTAAAGAAAAAAATTAAACTAATTTAATAATTTATACTCAGAAAATGAACCGTACCAAGAGATTTTACAAAATATAAATATTTACTTATTGTTACCATTAATAGGTTGTTATTATATTAATTATGTGATAGAATAATTTCAGATTTAGACTAAAAACTAGGTTTTAATATAACAAAAGACAAATTAATTAAAAGTATATAAAGAAGTTTTTAGTTATGGTAAATATTTTAATAGCTGATGATAATATTAGTTTTGCGACTAGTTTAATGAATTATCTTAATGAAAAGAATAATAACGTTAGAGTTTGTTATATTGCAAAAAACGGAAAAGAGACATTAGAATTTCTAAATAATAAAAAAGATATCGATATAGTATTATTAGATTTAGATATGCCAATGCTTACAGGAATTCAAGTTTTAGAAAATGTAGAGGATAAAAGAAAATACGAAGAATCATTTATAATTATATCTGGAAAAAATGATTTAATAAAAAAGATTTTATCTAAAGAACTAATATATTCCATTATGTATAAAGCAATTGACATAGAGAGTATTGCTGAAAAAATAAATAAATTAATAAAAAATAAAGATAAATTAAAATCTCAAAAGAGCATAAAAGAACAAATTGTACAGGAATTATTATATTTAGGATACGATATTTCTTATAGAGGTACTAAATATTTAGTAAGTGTAATTGAATATATTTCGTTAAATCAAAATTGCAATACTGAAAATTTAAAAAAAAATGTTTATCCAACAGTGGCAAAAAAATATAATACTTCTATACATAATGTGAAATCTAATATAAATAGAGCGAACAATTTAATGTATTACAATTGTGATATAGAAAAATTAAAAAAATATTTTACATTTGACATAGATGTGAAGCCCAAAATAAAAACAGTTATAAATACAGTAATAAATAAGATATCCAAAAAAGTCACAAAAAGTTGCGTTTAAAAATGCAACTTTTTGTGACTTTTTATAACAATAGCAAAAATATATGATATAAAGAAAAATAAAAGAGGGGAAAATTATAAAAAAGTTAAAAAATAAGGAGGAAAAAATGAAAAAAAGTATATTATTATTTATTATCTTATTAGGTATAGTATTAACAAATAGCTCTTTTGCAGCTTATGGAGCTGTATATGTGGACTATATGGATAATTTTAGTATGAGCAAGGAGATATATTCAGAAATAACAGATTACGCTACCGATATGGGGTATACTTGTTATGGACGTAGAAATCCAACGAATAGTGCAATGATAAGCCATATGAAATCTTCAAATATTTACATTGCATCAGGACATGGTTCTCCAGGATTATTTGAATCTAGTGGCGGAACATATATAGTTGGTAAAAATATGGGAAGTAGTGGAACATATATAGCACTTAGCACTCTTCCAAGTTCATCTCTTAAAAATTTAAAATTAGCATTTTGCTATAGTTGCGAATCTGGTTTGACGGAAAGCGAATGGGGAAATCTTATAGATGTTACAGTAGATAAAGGTGCTAAATGCGCAGTTGGATGGAATGATAGTATAAAGGAAGAGGAAGATGTAATTTGGAACAAATTATTTTTTGAAAAAGTCCAAACCGAAACAATTGTAGAAGGATTTAGACATGCAGATTACTGGCTTGAAGTAAAAAAAGGAACAGCCGCAAAAAATAGGATGCAAAATAGATATGAACGAGGAAATATATATCAAACACTTTATTAAATGAAAGGAGACAACTATGAAAATAAATAGAAAAATAATATTTACACTTATTCTAATTACAATTATTTTAAGTATCAGTACTATTACAGTAAAAGCTATTATAAATGATAAAATAGGAATGGAAAATAAAGACTTAGAAAATACGAAAATATTAGAAGCAAATCTTTCAGATAAATACGAAAATTTATTCGGAAAAGAAAATCCTGTAACATATAAATATTCAAATGATGATGTGAAAGTATATGAAGACAATAACAATACGGAATATTTATTAAAAAATGAAAGTCTTATAGGATTTATAAAAGAAATTGAACCAAGAAAAGTTGCACTAAAAATAAAAAGTAGAGGAATTAGTGAACAACATGCTTATGAAATAGCAAATACATATTGTGAAAGTAATATTAGCAACTCTGAACAATATATACTTATAGAAAATAAATACATAGAAACTTATAAAGAATACAATATAGTATTTAATAAAAAAATCGGAGAATATCAAACTATGGACTTAATATTTATAGCAATAAATACGCAAGGAGAAATAACGGCATTTGTTGCACCAAACCAAGGTGAATTTGATGAATATAAAAATGTAAAAACAGATAATGCGGAAATAAGCAACTTTATAGCAATTGAATTAAACAATAAATATGGAAATGATTTGAAAAATTTTATAGAAAAAGAGAAAACTTTTAAAATAATTAATAATAAATTAGTATTAGAATGTTCTGTGAAAATAAAACTAACTAATGGATTTGAAACTTTAGATACGGTATGTTATTATATTTAATAGGAGAAAATTTATGAAAAAAGACAAAAAAATAATTTTTATAATATATATAATAATTATAATTTTATTAATAATATGTTTCTTTTGTTTGCTAATAAATTACATAAATAAGCGACCACAATTGACTGTTCCAGATACTGGAAAATTTGAAAGAGGAGTACAAGAGCCTTTCTATGAAACGGCAAAAACATATTGTGAAAATAATATTGGTAATTTTGAAGGATATAATTGCATAAAGAACGAATACATTGAAAGCATTAATAGTCATATTTTAGTATTTAAAAAAGAAAATGACTTATTATTTATAGCATTAACTCCAAATAGAGAAGTAACAGCCTTTACTAAGCTAAAACAAAATGAATTAAATAAATATACTAATATAGAAATAGATAATGCAAAGCTAAATATTTTTATAGAAAATGAATTAAAGAATAAATATGGAGATAATTTTAAAAGGTTTACAGAGCAAGAAAGAAAACTTAAGATAATAGATGGTAAAATTATTCTAGAATGTTCTATAGAAACAGAATTAAAGGCCGGAAAACCTTTTTTTAAAAATGATATAGTACTATATTTGATAGGAGAATAGAAGTATGAAATTATGTAAAAAAATATTTTTTGTAATGTGTATACTAATCATAAGTTTTTTATTACTGTGGTTATTATGTTTTTCAGTTGATTATATATTATTTAAAAATCATAAGTTGCCGGTATTTTGTAAAGTTACTGATGTACTTCTAGATGGCTCAGGAACAAGAGAATATACAGGTTTAGGATATAAAATTTTTGTATTTAGTAAGGATGGAGAATATGGTATGCAACTTGGTTCATTATCAATGAACATCATGGATGAGTATTATAAATTCTTTTTATTACCTGAGCCAATATATGAAGGACCTACATGGATACCACCAGAAGAATCTAATCTTTCTGAAAAATATAGAAATTTACTAGAGCAAGAAAATACAATAGTATGTAAATACTTAACTAATGATATTTCAATATATGAAGATGAAGAAAATACAAAATATCTATTAAAAGATGGGTATCCTGTAGGATTTATAAAAGAAGTTAATCCTAACGAAGTTGTAAAGCAGATAGGAAATAAAGAGTTCAGTAATCAGCAAGCTTATGAAATAGCAAAAGGGTATTGTGAAAAGAATATTGAAAAATTTGAACAATATACACTAATAGAAAATGAATACAACGAAAAATATAAGCAATATGATATAGTATTTAATAAAAAAATAGGGGAATACAAAACCACTGATAATATATTTGTATCAGTAAATACTAGCCACATAATTACATCTTTTGTTGTACTAAATCAAAGTAAATTTGATGAATATAAAAATATAGAGATAGACGATGTAAAAGTAAGTAGTTTTATGAAAAATGAATTAAGCAATAAATATCAAGATGCTTTAGTAGAATATGAAGAACAGGAGAGAGTTGTTAAAATGGTTAATGATAAACTGGTTTTAGAATGTTCAATTAAAGTAGAATTAGAGCAGGCAAGCCCTTTTATAGACGTGATATATTACAATATCTAAAAATAAAAACAGATTAGAAATTTTAGTTGCTAATCTGTTTTTTTATTTATCTTATATGGACATTTATTTTTCATTGTGATAGAATAAATAAAACTAAAAATTAGGAGGACATAATGAAAGATATAAATATTTCTAAAGATATTTTGTATATTGGAGCAGATGATAAAGATATAGAATTATTTGAAAGTCAATATCATGTTCCTAATGGAATTTCATATAATTCATACTTGATAAAAGATGAGAAAATAGCTATTATGGATACCATTGATAAAAGAAAAACTAACGAATGGTTTGATAATTTAGAAAAAGCACTAGAAGGAAGAAATCCAGATTATTTAATAATTTCTCATTTAGAACCAGATCATGCATATAATATAGAAAATGTAGCGAGAAAATATCCAGAAATGAAAATAGTAGGGAATGAAAAAATTTTTGCATTTATACCACAATTTTTTGAAATACCTAATTTAGATGAAAGAAAAATAGTTGTAAAAGAGGGAGACACTTTAAGTTTGGGAAAACATACTCTTCAATTTATTATGGCACCAATGGTACATTGGCCAGAGGTAATGATGGAGTATGAACAAACTGAAAAAATATTATTTTCAGCAGATGGATTTGGAAAGTTTGGAACTCTTGATACTGAAGAAGATTGGGATTGTGAAGCAAGAAGATATTATTTTAACATTGTTGGAAAATATGGATTACAAGTGCAAAATGTATTAAAAAAAGCATCAACATTGAATATAAAAACAATATGCCCATTACATGGACCAATATTAAAAGAAAACTTAAGCCATTATATAGAAAAATATGATATTTGGAGTTCATATAGACCAGAAGATGATGGAGTATTTATTGCATGTAGTTCTATACATGGAAACACATTAGAAGCGGCAAAAGAATTAAAAATAATCTTGGAAGAAAAAGGAGCAAAAAAAGTAGTTTTATGTGATTTACCAAGAGAAGATATGGCAGAAGCAATAGAAGATGCTTTTAGATATGATAAAGTTATTCTTGCTTCATCAAGTTATAATTTTGGATTATTTCCAGTAATGGAAGAATTTTTAAATCATTTAAAAGGAAAAAATTATCAAAATAGAAAGATAGGAATAGTAGAAAATGGAACATGGGCACCGACAGCTGGAAAATGTATGAATGATATAATTTCTCAAATGAAAGATATAGAATTAATAGAACCAATGGTAACAATTAGGTCAAGACTAAATGAGGAAAGCAGAAAAGGATTAGAAGACCTTGCTATAAATATTTTGAAATAAGAAAGAGGTGGAGAATATGAAATATAAATGTGTAGCTTGTGGATATATTTATGATGATAATGTAGAAAGTGTAAAATTTGCTGATTTACCAGATGATTGGACATGCCCTTTATGTGGTGTAGGGAAAGATATGTTTGAAGCATTTGAAGGATAATTGCATTTGGCGTTGTTAAACTGCGTTTGAAATTTAATCAACATACAAAAGTATGCCTCATAAATTTCAAACTTGTTTGCCTAGCCAAATATCAATTCTTCTTCAAATGAATTTAATGAATAATAAGGAGAATAATTATGAAAAATGAATTAAAATTATATGTATGCCCAATATGTGGAAATGTAATAGAAGTAGTAAATGGTGATGCTAAACATATTATGTGTTGTGGTAAACCAATGCAAGAAATTGTACCAAATACTGTAGATGCTGCAACAGAAAAACATATACCAGTATACGAAAAAGTAGATGATGAAATAGTAGTTAAAGTTGGAGAAGTAGAACACCCAATGGAGAAAGAACATTATATAAACTGGATAGCTCAAGTAAAAGAAAACAAGGTAAACAAAATAACATTATATCCAGAACAATCTACAGAAGTAAGATTCAAATATATTCCAAATGCTACAATATATGCTTATTGTAATAAACATGGATTATGGAAAAAGGATGTAGAGTAATTTGTTGAAATAAAAAAATAAGCCCTAGAATTTCTGAGGCTTATTTTTTGTATTAGTTGTTATTTATTATTTAAAGAATTATTTTCAAGAGTATTATTACCCTCTGGTTTTACTGAAGAATTAGTACCAGGGGTGGTATTTTCAGGTGTATTGTTTTCCACAATGTTATTACCAACATTATTTTCAGGTATAGTATTTTCTACAACATTGTTATCAGTATTATTTTCAGATGAATTATTATTTGAAACATTATTGTCAGTATTATTTTCTTGAGTAGTATTGTTTTCAGTTGTAACATTATTTTCTACTACATTTGTATTAGTACTAGGCTGTGTTGGCTCTTCGGGAATAGGAGGATTTTCTGGTTCTTCAGGTTTTAACTCTTCTTTATATGAATGCCAGGGATTACCAGAAGTGTAATCAGTTGGATCCCAATCTCTACATTCAATATTAGAAGAAATTTTTCTCGCTGATGGTTTTCCGAAGTGGTCCAGGATCTCCAGATGAATAAAATTCAACACTTGTTCCTCTAGGAATATTATTATATATCCACTTTGCATCAGCTACTGTAAGTCTTATACAACCTGCAGAAGCAGTAGTTCCTAATTTATCGTATTCCCAATATTCCAATGAAGCAGGATCATATTTTTTCAAATATGGTACTGAATGGAAAAGAATATTTCCAACAATTTGAGTACTATAATGTCCATATACATTTCCAATTAAACCTAACCATTCCCATCTACTTTGAATTTTATAGGTACCTGACTTGGGTGTTGCTCTACCAGTAGAACAAACCATTGCTTTTACTGGTATTGAAAAATTACCATTTTCATCATTTGTATATATTGTAACAACATTTGCACCATAGTTAACTTTTATATAATATTTTGTTCTAGCACTAGATGAAGAGGTTTTTGGAACAGATGAATTATTAGAAGAGTTAGATTTATTAGAATTATTAGAGTTAGTAGGATTACTATTTTTTATTTGATTAGTTGTTTCTAAATTTTCTTCTATAATATTTTCTTCTGAAAAATTTTCTAAGTCTTCAATATTAATTTCTTCACCAGCTATATCAGTAATTATATTATCGTTAATTTCTTTAGCAGTTGTAATTCCTGAATCTTTAGGTTTTGCAATTTTTATTGCTAAAGAAACTGTAGCAAATATGCATATAAATATAACAAAATACATTAAACGAATTAAAATTTTTTTGTTTTAACATTTATTTTCATTAGTATCACTCCAATAATTATTATAACATGTTTAGATGGACATGTCACTACTTCAATAAAAAAATATAGAACGATAAAAACATATGTTTGACAACAGAGAAAAACTAATATATAATAATTAGCGCAAGTGTTAGAAATATGTGTATTTTGTTTCTTGACAACTGTAATTAGAAATTTTATAATAATTGTGGAGGGTTTATGAAACGACAAATTTTACATGTAGATGTAAATAATGCCTTTTTAAGTTGGCTCGCAGTATATATGCTAAAAAATAATAATACAATAGATATAAGAAATATTCCTTCGATTATTGGTGGGGATGAAGAGGCAAGAAAAGGCATTGTTCTTGCAAAAAGTATGAAAGCAAAGGCTTGTCGGAATTGTTACTGGAGAACCAATATACCAAGCAAAGAAGAAATGCCCAGGATTACAAATATATATAGGAAATTTTAAAGTTTTTAGAGAGTACTCAAATAGATTATATTCACTTTTATTAGAATATACAGATAGAATAGAACGTTTTAGCATAGATGAATGTTTTTTAGATATGACCTTTTATTTAGGAAAAGAAACGTTACTAGACAAAGCAAAAGAAATAAATAAAAGAGTTAAAGAAGAATTAGGATTTACTGTAAACATAGGGGTGGCAAATAATAAAGTACTTGCAAAAATGGCATCAGATTTTACAAAGCCTGATAGAATACATACATTATTTAAAGAGGAAATACCTAGTAAAATGTGGACATTACCAGTATCAGAATTATTTTCAATTGGAAGAAGAACCTTGCCAAAATTAAATAACTTGGGAATAAAAACAATAGGAGATTTGGCGCATTTTGATAGAAACATATTGATAAAGAAATTTGGAAAACAAGGGAATATGATATGGGAATATGCTAATGGAATAGACAATTCAGAAGTAAAATATGAACCAGAACAGCCAAAATGTATAGGGAACGAAATTACATTACCAAGGGATATATGTAAAAGACAAGAATTAGAAGAAATGCTATTAGCATTAACAGAACAAGTTACATATAGATTAAGAAGACATAAATTATTAGCAAATAGTGTAAGCGTACAATTAAAAACAAAAGAATTCATAAGTACTTCACACCAAGGGAAATTAGATTTTGCAACTTCAAACACTCAATTAATTTATAAAAAAGCGAAAAAACTCTTAAAGGAAATGCATAATGAGGAACATTTTATAAGACTTATAGGAGTAAGAGTAGATAATTTGGTAAACATAGATGAAGTACAATTATCTTTATTTAATGATAAGAATGAAGAGAAAAGAGATAAGATAGATAATATAATGGATGAATTAAAAAATAAATATGGTTATAATTCAGTCACATTAGCTCGGTAAAATGAATATAGGAAATTATATAAAATTTAAGGAATAAATTTTATATTAAGGAGGGATTTCTATAGATGAGCAAATCTGTAGATGTTAAAGAAAAGAAAAAAAGGTCATTTAAAAGAAGCGTAATAAAGAAAAATGCAAGAAAAAATGTAAAACGTCATTATATACGAAACATTTTAATAATATTTTTAACCTCGTTTATTATAAATGGAGGTTACTTACTTAATTCTGATAATATAGATGTTACAGAAATAACTTTTCAAGATACAACATATGAAATATCAGGGAAAAAGTCAAACACAGAAATTATTACAGATTTTTTTAGTGGACAAAATGAAGATATAGCAAATGAAGCAGAAACGAAGAATAATAATTATCAAAAAGGGGTTTTAAATGTTTTTATAAATGAAACGACGAGAAGCGGGTCACTAGTATTTGGTATTCTTAATGCATTTAACCAGTTATATTTTCATGGCAGGGTAAGTGCCTTTGTAACAATATTAATATTTACAGCCATTTCATTTGCAATATTCTCTTTAGTTCAAAACATTATTGTAGTTGGAAAAAATAGATATTTTTTAGAACAAAGGAAATATTCTAATGTAACTGTGGATAGAATCTTATTTCCATACAAAGTAAAGAAGACACTAAACTTATCATACATACTGTTTTGCAAATATATATACCAACTATTTTGGAACTTTACGATAGTTGGAGGATTTATAAAACATTATGAATATTTTTGCATACCATATTTATTAGCTGAAAATCCAAATTTAACTAAAAAAGAAGCTTTTGCATTATCAAAAGAATTAATGAAAGGTGAAAAATGGAATACATTTAAATTAGATTTTAGTTTTTTTGGATGGGGAATACTAGAGAGCTTAACATTGGGATTAAGCAGTATATTTTATTTTAATAGCTATAAAGAATGTACATATACCGAATTATATATAAGTGTAAGAATTGCAAAGAAAGAAAATATTGAAAATTCAGAATTATTATCAGATACTCTTTTATATGTTAGTGACAATATGGAAGAAGCTTACCCAGAAGAGGTACTTCCTGTAACAAGCAAAAGAAGTGTTTTGCAAAAGCTGGATTATAAACAAAACTACGATATAACATCATATATATTATTTTTCTTTACATTTGCATTTGTTGGATGGTGCTGGGAAGTTTTTCTACATTTAGCTAATGATGGTGTATTTGTAAATAGAGGTACGATGTTCGGACCATGGTTACCTATATATGGTGCAGGAGGATTATTAATATTAGTATTGTTAAAACCATTTAGAGATAAACCAGGAATGCTATTTTTATTATCATTTATATTATGTGGAATTGTTGAATATTCAACAGCATGGTATTTAGAAACTTTTAAATTCATGAAATGGTGGGATTATACAGGATATTTCCTAAATATACATGGAAGAACTTGCTTAGAAGTTCTTATAGTGTTTGGATTAGGAGGATGTGCTTTTACATATTTATGCGCACCATTACTTAATAATATATATAAAAAATTCAAATCTGATTTAAAAATATTTGCTTGTATTATATTAGTAACTCTTTTTACTATAGATTTAGTGTATTCAAAATATCATCCAAATACAGGAGAAGGTATTAGTACACCAGTAGCAGAAATTGTTTTAAATGAAAGTAAAAACCTTAAGGTAAATGAAACCTTTTCATAATGTAAATGGTATTATAGTTAGAAAGGAAAAAAGGTGGTAGTTATGAACAAAAGAATTTTAATTATTTTAATTGTAGTATTGCTAGTAATGATAGAGGCACTATTTTTAACCAATTTTAAAAAAGTTCAGAAAAATGATAATCCTAAATTAGATAATAGGCAGGAAGCTTTTGAAGGTGAGACTAGTTTTTATGGAACAGTCATAGAATCAAGAGTAGGTTATGTTATTGTAGAACCTGATGAAAGTGAAGCAGAAAGGAAATCAGCTGATAAAATTTCAATTAGCTTAGGAGAGCATAGTGATGTATTCTATCATGTTGGAACTAGAGTAAAAGTAACATACACAGGCGAAATAATGGAAACATATCCAGCACAAATAAAGGCAGCTAAGGTAGAAGTAAAATCAGCAGACAAATTTGAATTAAAAATAGGTCAAAATACTGTTAATACAAAAGTAAAGAAAATTATAGATAAAAATGATATAGACTTATTTGATTATAATGTATATGAATACAACTGTGATATAAATATAATTGTTGATGGAAAAGAAATGTCGTTAAAAGATGCACTACTAAAGTATCCAAATTTAGCAAATGAAATAATAGCACAAGCAAATTATGATTTATATAATGAGAAAATAAAAGGTGATATATACAAAGACGGGGGATCAATGATATACTATTACAATGATTATACAATAATAAAAAAGCATACATTAGATGAAAATAGAGATATTTATATTGGTACAACAGATATGACTATGCAAGATGTTTAAACACAAATAATGAAAAAAGGCAACAATTAAAAATTGTTGCCTTTTTTCAATTTACTTTTCAATATTTTTATGGTAAAATGTGAAAAAAACGGAGGTATTTATTTTGGAAGTAAATGAAAAAATATTAATACTAGATTTTGGAGGACAATATAATCAACTAATTGCAAGAAGAGTTAGAGAATGTAATGTATATTCAGAAGTAGTGCCATATAATATTTCAATTAATGAAATAAGACAAAAAAATCCAAAAGGAATAATATTTACAGGAGGACCTGCAAGTGTATATGAAAGCGGTTCTCCTAAATGCGATAGAACTATCTTTGAATTAGGAATACCAATACTTGGAATATGTTATGGAATGCAGTTAATGGTTCAAACATTGGGAGGTAATGTTGAGAGAGCAGAAAAAAGAGAGTATGGAGTTATAAATGTTTTTATAGATAATTCATCATTACTATTTAATGAATTTGATAATAAAAATGAATTTCTAATGAGTCATACAGATTATGTAGAAAAGCTACCAGAAGGATTTAATAATATAGGATTTACGGATACATGCCCAAATGCTGCTATAGAAAATAAAGAAAAAAATTTATATGGAATTCAATTTCATCCGGAAGTTAATAATTCAGTAAATGGGACAGTTGTAATAAAAAACTTCTTATATAATATTTGTAATTGTTCAGGAAATTGGAAAATGTCTTCCTTTGTAGAAGAATCAATAAGAGATATAAAAGCTAGAGTAGGAGATAAAAAAGTATTATGTGCACTATCTGGAGGAGTAGACTCTTCAGTAGCAGCAGTTTTATTAAATAAAGCAATTGGAAAGAATTTAACATGTATTTTTGTAGATCATGGATTGCTTAGAAAAAATGAGGGAGATGAAGTTGAAAAAGTTTTTAAAGAACAATATGATATAAACCTAATTAGAGTAAATGCTAAAGAACGTTTTTTAAATAAATTATCAGGTGTTATTGAACCAGAACGAAAAAGAAAAATAATTGGAGAAGAATTTATACGAGTATTTGAAGCAGAAGCGAAAAAAATAGGAAAAGTAGATTTTCTTGTACAAGGAACAATTTATCCAGATGTTATAGAAAGCGGGCTGGGAAAAAGTTCTGTTATAAAGAGTCATCATAATGTGGGAGGATTACCAGAACATGTTGAATTTAAAGAAATAATAGAGCCATTAAGAAATTTATTCAAAGATGAAGTAAGAAAAACCGGATTAGAACTTGGAATGCCAGAACATTTAGTATTTAGACAACCATTTCCTGGACCAGGATTAGCAATAAGAATTATTGGAGACATAACAGATGAAAAACTAGAGATTTTAAAAGATGCTGATAGTATTTTTAGAGAGGAAATTATAAATGCTGGATTAAATAGAGATATAAACCAATATTTTGCAGTCCTAACAAATTTAAAATCAGTAGGAGTTATGGGAGATGAAAGAACATATGACTATACAATAGCACTTAGAGCAGTGACAACAACAGATTTTATGACAGGAATTTGGAGTAGAATTCCATATGATATATTAGAAAAAGTTTCTAGTAGAATTGTAAACGAAGTTAAACATGTAAACAGAATTGTGTACGATATTACTTCTAAGCCACCAGCAACGATAGAATGGGAATAAAGTGATGGTGCAAATTAATCTATGAAAAAAGACTTGTAGGGGGGCGCTGACATCAAAGACCATTACTTCGAAAAAATTACTATCAAGGAGGAAAAAAATGAAAATAGGTATAGACGTAGATGGAGTTTTATTAGATTTTGAAAAAGGAATGTTAGTCCAAGCAGAGTTATATGATATGGACATAGCAAGTGGAAAAGGAAAAATTCATTCAAAACCATATTTTGTTCAAAATAAATATGACTGGACAGATAAAGAAAAAGAGGATTTCATTAAGAAAAACTTAGGAAAAGTGTCAGAAGAATCTTGTTTGATGGCAGGAGTAAAGGAAATTTTACCAAGATTACAAAATCAAGGACATGAATTAATAATTATATCAGCAAGAGGAACGGGAAATGAAGAAATGATTGATATTGTAACTAAAAAATTTGATGAAGCTGGTGTGAAATTTAATAAATGTTTTTGGAAAATAAAAAATAAGGTAGAAATATGTAAACAAGAAAATATAGATATTATGATTGATGATAGCCCAACAATATGTGAAAATATGATAGAAAATGAAATAAAAACAATATATTTTAGAGGAATAAGAGGGTATAATCTTCCAGAAAATCCTAAATTAATAGAATTAAATAACTGGGGAGAAGTATATAGATTTATTTCTAAAACAAATCTATATGGAGTAAATCCACAAATTTTAGAATACGTTGGAAAGAACATATTTCCTAAATATGAAAATGATAATGGTGCACATGGAATTAGTCATATAAAACAAGTAATAGATAGAAGTTTTGAATTAATGCTAAAAAATGATTTGAAATTAAACAGAGATATGGTATATGTAATTGCTGCATATCATGATATAGGACATCAAAGAGACGCAAAAACTCACGAAAAAATATCAGCACAAATATTTATTGAAGATGAAAATATGAAAAAATGGTTTACAGAAGAAGAAAGAAAAACAATAAAGGAGGCAATAGAAGACCATAGAGCATCAAGTGATCATGAGCCAAGAAGCACATATGGAAAGCTTGTAAGCACAGCAGATAGAACAATAATTAGCATAGATGAATATATAAAAAGAACATATTTATATGGACTAAAAAATTATCCAGAACTTTCAAGAGATGAAAGAGTAGCGAGAGTATATAAGCATTTAATTAAAAAATATGGCGAAAACGGATATGCAAAAATGTACTTTCAAGATGACAAACTTATTGAAGCATTACAAGAAATAAGAAAAGAGCTAAAAGACCAGGTAAAATTTGAGAATAAAACAAGAAAAATAATTGAAAATATGTAAAAACAAAGAGGAGTCTTATTATAGGACTCCTCTTTGTTTTTAATTTGTAGCATATTTTTGTTTAGTTGCATCAATTTTTTGTTGTTCAGCAATTTCTGTTTTATACCAACCTTTTTCAGCCATTAAGTTATATAATTTGTTTTGAATATTTAAAGATTCATTTAAGGCATCTTTAAATGCTGAGTGAACTTCAGCAGTTGTTGATTCAATAGTACCATGAAGATACAAATCACAAACACCTTTAATAATTAATAGTTCTTTTTCCATTAAATCTCTGTCTTCCATAGTTACCTCCTTATAATAAATTTAAAAATTTGTTGTATAATTCTGTATGTTTTTGTGTTAACTCTCCAATATAAGTAGAAAGAGAGGGATCTTGCAATTGACTAGATGTTTTAATGCTACATGATTTCATAAATTTTTCATGTCCTAAAGCATCTTCAACATATAAAAGTTCTTTACTTGTCATATTATCACCACCTGAAATAAGTATTTCCGAAAAATACATATATATTCAGAAAAAACAAAAACAAAGCACAGTTTACAAATTATGTAAAATATAGTATAATTTATACAGTCGATAGTAATATCGTCTATATCCAGATGCTTAGAAGACAGCAAGGAGGTAATAGCAGCATGATTTATACCCAGCAAACATGGTCTAAACTTGCATTACAGGAGAAATTTCCTGTGGTGAGAGCAAGTGCGCTTTTACTGAAGGACTCCTTCATGCAGTTTGAGCCGAACACGGAGAACCAGTATCTCCTCAAGGAGAGCCTGGCACACCAGCTTGAAAGAGGGGTACAGGATTTCAGACGGCCCGCGATTGATCCTTCGCTTGATGCGGATGGAAATATCATCTATATGGCTGGAATGGAGCCTGCACTGGGGATTCTCCCTGAACAGCTGGAGCAAAAAGCAAAAGCCTTTATGCCAAAATTAAACAGCCGGATCGGAAACGACTCAGAATATGATCTTTTCCTCGGAACTCTGATCAAATATCTGGTTGTGGAGAGAAATCATCCTATAAAAATGGCATGGGCAGAGGTCTGCTTCAGCAGTGAACTTCTTGCAAACACGGCAAATTCTCAGATTCCCTACAGCAACGGGATGGAACCTACAGGAAACCGGGCAGAAGGTGTGTGGGCAGACCTGGGCAATGTTCAGAAAATCGTTTTGGACGATAGAACTGCTCAGTTCTTGTGCAGAGGTTGTATGTACACAGCCAGGAGCCCGTACTACAGTTTGGCAAGCAAAAGCATGCCGATTCCGAAGCTTGACATTACTGTAGAGGAGCTGCTTAAAAAGGCGACTCCTTGGATTGTTATGGAGGTGTAACAGAGAAAAAGCATTTGAGCACAGAGCCCCGAGTGGGGCTTTGTGCCGTTAAATGAGAATTATTACAAATAATGACAAAAATAGAAAAAAATAAATTGCGAAATAAAAGAAAAAATCTTGACTGCAAAAAGGCAATATAATATAATAATATTTGTAAGAACAAAATATAAAAGAACAATACAAAATTGTAACATTTTTGTAACAAAAACGTAATATAAAAACCAAAGAAAAGTATTGACTTTTTTTTTGAAAGGTAGTATAAATAAAAAAGTATTACAAAAGTATAAAAATAAGGAGAGTTGTGAAATGGAAAGAAGAAAAGTTATAGTAAGTATTTTAGCATTAGTTGTGTTAATGTTTTCAACAACAAATGTATTTGCTGCAATTAACTGGAACGAAACAGAAGAAGATGATACTTTCAATATAGTTGTAGAGGACGAAAATAACAACAATAATAGAAATGTCAACAATAATAACCAAGCCGGAGGAAACCTAGTACAAAAAGATGAGATTAACCAAAATGTTGAAATCAAAAATGAAAATAAGACAATACCAAATACAGGAATTGAAGATTTACCTATTATAGCTATTGTAATTTGTATAGTTTCAGCAGTGATTGCATATACTCAAATTAGAAGATACAATGTTTAATAAATAAAAGAGTTACTTTAAAATCAAAAGTAACTCTTTTGATTTTTTTACTATAAAAGTAAAAAAGTATATAATAAAGCGATAATTCCTTGTAAGAATTTTCCGATAAAATAAGGTTTGATAGAAATTTTAGCTTTTGAAGTTATACTTAAAGTTTGTAATAAAATAGAAATTCCTCCAAAACCAAGAAGTAAGGATATTAGAGAAGTTTTTAAATAAATAGAAATATTGTTGATTTCAGCGAGGCAAAAAATCCCATTGGTAACTTCGATAAATCCTATAAGTAAGCAATTTAAACTAAAAGAAGACAATCCGAAAAATTTTAAACAGAGGTTCTAACAAAAAACTTATGAAGTATAGAATTCTACTATTAGAAAGCATACTAACTACAACCGAAAAAAATACTATAAAACCACCAATCATAACTGTAGAAACGACACCACTGTAAATACTTTTATACAGAATATCTCCGAGATTGCAAAAAGAAAGTTTTGCAGTTTCTTTATTTATATTTTTTTTCATATTTTTTATGCTCACTTTTGAATTTATTTTCCAAAATCTAAATATAAATCCTACAGTTAATGAGGCTAATATATGTATAAGCAATAGTAAAAATCCAATTTTTACATCTAAGAAAATTCCTAAACCAACAGTGCCTATAATAAATAAAGGACCAGAATTATTTGTAAAGGCAATTAAACGTTCGGCTTCTATATCAGAACATAATCCATTTTCTTTTAAATTAGCAACAGTTTTAGCTCCTACAGGATATCCACTTATAATTCCTAAAATTAATGCAAAAGCTCCCTCACCAGGAACATTAAACAAAGGTCTCATAATAGGATTTAATAAAGTTCCTATAATTGAAACAACATTAGTATGAGATAGAAGTTCTGTAGCTATAAAAAAAGGAAGTAAAGAAGGTAATACAGAAGAAGACCACATAGAAATTCCTTTCTTTGCAGAAGCTAAATTACTATTAGAAAATAATAACAAAAATATAATGAAAACGCATATAGAAAAAGGGATAATAGCAGATTTTATTTTAAAAACAATAAATTTAAAATTTTTCATATACAAGCTCCTTGATATAAAATATATTAAAAATAAAAACAAATATGACTTTAAATTTAAAACATATTGACTAAAAACTGCATATATAATATATTATATATGTAAGAAAGGACTGGTAGTACATATGAGAGTAATAATTGCCGCTGCAGGAACAGGTGGGCATATTAATCCAGGAATAGCAATTGCAAATGAAATAAAGAAAAATGAACCTGATTCTGAAATTATTTTTATAGGAACAAATAATGGAATAGAAAGAGACTTAATCCCACGTGCAGGATATACTTTAAAGACATTAGATGCATATGGATTACAAAGAAAACCAAGTATTCAAAATCTAAGAAGAATGTATAGAACTTTAAAAAGCTACAAAAAAGCTAAAGAAATAGTAAAAGAATTTAAACCAGATATAATAATAGGAACAGGTGGTTATATATGTGGACCAGTAATTTCAGCAGGATTGAAGTATAATATTAAAACAACACTCCATGAAAGTAATGCATTCCCAGGAGTTGCAGTAAAATTATTATCTGGAAAAGTAAATACAGTAATGTTAGGCTTTGAAGATGCAAAAAAAAGATTACCAAAAGCACATAAAATAGTAGTAACAGGGACTCCTAGTAAGGTATATAAAATTAATTTATCAGAAAATAAAAAAAATGAACTAAAACAAAGCCTTGATATAAAAAATAATTTACCAATAGTTTTAGTTTTTGGAGGAAGCCAAGGAGCAGAATCTATAAATAATAGTTTAGTAGAAATAGTCAATAATAAACTAAACTCTAATTATCAATTAATATGGTCAGTTGGACAAAGTAAATATGAAGATATAAAGAAACAACTTAATAATACTAATAATGTAAAGTTATTACCATATATATATAATATGGAAGAAATACTAAATTTAGCTGATATAGTAGTTGCAAGAAGTGGAGCTATGACAATAACAGAAGTAACAAGATGTCATAAACCAGCAATATTCATTCCATTTCCATATGCTACAGAGAATCATCAAGAATATAATGCGAAAGTGTTGGCAAATATAGGTGCAGCAAAAATTATTTTAGACAAAGATTTAAAAGGTCAAATTTTAAACACTAATATAGTTGAAATAGTTCAAAATCAGAATAAAATGAATGAAATGGGATTCAAAGCAGCAAGTGTCGAAATAAAAAATGTAGAAGAAAAAATCTACAACGAAATAAGAAGTATTATAAATGAATAAGAGAAGTCTTTGCAAAATTGGACAAAACAATTAAAATATGTTATAGTATTTTTCAGTGTGTTACAAGGAGGCATACACAATGGACAAGATAGAAAAAGCTAAAAAAATACTAGAAGAGCAACATCAAATGCATATAGAAGTAAAAAATGAAGAAATAGCCGAACAAATATTAAATATAGATTTTGAACAACTTAAAAATTTATACAATACAGTTGATGAAGAAATAATATATGAAGATATAAAACCTGTAAAGGCAATAAATCCAGATAAAATGCCAGAGGAAAGAATTAAAGAATATATAAATATAGGAGAGCAAAAAGTAAAAGAGAAAAAATTCGCAGTAGCAATAATGGCTGGTGGGCAAGGCTCTAGACTTCGGACATTATGGACCAAAAGGAACATTTAAAGTAAAAATTAATAACGAAGAAAAATATTTATTCCAAATAATAATGGAAAAAATGATAAAAGCAAAAGAAAAATATGGAGTTGAAATACCATGCTATATAATGACTAGTCCAGAAAATAATAGCGAAACAGTTCATTTTTTAGAAGATATGAATTATTTTGGGTATTCTAAAAAATGTGTTAAATGTTTTATACAAGAAGAAATGCCATTATTAGATGAAAACGGGAAACTAATAATAGGAGAAGATGGAAAAATTAAATTAGCATCAGAAGGAAATGGTGGAATCTTTTATTCAATGAGAAAGAAAAGAATTCTTGACGAAATGAAAGAAAAAAACATTGAATGGGTTTTTATAGGTGCAGTAGATAATTTATTAGTAAAATATGTAGATACATTACTATTGGGATTAGCAATTGAACAAAAAACAAATATTGCAACAAGAACAGTAATTAAAGCAAATCCACATGAAAAAGTTGGAGTTATATGTAAACAAAAAAATAGGATAAAAGTTGTTGAATATACAGAAATTTCTGAAGAAATGCTAAAAGCTGTTGATGAGAATGGAGAAATGCTTTTTGGAGAATCACATATTATGTGTAATTTATTTAATATAAAAGCTATTGAAATAGCTAGCACAAATAAACTAAAATACCACGTGGCACATAAAAAGATAAATTATATAGAAAATGATACACTAGTAGTACCAAAAAAAGAAAATTGTTATAAATTTGAGAAATTTATATTCGATAGCTTTGGATTATTTGACAATATAACAATTTTAAGAGGGAAAAGAGAAGAAGATTTTGCTCCAATCAAGAATGCAGATGGACCAGATAGCCCAGAAACTGCAGTAAAATTATATGAGGAATATATTTCAAAACAAGTATAAATATTCATAAAAACACCTATAATACCAATAGGTGTTTTTATGTTATATGAAAAAAGTAAAATAGTCAATAGAATAAAAAATATATCTTTAATTTTGTTTAAAATTGTGTTTGGAACAATGCTTATGGCAATTGGAATAGATTTATTTTTAGTACCTAGTAAATTATCAACTGGAGGATTCTCTGGAATAGGAACAGTTTTATATTATTTATGGAATATACCTGTAGGAACAACTACAATAATTTTAAACATTCCGCTTTTTATACTTGCATTTTTGAAACTAGGAAAAAAGTTTACAATTAAAACAATAATAGGAACTGCTTCATTATCATATTTTTTAAATGTATTTGAAAAAATAACACCACTTACAACTGATAAAGTTTTAGCTTTTATTTATGGTTCAATAGCAGTTGGAATAGGGACAGCAATTGTATTAAAAGCTAAAGGTTCTACTGGTGGCTCTGATTTACTTGCAAGTATTATAAGAGCATATAATAAAAAAATTAAAACAGGAACACTCATAATTGCATTAGACACAATAATTGTTGGAGTAAATGTTCTATTCTTTCGAGAAATTGAGATTGCTTTATACTCAGCTTTGGCAATATATATTATGGGAAAGATATTAGATATATTTTTTGAAGGTATAGATTTTGCAAAAATGATATTAATAATATCTCCAAAAGGAGAAGTAATATCAGAAAAGATAAGCAAAGAATTAGCAAGAGGTACAACAAAGATAAAGGGAATTGGAATGTATAAAAAAGAAAGTAGAAAAATTTTACTTTGTGTAGTATCCAGAAATGAAGTGAGACATGTAATGGGAATAATAGAAGAAACAGATAAAACTGCCTTTACAATAATAACAAACGCAAGAGAGGTTTATGGAAAAGGATTTAAATAGATGTTTTATAAATATAGGGCAGCTGAAGAGATGAACTCTTCAGCTGCCCGGAGACTTTGCGATTATAAAAAGTATACTGATGAAACTAAAAGCAAAACAAAATGTACACCGAAATTAGTACTTCATATAGATGGTCGAAAGAGCATTTTTGTAGATAACGTTGGGAGAATCACCCTTGTATCGTATAAAAACGATTACATTTTCGTCATGTGCCAAAATGATGCCGTGCTCTTGGTATCCGCCGATAGTGACAAGGGTCACACGTGAATGAGAATTGATGAATTTTGAAAGCCAATGCTCCTCTATATTCTCATTAATAATGCTGGGGGAATATGAATCAGGGAGAATGGCTTCAAAGTCAAAATTCTCATTTTCTACTGCTGCCGGACGAGTCTTGGCACATTTCTCAATCGTAGAGAGCGCCTGTTTGTACATTATGCAAATACCGTCATGAGGATCATGGACAAGGACAAGCACTTTGGGGTCGTGGGCACGAATTTTCCCTTTTTCCTGGAATCCATTGGAAGTGAAAATTTTCACCAAAGATTGACTTTGGATATAGCTGTCAATCATGGAGATTTCATACCGATGGGGATTCGGAGCGGGGAAGGATTGTGCAACAGGCTGGGCTTCAGGCAGAGCTCTTTCTTGGAAAGCAGGGTTGCCTTTAGACCTGCGCTTGAGTCTTTGCATCTTGTTCATCTCTCTGGTCTCCTTTTATAAAAAGTGTTAGAGCAAAGCTGCTCTACACTTTAATTATACCATTTTTAGGAATTTTATGTCAAATAAAGACACAAAAATATCATAGAGAGTGTAAAATATTTAAACTAAAAGTATTGACTTTACTTACAAAAATTGGTATACTATTATAGTTAAAATTATGCACATAAAATATCAGCTTAAGATTGTGCTTATAAAAAGTGTTCTTAAGTGTTAAAGATTTTATGGAGGAAATAACAAGGAGGAATGAAAAATGGCAGTAGTTGCAATGAAACAATTACTTGAAGCAGGTGTACATTTCGGACACCAAACAAAAAGATGGGATCCTAAGATGGCTGAGTATATATATCAAGCTAGAAATGGTATCCATATTATCGATTTACAAAAGACATCTAAAAAAATTGACGAAGCATATGCATTCGTAAAAGAAGTTTCTGAAGAAGGAAAAGAAATTCTATTCATAGGAACTAAAAAGCAAGCACAAGAATGTGTAAAAGAAGCAGCTGAAAAAAGCGGTATGTTCTATGTTGACCAAAGATGGTTAGGTGGAATGCTTACAAACTTTAAAACAATTAGAACAAGAGTTGAAAGACTTAAAAAATTAGAAGCTATGGAAGAAGATGGAACTTTTGAAGTTTTACCTAAAAAAGAAGTTTCTAAATTAAGAAATGAAATGGAAAAATTACAAAAAAACCTAGGTGGAATTAAAGAAATGACAAGATTACCAGGAGCAATCTTTGTTGTAGATCCTAAAAATGAAAGAATAGCTGTTTTAGAAGCTAAAAAATTAGGAATTCCAGTTATAGGATTAGTAGATACAAACTGTAGTCCAGAAGATGTTGACTACCCAATTCCAGGAAATGACGATGCAATCCGTGCTGTAAAATTAATTACAGATGTTATGGCAAATGCAGTTATTGAAGGAAAACAAGGAGAAATCTTAGAAGCAAATCAAGAAGAAACTGTAGCAGAACAAGAAGTAACAGCTGAACCTACAAGTATAGAAGAAGTTGTTGCAAACGAAGAAAGTGCTGAATAATTTATACAAAATGTAGGGCTTGCTGACCTTAGGCAACCTGCATTTTGAAAAATAGAAAAAGGGGGAACATGTATGATAACAGCAAGTTTAGTAAAAGAGTTAAGAGAAAAAACAGGTGCAGGAATGATGGACTGCAAAAAAGTTTTAACAGAAACAGATGGAGATATGGAAAAAGCAGCTGAGTTATTAAGAGAAAGAGGAATAACAAAGGCAGCTAAAAAATCTGATAGAATAGCAGCAGAAGGGTTAGTATATTGCTACTTATCTGATGATAAAAAATTAGGTGTAGTTTTAGAAGTTAATGCAGAAACAGACTTCGTTGCAAAAAATGAAGAATTCAGAAAGTTTGTTGCAGATACAGCAGCTCACATAGCAGCTAAAAATCCAGCAACAGTAGAAGAATTATTAGAACAAACATCTACAGTAGATTCTACAAAAACAATAAAAGACATCTTAACAGATAAAATAGCAACAATAGGAGAAAACATGACAATAAGAAGATTCGCTAGATATGAAACAGAAGGATTAGTTGAAACATATACACATGGTGATGGAAAAATAGGTGTAATGGTTGAATTTGCTCAAGGAACATCAGAAGTTGCAAAAGACGTATGTATGCAAATTGCAGCAGCAAAACCAGAATACTTAGATGAATCAGAAGTACCAGCAGATGTTGTAAACCATGAAATGGAAATCTTAAAAGCACAAGCTATGAATGAAGGAAAACCTGCAGAAATAGCAGAAAAAATGGTTAAAGGTAGAATTGGAAAATTCTATGCAGAAATCTGTTTAGTAAATCAAGCATTTGTAAAAAATCCTGATATAAAAATTTCAGAATTATTAAAACAAAATAATGCAGAAATCAAGAGATTTGTAAGGTTTGAAAAAGGAGAAGGACTTCAAAAAAGAGAAGAAAATTTTGCAGAAGAAGTTGCAAAACAAATGAAATAGTTACAAACAAAATCAATTTAAAGACAGGTCCTTAAAGAGCCTGTCTTTAAACCGTAAAAAAGTGTAAGTAATGAGAAGGCAAAAACAAAAAAGTTACTTTCTCAATGCTTACACTATAGCAATAATTTAGTTAAAGGGTGGATAAAAATGGTAAATGAAAAAATAAGAAATGTAGCAATAATAGCACACGTTGATCATGGTAAAACAACATTAGTAGACGCATTATTAAGACAAAGTGGAACATTTAGAACAAATGAACAAGTTGCAGAAAGAGTAATGGATTCAAATGATTTGGAAAAAGAAAGAGGAATAACAATACTCGCAAAAAATACATCAGTTATGTATAATGATATCAAAATAAATATTGTTGATACACCAGGACATGCTGATTTTGGAGGAGAAGTAGAAAGAGTTTTAAAAATGGTTGATGGTGTAGTTCTTCTTGTTGATGCATTCGAAGGTGCAATGCCACAAACAAGAGAGGTTTTGAAAAAATCTTTATCATTAAATTTAAAACCAATTGTTGTTATAAATAAAATAGACAGACCGGGAGCAAATCCTGCCAAAGTTGTAGATGAGGTATTAGAATTATTTATTGAATTAAATGCAAACGATGAACAATTAGATTTCCCAGTAATATATGCATCTGCAAAAAATGGAATTGCGAAAATGAGTTTAGATGAAGAATCTGATAATGTAAATTGTATATTTGAAACAATAGTAAATACGATAGAACCTCCTAAGTGTACGGTAGAAGGAGATTGCCAAATGCTAGTATCAAATATAGATTATGATGAATATTTAGGCAGACTAGCAATAGGTAGAATTGAAAGAGGAATAATAGCACCTGGAATGACAGTAGCAATATGCAAAAATGACAAAAACATCCAAGGGAAAATTGCCAAATTATTTACATATAGAGGACTTAAAAAGGTTGAAGTTGAAGAAGCTGCTGCTGGAGACATAGTTGAAATATCAGGTATAACAGAAATAAACATAGGAGATACAATTTGCGATATTAATAATCCAGAAAAAATACCTTTTGTAGACATTGATGAACCAACAGTATCAATGACATTCTCAGTAAATAATGGACCTCTAGCTGGAAGAGAAGGAGAATTTGTAACATCAAGACATATAAGAGATAGATTATTCAAAGAATTAGAAAGAAATGTAAGCTTAAGAGTAAGAGAAACAGATACACCAGATAGTTTTGAAGTTTCAGGACGTGGAGAATTACACTTATCAGTATTAATTGAAACAATGAGAAGAGAAAAATTCGAACTTCTTGTATCAAGACCAAAAGTTATTATAAAAGAAATTGATGGAGTAAAATGTGAACCAATAGAAAGACTTGTTGTAAATGTACCAGATGACTCAATAGGAACAGTTATAGAAAAACTAGGAAAAAGAAAAGCTGAAATGGTAAATATGGAACCAGCAGAAGCAGGACATACAAAAATAGAATTCAAAATACCTGCAAGAGGACTAATTGGTTATAGAACAGAATTTTTAACAGATACAAAAGGTTCAGGAACAATGAATAGTATATTTGATTCATATGAACCATATAAAGGTGATGTTCAATCTCGTACAAGAGGAGTATTAGTAGCTTTTGAAGCTGGAACATCAGTTACATATGGATTATATAATGCACAAGAAAGAGGAGACTTGTTTATAGGTGCAGGAACAGAAGTTTATGAAGGAATGATAGTTGGATTAAACTCAAGAAATGAAGATATATCAATAAATGTATGTAAAGAAAAACACTTAACGAACACAAGAGCATCAGGATCAGATGATGCATTACGACTAGTACCACCAATTCAAATGTCACTAGAAAAAGCAATAGAATTTATAGAAGATGATGAATTAGTAGAAATAACACCAAAAAATATAAGATTAAGAAAGAAAATATTAGACTCAAAAACAAGAGAAAGACTAGCAGCAAGAGCAAAAAAAGCATAGAAATTACAAATAAATGCAGAAGTATCATTCTGCATTTATTTAATAATTTGGAATATGAAAAACATGACTTGTAGAGGCTGGTCAAAACCAGCCTAGAATTAAAATAGGAGAATAAAAAATGAACAATATAGAACAAATAAAACAAAAAGCCCTAGAAGAACACATACCAATAATAATGGATGAAACATTAGAAGAAGTAGGAAAAATATTGGAAAAACTAAAACCAATAAATATACTAGAAATAGGTACAGCAGTAGGTTATTCAGCAATAAGATTTTCTAAATATTTGCAAGATGGTGGATATATAGACACAATAGAAAGAGACGAAGAAAGAATAAAAGAGGCAATACAAAACATAAAAGATATGAATTTAGAAGAAAAAATACATATATTTGAAGGGGATGCTTTAGAGATTTTGCCAAAACTTACAGGTCCATATGATATGGTATTTATAGATGCAGCAAAAGGTAAATATCCTATATTTTTGCAAGAAGCTTTACGAATGTTAAGAGTAGGTGGTATAATAATAGGCGATAATGTATTATATAAAGGATATGTTCTAAGCGATTACAACAAACATAAGCAAAGAACAGCAGTTAGAGGGTTAAGACAATTCCTAAAAGACCTAGAAGAAAATGAAAATTTAGAAACAAAATTATTAGAAGTCGGAGACGGACTTATAGTTAGCAAGAAAATAAAATAACAGAATATTCTACGAAGAATGATAAGATAGAAATGAAAGGAACAAAAACAATGAAAAAACCAGAATTATTAGCACCTGCAGGATCATTCGAAAAAGCAAAAGTAGCATTTGAATATGGAGCAGATAGTATCTATTGTGGAACATCAAAATTATCATTGCGTTCAAGAGTTGAAATAGATGATAATGAACTTGCAAAAATAATAGAATATGCACATAGCATAGGAAGAAAGGTATATGTACCTTTAAACATATATGCAAGAGATTCAATGTATGAAGATGTAAAAAGTCAAATAAAAATGCTAGAAGAAGTAAAAGCAGACGCAGTCATAGTATCAGATGGTGGAGTTGTAAATATGGTAAAAGAAATTGCTCCAAACTTAGAAATACATATTAGTACACAAACTAATGTTGTAAGCTATCATACAAGCAAATTCTGGTATGATAATGGAGCAAAAAGAATAATTTTAGCACGTGAATTGCATAAAGACGAATTAAAAGAAATAATGAAAAATAAGCCAGAAGACTTAGAAATGGAAATGTTTGTACATGGAGCAATATGCTATGCTTATTCTGGTAGATGTCATTTAAGCGATTTCCTTGCAGGTAGAGGAGCTAATTTAGGAGATTGCGCACAAAGTTGTAGATGGGCATATAACTTATATTTAGAAGAAAAAAACAATCCAGGAAGTATGATGCCAGTAGAACAAGATGAAAATGGAACATATATATTATCTTCAAAAGATATGTGTTTAATAAAAGAACTTCCAGAGATAATTGATATGGGAATTGATAGTTTTAAAATAGAAGGAAGATTAAAAACTGAATATTATTTGGCAACAATTATAAATACCTATAGAGTTGCGATAGATGATTATATAAAAAATCCAAAAGAATATGATTATAAAAAATATTTAAATGAACTAGAAAAAACTAAAACAAGAGGGTTGACAACATTCTATTTTAATGATAAAAACAATAAAGACATTCAAGAATATGAAGGAAAGCAATATAATCCAAATTATGAATTTGGAGGAAAAGTGCAGGAATATGGACAAGAAAAGAGTATAATAGAAATAAAAAACAGATTACAAATTGGAGATACATTAGAATTAATTATACCAAACAAAATAGAAGTATGTAGATTTACGATAGATAAACTATGGGACGTTGAAACAGATGAACCAATAGAATTTGTAAATCCAGGAAAAGAAGGACAAAAAGTAAAATTACATATTCCAGCAGAAGCAAAAGAAAATTGGATATTAAGGAGAGAAAAATGTTAGAAAGAATATATTTCGAAGCTAGTGATAAAACCGAATTAGTTGGATTACTAGAAAGACCTGAAAAAGAAACAAACAAAGTTGTGATTTCAATACATGGAATGCAAAGTAATTGTTTAAAACAGAGGGAAACTATATTATCTAATAAAATAACAGAAGCAGGGATTGCATATTTTGCATTTAATAATAGGGGACATGAGCTTATGACATATACAAGAAAGCTAGACGGAAAGAAAGTGTTAGATGGCGGCTCAGTTTATGAAGATGTACTAGATGGATATTATGATATTAAAGGTGCAATTAATAAAATGCTTGAATTAGGCTATACAGATATATATTTACAAGGTCATAGTTTAGGATGTACAAAAATAGTATATGCGTATAACAAACTAAAAAAAGAAAATGATGTGAAAAATATAAAAGGAATAATACTTTTATCATTAATAGATATTCCAGATTGTCAAAAATATGATTTAGGCGATAAATATGATAAAATGATGGAATATGCTGAAGATAAAGAAAGACAAGGAAAAACAAATGATTTAATGCCAATAGAGGCTTTTGATCATCCAATAAGTGTTAAGTCATATTTAAGATATTTTAAATATAATGAAGAAATAGATTTTGCAAGATATAGTTATAAAGAATACACTTTCCCAGAATTAAACAATATTCAAATACCACTATTTTTAAGATGGGGAAATGTGTATGAACTAGTAATTCAAGATTTAAATGAATTAGTAAAGATATTAAAAGAAAAAGTACACAATCCGAAATTAGATGTGGACTATATTGATGGTGCAGACCATGGATATACTGGAAAAGAAGAAATTTTAGCAGAGCAAATAATTAAGTTTATTGAATAAAATATAAAAATCCGCTCCATCTTGCTGGATGTTCATTTTTAAATTTTTAATACAGTTGTTTAAAATTTTAAAAATGAACATCCACGTGGAGCTACTCGGTACAAAAAATAATCTTATTTGTAGATATAATGAAAGAAAGAGGTTTACATATGACTGATAAATTAATAATAGTTGAGTCTCCAGCTAAGGCAAATACAATAAAGAAATTTTTAGGCGGTAATACCAAAGTAGTGGCTTCTATGGGACATATTAGGGATTTACCAAAATCTAAATTAGGAATAGATGAAAAGACTTTAGAACCTGAATATATTAATATAAGGGGAAAAGGCGATTTAATTAAAAGTTTAAAAAAAGATGCAAAAGATGCAAAAAAAGTGTATCTTGCAACTGACCCTGACCGTGAAGGAGAAGCAATTGCATGGCATTTAGCAAATATTTTGTCAATAAATGAAGATGAAATATGTAGGGTTACTTTTAATGAAATAACAAAAAATGCAGTAAAAGAAGCAATACAGAAGCCACGTAAAATAGATATGGATTTAACAGATGCTCAACAAGCAAGGCGTGTTTTAGATAGAATAGTTGGTTATAAAATAAGCCCTGTTTTATGGAAAAAAGTACAAAAAGGATTATCAGCAGGTAGAGTGCAATCAGTAGCGGTAAAGCTAATAGTAGATAGAGAAGAAGAAATAGAAAAATTTATTCCAGAAGAATATTGGAATATATATGTAAAATTAAAAGATAAAAAATCTAAAAAGAGTTTTGAAGCAAAATTTTACGGAAAAGACAATAAAAAACTAGAGATACATTCAGAGGAAGAAGTAAAAGAAATTGTAAAAGCTATAGAAAATGCCAAATATATAGTTGAAGATATAAAATTAGGAGAAAAGAAAAGAGCACCAGCACCACCATTTACGACAAGTACAATGCAACAAGAAGCATCAAGAAAATTAGGATTTGCAATTAAAAAAACAATGTCAGTTGCACAAGGATTATATGAAGGTGTTAGAATAACTGAGCATGGTACAGTAGGTTTAATTACTTATATGAGAACAGATTCAACAAGAATATCAGAAGTAGCAAGAGCAGCAGCAAAAGAACAAATAACTAAAACATTTGGAACAGAGTATTATGAAAACAGATATTATAAAACAAAAGCTGATAGCCAAGATGCACATGAAGCAATAAGACCAACATATATAGATTTAACACCAGAGCAAATAAAATCAGACTTAACAAATGATCAATATAAACTATATAAATTAATCTATAATAGATTTATAGCAAGCCAGATGGCAAATGCAATATATGATACAGTAAATGTAAAAATATTAGCAGATAACTACAATTTTAGAGCAAATGGTCAAACACTTAAATTTAAAGGATTTATGGCGTTATATGTAGAGACAGAAGACTATGAAGAAAAAGAAGAATTCGAAAAAATACCACCATTAGAGAAAAATCAAGAATTACAAAAAGAAAATATAGATACAAAACAAAGCTTTACAGAACCACCACCAAGATATACGGAAGCGAGCTTGGTAAAAACATTAGAAGAAAAAGGAATAGGGAGACCAAGTACTTATTCTCCAACAATAACAACAATTTTAGCAAGAAGATATATTGAAAAGATGCAGAAACAATTACACCCAACAGACTTAGGAAGAATAGTAAACAAATTATTAATAGAAAACTTCCAAGACGTTATAAATGTGGAATTTACAGCAGAAATGGAAGAACAATTTGATAAAATTGCAGAAGGAGAAGAAAACTGGAAAAAAGTTATAAAAGATTTTTATGCACCATTCCAAAAGACAGTAGAAAAAGTAGAAAAAGAGCTAGAACATGTAAAATTGGAATATGAAGTATCTGATGTGCCATGTGAGAAATGTGGTAGAATGATGGTAATAAAATATGGAAGATATGGAAAATTTTTGGCTTGTCCTGGATATCCAGAATGTCAAAATGCAAAACCACTAGTAGAAACAATAGATGAACCATGTCCAAAATGTGGTGGAAAAATACAAATAAGAAAAACTAAGAAAAGAAGAAACTATTATATATGCGAAAATAATCCAGAAAAATGTGATTATATATCATGGAATAAGCCATCAGATGAAAAGAAAAAAGAAACTGCAAGTAAGGATAAAACCAAATCAAAAACAACGAAGGCAAAACCAAAAACTAGAACAACAAGAACAGTAAAAGCAAAAAAGAAGAAATAACATTTTTTTATAAAATACTTCGCTCCATCTTGCTGAATGTTCACTTTTAAAATTTTGAGAAACTGCATCAAAATTTTAAAAGTCGAACATTCACATGGAGCTACAAAGAAAAAATAAATTTTGTTGCATAAAATACAATGAAAACCTTGACAAAAAAGGAAATTACTAGTATACTAGTTTAGTAGGTAAAAAATTATATTTATATAGATAAATAAATGTACTGTAAGAGGAGGGAAATGAAATGGCACAACCAAAAAGAAGATGGTCAAAACAAAGAACACATACAAAAAGATCAACATGGAAATTAGAAGAACCAAATATTGCAAGATGTAAACACTGCAATGAACCAATAATGCCACACAGAGTATGTTCAAATTGTGGATTTTATGACGGGAAAGAAGTAATAAAAAAAGAAGCTTAAAGCTTCTTTTTTTCTATTGAATAATTAGAAATCATATGATATACTTATTACCAAAGTATAAAAGAGAGGTAAAAGTCTTGGAAACAAATGAAAGTGTAAATGAGAAATTAAAGTACATAGGATTAGATTTAAATGATATACCAGAGAAATTAGCAAGAGATGCTACAGTAAATTTTAGGTTAAAAAGAAATTATGATGAAAGAAGTTATAAGTTATATAAATATGTAAGTGTTAATGATATATCAATACTACTTACACCCACACATAGATTAGCTGATTATACAGAAAAATATGCAAAAGCATTGCCAATATATTTATATTTAAATCCAATTAGTGAAGAAGATATGGATAGATATAATAATTTTCTTGGAATGGTGAATGCTTTACAAATAGAAGATTTAAAATCTATAGAAGAACAACAAAAACAATTTAAAAATGCTATACCAAATGGAGTAAAATATCAAAAAGACTATATGTGGCAAATATATTACGACGAAGATGCAGATAAATATTTTATGCTTTTTCCAACTAAAGAAAATGAAGTTTCAACCTTATTTTATATACTAAAAAAACAAATAGAAAATAAAAATGATAAAGTGTATGTGCCAATATGTTATGCAACATACAGTCATCAATATTTATATGATTCAGAAATAGCAGATTTAGAGAATTATTTGTGTTTCTTTACAAAAGATTGGCCATTAATACATGAAGTATTTGATATAAATAATAATTTATCAATGCAAATTCTAGGAAAAACATTTATATATGACTCAATAAAAAGTGAATATAAGATAGTTTTAAAGAATTCAGAAGAGGCACGAAACTTTTATCAATTATTAAAAGCTTTATTTATATTAGAAACTCAGCTATCTCATCATTATAAATTTAAATTAAAACTAGACAAAGCTGGAAGCTTACATTTTTATACTGATAATGAAGAAATAGCTTTTGAAAATTTACCAGAAATGATAAGAAAAGGATATTTTCAAGGATTAGAGAATATTACTAAAACTAAGGAAATAAAGGTAAAATTAATACAAGAGCTTAAACGTTTAAAAACGCGAGCATATAATTTAGATTCAGAATATTATGAAAAAGAAAAACAAATTACAGTATTTATGGAATGTAAAAGAACTTTTTTTGGAAAAATAAAATATTTTATGAAATATAAAAAAATAAATACTCTAAACCAACTAGAAGCAAACGAAAGTTCAAAGGAAGAAATCCAGAAGCCTAAAGGAAAGCTAAAATATTTTGAAAAGCTAGAAATAAAAGAACACTATAATTTAGAAAATTTAATTGAACTATATGAGAATTTAGATTCAGAATATAATGAAATACGTAATTTAGAACAAGATATAGATGCAATACACAAACGAATTTCTATGCTTGAGATGAAAATAAAAAATGCAGATGAATATATAAGAAATATCGATTCACACAAAAAGAGCATTTTTGAATTTTGGAAATTTGCTAAAAAAGATGAAATAAAACTTTTAGGAGAAGGTAATTTTTTAATTGAAGAAAAAAGAAAAAATAAAATAAAGAAGACTTTTAATTTTGAAAGTGACCTTGAAGATATAGGAAAACAATTTGATATGATAGAGAGGAAAACTTTAAAAAAGCCAGAAACTGATAGTATATATATTGCTACAACAAAAATTTTAGAAGATATAAATTTACTTCTAAATGAAGAAAAAATACCAGAAGAGCATTTAGAAATATTAAAAAGGAAGCTACAAGAAGAAAATAAAGGAAAAAAAATTGACATTTTTGGAAGCATTATGGAATCACAAGAAAAAATAAAAACCTTAGGAAATATAAGACATAGGGAAAATGAAAAGAGCATTTTTCCAATATTACTAATAAAAGAAGATACAACACTTAAAGAATATGAAGACATATTAACAAATATTATTGGAATAATCAATAAAGCAATGAATAAAATTGAAATTACAATAGATATTCCAGTATATATGGTAGGGAACTTGACAGATGATTTAAAAATATTTTATATCAATGCAGAAGAAGCATTGAAAAAATCTAAGAATTCGAAAGAAAACTTATATAAGATAAATTTGAAAGAAGGAACCAAGTGTTTGCCACTTGCAAATATAATCTACTATAATAATGAAAACCAAACATTGCCATTAGGAATGAACATAACAAGTGGAATACTATTAAATTTGAAAAAACTTAAACTAAAAGAAATAAGCAATGAAGAAAATTATAAAATAGAATTTAATGCAAAAGATACAAAATCATTAAAACTAAATATATATGAATATAATTTATAAAGATATACAAGGGGCATTACCTCTTGTATATTTTTATATCTCAATGAATATAATGTAATAGGTGATAATGTGAATGTAGCTATAATAAATTTAAAAGATTTGTGGAAATATGCTATAAAAATAATTATACTAATAGGTACAATGCTATTTTTAAGCAATATTTTTTTAGGACAAAAAAATAGCATACTAAAAAATTTAAAAATTAAATATATCGATACATCAATTATATTAAATTATGGAACGGCAATATTATCTCCCAAAGAAAAATCAAGAAGCACTAAAAATAGTAAAAATATAATCGGCTTACAAATAGCAATGTTAACAGAATTTGAACCTTCAGAACTCCAAAAAAATAATAATGATAATAAAATGATAGCTACAGAAACAGAAATACAACCAGAACAAGAAACAACAAATCAAGAAATAAATTTGCCTGTGATTGAAAAAACAGCAGTCACTGAAAAAATTTCTGATAGAAATTTAGCAGAAAATTATAATTTAGAAAGTAATAGTGTAAAAATTAGAAACAAAACTGATTATGCATTAACAGAAGAAATATTAGCTTTAGATGTTACAATAGAAAATCCTAAAAATATATTAATATATCACACTCATACATGTGAAAGCTATACTCCTAGTGAAAACTATAACTATACGATGACAGGTAATTATAGGACAACTGATAGAAACTATAATATGATAAGAGTAGGAGAGGAATTAACAAAATACTTAACAGAAAAAGGATTTAATGTTATTCATGATGGAACATACCATGATTATCCATCATATTCTGGTTCATATGATAGATCATATAAAACGGCTACTGATATATTATATGAGAAAAATATAGATTTAGTGATAGATTTACATAGAGATGCTGTAGGAAATGGAGATACGTATGGTCCAACAGTAAAAATAAACGGAGAGAGCGTGGCTCAAATAATGTTCGTAATAGGAACAGATGGAGGTGGATTAGAACATCCCAATTGGACGCAAAATTTAAAAATTGCAATGAAGATACAAGCTAAAGCTAATGAAATATATCCAGGACTATTTAGACCAATAATATTAACAAATTCAAGATATAATCAACATATTGCAAAAGGAGCTTGTATAATAGAAGTTGGAGCAACAGCAAATACTTTAGATGAATGTTTATTAAGTATGCAATGCCTTGCAAATGTACTAGAAGAAGTATAACATAAAAACTTTATAGAGAATGAAAATTATAGGTTGATTAAAATTGCTATTTATGATATTATAATAAAAAAACTAAAGAAGGGATAAAAAAATGTTACAAATAATAGTATCTTTAATGTTTTCAGTAATAGCATCTTATGTAGTATATAGGTGCTTAGATGAATATGGATTTAAAACTACAGCAATTATAAGAATAGTATATATGATAGTTGCAGGAATGATAAATACAGGATTTTACAAAATTTTGGGAATTATATGCACAGGAGTAATATTGGGAGTTATCGAAACTGCTATAGATACTATAATATATAAGAAGACAAATACATTTGGAGCATTTTTCGTTTGCTCAATACTTGTAGGGATTGCAATTCCAATAATATTAGGGCTTATAATTAATGTAACAATACCTTCAGGAATGCATAGTTTTATACATAAATAATAGAAAAAGAAATATATCATTAAAGTGAAGTAATTAAAAAAGCAAACACAGAAAAGTGTTTGCTTTTTTGATATAATAATGAAAAATGAATAGTTAATGGTGAATAGTACAAATATGCTTCTTGAATTACATTAAATTACTATTCATTATTAACTATTCACTATTCGTTATTTAATGCGACTTGCTAAAGCCGCACGTTTGTGGCAGGGGTAGAAGGACTCGAACCCTCACAGGCGGTTTTGGAGACCGATGTGCTACCATTGACACTATACCCCTATAAGAAAAAATACTTATTAATAATAACATATTTTAAAAAAATCTTCAATAGATATTCAAATATTTTTTATAAAACTTTTTTAACACACTAAAAACTTAAATCTTATCAATATATTTTTTAAAAAAATAATATTTTTTTTGAAAACTGTTGACAAATTTAAAAAAATTATTTAAAATAATATATGTGTTTTTTAATAGAACATGTAAGCGGTGGATGTAGCTCAGTTGGTTAGAGCGCTGGTTTGTGGCACCAGAGGCCGTGGGTTCGAGTCCCATCTTCCACCCCATATATAAACATTGGGGTGTAGCCAAGTGGTAAGGCACCAGACTTTGACTCTGGCATTTCGGCGGTTCGAGTCCTCCCACCCCAGCCATAAAAAAGTGCGACTATCGTCGCAGTAAATGATGAAAAGTGAATAGTTAATAGTGAATAGTTATTTTAAAAAGTGCAATCAGCACAGTTGCATTATTCATTATTAACTATTCATTTTTTACTATTTACTCAGCAAACAACTCCAGTCACGAATGGCTGGAGCTGTTTGCTTGATATGCTATGTAACGAAGGTTTGCATATCGATGCCTTGTTTATTTTGAAATAGTTATTTCAACGGTTGTGTCATCAACTATTTCTGCTGTGAAAGTATAGTTTGCATGGAATGTAGTGTCTTTCACAATTTCTGCCAGAATGATTCTGTTGTTTTCCGCAGTTATATACAGGTTGAAGGTGTTGTTCAAAATGCTGAATGTTTGGTCATCGTAGCGAAGTTCTTGCCTGAATATGTACAGCTTGGTTTGACCATTGATGGCAATTCTGTCAAGTTGGGTAGAGCTGTTTTCTCCAGCAGGATTTACCTGGAAATGGGAATCCGTTTCGTCCACTTGGGAGAATTCCATATAGTCGCTGGTTTCGTTCTGGAAGTTTATGTATACCGTAAAAGAGCGAGAGTCTGAAGGATTTTTATGACATAGTGTAGTAAGACTCACGATGACGGTAAAAGCTATCAGAACGAAAATGCAGGGGACTTGAAATGACTTAAGCCATTCCCAAAACCGTTTTGAGTTCATAAAAAGACATCTCCTTATCTCTAATGTAATTAGATTATATCATAAAACTGCAGAACTTGCAATTTATGTAAACAGCTCAATACTTACATTTTTCACATAAATTCTAAAAAAAACTTGTATAAATTTTATATATATGATATAAATTAAAAGAATAATGTACAAGTAGAAGCAGTAAATTTATTTTAAGGAAGGGGATCCTTTTATGGAAAATACTGAGAGAGAGAATCAAAAAACAATCTTAATAGTAGATGATGAACAACCTATAGTAGATATTTTAGTGTACAATTTGAATAAAGAAGGGTATAATACATTAGAAGCTAATGATGGAGTAACAGCAGTTGATATAGCCTTAGAAAAAAAACCAGATTTAATATTACTAGATATAATGTTACCAAGAATGGATGGATTAACAGTTTGCAAAAAAATAAGAACAAAATATAATATGCCAATATTAATGTTAACTGCTAAAGATGAAGAAATAGACAAAATTTTAGGATTAGAGTTAGGTGCAGATGATTATATAACAAAACCTTTTAGCGTAAGAGAATTGATGGCAAGAATAAAAGCAAATTTAAGAAAAACAGAAGTTACAGACGAGCATGTTAAAGTAGATGATAAAGAAAATGAAACAAATCAAATTGTTGTTGGTGATTTAGTTTTAGATTTGAACAGAATAGAAGCTAGAGTAAAAGATGAAGTCCTTAATCTAACAATAAGAGAATTTGAGGTTTTGAAATACTTAGCGTCACAGTCTGGACAAGTTGTAACAAGAGAGAAATTACTAGAAACAGTATGGGGATATGAGTATTATGGAGATATAAGAACAGTAGATGTTACAGTTAGAAGAATTAGAGGTAAAATAGAAAAGCTAAAAGATTCCCCAAAAATATTAGCTACAAAAAGAGGAGTAGGTTATTATATTAAAATACAATAAGTTTTAAGTTAGCGATTTGGAAGGAAAAACAATGTTTAAAAGTGTACAAATAAAAATTATATTAATAATAATGATGCTATCAATATTAATGTTTGTAGCTTATGGAGCAATTACAACAAACTTCATAGCAAAATTGAATTCACCTGAAAACATGGCTTTAGCAGAAGAAATAGTAAATAAAAATATAACTGTTTTAATAATATTTACAGTATCATTTGTAATACTTTCGATAATTATAATATGGTTTACCACAAAAGTTATCACTAAACCAATTTACAAATTAATAAAAAGTGCAGAGAAAATGGCAGAAGGAGAGGAATTTAAGAACATTCCTTTTTATAATGCTAAAGGTGTAACAGAAATTGATGAACTTATACATTCATTTGAAAGAATAACAGCTGGATTAAAAGAAAACTTGAACGAAGTAACTAGACAAAAGAAACAATTTGAAACAATATTACTTCATATGACAGATGGAATCATAGCATTTAATCTTGAAGGAAATGTAATGCACATTAATCCTGCAGCTGTAAAATTATTAGAGTTAGAAAAGAAAAACAAAAATGATTTTAATAAAATATTTGAAAATATAGATAATGACTTGAATATGGAAAAAATCATTTACTTAGAAAATTGGACAGCATCAGAAAAACAAATAAATATTAAAGATAAATACTTAAAGATATCTTTTGCACCATTTAAAGATGAACTTGAGAGACCTGCAGGAGTTATTGTTTTAATACAGGATATTACAGAACATGTACGATTAGACAATATGAGAAAAGAATTTATTGCTAATGTATCACATGAATTAAAGACTCCATTAACATCAGTATTAGGGTATGCAGAAACCTTAGCAAATTCAGATTATGATGCAGAATTACAAGAAAAATTTTTAGGTGTTATAACATCAGAAACAATCAGAATGACTAAGCTAGTAAATGATTTGCTAACACTTTCTAAATATGATGATACAACAACTAAATGGGAAAAATCAGAATTTGATTTAGGAAAACTTGTTAAAAAATGTCAAGAAAATTTACAAATAGAAGCAAATAAGAAAAAGCAGAAACTAGAATGCTTTATAACATCAAATGTACCACCAGTTTATGCAGATAAGGACGGAATAGAAAGAGTAGTTTTAAACATACTTTCTAACAGTATTAAATATACAGACGATGGCGGAAATATAAAAATATATGTAGGATTTGTATATAATGATGCTTATATAAAAATAATTGATAATGGAATAGGAATACCACAAAAAGATTTAGACAGAATTTTTGAACGTTTTTATAGAGTAGATAAAGCACGAACAAGGAAGATGGGTGGAACAGGGCTTCGGATTAGCTATTGCAAAAGAAGTTTTGGATCAAAACAGTGGTAGAATTGATATAAAAAGTGTAGTCAATTCAGGAACGGAAGTTGTAATAACACTTCCAACTAAAATTAAACAAAGTTAATTAGAAGAAGGGATATAAATGAAATTAAATATAGATCCGAAAATAAAAAATATTTTAGAGTGGGTATATTGTTTTATAATTGCTATCGTGATAGCACTATTAATAAAATATTTTATAGGAACACCAACAGTAGTAAGACATGTTTCTATGAATAATACTTTACAAGAGGGGCAACGCTTATGGTTAAATAGATGGTGCAGAACTGTGCATTCAGATTTTGAAAGAGGAGATATAATAACATTTGAAGCACCTTCAGTAATATTTCCATCATTAGAAGATGTAGACTTCAATTATCCGGTAGCAACTTATGGGTCAGGTCCAAAAGGGTTATGGAAAAAATTCAACTATTATGTATTAGAAAAAACAAAGACAAGTTTTATAAAACGAATAATAGGTGTAGCAAATGATGAAATAAGAATTGCTGATGGTAAAGTATATTTAAATGGTAAGCCATTAGATGAGCCATATTTAGATGAAGGAATGACAACAGAAGCTCAATTATTTACTGATATAAAAGTCCCAGAAGGATATGTTTTTGTTATGGGAGATAATAGAACACAAAGTACTGATAGTAGAGCATTTGGATGTATTCCTGTAAATAAAATTGAAAGTAAAGTGGCATTTAGGTTTTTGCCATTAAATAAATTTGGTGAAGTGAAGTAAATGTTCGAAAATATAATAGGAAATACCAGTAATAAGAAAATTTTAGAAAAAGCTATAGAAACTGGAAAAATATCTCATAGCTATATTTTTTCTGGACCTGAAGGAATAGGGAAAAGTTTATTTGCAAAAGAATTTGCAAAAGCAATTTTATGTGAAAATACTCAAAATAAACCTTGTAATAATTGCAAATCTTGCATAGAATTTGATAATTATAATAACCCTGACATAGTAATAATAGATGAAAAAGAAGAAAGCATAAAAACAGAGTTAATAAAAAATCTTACAAATGATGTTTTGAAAAAGCCTTTAAATGGTAATCGAAAAATATATATAATAGATAATAGTGAAAATATGACAAGAGAAGCACAAAATACCTTATTAAAAACTTTAGAAGAGCCACCAGAATATATAGTTATAATATTAATAACAAAAAACCATAATTTATTATTAAACACTATAAAATCAAGATGTATAAAAATTCAATTTGCAGAGCTAACAGATGAAGAATTAATAGAATACTTTAATGGAAACATTACAAATGAAACAATAAAAATTGCAGAAGGAAGTATTACAAGAGCTCTTAATGTTAAGAATAAAGAAGAAATGTATAAAGAAATAGAAAGTAAAATTGCAAACATCGGAAACATTAATGAATTAGAATTATTAAAATTAAAAAATAGCATTTTTTCAAATAAAGACGATACAGAAGAAATATTGAATTACATAAATGTAATATTTTTGAATATGGCATTGAATGAAACTAAAAATGCAATTACTTACAGTAATTGTATTCAAATTATAGAAAATACTAAGAACAGATTAAAAAGAAATGGAAATTATGATATGACAATAGATAACTGTCTATTATCATTGTGGGAGGAAATTAATGGCTAATATAATAGGCGTAAGGTTTAAAAAAACAGGAAAAATATATTTTTTTGATCCAGATGGGAAACAAGTAGATAAAGGAAAATATGTAATAGTAGAAACATCTATGGGAATGGAGTATGGCGAAGTTGTTATCAGTAATAGACAATTGCCACAAGAAAAAATAGTAGCACCTTTAAAAAAGATAATAAGAATAGCAACACCTAAAGATGCAAAACAAAATGAAGAAAATAAAAAGCAAGAAAAAGAAGCTTTTAAAGTATGTGAAAAAAAAATTGCAGAACATAATTTAAATATGAAATTAATGGACGTAGAATTTAAATTTGACAAAAGTAAAATATTATTCTTTTTTACAGCAGAAGGAAGGATAGATTTTAGGGATTTAGTAAAAGATTTAGCAACAATTTATAAAACACGTATAGAATTAAGACAAATAGGAGTAAGAGATGAAATAAAAAGATTAGGAGGAAACGGAATTTGTGGCAGAGAATTATGCTGTTGCTCATTTTTAAGTAACTTTGAAACTGTTTCTATTAAGATGGCAAAAGATCAAAAAATATCGCTAAACCCTTCAAAAATAGCAGGAAATTGTGGAAGATTAATGTGTTGCTTACAATACGAACAAAATGTTTATGAAGATAAATTAAAAAAACTTCCTAAAATTGGTGCAATAGTAAAAACTGCTGAGGGCGATGGAGAAGTTTGTGGAGTTGAAGTTTTAAAAGAAATAATAAAAGTAAAATTTAAAGATGGAGATGAAACGTTTTTTAAAAAGTTTGAAGCTAAAGATGTTAAAATAATTAAAAATATAGAAAATGATGATGATAAAAATGAAAATATGAATAAAGAAGAATTAAAAGAATTAGAAAAAATGGAAGAATTAGATAAAAAGGAAAAAAACATGTAATTCATGTTTAAAATAAATCATATCACGAAAGTGATATGACTTTAAAGTTTTAGGAAACTTTAAAAACCTAAATATATAATAACAAGGAGGGAACAAAAATGGCATATAAAATTACGGACAAATGTATAAGCTGTGGAGCCTGTGCAGCAGAATGTCCAGTATCTTGTATTTCTCAAGGAGATAGCACATATGTAATAGATAAAAATACTTGTATTGGTTGTGGAACATGTGCAGGAGTTTGCCCAGTTGGAGCACCAGAAGAAGAATAAAAATTATACATAAACCACATTTTTATAAAAATGTGGTTTTTTTAATATATTTTTAATAAAAGTAATATATACTAAAGATACAACAAAGTAATACAGAAAAATATCACCCCGCAATATTTGAAGAAAAGATTATCTCCTCCAGATAATCTTTTCTCCATTTTTATAAATTTTTTCCAAAATGTATTGCAATTTTAGACATAAAACAATATAATATAAAAAGCTAAACTTATGTAGGAGGACTAAAATGAGAAAATATTTTGGGACAGATGGAATAAGAAGAATTGCCAATACAGAACTTACCCCTAAATTGGTATATCAAGTAGCAAAAGCAGGTGCATATGTATTATCAAAACATTCTGATGAAGTACCTACAATTTTAATTGGTAGAGATACTAGACTTTCAGGAACATTAATAGAAAGTGCGATGACAGCAGGGTTTTTAAGTTATGGAGCTAATGTAATATCTTTAGGAGTTATTCCAACACCTGGAGTAGCATATTTAACAAAAAAATTAAAAGCAACAGCAAGTGTGGTTATATCAGCATCACACAATACTTATGATTTTAATGGAATAAAATATTTTAGTAATAAAGGAATGAAAATACCAGATAAATTAGAAGAAGAAATTGAAGAAATTTTAGATTCTGGAAAGATAGACGATTTAACTGCTCATCCTAGTAAAATAGGAATTGCAGAAACAAGACAAGATTTAGTCGAAGAATACATATATTTTTTAAGAAAAACTTTTGAAGAAAATATAGAAACACATTTAAAAGATGATTTTTCTGTAGCTTTAGATGTTGCAAATGGAGCAACTTATAAAGTAGCAGAGCAAGTGTTCACAAAACTTGGTATTAATTTTTCTATAATGAATAATAATCCAAATGGTGTAAATATTAATGAAGACTGTGGTTCTACTCATTTAGAAAAATTAAAAAAATATGTAGTAGAAAATAAATGTAGTTTAGGAATTGCATATGATGGAGACGGCGATAGATGTCTAGCAATTGATGAGAATGGAAAAGAAATTGATGGAGATACAATACTTGCAGTATTTTCAAAATATTTAAAAGAAAAAGGAAAACTAAATAACAATACAATAATTGCAACAATAATGAGTAATCTAGGACTTAACAAATTTGCTAAAGAAAATGGAATTGAAATAAAGCAAACTAAAGTTGGAGACAGATATGTTCTAGAAGAAATGTTGAAAAATGGATATAATATAGGTGGAGAACAGTCAGGACACGTTATTATGTTGGATTATAATCCAACAGGAGATGGGATTCTAACTTCACTTATGCTAATACAAATTATACTAGAAAGAGGCTTACATGCTTCAAAAATTTGTAGCATTATACAAAAATATCCTCAAGCACAAATTAATGTCAAAGTAAGTAATGATAAAAAAATGTTATATAAAGAAGATACAGAAATAACTGAACAAATAGAAAATTTATCAAAAAAACTTGGAGACAATGGAAGGGTAATAATTAGACCTTCTGGTACAGAACCGTTAATTAGAATAATGGTAGAAGGGCAAAAGCAAGAAGAAATAGAAACAGAAGCAAAACAAATAGCGGATTTAATTAAAAATAAATTATATTAAATCAATATTGGGGAGAGATCCACAAAAGAAAAGGAGGAAATTTATGAATATTTTAGACATTTCAGATCCAATAACATTACTTCTATTAACACTAGGAACAGTATTACTAATTTTTTTGGGAAGGGAATTAAAAAAATCTTATATCCCAGCAATACCACTAGTAGCATTTTTAATATTAACAATATTCCATGTAGCACAATTAGTTACGTTAGGAAATGCAACTTTTGAACAATATCAACCAATTTTATTAAGATGTATAGCTATTGATTGTATAATGATATTTGTAACATTCTTTGCATATTTATGGATAGATGATATTGAATGTAAGTTTAAAAAGAAAAAAAGCCTTGACAACAGCTTAGATTGGCTATGGCGTAGTATTTAATTGGAGCCTGATAACAAAGGGGGAATCTTAATGAATAAAAATATTGTAATAGGTGGAGCATGGCCATATGCAAATTATTCTTTGCATTTGGGACATTTAGCTGGATTGATTTCTGGAGATGTGTTAGCACGTTACCATAGAATAATAGGAGATAATGTTTTATATGTTTCTGGGTCAGATTGCCATGGTACACCAATAACAGAGAGAGCAAAAAAAGAAGGTAAAACACCTGAAGAAATTGCAGAACATTATCATGAAGAGTTTATAAAAACATTTAATTTAATAAATTTTTCTTATGATGTATATTCTAAGACAACAACAGAATATCATTCAAAAAAGACACAAGAAATTTTCAAAAAATTATATGATAATGGATATATATATGAAAAATTAGAACCACAAGCATATTGCGAAAAATGTAATAAATTCTTACAAGATAGAGAAATACAAATAAAATGTCCTAAATGTGGTGCAGAAACAAAAGCAGACCAATGCGATAATTGTGGACATACTCCAAGTGTTGAAGAACTAAAAGGTGGTATTTGTAGAGAATGCGGTTCTATAACAATTGAAAAAGAGAATAAGAATCTTTATTTTGCTTTATCAAAATTTCAAAATCAAATTCAGGCAAATACAGATAAAAACAAGAATTTCTGGAGAATAAATGCTCAAAATGAGACTATGAAATATTTAAATCAAGGATTATTAGATAGAGCAGTAACTAGAGACTTAGATTGGGGTGTAGATATTCCACTTCCAGGATATGAAAATAAAAAAATGTATGTTTGGATAGAAGCCGTTTTAGGTTATATAACAGACGTAATGCGATACTGTGAAGAGCATAACATGAATTATGAAGATTTTTTAATAGAAGGACATAATAATAAAATGTATATGTGTCATGGTAAGGATAATATAGTATTTCATAGTGTTATATTAAATGGACTACTTTTGGGATTAGAAGAAAATTATCATCTTGTTGATACTATTGTTTCTACAGAATATTTAAATATAAATGATGAAAAAATATCTAAAAGTAAAGGGAATGGTATAACAACATTAGAGATGTTAGAAAAATATAATTCTGACTCATTAAGATTTCACTTTATAAGCAATGGACCAGAAAAAAAAGATACAAATTTTACTTTAGCAGATTTTGAAAGAACTCATAACAATGAAATTCTAAATAAATTTGGTAACTTAGTTAATAGAACCTTAAAATTCAAAGGACTAGAGGAAGTTCCAAATGGTGTAATAGATGAAAATGTAGATAAAGAAATTGAAAAAACATATAAAGAAGTTGCACAATTAATAGAAAGCTTAGAATTTAGATCAGCAATAGAAAAAGTAATGAACTTAGTAGAATTTGGAAATAAATATTATGATGAAAAACAACCTTGGATACAAAAAAAAGAAGATATAGAAGGATTTAACAATACTATATATAATTGTACAAATATAATAGCTAATCTATCTAATTTATTTGAACCTTTTATGCCCGCTTCATGTATTCAAATACGTAAGTATTTAAGCTTAGGTGATAAAAAGTGGGAAAAAATACATGCGACACCTGGTGTTAAATTAGATAATATCGAACCTTTATTTACAAGAATTTAAAATAAGAATGAGGTTGCTAATTGCGACTTCATTTTTTTATAAATAGAAAGGGATAAAAAATGAAAAAAAGAATAGTAATAATAAACGGAGTAGGAGGTTCTGGAAAAGATACTTTCGTAGAACTATGTGCAAAACACACTAAAGTTATTAATATTTCTTCAGTTGATAAAGTAAAAGAAGCTGCTAAACTTTTAGTTGGTTGGAATGGAGAAAAGGATGAGAAAAGTAGAAAATTGCTAGTTGATTTAAAAAAATTAAGTATAGATTATAATGATTATCCTACAACATATATTCTAAATGAGCATAAAAAATTCCTAGAAAATGATGCTAATATATTATTTATTCACATTAGAGAAATTTCTGAAATAGAAAAGCTAAAGAAGATTTTGAATGCTGAAACAGTATTACTAGTAAATCCTAGAGTGCCTAAAATTACAAGCAATACTTCTGATGCAAATGTTGCAGATTATACATATGATAGAACTATTGAAAATAAAGGAACACTAGAAGAATTAGAACAAAAAGCAATAGAATTTATAAAGTAGAGTAGGTAAATATGAAAAAGATAAAAATGGGATTTTTTGGTGGCTCATTCAATCCACCTTCAAATATACATATAAATCTCGCGAAAGAATTGGTTAAAAACAAAATTTTGGATATTGTTATATTTGTACCAGTTGGAAATTATTATAAAAAACAAAATCTTGTAGATGCAAAACATAGAGTTAATATGCTTTTAGAGGCTTGCAAAAGATACAACTACTTAAAAGTTGAAGATATTGCTGCAAAAAGTGAAAAATATTTGTATGCAGTAGATACTTTTAAAATGATAAAAGACAAATATAATAAAGAAAATGTAGAAATATATATGATAATGGGCTCAGACAATTTTAAGAAAATGAATTCATGGAAAAACTATGAGGAAATAGTTCTTAACTATAACTATATTGTAATAGAGAGGCCAAATTATGAAGACCAAATTAAAGCAAAAAATGTTACTTACTATATTTTAAATCAAAAAGAAGATTTTAGTTCAACTAGGATAAGACATTTATTAGAAAAGAGCGAAAATGTATCCAATTATTTAGATGAAGAAGTTTTGAAATATATAAACACAAATAAATTATATTCTTAACTACAGTAGTCTATTTACAAAATCAAGATATTTTCATAAAATGTCTTGATTTTATTGTATAAAAACATATATAATAGAAGTGCTAAAATTAGTAGTGGAGAAATATGTAATATGGAAGATGTAGAAAACAAAGCAAATGAATGCCTAAATTGTAGAAAACCAATGTGTACTCAAGGATGTCCTCTTTCGACAAATATACCTCGGATTCATAGCAAAAATAAAAGAAAAGGATTATGAAGCAGCTTATAAAATTCTTCAAGAAAATAATATAATGAGTGAAGTCTGCTCAAGAATTTGTCCTGTAGAAATACAATGCAGAAGTAAATGTGTAAAAGGTATTAAAGGAGACCCAGTTCAAATAAATTTTTTAGAACAATTTGTTAATGATTGGGCAAAAGAAAATAAAATCCAATACAATTATCATATTAAAAATAGTATAAATAAAAAAGTGGCAATAATTGGATCTGGTCCTGCAGGCATTGCATGTGCTTATGAACTTGCAAAAGCAGGAGTAAATGATATTACAATTTTTGAAAAAGAAGAAAAAAGTGGTGGGATTTTAGTATATGGAATTCCAGATTTCAGATTATCAAAAGATATCGTAGAAAATGTTATTAAAAAATTAAAGAAATTAAATGTAAAAATAAAAAATAATGTAGTATTTGGAAAAGACGTCACTATAGATAGTCTAAAAAATGAAGGATATGAAATAATTTTTATTGCTTTAGGTGCAACAAAAACATCTACATATAAATTAACAGAAGAAGATGTAAATAATATATATAGATATGATGATTTCTTAAAATCTTATAACACTAAAACTCCTATAAAAAATTTAGGAAGATGTATCGTTATAGGAGGAGGAAATTCTGCTTTAGACTCTGCTAGAGTAGCAAAAAAATCTGGTGCAAATGAAGTATATATTTTATATAGAAGAAACGAAGAGTTAATGCCCGCTTGTAAATCAGAACTAGAAGATACTATATCAGATGGCGTGAAAATAATGTATCAAACACGTGTAGACTCAGCCAAAGTTGAAAATAATAGAATTAAAAGTTTAAACTGTTTAAAGACTAAAATTCAAAATGAAAAAGCAATAGATATAGAAAATAGTGAATTTGATTTTAATGCTGATACAGTTATTTTTGCAATAGGATCAAAAGTAGATAACACTTTATTTGAAAAAATAGGTATAAAAACTGAAAATGGATTAGTTAGTGTAAATGAAAAATATGAAACAAACATAGAAAATGTATATGCAGGTGGAGATTTAGTAGAAACAAAATCTTCTGTTGCAAGAGCAATGGCAACTGGGAAAAAAGTTGCACAAGCCATCATAGATAGTATAAAATAAGGAGAGTGAAATATAATGTCAAAGCCAATGGTAGCAATTATAGGCAGACCCAATGTAGGTAAATCAACATTTTTTAATTATATAATAGGCAAAAGATTATCTATAGTAGAAGATATAGCAGGAGTTACTAGAGATAGAATATATGCAGATAGTAATTGGCGAGGCAAGAATTTTACTTTAATAGATACTGGTGGAATTGAACCAAAAACAGAAGATATAATACAGACAGGGATGAGAGAACAAGCTGATATTGCAATAAACATGGCAGATGTAATAGTATTTATTACAGATATAAAACAAGGAGTAACAGCCAGTGATAAAGATATTGCCTTAATCCTAAAAAAATCTAAGAAACCAATAGTTTTAGTTTGCAATAAATCAGATAACTTTGGTGAACCTGATCCAAGTTTATATGAGTTTTATAATTTAGGATTAGGTGATCCTTATCCAGTATCTTCCACAAACGCTTTGGGAATAGGAGATGTATTAGATGCAATATACGAACATTTTCCAGAAGATATGGAGAATGATGAAAATGATGATATTATAAATGTATCAATTATAGGGAAACCAAATGTAGGAAAATCCTCATTACTTAATAAAATTTTGGGAGAAAATAGAGCAATTGTAAGTAATATAGCAGGAACAACAAGAGATGCAATAGATTCATATTTTGAAAATGAAACAGGGAAATACAATTTTATTGATACAGCAGGAATTAGAAGAAAAAGTAAAGTAAATGAAAATATAGAAAAATACAGTGTAATGCGTTCATTACTTGCAATTGATCGTTCAGATGTATGTTTAATGTTGATAGATGCAACTGAGGGAGTTACAGATCAAGATACAAAAATTGCAGGTGAAGCACACGAAGCAGGCAAGGGAATTATTATTGTAGTAAATAAATGGGATGAAATTGAAAAAGACAATGGAACATTAGAAAAATATAAAAAAGAAGTGTATAATAAATTAAGTTATTTAACTTATGCTCCAATGATTTTTATATCTGCTAAAACAGGGCAAAGAGTAGATAAATTATTCGAATTAATTAAGAAAGTAGCAAATAACAATGCAATGAGAATTACAACTTCTGTCTTAAACCAGGTAATTAATGAAGCCATTGCAATCGTTCAACCACCATCGGATAAAGGAAAACGTTTGAAAATATTATATGCAGTACAAGCACAAACAAAACCACCAACATTTGTAATTTTTGTTAACGATAAAGATTTATTTCATTTTTCATATGAAAGATATTTAGTAAATCAAATAAGAAGCAATTTTGGATTAGAAGGGACACCAATTAGAGTTATTTCTAGAGAAAAAAATAAAGAAGATTAGGAGGTTATAATATGTCAGCAGTATATGTATTAGTAGGATTAGTAGGATATCTATTAGGAAGCGTAAATTTCGCAATAATTATCTGCAAAAGAATGGCAGGATTTGATATAAGGGAAAAAGGTAGTAAAAACGCAGGAACAACAAATGTATTAAGAACTGTAGGAAAACAAGCAGCAGCAATGACTTTAATCTGTGACATTTTAAAAGGTGTTGTTGCAGTATTACTAGCAATGCTTGCAGCTAATATTTGGGATGATGCAGATCCAGAAGCATTAAAATACTTAGCAGGGTTAATGGCAATCATAGGACATACTTTTCCTGTATATTATGGTTTTAGAGGAGGAAAAGGCGTTGCAACATCTTTAGGGGTTTTACTTATAGTAAATCCTCAAATAGGACTAATTTGCTTAGTCTTTGCTCTTGTAATAATAATTGCAACAAGATGGGTATCATTAGGATCTATTATGGCAGCAACATTATTCCCAATTTTAACAATATTTATGACAGATAGCTTTTTTGCAAAAGTAATTAGTGTTATTATGGGAGTATTAGTTATATTTAATCACAGAACAAATTTAAAAAGATTAAAAGATGGAACAGAAAGTAAAATTTCATTTAAATAAGGAGGTATTATGGCAAACATTTCAATAATTGGTAGTGGTAGCTGGGGATGTGCTTTAGCAATTCATCTAGCTAATAAGGGAAACAAAGTAAAGCTTTGGTCTTTTTCTCAAATCGAAGCAGATTTAATTAATAATGAAAGGAAATGTAAATTCTTACCACTTGCTACTATTCCAGAAAATGTAGTTTGTACAACTGATTTTAAAGAAGCTATAGATGGAACTTCAATGATTCTAATAGTAACGCCTTCAAAATTTGTAAGAGAAACTGTACAAAAATTTAAGCAATATGTTACAAATCAGCAAATAATTATATGTTCAAAGGGTTTTGAAGAATCTACATTATACACTCTAGATGAAGTAGTACAAGAAGAATTACCAAACTCTTCAATTGGAGGATTATCTGGACCAAGTCACGCAGAAGAAGTTTCACTTGGAATACCAACAGCATTAGTAATAGCATCAAAAGATAAGACTCTTTTAAAAGATGTTCAAGATACTTTTATGAATGACACTTTAAGGATTTATACTTCTTATGATTTAAAAGGAGCAGAATTAGGTGGTGCTTTAAAAAATATTATCGCATTCTGCGCAGGTATAATTACAGGATTAGAATTAGGAGATAATACTTTTGCAGCATTACTTACAAGAGGACTATCAGAAATGGCTAAATTAAATATTGCAATGGGAGCAGATGCAAAAACAATATATGGACTTACAGGATTAGGAGACCTAATTGTAACGTGTTTAAGTAATCATAGTAGAAACAGAAGAGCAGGGATTTTAATTGGGAAAGGTGCAACAATAGAAGAAACTAAAGCAGAAATTGGAATGACAATAGAAAGTATTGATAATATAAAAACTGCATATATACTTTCAAAAAAATATGAATTAGATATGCCAATAATAACTGCAGCATATAAAGTAGTATTTGAAAATTTCAATCCAAATCAGGCTATTTCTGATTTGATGACAAGAAACCCAAAATTTGAAGATTAGTATATTCTAAAATGAATATGGTTAAAATAATTATAATTGGAAAGGAATGAATTAAGTATGGGATTTTTTAGTGATATAGGTAAAAAAACAACTGAAACTACAAACAAAATTGCAAGAGAAACAAAATTAAAAATGAAAATAAATGAGAACAAAGGAAAAATAAGTGATATTTATGAAATGATAGGAAAAAAAGTTTATGAAATGCATGTTAGAGAAGAAAAAGCTAACATGGAAGATGTTTTAAATGATGAACTTACAAAATTAGATGAATTATCAAAGGAAATTGAAGAGGCAAGAATCGAAATATTAAAATTAAATCAAAAGAAAATATGTTCAAATTGTTCTACAGAAATTGAAAAGAATGCTCAATTTTGCCCTAAATGTGGTCAAAAACAAGTTTCTGAGGAACCAACAGTAAAAGAAGAAGCTTTAAAAAAATTAGAAGATGCAGAGATTGAACCAGATAAGAAAAATGAAGCAGAAGCAGTTAAAGAAGATCTAAAAGAAGAAATAAAGGAAGAAGCAAAAAAAGAAGAAAACAAAAATGAAAACTAAATAGATTATATTAAATCATTAATAAGGATACCTTTCATAAAGGTATCTTATTAATTTATCTGCATTAAAATCCGTCACATTTATAAAAAAGCCTTTATCTAAACTAACCCACATATTAATTTCATATTTATCATTATTATCAATAAAAGTTCCTATTAAATTAGCACTTTCAACAGGATTTTTAAATTTGATTTCATATTCTAAATCTTTAGATACAGTTATATTACTATTAAAAAATTTATCTAAAAAACTTTTTATTTCATTTTTCTTATTACTATATAAGCTTATTAAAACTTCCATGATTTTCTCCTTTAAATTACATATATATTAGTATTTCTTTAGAAAGTGTAGTTATGCATAGGAATAAAAGGTAATTTTTCGGAAATAATATTTTCAAGGTGAGATATTTGAAGAAAAAAATATGTGTGTTTTTAATGCTTACTTTACTTGTTTTATCAGGATGTAAGCAAAAGGATTCAGAAAATTCAAAACAAAAATTAGAAAATGAGTTAGAATATATTAGTCAAAAAATATTTAATTTAGCAGATAAATTAAATAATGTAGTATCTGAAAATTATGAAATAAGTTCTAAAGAAATAGAAGTAAAAGAAGAAAGTGAAGGTTCAGAAACATCATCAAATTCAGGTTCGAAAGAAGAGGGCAAAGAAGGAAAAAAAGCGGAAACAATAGAACTAGAAGGAAAAAGCCTTCTTGATAATAATTCTAAAGAAGATGTGGATTGGAAATATATGAAACAAGAAATAGAAACTATAAATAATATTTGGTCAACAATTAGTATTGATTTAAAGAATGAAAAAGTTGCAGATAATGTTATTCAAAGTTTTAATGCTGTCTTAAATCAAACAATTCTTTCTATAAAGGATGAAAACAAAAAGGAAAGTTTAAATAATATAATGCAAATGTATTCATTTATTCCAATATTCTCAAGAGAAATATCTTTAGAAAACACAAAAAAAATTATGGAAGATATCAAATTAGAACTTATAAAATCATATGTATCAGCTTCCAATGAAGATTGGAATTCTGTAGCAATGTATGTAACAAGTGCACAAACTTATTTTTATAAAATATCAGATAACAATGAAAATCAGAATAATAATTTTAAAATAGATAAAATCAATAGTTTATTTCAAACTTTACAAAATTCTATAGAATTGCAAGATTTTCAGGTGTTTTTGCTTCAATATAAAACATTAATAGAAAATATAAATATGTTATAGTTCCTAAAAAAAATCTTTAAGAAAATTTAAAAAATATATTCGAAATCTATTTACATTTTTCGATTAATTTGATATAAATATATCTATACAATTGTGTATACAAAAAAGGAGCTAAAAATGGAAAAAGAGATAATTAATTTTTTAAATTTTATTAAAGAAGATAAGAAGTTATCTGACAATACATTCCAGTCATACAAAAGAGATATATCTCAATTTAAAGAATATATAGAAGAGAAAAATACTGATTATAAAGAAGTTAAACAAGCAGATATAGAAGGATATTTAACAGACCTAAAAAAAATTGGAAAAAAACCTTCAACTGTTTTAAGACATTTAGCTTCAATTAGATTATTTTATCAATATTTGGTAAGAAACAAAGTATTAGATTTAGATCCTACTTTTGGTATACAATCTCCAAAAATAGAAAAAAGACAACCAAGCATACTATCTTCTCAAGAAGTAAATTTATTATTAGAACAACCTAAAGGAGAAGATTTAAAAAGTATTAGAGATAAAGCAATGCTTGAAATAGCATATGCCACAGGTATGAGAGTAACTGAAATTATTTCGCTAAATGTGGAAGATATAGATTTTGAAAATACATGTGTTCTATGTAAAAATGCTAATAAGCAAAGAGTCATTCCTCTAGGTAAATTAGCTTTAAAAGCATTAAAAGAATATACAACAAAGGCAAGAAATTTCTTGATAAAAACTGAGGATGAAAAAGCTTTATTTGTAAATATAAATGGTAAACGTTTAACAAGACAAGGATTCTGGAAAATTATAAAATATTACCAGGAGCAAGCTCATATTACAAAAGATATTACTCCTCACGTTTTAAGACATTCTTTTGCAACACATTTATTGCAAAACGGAGCTGATTTGAAATCAATACAGACAATGTTAGGACATTCAGATATTTCATCAACACAGGTATACATGCAATTTCAAGATGATGGATTGAAAAATATTTACAAAAAAGCTCATCCAAGAGCATAAATAGATATGATAATAAATAAAGAAACGATTAATTATAAATCGTTTCTTTTTAGTTATCAAAGAGAACAAAAATATATATCAAAATCTAAATAAAAAAATTTAATTTTTTTAAAAAAGCTATTGACATTTATCGAACAAGCGTTTATAATAGATTCAGATAAACGAATTAATGTTCGTAGGAGGAATAAGTATGAAAATAGTTAATTTAAGAAAATTTATAAGAAGTATAATGATATTATTATTTTTAATATTTGGAATATCTGTGTTTTTTTCAAAAGCAACATTATCCTATAAACAATTAGAATATGAAATTATATGTGTTGAGCATGGAGATACTTTATGGAAGATAGCCGAAAAGCAAAAAGAAAGTAATGAATATTATAAAAGAAAAGATATTAGAGATATCGTGTATGATATAAAAAAAGTAAATAATCTTAATTCAAGTGATATATATGTCGCACAAGAATTGAAAATACCATCATTTTAGGCTACTGTAAAAAAGAGGAGATAGTATTTCATTTAAATAATACTATCTCTTTTTTAATCTCATTATAAATCATCAGGATTTGCTAAAGGATTATTTTCAACTGCATTTCGTACACGATCATCATTGACATGTGTATATATTTCAGTAGTGGAAATGCTTTCGTGTCCAAGTAATTCTTGAAGAGCTCGTATATCTACATTACCATATTGATACATTAAAGTTGCCGCAGTATGTCTAAGTTTATGAGTTGAATATTTATTTGTATCTAAACCTGCTTTTTGTAATTCATTTTTTACAATTTGTTGTACAGTTCTATTACTAATTCTTTCTTTTCTTTCACTTAAAAACAATGCATCACGAGAATCAAATTTAACAGCATTACGAGGTCTAATAGATAAATAATCTGTTATTGCTTTTAAACATGACTTATTTAGAAAAATAGTGCGTTCTTTGTTGCCTTTTCCAATCACTGTCATTTTTGCATCTGAAAAGTTTATGTCTTTAATATTTATATTAACTAATTCTGATAAACGCATCCCACAATTTAAAAATAGAGTAATAATTGCATAATCTCTTATATTATTTCTATTGTCTGTATTTATAGTGACGTCTAGAAGTTTTTTACTATCATCTAATGTTAAATATTTTGGAATACGTTTGCCAAGTTTTGGGGTTTCCAAATCCTGTGCAGGATTTGAATCAATTAACTTTGCTTTTGAAGATAAGTATTTAAAAAATATTCTAATACTTGAAATTTTCCTTGCACGCGTTGCAGGAGAACTTCGCAGACTTGTTGCCATATACGAAATATATGAGTGAATATCTTCTAGTTTAACTTTATTCATTACAGAAATATCCATATTACTTATATCTATTTCTTTAAAATTCTTTTCATTAGATAATTTGTAATGAGAAGATATAAACTTTAAGAAATTAGCCAAATCATAATTATATTCTTTTATACTATTTGGGGATTTATTTAATATTGTAATACTATAATCTAAAAATGAATTCAAAAAATCAGGATTATCTTCACGACTAATCATAAATAACACCTCTTACATATTTATATAATAAATTCATATAAAAATAAAGAGATTTTTATAAAGTAATTGAATTCATTTTGGAGTAAATAAATCCTTGAATGAAGAAAAAAGGAATTTTAAGATAAAACATTAGATATTTATATAATAATGACAATAAAATTTTTATATGATATAATGTAAAAATAAATCCATTAAATAAGGAGACTCAAATGAATAAAATGAGGATTATTGCAGATTATGTAAGAAGTATAAGTTTTGACAAGAAAAATCCACTAGAGTTTTTTCTTGAAGATGGCATGTCTGTTAATCCATACCATCACTATATAGTTAGAAAAGTTATATCGCAATTAAAAGTCCAAGATCATATTCATAGTTTAGGACCAGTATTAAAAACGAACTATGTAGAAGATATTCTTCGGACAAATAATACATAATGAAAATCCTACTTTAATGAATAAAATAATAGAAAAAGCAAGCTCAAATTTAGAATCAACACTAACATTATATGAAAACAATATGTCTCCTCTTATGCAAATGCTGTCAATAGATTATGCTAGAATAGAAGAACTTAAATTAAGAAAAAGAACAATATTTGATAGTATAAGAGATAAATTTTGGAAGAAGAAACCTTTTGATGAAACTCAAGTATATGGTTCTAAAAAAGAAAAAATTATACAATGTTATTATATTATACCTGAAAAAATAGCAAAAAAAGAGAAAGAATTGGCAGAATTAAAATGGAATGACCTAAAAAGAAAAAGAGAATTGAGAAAAGAAATAAGAAATTTAAAGAATAAAAAGGCTAAATATTATGATAGTATTTTAAAATGGTATTCTGACACAAGTAAAGAAAATAACACAGAGCAATTACAAAAAATTTGGCAAGAATATTATTTAAAACATGAGAAAGAAATGCTGGAATGGATTGATTATAAGAAAAACGAATTAAGTCCAGATATATCAGAAGAAGATAGAATTGCATTCCTAATATCATATTGCCAAGATTATTTTAGCTCAATAGGATTACTTAATAGCAAAGTAGAAATTTTAAATCAAGATATAAAGAATAATGTTGACTTATTAAAAACAGTATTTGGCAAAGAATATAAAAATGCATCACTTCCTGAGATATTACAAGAATTAAGAAATGCTATGGATAACAAATTAATGCCAAGAGGAATGACTAAATATAGAACATATGATATTCCAATAACAAGTGAAGATAATTTTTTTAAAATGAGTTCAAAAGGAAAAAGTGTTAAATCTGATATGCAGCAATTAGGAGAAGAATATGAAGAATTGAAAAAAATAGAAAATAGAGAAGAATATATTAACAAGGCAATCCATATATTCCAAAGATTTATTCAGATTCATCCATATGTAGATGGTAACGGAAGAACTTCAAGAGCATTATTGGATATTATGCTAATAAATAGGAATATTGTACCACCTGTATTATATGATACATATTATCAAAGAGGAAAACTAGATGGTTTATCCATAGAATATTTATCAAATTCGAACAAGAAACCATTAGAAGATTACATAAATATGCAAATCGACAAGGAACAACCTGATGATAATGACCAAAATGAAAGAATACAAGAAAATTTTCTAGAAGGAGAACATAAGAGTAGGGGATAGAGCATAAATCTTAAAAGCGAACATTTGTTGTCTAAAAATGAATTTATTAAAATCTGAAAATTTACATATTTCAATAAATTCAAATTGCAAATTTTTCAAATATAAAATTAAAAAATTTTTTACTTTAAATTTAAAATTTTAGATTAATTTTAAACTTTCTAATTATTTGTAAATTTATAATTTTTGATTTTAAATTTTAAAAATTAATTTTATATAATAATTACAATTATTATATATTATATTGATACTTATATAACTGTTAATAATATGAATTCAAAAACGCTAAATTTGATTTTAAGACGTTTTAGTATTATATTCGTATAATTTGTTGTCTCATAATTATAGGATAATTACACAAATACTGATATATCAATAATTACAGAAATGCCTCAAAAAACCGACGCACGAGAATCGATTTTAAGCCGTTTTTAAAAATTCGACATATAGTTTGTTGTCTAAAAAATAACGTAAACATTGAAATATAAGGGCTTTGGAGATTTTTCAAAAAATATAGGGAAAAGATATAAGTTTTTATAAAATATGTAGTAACTAATAAAGAGACTGAAAAATAGAGAAAAAACAACGCATGAGAATCGAATATAAGATGATTTTATCATAAAAGAATATAGGTATATGCCTAAATAAGCCTTGAAAGCAGCAAAGCATAGGCCTTATGACAAAATAATAAAACCTCTGTTTCGTTTTGAACAAAACTTTGATTTTGTGCAATGTTAATATTCAAATTTAATATTCTTTTACTCTCTCAAGGATTTCAAAAAATTACACAATGTATATTACAAAATTATATTTTATTACGTTCATTCTTACAATAATGATAAAAACATCTCCAATTATCACAATAATCACAATTAAAATTGCTTTTTTTAGCACATTTCTTTGATATTCTATTAATAATAAAAATATCATATAAACATTGTAAAATTGAACCAAAAACAAGGATTAAAAATAAAATAATAAAACATCACCTACTTCCAATGAATTTTAGAATTATTTATAAAATAAGAATACATAGTTTTTCTGAAAACCATAGTTGCATCTTTAGATGTAAATCTTATTTTATTTCCACCTTCAAACAATTTCTTTAATTTATTTTTATAAGTTCTAGAAACTTTATTAAGAGGAAAACCAGACTGCACCGCAAAAACATGTACTAATAAAGTCCTGTCCATTTTATAATCGAATAAAGAAACAATATAATCATTTGTATAAATTTCTGGAAAATCCTCAACAGGGTAATTAAATAATTTTGCATAACCAACTGGAAAATCGTCCATCTGTCTAGTTATCTCAATTCGAGTAAGATTACCTAAAATATTAAGATTACTTTCAATTTTTTTGTTATAAATCTTTAATCTCTTGTCTCCTGAACCAATTTCATATGTAATATCATCATAACCATTAGTGAATATTTTCATTTTTCTTTTTAATCCTTTATCAGGAATTATATCAAGAATATTTACTTTTACATCAATCGCCAAATCATAAGAACGGACAAACCATTCTCCAGACAAATTAATAATATGTTTTATAATAGGTCTATATTTCATTTTGTTTGGATTAAATTCAATTGTAAGATTATAAAGTCCGTGATGCTCATCATGTTTTTCTTGATTATGCGAAAAACCAATATAAATAACTACTCTCTCTTCTACTTCAATAGTGTAATTATACTTAAATTGAGAAATTTTATCGGAAATCCAATAATTACTAATTTTGTCACCATAAAAAGTTCTAAAATAAAAGTCTAAATCATTCCAAGAGTCATAATTTATATAAGTCTTAAGACGAAGTTTATCTATAGAATAAGTCAAATTATTGTAACTAGTTATTTCGTTGAAATACATATACTTTCACCCCCATTTGTGCATTTTATGACAGGAAAGACCGCTTGTTAGATAATACGGTTTTTATATTATTTATCAATACATTTACCATATATAAGTCTATATACTCTGCCCCTTACATTATCTTTTAATATTTTATTATTTATAACTATAATCCTACGTTTATCATGTAAATTAATTACTTTGTTTTCTCTTAAATCTGCCTTATAACATTTATTTATAATATAATTAATGGAATGACCTTGTTCATACAATTTAATTATTTCATTATCTTCCATTTATATCACTCTCCTTTAAGGGTTGCACCCTTCCTACGACCACTACACACAGAAATTGTAATTTCATAACAATTTCTAGTGTTCGCTAGTCGTACACCTGCTGCTAGGGTCATATCTGGGCATACCTCTGTATTCCTAACAGGCAGATAGCCCTATTAATATCTCATAACGAGACATACTATATTTTGCACAACAAATAAAAACGAACAAATTATCGCCTTGTTAGTTTTTTTGCAATTTTCTTATTCTTCACAATAAAATTATTTGTTTGTGTATTTTCTACTACTGTAGCTGGGTTGTCTATAAATCCACTTTTCTTTAAATTCTCAATAGTTTTCCATGTATCATATGAATTTCTTAATTCTTTATCATGTACAAAACAATACATTCCTTTATACTTAAATTTAACAACGTTTCCCTCACTATCAAGAATTGGTTCATAACGTCGCACTATTGTCAAGCACCCGAGTAACGTCGCACATCGACGCACCTCGGTTGCTTGACTTCTTATTGCTTTAGACAAAAGATAAAAGTTTTGGCTTGTACCTAAGATTATTCGTCTATTTTTCCTATTCTGTGTAATAACTCCAAGCATTTCTGGAGGAAAATTTTTACTGTCGTTACATGAAAACCAATTTTGAAGTTCGTCCATTCCAACAATAACACCTTTTTTTCCATTCTTATAATCTATTAAATCTCGCCAATCCTTTAGATTTTTATCTTGTTTTGTATAATTATAATTAGTAATAGTTTTACTTTTAGGAAATTCTGTTTGCATAGTATTTATAAATTGTGTCATTCCTATAGTTTTTCCATTACCTTGCCTACCTTCAAAGATTACAAGACCTTGATATGTAAAAAAATCTGGTTCACGACTAAACAAATCCTCTATAAACTGTTTTGGAACTTCCCAAAAAAGCTTAACTAAAAGATTGCTCTTATGAACAAAACCTTTTCCTATCTTAGGCATTTTATTGCCTTTTAATAATTTTATAATTACAAAATAACTACAAAATACAAGAAAAACAACAAAACAAAAAAGTATAACATAAAAAGGGTACTTAAGAAAATCAAAAATAACCTTCACTAAAGACGTAAACATTTGTAACATTCTAAATTAATCCCCCTTTAAACCATAAGATTTATAAAGAACACTAGAATAATTATCATAAAGTGTTTCAATATCTTTTTGTAAATCTAAATATTTCATAACTAAAACTATAGACATAAGACACAAATAAATAATAATAAACATCATTATTACGAACATACATTATACCTCTCCACTACTCTACTTTAATTTGTTTCTTTAATTCTTTATTTTCTTCTTGCAATTTCTTAATTTTCTTTTTATAATTTCCAATAACAAAAATATCTATAGCTAAATATAAAACCATAAAAAGACTTAATATAACATTACTTGGCATTATAATCACCACCTATTCTATCAACTTTATCAATAACATAAAATTTTATATTACGATAAAAATCTAATCTGAAAGACATTTCTTCATTTTTCTTTCGAAGTTCAACAATCTCTTTAATCAAAGAAACATTTTCATGCATTTCATAAAAAAAAATAAAAATAACACAAAAATACAACGTAATAGAAACAATATCAATAGGCATAAAAAACCTCCTTAAAATTCATATAATATATCAAAAATAAATTCAAAACTCTTATAAAATCCACAAAGCATAACTATAAAAAGAATAAGAGGAACAGCCAATTTCATAAAAAGTTGATAAACATACCCACCTACAGCACGTTGCATAATAGCACTTTTAAAAAAAGGGGTTCTTCTAAAGAAATAGTCATTACTATCATAATACTTTATATCTATAGTAGAATATATAAGTTCCTTTGGCTTATCATCATGGCTAAGAGGATATTTATAATCAATACTATAATTACCATCACAAGGGTGACCTCTAATATTGTACATATGTTTAGCAGTAAATCTAGAACCACTATCATAATTTAAAAACCAATTATTATCATTACTTATAAAATAAATTTCATAAGCACCAGTTAAAGACAAATAATCATTATAATCATTTTCACCACGATGCAATAAAACTCCACTACCTTCATTTAAAAGAAAAAGAGAATAAATATCATCATCAGGGTAATAAAATATAAAACAATTATAATTTCCATCATCATACCAAAAATGATGAGTATATTCTGGAAAAGTTTCAGGTAATCCTTTACGAACAACATCTGAAAGAACTGTTGCAAAACTATTATTATATAAAATTAAAAATATAAAAATAATTAATAAACTTATAAAAAATTTAATAATTTTCAAAATTTAAATCACTCCTAAACAAATGGTATAAAACTCCATACAGTTTTAACAATAGCAACACTTATCTTAAAACTTATTATTGTAAATACAAGAAAAATAAGAGGCATAATACTAGACCATGGTATAATATAACAAACTATAGTAAAAAATTGAAAAACCACTGGAATTGAAGACATAAAGTCAAAAATTATATTTATAGCACCTAATGGCATCAGTAATATTTCTAAAATACCTTGCACTAAAAGTAATAATAAATCAAGTATCATTTGTCATCAATCCCCCTTATCTTATCAATATAAGTCATACCTGTTCCTACTCCATTTACAATATTAGGAATACTTATATAAAGTCTCCATAAGAAAAATAAATAACAAAATCCTGTAATTACAGTATCAACAAATGGTTTAAATTGTGTATACCAGCTTAAATCAATACTAACTAAACTACCAGTATAATATCTACTATCAACATCTATAGATAAGGCAGGCTTATCCTCTACGCTATCAAACGCTCTTTTAAATTCTTCTACAGCATTCTTTATAGTATCAATAAAACCGAACTTACTTGTAACAGTATCACTTATAGCAGTAAATCGTTCTTCTGAAGGAACAAATAAAAACTTTACAACATCAACGATTAAATTCCATAAGAAATTAAACAAACCATCTATAAATCCAACTATTGTATCTATAAGATTAATCAATAAATCAGTTATTCCCCAAAGAAAAAACTTTTCACTAGTAGGATTAATATAATCCAAAATATGTCCTATTTTATCTAGCAAACTTTCCTCATTTGCTCTTTGTTCATCTCTATATTGTTCAACTTTTGCCATAAATTCAGAATTTTGTTCTAATTCTTCTCTACTACAACCTGCCAATGATTCAATTTGTTTATTAAGCCAACTAAAAACACCATCCATACTAAAATCATACTTAGGGTAAGTCGTGACCTGTTCTGGTTCATCATCAACAGAAACTTTATAAAAATAACCAGTTTTATCTTTATCAATATATATAGAAACACTAGAATACATACGAAAACCAGTAGCAGTAAGTCTAATATCACTACCATTACTCAAAGTACTACTACATGACCAAGTATTATTTTTTAAATTATATTGTACCCCTGTACCAGATAAATAAAGATAACTGCCAGAACGATAATAATAAGAACCAGCATCTAAAACTTTCAATTCCTCTCCCCAATTATCTGTTTTTATATAAAGAAATCCATTACTTATATCAATACTAGAAGGTATATCTGTAAAACTTATATCATTATTAAGATAATCTTTACCAGTAAAAGCAAAACTATTATTTCCTAATAAAATTAAAAACAATAAAATTAAAAATAATAAAATTTTATTATGTAATTTCAAATTAAAATCTCCTTCCATTTAAAATAAGAAAAAATGGAAGAATATATCTTCCATTTCTCTTTTAAATCCATATTACGCAGAATGAAGCACAGAAGATATGAAAGATATACCTTTTCTGATACCGATGAAAGTTATCATTACAGGTAAACATATTGGTAATAGGGAAATTATTTCCTCTAAAACTCCTGATAGCAATTCTGTAGTTACAGTTTTTGCTAATACTCCACTAGCTGCTGCCGCAGTTTCTCCCATTTGCACACCTCCTAATAACGAAAAATCATATTAAAAAATCTATAGATATATTTTAATATCGTAATTATAACGAAAAATATCAAGATTGCACATATGTTTCCTAAGTCGGTATGTATAAGCTGTAGTAATTCAACTGTTTCCATTTTGAAACACCTCTTTCGTTAATATTTTTCTTTAGTCTATTCTTCTGTTTCCCAGATTACATCAACTGGAACTAAAGAAACAGAATTGTTGTATATTTTTACATCAAATACTATTGTTACATCTGCATATAAATCAATTTTTTCAAATTTTTCTTTTAAAGAAGTATCATCTTTGCTAAATTTAAAAAATCTTTCAACTGGTTTACCATTTAAAAGTTCATCGACTTTTATTGTATTAGCACTATGATAAGTTATTTCTCTGCCTTGATTATTTGTAAACTTTCCTCCTGCTCTTTCTCCTAATCCTTTGAATATAAAACTTCCTTCACATTTCATATATAAAACACTCCTTTTTTAATAAATATATATTTGCAACTGGAAAATGAAAAATATTACAAAGGCTATGAGGACAAGCTATAGGGTAACCAGTTGCAAATACTGATTGCAATATCTTTTGTGTAATACTCCATTTGGGGTATTTTGTCAACCCCATTTGGAGAATTTTTGTATAATATTTATATGGAGGTATAAAAGAATGGAAAATAGACTAAAAGAATTAAGAGAAGATAACGACCTCACACAAGAAAAATGTGCAAAAATAGCATATATATCAAAAAATTCATATATAAGATACGAAAAGGGAGAAAGAATATTACCACTAGATATAGCAAAGAAATATGCAGAATACTACAGAACAAGCATAGATTACATAGCAAAAGAAACAAATGAAATAAAACCCTACCCAAGAAGTTTGACATAAGCATAAAAATATGTTATTATAATTATAGCTTAAGCAAATTCAATAATAGAGTTCACTATAAAAATGAACTTAAAAGACTAGGTCTGCAAACCTAGTCTTTTCTTATGTTACTTACTTAATTTCTTTATTATGTAATAAAGAACAATAAGTTGTAACAATTCAATAATAGCTTTCATTAGTAAAAATGAACCTCCCTCCTACCTTTAAGTAAAAGGTAAAAATAGTATATAGCAAATAACATAAAAAAGTCAATAAATCAACTACATTTTTTATAAAGTTGATTTTTTTTATGCCAATTTTCTTTAGATTTAATTAAAAAGTGGCAATAAAAATTGCCACTTAAAAACTAAGCCACACCCTTAGAAAAACCCAATGCCTATGACTAAACACATATATTTCAGTTCTGCTAGGGTAATCCGTAAACAAGGGTAGTAATCCGTATACAAGGGAAAATTCGTTCTCGAATTTTCCAGGAAGTAATCCGTATACAAGAGTAGATATCCGGAAACAAGAGAAGCAATCCTTTATATATTATTAATTGTGTTCTTAAGTATAACACATTTTTTCTTTAAAAAATCAAGGTCATAAACCCAAAGAAGCAAAGATTTGATTTTTTGAAAAAATGTATTCAAAGGACACTTAACACAATTGATAATATATTAAATAAAGGAGGCAATGAAGAATTTAAAGAAAAATGTGAAAGGAAGTGATTAATATGAAACTAACAAAGAAAAAAACATACAAAAGATTAAAAAAAGATTTAAAACATTTAACAACAGAAGAAATTATAAAAGAGTGGGAAGAAACATTTAACAGAATATGGGACGACGATATTAAACTATTTAACAGAAAAGACGCTATAGAAGAAATAATATTTAAATATACTAAAAATTTTAACGAAATATCTAAAAAAATTAAAAAATAATAAAACAAGTGGGAAGTAATTTATATTCCCACTTATTAAAAGAAATAATCTTTTTTTGTGTAATGTATTACCAATAAACGTAAGTTTGTGAATAGAAATATGTACTTTACTACACTATTAAGCATTACAAAGAAAAACAAATAGAAAAATGTGTTATATAATACACATTTATTGTATTCTTAAAAGTAACAGACACAAAATAGCAAAACACTAAAAATACTTAAATATAGACATATAACACTACACAAAAAAGGAATAATAGTCATTAAGAAAATAAACAAGCAACTTTGATTTTGTGCAATGTTTGATAAAATAAAAAAAGCCTTCTCTGTGTTCTACCTTCTTTTATATTTCTCTATGACTATTTGTATATTTGCTAAAGTATCATAATTTTAATTTTGTTTTTTTATTTGTAAATTTATACTAGTATAAAAAAATACCAAGATTTTATTTCCTGGTATTTTTAATTTTTACATTTTTTTGTTTATTTTGAATTTTTTAAAAATAAATTAACTCTATCTAAAAATTCAACATTAGATTTTGTTGTTAAAATCTGTTCGATAATTTGTTCGGTCATTTCTTGAGTATTCATATTTGCCATTGTTTTTCTTAAAGAGAATATTATATCTAACTCTTCTTTTGATAATAATAGCTCTTCCCTTCTTGTTCCAGACTTATTGATATCTATTGCAGGGAAAATTCGTTTTTCAGATAATTTTCTATCTAAGTGTACTTCCATATTACCTGTACCTTTAAATTCTTCAAATATAACATCATCCATTCTACTTCCTGTTTCAACTAATGCTGTTGCAAGAATTGTTAAACTCCCAGCATTTTCAGTGTTTCTAGCTGCACCGAAGAATCTTTTTGGTTTGTGTAATGCTGCAGGATCTAAACCTCCTGATAATGTTCTACCTGAAGCAGGAACTACAAGATTATAAGCTCTTGCCAATCTTGTTATACTATCTAATAATATAACAACGTCTTTATTTTGTTCCGTAAGTCTTTTTGCTCTTTCTAATACCATTTCAGCTACTTTTACATGATGTTCAGGCAATTCATCAAAAGTAGAATAAATTACATCTCCTTTAATTGAACGTCTCATATCTGTAACTTCTTCAGGTCTTTCGTCTATAAGTAAAACTATTAATTCTACTTCAGGATTATTAGCTGTTATACTATTTGCGATTTTCTTTAAAATGGTTGTTTTACCAGCTTTAGGAGGAGCTACAATCATTCCTCTCTGCCCTTTCCCTATAGGGCATAATAAATCCATAATTCGCATAGTATATTCAGAATTTGTGGTTTCCAATTTTATTCTTTTTTTAGGATAAATTGGTATTAAGTTATCAAAAGTTGTTCTTTTCATTGCTCTTTCAGGATGTTCACCATTTACTGAACCTACATATATTAAAGCTGGAAATTTTTCGCCTTCTTTTGGAGTTCTTTTAATTCCTTTTACCTTGTCCCCTGTATCTAGTCTAAATCTTTTTATTTGTACAGGTGAAACATATACATCTTTAGGAGTCGGTAAATAGTTTTCTCCTCTTAGAAATCCATATCCATCAGGTAAAACTTCTAAAATCCCCTCCACTACTTCGTCTAGTTCAGTAGTTAGCTTATATCCTTCTTCTGTTGTAATTTCTTTAAAGTTAGATTCTTCAGAGTTTTTTTCTAGAACATCTGTTTTTTTAGATATTTGCATATGTTCAGATAAAATATTTATAAGTTCTTCCTTCTTAAACTTTGAAATATTTTTTAAACCTTCCTCTTTAGCTTTTTCTTTTAATTCAGCTAACGATAATTCTTCAAGCTTCATAATCTATTGCCCCTTTCTTTTATTCTATTATTTTTATATAGTATTTGGGATTATTTTATTAGATCAAAAAAATTAGAATTAATTTAATATACAAAGGTGGAATAAATTCCACCTTTTAAGTTATATATCAATAAATACTTTTTCATTTGGTAAATACATATCTAGTTTTTCTCTAGCAATTTCTTCTATATATTTCTCTGAATTTATATTTTTTTTTGTTTCATGCAGATTCTCCCTATATGCTATTTTTTCTTCTATTTGAGAAGTATAATAAGCTTGAGAATTTTTATATGAATTTAGTATTTTTTGCTGATGTATAAAAATATATATTATATATATAGCTATAGCAATAAAAACTATCTTTTTTAATATTTTTATTTTCTTGCTTGAGCTTTTCATTCGTAACTCCTTATATGTAATATAAAGTAATAAAATTTAACACTTATTATATATTTCAACAAATTTATGCAAAATCCTTCTTTTCTAGTGAATTTTTATTATGAAATCTAGTATTTTTTAGTTTTTTTAGTAATTTAATTAAAATATTTGACATTTTTTTGAAAAATTTATCAAAAATAAATTTTAGTGGTTTAAATATAATAATGTTTAAAATTTTTAAAATAAAATTTATAGGTATCATTATTAATAGATGAATAATTTTCTTTATAAACAAGATTATATAAACAGAAAAGGAAATATATATCTTGCTAAAAATAAGTAAATAAAGTATATACCCTAACAAAATTCCAATAAAAATATACAATCTTAAGTAACCGTCCGTAAAAGTAAAAATAGAATATATTAATAATAATCCAGATAGAATCCAAAAAGCAATATCTTGTATATTGGTTATAAAATTAGATGTCTTAAAACTTTTTCTTAATATTCTAAAAGTATCGAATAATAAGCCTATTAAAAAACCATTAAATATAAAAATTACAAAAGTATATACTTGGTTATGCATACTCTATCCTTTCTATTTAAAAATTTTTCCAAGGAAACTACCAGCAGAATTCTTGTCTGCATTTTTTTCAGAATAAGACAAACTGAAAATTTTTCCTTCAACTATTACTTCTGTTGTATCTAGACTTAATTTATTTATTCTTAAATTTTCACCTTTAATAGTTAATAAACCTAAATCTGTTTCAACAATAACTATTTGATCGTCAAAACTCAAAACGTCTAATACTCCAGAAATTGTTAATTTCTCTCTATTTTCAAGAATCACGTTTTGAATAATATTACTTGATATTTGTTTTCTTTCATCAATAGTCATTCCAATCTCCCTCCTATTCTATAATTTATTAGTCATATTAAATATAATATTCAAAACTAGAAATTTTAGAACAAGTTTATAAAGAGCTAATAAAATATATTGCTATTTTTTTCGAAATATAGGCTTCTAATATACAAGAAAAAGCAATAAGAACAAATATAAATATGCAAAAAATAGTATGTCCTATAAGTTCATTTTTAATATTTTCAATATTTCTATCTTTCATTATCGCTTTATATAATCTAGTTCCACTAACTCCAAGTGCAATAAAGCATGGAATTGCAATAAAATTTTGCAAAAGCATACTGCTAATAGCAAAAATGCTTCCACTTTTCACTCCTAAAATTGAAATTAAAGCTGATATAGTATATCCTAAACAAAATCCTTTAAAGCATATAATTATGTATACTGTAAAAATTCCAATTACTGTAGAGCTTAGAATCCAAATCAGAACTCCTATAGAAAGATTATTAATTAACGAATTTTTAAGTACTGACATTTCTGAAATGTTATTGTTTTCTTGTAAAGATTCTACAAAATTGTTGATGTAGCTATTAATTTCTTGATATTTCACTTCTGTCAAATTATTAATAAAAATAACACCAATCAAAATTCCTATGATAAAAATAATGCTTACTATTAAATATTCCCTTAGATTGTTTTCAATATGAGAAACTATAACATTAGAATGTCTTGTATTTCTTCGTATTCTAGAATTTCTTAAGTTTTTCATAAGTCCCCTTTTCATAAAATATTAGATATATTATAATAGTATGTACTAATAATTTTTAATATGAATCTTTACTCAAAAAAATACCTCATACATAGTTGTATGAGGCTTATTGTGCTTTGATATTAAACTAGAAATTCTTTTTTATTATATCTAATATAGGTTCCAAAGGTTGAAATTGCAATTATTACCAAACCGATTATTACATATTTCACATCTACAGTATTGTTTAAAATTATATATCTAGATGAAACAAATTCAAATAAAGATATATCTTTTATGACTTTTACACTTTCGCCCATTCCTCCAATAATTTGCATAAAATACGATACAAACACAATAGCTATTCCTAAAGACATTGATTTTTTAGTCTTTTTCATAAAAGTAGATATAAACAGCATTATGAAAAACAACATATAATATAGCAAAATTGGTAGAATACTAATCATTAGGAATTGTTTTAAATTAAAACCAGCATTGCCCATTAATGCAATTAGATTTCCTAAAGTTATTATTGATGTAAATATCAAGATATTTACTATTCCACACAATATTTTAGAAGTTACTATATTGTTTCTACTTACAGGTTTTGAATATAAGAATTCTATTGTTTTGTCATTTTCCTCTTTTAATAAAATTGTTCCACCTAAAATAGCAGCATATATTCCTCCGATTAATGTTAAAAATGTGTAACCTTCTGTTTTAAACCAACCAAAAGCAGATTCTATTCCCACTAAATCCATATTAAAACTTGCAAGCATTTCTTGAGGCATTGTTTTCATAAGTTCTTCTATACCTTGTTTTGAGTCTTCATTTATTAGACTTGGGTAAATTGAAAATACTAAAATGTATATCGCAAGTAAAATTACACTCCATAATATAAGACTTTTAAAATTTATTTTAAATTCTCTTTTAAACATATTTTTCTCCTTTTCTATTTATAATAATGAATAAATATCTCTTCCAAGCTTGGCTCTTCCAAAGTTAACTTATCTATTTTATATCTTGAAAATACTTGAAGTAAACTATTAATATCATCAGAATATACGAATTCTATCTCATTTTCATTTTCACTTATTACTTTTAACTTTAATTCAGCAATTATTTTTTCTACATTTTGTGCTTTAACTTTTCCTTTTAAAAAAGTAGAATTGCTTAAATTATCAATATCTTCTACACTTACAATTTTACCATTTTTTATGATTGCAACTTTATCACAAATCCTTTTTACTTCACTTAATATATGTGATGAGAAAAATATTGTTTTTCCGTTTTTCTTTTCTTCTTCTAAAATTTCATAAAATACTTCTTGCATTAATGGGTCTAAACCACTTGTTGCTTCATCCATTATAATAATATCTGGGTCATGCATTAAGGCAAGTGCTATTCCTACCTTTTTCAAATTTCCTAATGACAATTCATCTACTTTTTTGGAAATATCTATTTCTAGTCTTTTTACTAATTCTTTTATTTTAGATGAGCAGTCTTTCTTGTAAAATGATGCAGAATACATTAACATATCTTTTACTTTTAAATCATCATATAAATGGATTTCTGATGGCAAATAACCTATTTTTTCCTTAACATTGTCATTTCCTTTACCAATCAAATTCCCTTCGATATAAATATTTCCAGAGTTTTTATTTATTAAATTCATTATACATTTTATTGTGGTGCTTTTCCCTGCTCCATTGGGACCTATAAAACCATATACCGTTCCTTTCTCTATGTCTAAATTGATGTCCTCTACTCCCCTTGATTTACCATATGTCTTTGTTAAATTTTCTATTTTTAAACTTTCTTTCATTAGAACCTCCTATTCTTTATAAAAGCATATAAGTATAATAAAGCTATTTCTAGTATCAATAAAACAATTATGCTAACGCTTACTATTGGTTCAAATAATATGCTAAATATAAACAAAATTCCACTTAGTATTAGAAAATATGCAGAAGCTTTTAGAAGCTTTTTCTTTAAGGCTTCTTCTTTTATCCAAGAAAAGTCAGTGTGTCCGACAATTTTTGGAGTATAATTACCAGTAATTATAAACATAACTCCTAAAATGCACATGACTACTTTTCTAATATCTATGCTATTTCCTAAAGAATACATTATTGTAATGGTATATAGAATTATTGATAAAATTGGGATTATCCATTTGAAAACTGTTGTAACTTTCTTATTTGCTTCAGGATTTTTATCGTGTAAGTCAGTTATGATACAACCAAATACTTGAAGAAATAACATTAACAATGGCATTCCAAATATAAATACTGCTTTTGGAAAGTAATTATTAGGGGTATTATTTATATCAAAATGTATTGCTACATTTTCTGGTAATTTATTATAAAATCCTAAACCTAATAAAATAGGTAATAAACAAACTATCATCGTAATAACTAAAATTTTTATATTAATTTTTTTCATCACTATTTCCTCCTAATCCCTTTATCCAAATTAAAACTTCTTCAAATACAGAAATATTCAGTTCATAAAAGATATACTTTTTGTACTTTGTTTCAGCAATGAGACCTGCTTTCTTCAATGTAGATAAATGATATGATACAGTTGCCCCAGTTAAGTCAAATCTACTAGCAATTTCTCCAGCAGTTTTTTTACCTTCTTTCAACATTTCTAAGATTTCTCTTCTTGCAGGATCAGAGATTGCTTTTAGAGTTTCTGACATTCCCATAAAATCACTCCCTTTTCATTTAGATAAATATCTAAATGTAGTATACTATTTTTCTATACACTTGTCAATAGTTATTTAGATATTTTTCTAAATGATAAATATAGATTAAGCGTTCAAATCAATTTAATAATAACTTTGAACGCTCATATAAATACTATCTTTTTATTTTATTTGTAGTTGTTTTTACAAATTCTTCTTTTCTTATTTCTATTTCGGATATCTTTTTGTATACTGCTAATCCTTTACATACATCACGAATATCTGATTTTAACCTTTTTTGAATATCAGGTTCATTTAATTCATCTACTCTTTCTTTATTTAAGAATACCTCTGCAATTAGAGCAGTTTCTTGCCCGATTTCGTTTTTCTTTGCTTTTACAATAACTTCTTGAACGTATGGTATTTGTGATATATAACTTTCTATTTCCTCTGGGTAAATATTTTTTCCATTGTCTAGAACTATTAAATTTTTCTTTCTACCATTTATAACAAGTTGTCCACTTTCAGTAAGATGACCATAATCCTCAGTATTGAACCATCCATCCTTTAAAACACGGTCTGTTTTTTCTTTTTCTTTATAGTAACCCATCATTACTATATCGCCCTTTACGCAGATTTCTCCATCTCCATCATCATTTACATTTTCAAATTTAACTTCACAACAAGGAAGTATAACACCTACCGTTTTACTATCATTGAATTTTCTTCTATTTACGCTAACTAATGGAGAACATTCAGTTATTCCATAACCATTTAAGAATGTTATTCCTATATCATTAAAGAAATCACCTATTTCTGGTCTTAATGGTGCTCCTCCACAAATTATTATTTTTAAATTTCCGCCCAAAGCTTGGTGAATTGATTTAAACAGTATTTTTCTTAAGTCAATTCCTATCTTTCTTAACTTATTGCTAAGAGGAATGATTTTCTTTAAAGCTTTATCTTTTCCAGTTCTTTGTGCTGTTGACCATATATTTTTATAGAATACCTCTGCAAATGCTGGTACAAGATAAATAGAACTAGGTTTGTATAAATTCAAATTTTTTACTACATTTTTTAGGCTGTCATTTATACATATACAAGAATGAGAATGTAATTCTACAAGTATACCGGCTATTGCCTCATATGTATGGTGGTATGGAAGTACAGATAAGCATATATCCCCTACTTCAGCAACTTGTAATCCATAATTTACAATACTTATTAAATTATGCTCTGTTAACATTACACCTTTTGGATCTCCTGTAGTTCCTGAGGTATAAACCAATAATTTCATCTTGTTAGGGTCATCTTTTAAATTTACATATTCTGAATTGCCAGAGTCTAATTCTTTAGAACCTATTTCTCTAAATTTATCGTATGCTAGAGTTTTTTCATCTACATTTTCTTTTTTATTTAGTCCTATAAAGTATTTTATATTTGGTGCTTTAGTTTTGATTTCATCAATCCATTTTTCATATTTTTCTGAATAAAATAATACTTCACTTTCACTATGATTTAGTATGTTTATAATTCCGTCTAATGGTAATTCTTTATCAATTGGAACAAATACACCTGTGCTTTTTAATACAGTCAAATATACAACAAGCCACTTATAACTATTTTCTCCAATTATGGCAATATGTTTGTTATGAACATTATATTTTGCAAGAGCAGTTCCAATCTCATTAGTTTCCCTTATAAATTCATTATATGTAACTTTTACAATTTTATCTTTATTATTCTCATTTTTAAATTCAAATGCAGTTTTGTTACCTGCTTCATTTCCCGCAACTTCAAGTAATTCTTTTATAGAATTTATCATCCTTACTTTGTTTAGTTTATAATTCTTTTTCAACTTAAATCACCTTTCATTTTCGACTAATGGTCAATTTTCTTTTATAGTATATATTAATTGTGAATAATGGTCAATAAGTTTTACAAAATTGATAACTCCTCTTTATTCTTTTTCATATATATTTATTGAAACTCCGTCGCTAATCCCTAATCTCATTTTAGAATTATCTCCCTCATAGTAGTTTCCAACACCTATCGGATATAGAGTATATCCCTTTGAAACTAAGTCATTAGTAATGGTTGAGTTAAAACCTGTTTGAACATGTATAGAACCATCTTTTCTTCTGTCAAATCCCATAGGTTTTTGTTCTTTTCCATCTTGACTAATTAATGTTCCATCTGCTTTTAGTGTGCGTTTGTCATTATCAAGAGAATTTTTATTAACATATGTTCCGGCAAATTTCGCAAGTTCTTCTTGCCATGTTTTTCTTTCTGTTTCTACTTTAACTACTTGATTTACTTTTTCCATTAAAGTGTCAATATTTGACGAAAGAATATTAAAATTACTGTTTTCACTTGTTAAAATTCCTTGTATTTCTTCAGCACTTGTATTTTCTGTTGAACTTTCACCATCATTAGCATTAATATTATTCAACAAATTTTCATCTACATGTTTTATTTGATTTTCCATTTTTGCTATTGAATTATTAAGTTCTTTAACTTTATTCTTTTTTGGTAAAATTTCAATTTTTAATGATTGTAATTCATTAACAGCATTTTTCAATTCTTCTAGTAATGTTTTATCTTCTCCGTACATCTGGTTTAGTAGCAATAAATTCTTGTGTAGGTGTTATTTTTTTGTCTATAGCATTATTTATTTCTTTTGCAACATTTTCTATACGTTCATATTTTTTTACTGCTTCGTCATATCCTTCTTGATTTTTATTCATATTTTGGTAATATAAAAAAGCACAAACACCGCAAACAATAGCTAATATTATTGCAACTATACTAATAATTAAAATTTTTTTGTTTTTCATTTTTTTATCCCCCTTATTATCAATGGTAATTATACTACATTATTCCACAAAATACTATACCTTTTTGCTTGCATTTAAAACCTTCTATTTTTGTCTGGAATTATATTGAAAGAAATATCTATCTTAAATCATATCCTCCTGCAACTTCAATAATTTGACCTGTTATAAATGATGCCTTTTCAGATGCTAGAAAAGATACTAAATAAGCAACCTCTTCTGGTCTTCCTAACCTTTTCATCGGAGTATTGTTTATTACCCAATCAACTAGTTCTTTACCTGCACCTGTTGTCATATCAGTGTCAATATTTCCTGGTGCAATAGCATTAACTGTTATTGTTGGAGCTAATACTTTGGCAAAAGCATTTGTCAAATTTATAACTCCTGCTTTAGCAGCTCCATAAGCAATAACTGGTGCAACTGCAGAAATACCAACAGTAGATGTAAAATTAATAATTCTTCCACTTTTGCTTTCTTTTAATAAATCAGCAAATACTTTTATACAATTAAAGACACCTTTTAAGTTTATATCAATTGTTCTTTGCCAATCTTCTTCAGATATTTCTTTCCATCCACCAGGTCTAATAATAGCTCCTGCATTATTTACTAATACATCAAGCCTATTGTATTTTTTCTTAATTTTTTCATACATATCATTGACTTCATTAAGATTACTTACATCAGCTTTAAATAAAAATCCTTCTGAATATGAATTAACTTCTTCTAAAACTTTTTTTGCTTCTTTTTCATTAGAATAATAATTAATAATAACAATATAGTTATTTTTTGCAAGATCAATTGCAATTGCTTTTCCAATTCCTCTACTTGCTCCAGTAACAAGTGCTACTCTCTTTTCCATGCTCATCTCTCCTTTTATAAATATAAATTTAGTATTTATTCTGTATGAATTATATAGTATTAGAAAAAATTTTTCAATCAAATTCTATTACTTTGATATGATTTTGCTTTTCGAATAAAATAAATAAAGAGCAAGAAATTATTGAATTCTTACTCTTTATTGGTGCGGATGAAGGGACTTGAACCCCCACACCGAAGTACTGGTTCCTAAGACCAGCGCGTCTGCCAATTCCGCCACATCCGCATATTTAATTGACAAAATATATATTAACATTTTTTTTATTTCTTGTCAAGAGTTTTAAAAAATATTTGTGCCAATTAATATCAAATCAAATTGGCACAAATCCATTTGCTTTACAATATTTTTATTAATCTAATCTCCATAGTTGAAACTTACCTGTAATTTCGTTTACATCTTTTGTATCACCATATATAATTGCACCCATATATTCTAATTTTTCATTTTCTTTTGAAGTAATTGATTGGACTAACTCATCATCTGTTCTTGTTTCTAGCATGTCTCTAGGATAATCAGCAACTAATAGATTTGGATTACTTTTAGCAGTTTCAATAGCAGTTCTAAGTTTTCCTGCCTTTACTTTTGTAACTATAAATGGAAATTGACTAATTCCCAAATGTGTTACTCCTGATTTATCTGTTATTATTGATTTTCCCATTATTTCTTCGTTAGAATATTTACCTACAGAAATAGCTAAATGTCCAATTACGTTTAATGCAACGGCGGGTTCTACATTTGATGCAATAATTCCTACGATTTTTTTATCTTCATAATTCATAATATTTTACTCCTTTATTAATTAAATTTTATTTGTAATAAAGGAGTTTAAACATTTTCAAGTACTTCTATTTTTGCCCATAGTTCTCCACCATGCATTCTGCGTGAATATTTAACCATATTATCCTCCAATTATATTATTTTACTAAGTTCAAATCTCCATTTATTACTATTGGAGAAAATCCTGATATTTCATCAAAAAGCATTCCTTCTGGAATATCATTATATAAAAATATCTTTTTATCTTGCATAAAAGCTTCATATAGCTCTAAAAAGGTTGCTCCTCCAATATAGTTTTTCTTTCCATCTTTGTCGAAGTTTAGTGTTAATACAGCATCCATTCTTCCCATTCTTTCTGCACTCATTTTTAACATTTTTGATTTGAATTTTGTATGTTCTTCAGAACCTAATGCCCAAGCATTCTTTTCAGCATCCAATTGATAATAAGAATTTGGAAGTTCTATGACATGCCCCATTTGTTCTAAATTCTCCTTTATTGGTGGAATATTTTTATAAAATGATTTACTACAAATAACAAATATTCTCATAATTATTCTCCTTTATATTTTTCTAAAATATTATATCAAAAAATGACAAATCTAGCAACTTAAATAGATACAAGCATTATTTGAACAATTCATAAATTTTCTTACAATTTGTTTCTGCTTCTTGTTTGCAATCTTCTAATGTCAATAAAAGTCTCTTTTGCTCCATCTTTTTTATTACTTTTTCTCTTGCTTCATCATAATTAATTTGTCTCAAACCCAATTCATGTAACCATATTAAACTTCCTTCTACAGTAACAAACTTAAAACATTCAGCATTTTTTACAATTTCAGCAATTTTACTTTCTGTTTTTATATGGTTATGATGTGCTTCAATAGAATTTAATATAATTTGTTGCTCATTTTCTGATACGTCCCATTTTTTTAAATATTCTTTTGAAAACTCTGCGCTTAATTTTGGATGAGACTTTTGAACTTTTCCTCCCCAAATTGAATCAAACACTGTATGAGCTAAATATAAAGAAGTTAGTATAAGTCTTTCATTTTCATTATATTTTAGAGCGAGTTCTTTCCCTTTATTTATAGCTATTTCTGTTAATCTCCATGAAGGGGCTTTATTTATTTGCGTTTGAGAATACATTAAATCTCGAGCTTGTTTAACTATATCCACTTAATTCCTCCATAACTTACAAACTTTTAATTTCTCTCAATTATTATATCAGCAACTGTTAAGTTACTTTCGTTTGTGACATTTTCTATAATTGTTTTAGCAACATCACAAGGGTTCATAAATGCAGATTGCTTTTCTTCTGATACATAATCTCTACTATTTTTGTAAAAGTTAGTATTTATTCCTCCAGGATATACTCCAATGACCTTTACACTTGTACCTTTATAAGCTACCTTAAGACTTTCTGTATAACCTCTTTCGCCCCATTTAGTAGCACAATATACTGCTTCTTGCTTATTTCCTCTTAGTGCAGCAGATGACATTATATTTACTATTTTTAAATCTTTTTCTTCTTTTACTTTTAAAGTTTCTGTTGAGAATAAAATCATACCTTGTAAACCTTTAAAGCATTTATCTATATCATCTTTTTCATATTTTGTAGGTAACTTAAATGATGGCTCTCCTGCATTATTAATTAATATCTTTATAGTTCCTAAATTTGATATTTCATTAATAATATTTTTAACAAACAAACTATCAGAAATATCTCCTATAAAACCTTTATAGTTATCTTTATATGTATTGTCTAATGCTTTCATTTTTTCAAGGTCTTTATCTATGTTGCATACAAAATACTTCTTTTTAATAAATTGTTTTACAAGTTCTAAACCTAGTCCGACTTGCTCCACCTGTTATGATTACAATTTCTTTGCTCATTATATTTCCTCCGATTTAAAATTATATTATTTATATCATAAAATTAATATAAAGGCAATAAGTGCGGAATTAAACCAACTCTTACAATTTTAAACTATTGTTTCATCGGTTTTGGTTTAATCTAAAAACGTTAATAGTGAAAAAATGAATAGTTAATAATGAATAATAAAATGTGCTAATTGCACTTTCTTAAATAACTATTCACTATTAACTATTCACTTTTCATCATTCACTGCGACGATAGTCGCACATTTGGCTCCCCAAGTTGGACTTGAACCAACGACCTATCGGTTAACAGCCGAGCGCTCTACCAACTGAGCTATTGGGGAATATAAATTGGCGATACCTATCTTCCCAGCAAGGTAACTCGCAAGTATTTTCGGCTAAAACGCGCTTAACTACTGTGTTCGGGATGGGAACAGGTGTATCCACGTTTAAATAATCACCATGTTTGGTATTATATACTATATTTTTATAAAATTCAATACTTTTTATACATTTTTTTAAAAAATTATAGTGAATAGTATAATGTGCTATAATGCAACATTATTCACCATTCACTTTTTCACTATTAACTATTCACTGCGACTTGTTAAAGTCGCACACATGGAGCTTACAGCCGGAATCGAACCGGCGACCTCTTCCTTACCAAGGAAGTGCTCTACCGACTGAGCTATGAAAGCATTTAATACTTTAAAAGTATACTATATATTAATAAAAAAAGCAACATCATTGTGTCGCTTTTTTTGAATCTTTGATACATTGATTATAAATTATAATATTCTACAGTCATTTTAAAGAAACTCTCCATTGTAGAATCTTCTTTATCATATTCCCCTACATCTATAATTTTACCATTGTAAAATATGTATATCATTTTTTCATCACCATATTCGCCATAATCCCAAGTAGCTTCAACAGTCCATACTTTTTTATTATTTTTGCTTTGCTTTGGTTTCTTTATATTCTTAACTTTGATTCTAGTATCGTCTTTTTCTCTTAAGTTAGCATAATCTTTTAGAGCTTCCTTTAATTCTTTAACTTCATCATCATCTTTATTAGTATCTTTCAATTCTGCATTCAATTCTTTAATATTTTCTTCAATATTTATATCATCCATACTATCATCTATGGTTTTGATCCATGCAGCAGATGCTTTCAAATCTACAATATTATCTCCTATTATTTGTTTCATTTTGCTTTCATCATAGAAAGCTTTGGCTAAATCCTTAACTTTTTCCTCATATTTACTAGGCTTTTTGTTTAATACACAACATAATATTACTGTAATTGCAACTATTGCGATTATTACTGCTGAAATTATAATTATACTTTTTTTATGACTTTTTAATTTTTCTAGAAAATTACTCATATAATAAACTCTCCTTTATTAATATTTTATTTTTTATCTTTATAAAATTTAATTATCACCTCCATATAATGAATATTTAACAACAAATACTATTATATAAATTTCTCAAATTCTTTTTAGTAATAGTTCTATCTATACCGTATTTGCTAACTTGAATATAAACCGCTTCCAAAAACTTAGCTGTTTTTTGATTAATGTACCTTAAATCCTTTGTCCTATTCCAATAATCTAATTGACTAGAATTAGTCCAAGACTTACCTAAATATGTCTTACCAGCAGCTAAAGTATCGCATACCATTTCTACTGCGTATTTATATGGAATTACTGGTGTTTTTTCAGGTGCTGTTGCATCATACCAATATTCATAATGATGTTTATTTCTTCCTTTATGATGTAACCAAGCCTTAGAATATCCATTAGCATTTCTAGCTTCTGTTATAGGGCTATGTGTTCCAACATAGAATTTAACAGATTCTATAAATTCAGTTGGTGAATATTTTGATAAATCATGTACTAATCCTCTAAATGGAATACCTGCTTTTACACAAAGTTTAAATACATTCCATTTATGTTTTGTTATTAAATTAAAATGTTTTATTATATTACTCATCTTGTTTGTCATTCCTTATCTTTCTAATATTATAGTTACAGGTCCATTGTTAAGCAAGCTGACCTTCATATCTGCGCCAAAAATTCCACATTCTACTTTTCTAACTTCTAATTTACACTTTTCTTTGAAATATTCATATAATTTTTCAGCTTTATCAGGTGGTGCAGAATTTACAAAACTTGGTCTATTGCCTTTTGTACAATCTGCGTATAGTGTGAATTGTGATACTACTAAAATTTCACCATCAATATCTTTTACAGATAAATTCATTTTATCGTTTTCATCTCTAAATATTCTTAAATTACAGATTTTCTTTATAAGAGTATCTGCATTTTCTTCTGTATCATCAGGACCAACTCCTAATAAAATTAGTAGTCCTTCCCCTATTTCTCCAGTTGTTTTTCCGTCTACTTTTACATCTGCATTTTTAACTCTTTGTATAACTGCTCTCATAAAAATCCTCCCTATAAATTAACTTTATATTCTATATCTTCCATAAAATCAAATAATTCTTTTACAGCCTTTAGTGTAACTATTTGACTTCTAGGATGAGGTCCTTTTCCATTATGGTTTACTAATTCTCTAGAATAACAATTTTTAGATAGTTTTGTTAAAACATATCTTCTATCCATATATGTGTAATATATTTGATAACCATCATTTAGTTCCTTCCATAATCTTTCAAAAGTATAATCTTCCATTTATTTTTATCCTTCCGATATTAATTTATCATATCTTTAAAATCTTGTTCAGTAAGTATTGTAATTCCTAAAGTTTTTGCTTTCGTAAGTTTACTTCCTGCATCTTCTCCTGCTAGTACATAGCTCGTTTTTTTAGATACAGAACCAGAAACTTTCCCTCCAAATTTCTCTATAATTTCACTTGCTTCATCTCTAGTATAGTTTTCCAAAGCGCCTGTTAATACAAATGTTTTACCTAAAAACCTTTCATCACTTTTTTCGTCTTCAATTTGTTTCATATTAACACCTGCTGATTTTAATTTTTTTAACAAATCTTTTGTTTGGTCTTGCATAAAGAACTCTTGAATACTATTTGCTGTTATTTCTCCTATATCATCTATAAAAGTTAAAGTAGCAGATGAAGCATTTGAAAGTTTATCCATTGTTTTAAATTTCTTGGCTAAAATCTTTGCAGATTTAGCACCAACTTGTTCTATTCCTAAAGCTGTTATTAATTTATCTAAACTATTAGATTTACTTTTTTCAATTGCATTTACTAAGTTCTCAGCAAACTTTTGACCATCTTTTTTTAAACTAGCAATATCTTCTTTCTTTAAAGAATAGATATCTGCTATATTGTTTATTAGGCCTTGCTCCATTAATTGTTCTATTATCTTATCCCCTAATCCTTCAATATTCATTCCTTCTTTTGAAGCAAAATGAACAATATTTCTCAAGTTTCGGGCAGGACATTCTATTCCTATACATTTTGTTGCAACTTGACCAGATGTTCTTATTGCAGGAGCTCCACATATTGGACAAACTGTTGGCATTACAAACTCTTTTTCTTCGCCAGTTCTCTTTTTCGGTAATGCCTTTACAACTTCTGGAATAACATCTCCAGCTTTTTGAATTATTACTCTATCACCTATTTTTAAATCTTTTTCTTTTATAAAATCTTCATTGTGAAGAGTTGTTTTAGAAATTGTAGAACCTGCAACAACAACTGGTTCCAATATCGCCATTGGGGTTATAACACCTGTTCTTCCAACTTGGCATATAATATCTTTTAAAGTTGTTTCTTTTTGTTCTGGAGGATATTTATATGCAATTGCCCATTTTGGAGATTTAAAATTAGTTCCTAATTCTTCTCTAAGTTTTAAATCATCTATTTTTATAACTGCTCCATCTATTCCAAAATTAAGTTTTTCTCTTTTCTTTGCAATAGAATTTATAGCATTTTCTACTTCTTCAATATTCTTGCAATAAATCAACACAGGATTTACATTAAATCCTATTTCTTTTAAATATTCTAATGATTCATAATGAGAAGTAAATGCTTTACTTTCACATTTTTGAACATTGAATATGAAAATATCTAATGGTCTTGTAGCAGTTATCGTACTATCCAATTGTCTTAAAGAACCTGCAGCTAAATTTCTAGCATTTGCAAACTTTTCATCTTCATCTAAATTTTCATTTAGCTTTTGAAAAGCATCTTTCCCTATAAAAACTTCTCCCCTAACAGTAATATCAATAGGTTCTTTTAGTTCTTTAGGAATATTTTTAATTGTTTTTAAATTGTTAGTTACATCTTCTCCTATTAATCCATTACCTCTTGTAGCACCTCTAACAAATTTCCCCTTTTTATACTCCAAACTAACAGATAATCCATCTATTTTAGTTTCTACCACATATGAGATATTTTCAGCTGTTTTATGCATTCTAGTATCAAATTCTTCTACTTCAGCAATAGAAAATACATCTTGAAGACTTTGAAGTGGAACCTCGTGTTCTACTTTAGAAAAACCTTGTTTTACAGTTCCGCCCACTTTTTTAGTAAGAGAATCTTTTGATGAAAATTCAGGAAATTCTTTTTCTAAATTTCGCAACTCTACCATTAACATATCATATTCGAAATCTGTTATTTCAGGATTATCATCATCATAATATTTTTTAGCATAATACTGTGTTAATCTATTTAATTCTGATATTCTTTCTTTTGCTTGTTCTTTATTCATAAAAACCGCCTTTTATTCAAATAATTCTTTACAACCTTTTAAGTAGTTTACTCCAGAAAATACTGCAGCTATTGTTGATATTACCATAAATGAAGATGCCAATATGTTAATTACTAATTCATATCCTGTTAATCCTTCTGAAACAAATGCAAAGAATGCATGTAAATCAATAAATGTTAAGATTATTGCAATCATTTGTGTAACAGTTTTAATTTTCCCCCAAATATTTGCTGCAATTACTTTTCCACCTTTTTCTACAGCAATCAATCTATATCCAGATACTACGAATTCTCTTGTTAATACTATGATTGGAATCCATGCGGGTATTTTGCTCATTTCTACTAACATAAGCATTGCAGATAACACTAAAATTTTATCTGCAAGAGGGTCTGCAAATTTTCCAAATGTAGTAACTAAATTATGCTTTCTTGCTATTTTACCATCTAAATGGTCTGTATATGACGCCACTGCGAATATTGCAATTATGATTAAGTTTTGAATTGGAATATTCCACAATGTTCCTTGTATTCCTAAAAAAGGTATTATAACCATTATCGGTACTAAGATTATTCTAAATATTGTAAGTTTATTTGGTAAGTTCATAATAAACACTCCTATCAAATTATTTTTTACTATTATATATAATTTATTGAAATAAAACAATGGGTATTTAGAAAATTTTTGAAAAGGAAATGATTCCTTATTAGTAATACAACAAATAGAAAGTATTGTAGAATAACTACAATACTTTCTATAAATTTTTCTTAGTTCACTTTTAAATTAACTGTCTATTCTAGATAGTTTTTATATTATGATATTTGTTTAAGGTTTTACGCTAAGGTTAGGTTGTAATGTATACCTTCCGTTGCTGCGATTTGCTGATGAAATACTATTTAATGTAGCATTATCATTGAAGTGCCACCATTCTGATTGTAGTCCTATTAATCCTGCACTAGTACAATATCTTTCTAACTTCTTTGCGTTATCATTCATAGTTGCTGCATATCTGTATGAAGTTGCTGTTGTATATCTTGCTGCTGCAACACTTAATTCATGCATTGCTGTTGGCATCTGTACTTCTGAACTACTTGTAACTACTGTATATTTATAATCTCCTGTTACCTTTGTTTGTGTTTCATTAACTTTTACTAGTGTAACATCTATTGCTATACCTTGTTGATGGTTTGATGTTCCTGTACTTATGAACCATCCTAGTTTCCATCCATTTACTTTAATTCCATTAGCTACTGCTGTATTATTTGCCATTAGATTAGTTAACGAACTTGCTATTGCTGTTTGTGTATCATATGGTCTAAAAGATTCATAAATTTTTAGAGAATATCCTTCTGCTAATGCTGCCTTTTGTGCCTTTGCTATTTTAACTGCCATTCCGAATAATACTGGCATATCATATTGGTAACAACCAAGTCTTGTATTATTGTTATACACATTATATAATTTATTTCCAGTAATATTAGGTAGATCTACACCTGATGATTTGAAAATACTTGATGCACTGTTACTATCATAATAAACTATACTTGGAATTACATCTGGTAAATTCAATAAGACATATGGTGCATATACATATCCTGTACTTCCATCTCTGAACATTACTTTTAGCCAATTACTATTTTGTTCTATTATTGTAAAACTTGTTCCTGGATTTACTGTACCAAGTAATCTACTACTTGATGTGGCATTTTCACGAATATTTAATTTTATTGAAGCCCATCCTGTTGCTCCTTTTAAAGGAAGCTCATATATTCCATTGTAAAAATCCACTGATGAGCTTGTATTATTTTTTGTTGTAAATCTTACTGGATTTGTATTATATTCTCCTGCCACTCCTCCATTAAGTGCTTTAACATTTACACAATATGCACTTCCAGGTATCAATCCTGTTATTTCTACATATGTTCCTGTTACTACTTTTGAATATCCTTGTGTTTGATTTTCTAATCTATAATATACTTGATATTGTGTTGCACCTGATACTCTATTCCAACTTATTTTTGCTGATTTATCTTTTATCTCTGTTACATTTAATCCTGTTACTTTAGCTATTGATGGTGTTGTTGGGTTACTTGGAGACGTTGTTGAATTTGTTTTGAAGCTTTTTTCGTCTGAATATGCTCCTGTTGTCGTTCCTATACATGCTCTTACTTTTATTCTATATGTTGTTCCAGCTTGTAATCCTGTTAATGTTGCTCTATTTCCTGTAATTTTTCCTATTGGGTTACCGTTTATAGCAATCTCATATTGTGTCGCTCCTGATACTGTATTCCAACTTATATTTGCACTATTTATTGATGGTGTTACATTTAATCCTGTTACTTTAGCTACTGTTGGTGTTGTTGGGTTACTTGGAACTGTTGTTGCATTTGTTTTGAAACTTTTTTCATCTGAATATGCTCCTTGTGTTGTTCCTTTATATGCTCTTACTTTTACTTTATATGTTGTTCCTGCATTTAATCCTGATATATATTTTGACGTTGTTCTAACTTTTGGTTGTGGTACATATCCTATTCCTGGTATATATATTGATACCTCATATTCTGTAGCATTTGATACTGCATTCCAACTTACTGTTACTGTATTTGATGTTGCTACTGTTTTTACATTCATTACTTTTCCTGGTGTTACTCCTGATGAACTTGAGCCAGTTGTTGTAAATCTTATTTCTGATGAATAATCTCCAACTCCTCTGCTATTACATGCTGCTATTTTTAAATAATATGTTACTCCTGGTTGTAAATTGTTAATTTGTAAATTTGTTGATTTAATTCTTCCTATAACTTTATAGCTTGTGTTTGCTGTTCTTAATGCTATTTCATATTCTGTTGCTCCTGATACCGCATTATATCTGAAAGTTGCTGTATTTGAATTTACTGTTACTGTTCTTAAATTTGTTACTTTTGTTGGTCTTGAACTACTTGATGAACCTCCTCCACTTGAAGAGCTTCTTGGTGTTCTAAAATTTACTTCTGCAGATTCTGCTGCATCTCCTCTACTATTAAATGCTATTATTTTTGCTCTATAATTTAATCCATTTTCATTTCCTGTTACTGATGTAAATCCTGTTACTGTTGCTGTTGTTCCTGTTACATTTTGTACATATGTATATCCCATTCCTGGTATATATACATATACTTTATATCCTGTTGCTCCACTTGATCTATTCCATGTAAGTGTTACTGCATCGTTCGTTACTCTTGTTGTACGTAATCCTGTTACTCTTGCTGGTTTTGAACTACTTGATGAGCTTCCACCACTTGAAGAGCTATTTGATGTTCTAAATGATACTTCTGTTGAATATTGTCCGCTACTTGAACCACTTATTGCTCTTACTTTTACTTTATATGTTTCTCCTTTATCTAATCCTGATATATATTTAGATGTTGTCTTAACTCTTGGTTGTGGTACATACCCTATTCCTGGAATATATATTGACACTTCATATTCTTTTGCATTAGTAACTTTATTCCATGTTACTGTTACTGCATTTGCCGTTGGTTTTGCTTTTACATTTGTTACTCTATTTAGTGTTACTGCTAAAACTTGTGTTCCTGCTAGCAATAAAATTATGATAACTAATATCGAAAGTCTTGAATATATCTTTCTATTTTTCATCATAAAATCACCTCTTCTTTTCTACTTTTGTAAAATATTAATAGCGAAAAACAAAAACATATTTTTTTGTTTTTTATATTGACATTTTTATTTTATTAGTGTAAAATATATAGTTTTACATAAATTAATTATATCATCTATGAATTTTCTTGTCAATTTTTTACAGCTTGTTTGGAAGTATCGTAAATTTAATCTTTTTTTGCTTTACCTAAATTATTTTATTAACTTTTATTTCTTTCAAAGCTATTTCAAGTATAATTATTGTAATTGTTATTCTTCATGTTTCAAAACTTATTTCTAGATATTGCAAAATCTTTCAAAATATAGTAAAATACTAAGTTAAAGGAGTGGATAGATATGATAGATATCAAATTAATTAGAGAAAATCCTGATTTAGTAAAAGAAAATATTAAAAAGAAATTTCAGGATCACAAACTAGAATTAGTGGATAAGGTTTTAGAATTAGATAAGAAAAACCGTGAAGTTAAATTAAAAGGAGACGAATTACGTTCTAGTAGAAACTCCTTAAGTTCTCAAATTGGTAATTTAATGAAATCTGGTAACCGTGAAGAAGCGGAAAAGATAAAAGCTGAAGTAAATGAAATAAATGCACAATTAGTAGATAATGAAAAATCTGAGGAAGAATTAGCAAATGAAATTAAAAACATTATGATGAAAATTCCAAATATTATTGACGACTCTGTTCCTCTTGGAAAAGATGATAGTGAAAATGTTGAAGTAAAAAAATATGGAGAACCTGTTGTTCCAGATTATGAAATTCCATACCATACAGATATAATGGAAAAACTTGCTGGCATAGATTTAGATTCTGCTCGTAGAGTTGCAGGAAATGGTTTTTATTATTTGGTTGGAGATGTTGCACGTTTACACTCTGCTGTTATTAGTTATGCAAGAGATTTTATGATAAATAAAGGATTTACTTATTGTATTCCTCCATTCATGATAAGAAGCGACGTTGTAACAGGTGTTATGAGCTTTGAAGAAATGGATGCAATGATGTATAAAATTGAAGGCGAAGATTTATATTTAATTGGGACAAGTGAACACTCTATGATTGGTAAATTTAAAGACCAAATATTAAAAAAAGCTGATTTACCATACACTATGACTTCTTATTCTCCATGCTTTAGAAAAGAAAAAGGTGCTCATGGTGTTGAAGAACGTGGAGTTTATAGAATACATCAATTTGAAAAACAAGAAATGATAGTAGTATGTGAACCTGAAGAAAGTTACGAATGGTATGATAAAATGTGGAGCTATACAGTTGAACTATTTAGAAGTTTAGATATACCTGTTCGTACTCTTGAATGTTGTTCTGGAGACTTAGCAGATTTAAAAGCAAAATCTTGCGATGTTGAAGCATGGTCTCCTCGTCAAAAGAAATACTTTGAAGTTGGTAGTTGCTCTAATTTAACAGATGCTCAAAGTAGACGTTTAGGAATACGTGTTAAAGGTGAAAAAGGAAATTATTTTGCACATACATTAAATAATACAGTTGTTGCTCCTCCTCGTATGTTGATAGCATTCTTAGAGAATAATTATAATCCAGATGGAAGTATTAATATTCCTGAAGTGTTACAACCTTATATGGGTGGAATAAGTGTGCTTCGCGCTAGTGAATAGTTAATAGTGAATGGTGAATAATGAATAATTAAACAAGTAGGGGTCGCGTCCTCGGCGACCCTATTTTATGTGATAGAGAAAGGGAATTTATTATGATTATTAAAAATCCAAGAATTGAAGTATCTGCTGTAAGTGAGAAACAATATCCAAAAACAGATGTGCCTGAAATAGTATTGGTTGGAAAATCTAATGTAGGTAAATCTTCTTTTATAAATACTATGATAAATAGAAAGAACCTAGCTAGAACTAGTAGTGAACCAGGAAAAACTAGACAAATTAACTTTTATAATATGGATAACAACTTTTACTTTGTAGATTTACCTGGATATGGTTATAGTAAAATGTCTAAAGAAGAACAAGTTAAAGTTGGAGAGTTTATAGAACATTATTTACAAACAAGAAAGCAAATTGCTTTAATAATCTTTTTAATAGATATACGTCACTCCCCTACTTCTAATGATATTATGATGTATGATTATATTATAAATACAGGATTTCCTTGCTTAATCTTAGCAAATAAAGCAGACAAACTAGCACCAACAAAGGTTGAAAAAGCAGTAATCGATTTACAAAATGAATTAAACCCATTGAAAGATTTAAAGTTTCTTCCATTCTCTGCTGAAAAAAAGATTTATACAGAAGCGGTTTGGAAAGAAATTGAAGAAAAATTGAAATAATAAGCAATTATCGCATAAAAACATAGATAAACGACACATCGCTCTGTCAAGCAGATGTGTCGTTTTATTATTTTCTTTAAATTATTCTTTGCATTTATAAGTTACATTTTCTCTATCTTCTATAATTTCATTTTCTGATACAACTGTAAATGTTCTTGGTGAATCAGGGAAAACCACTCTTTTATCTCCATATAGTTGTTCTTCATATTGTATTACTAATTTAGAATCTTTAAATGAATATGTCCCATAAAGTTCTTGCCCGACATTACCATTAGGTGATATTGAAGTACGAGTTATCGTATTATCGCTATGAAAAACTATATAAGCAGATAGTGCAGAAGATATCTCGTCTAATTCGTATACATATTTAGTATCCATTTTTAAGTTATTTTTAGAATCTGAAACTGCTGGTTCATTTGTTACATTTGATTTGTTTTCCGTATCATTAGAGGTATTTTTTTCTTCTTTCTTATTCCCACAACCTGTTAATATTATTAGTGATACAATTAAAATTGAAATAAATCCTATTACCAAAACTTTCTTTTTCATTTTTAAATCCTCCTTATTCTTTCTATTGTTAGATAATATCATATAGTAAAAAATTTTTCAAGAATAAGTAAATTGCAGTACAAAGGAACGACGCGGAGGTCGTTCCCTACAACATTTGCAACAAATTTGTTTACAATTTAATCACACAAATATCAATTTATTTTACAATCAATCCCTCATTTTCCAAATCTATTGTAACGTTTTGTTTTGGAATAATTGCTTGTTCTATAATTTTACGAGCAATTAATGTTTCTAATTCTTTTTGAACAAATCTTTTTAATGGTCTTGCTCCATATATTGCATCATAACCATTCTCAATTAAATATTCTTTTGCCTTATCTGTTAATGTAATTAATATTTCTTGCTCCTCTAATCTCCTATTTAAATCAGCTATTAACAATTCTAAAATGCTTCCTATTTCATTTTGCGTTAATGGTTTATAGAATATTATTTCGTCTAATCTGTTTAAAAATTCTGGTCTAAAACTTTGTTTTAAAAGTTTGTTTACTTTATCTTTTGCTTCATCTGATATTTCTCCATTTTTATTAATTCCATCTAAAATATATTCTGATCCTAAATTTGATGTTAAGATTATTATTGTATTTTTAAAATCTACTGTTCTTCCTTGTGAATCTGTTATTCTTCCGTCATCTAATACTTGTAATAATACATTGAATACATCTGGATGAGCTTTTTCTATTTCGTCAAATAATATTACTGAATATGGTTTTCTTCTAACAGCTTCTGTTAATTGTCCTCCTTCTTCATATCCAACATATCCTGGAGGCGCACCAATTAATCTTGATACAGAGAATTTCTCCATATATTCAGACATATCTATTCTTACTATATTATGTTCATCATCAAATAAGCTTTCTGCTAATGCTTTTGCAAGTTCCGTTTTACCAACACCTGTTGGGCCTAAGAACATAAATGAACCAATAGGTCTACGACTATCATGTATTCCTGCCCTTGAACGAATTATTGCATCTGTTACTTTTCCTACAGCTTCATTTTGACCAATTACTCTTTGGTGTAAAACACTTCCTAAGTTTAATATCTTCTCTCTTTCGCTTTCCATTAATTTTGTTACTGGAATACCTGTCCATTTTGCAATAATTTTAGTTATTTCTTCATCTGTTACTTTAGTTCTAAGTAAGCTAGATTCTTTAGATTTTTGAGCTATTTCTTCTTCTACTTTTAGTTGTTTTTGCAACTCTGGAAGCTTACCATATTTTAGTTCTGCTGCTTTGTTTAATTCATAATTTCTTTCAGCACTTTCTATTTGGCTATTTACTCTTTCTATATCTTCACGTAGTTTTTGAACTTTAGATATAGCATCTTTTTCATTATCCCATTTAGCTTTCATTTCATTAAACGTACTTTGCATTTCTGCAATTTCTTTTTGAATTTCTTCTAATCTTTTTTTAGATTGGTCATCCTTTTCTTTTTTCAATGCTGTTTCTTCTATTTGGTGTTGCATTATTTTACGTGAAATTTCATCTAATTCTATTGGCATAGATTCCATTTCTGTTTTTATCATACTGCAAGCTTCATCAATAAGGTCTATTGCTTTATCTGGCAAAAATCTATCTGAAATATATCTATGAGATAAAGTTGCAGCTGTAATAATTGCATTATCACTTATTTCAACTCCGTGATATACCTCATATCTTTCTTTCAATCCTCTTAAAATAGAAATTGTATCTTCAACTGTTGGTTCATCTACTAAAACATGTTGAAAACGTCTTTCTAATGCTGGGTCTTTTTCTATATATTGTCTATATTCATTTAAAGTTGTAGCACCAATACAATGAAGTTCTCCTCGAGCAAGCATTGGTTTTAAAAGATTACCTGCATCCATTGCACCATCAGTTTTTCCAGCACCAACTATTGTGTGAAGTTCGTCTATAAATAGAATTATTTTTCCTTCACTTTTTTTAATTTCTTGAAGAACTGCTTTCAATCTTTCTTCAAATTCACCTCTATATTTAGCGCCAGCAACCAATGCTCCCATATCAAGAGAGAAAATAGTACATTCTTTTAAACCTGCAGGAACATCTCCTCTTACAATTCTTAAAGCTAAACCTTCAGCAATAGCAGTTTTACCAACACCTGGTTCACCTATTAAGCATGGATTATTTTTAGTTTTTCTTGAAAGTATTCTAATTACATTTCTTATTTCATTATCTCTTCCTATAACTGGATCTAATTTTTGTTTTCTAGCCATTTCTACTAAGTCTGTACCATATTTTGCTAAAACATCGTAAGTATCTTCTGGATTATCTGTATTCACTTGTCTATTCCCCCTTACTTCTGATAATACTTTTAAAAATTTATTTTTTGTAATATCAAATGTTTTAAATAAGTCTTTTAATTTTGAATTTGCTTTATCTATTAATCCTAACATTATATGTTCTACTGAAATATATTTATCTTTCATATCTTTTGCAATATTTTCAGCAGTAACTAAAGCCTCATCTGTATCTTTTGAAATATATACATTATCTATAGGTCTAGAATTATTTGAATGCATTCTTGGTTTATTATCAATTTCTTTTTTTAAAGTATGTTCAAACTCCTCATTTACATTCATTTTCTTTAATAAAGATTTTATTAAACTATTATCCTGAATAATTAATGAATAAAGTAAATGTTCTTGTTCTATCTGACTATTTTCATTTGATATAGCTAAACTTTGAGCTCCTTGTATAGCTTCTATTGATTTTTGAGTAAACTTTTGACTATTCATATATATTCCTCCTTTAAAATATCTTATAGTGTTAGATATTTATTTTTTAAAAATGCAGTTTATCTGCATTTATATATTAAGGCTCTTTTTAATTAGTCTAATTAGTTCTTTGGCATCTTCTTCTCCTAAATTTGATAGTATATCTTCTGCTAATGTAATTCCACTTTGGTAGTTTTCTAATATATATTCTTTACCAGATTCTGTTATATATACAATAACTTTTCGCTTATCTATATCATGATTTCTTCTTTGAATATATCTCTTTTTTTCTAAACTATTTAATGCACTTGCTACTCTGCCAGTTGTTACTTGCATATAGTTACATATATCTCCTGCTGTTGCTCCATCTTGTATTTTATCTAGATAATACAAAATTGACATTTCTCCTGTAGCGAAGTTTCTAGAATGTTCTTGGAATGGATTTTTAGAAAATTGTGATAGTATATAGAATAATTCATCTGCTAAAGAATCATATAACATGATATTCACCTCTTTTTATCTTACACTATAAGATATTATATCACCTTTTATTTTTTTGTCAATGTATTTTTATGAAATTTTTAATAAAGAAATCACTAAGTAAGTTTTTTACTTAGTGATTTTCATTATTTATTCTTCTTTTATAATTCTAGTTGAACATATAGTTATTGTTAAAGATATTGCGAACATTACAACTATAAATATTCCAATACTACCAAATGGAATTAATAATTTATTTAAAACTAATACTTGTTCCATTCCTTTTATAATTTTATATATTATTGGTATTGATAATACTGTTGATATAATTAGTGCTTTTACAAACATATATATACATTCATATATCAAAATCTTTTTAATATTTACTTTTGTTGCTCCCATACGATATAAAATATTAAAATCTTCTTTTCTCTCAATTAGACTAGCATTTATTATATTTATAGTGCTTACTATTCCTATTGTTATTATTGCTATCATCATTATTTTTAAAATTAGCTCTACTATATTTATGTACAGGATTTTTTCTTGGTTATCTAGTGTATAGTACTCCCTAGATACACCCAAATTTTTTTCTTCGATAGTTTTTTCCATATAATTTTTAAATTCAACAATATCATCACACTTTATTTTTACTTTTAAATTATCTCTCGTATCCCAAAAAGCTCTTGTATTGCCATCATTCATATAACTGTGTAATTTTCCATATGTATTTTCTATATAATTATCCATTTTATTATATGTATCCAAATTCATAAATAATGTTGGATAACAGTAAAAATCTGTTTTCTCTAGCTCTTTATAACCTTCTATAACTTCATCTGTTAGTATTATTTTTCTATCTAAAATTTGAGATTCGATAATTTCGTATTCCCATATATTATTTTGGTATGTTCTATCTATAAGATTCAATTTTAAATTACTATCTTTTTTAAATATAGGTGTGTATGAGTAGGTTGGTTGCGAACTATTTACCTCAAAGTTGTGTATTATTGTATTATTATAGACTATAAAGTCTCCGTAATTTCCTTTTACTTTGTTTATATATTTATTGTAATTCATATCATTTAAAGCTATAACTCTCATTTGAATACTTTTATTTTTGTTTTCGAATTCAAAGCTAAAGCTGTCATCTACAAAGGCATCAGTTGGAATTACTAGGAAGTTATTTTGCCAAACATCTCTATATTCAAAATATTCTAATTTTTTATTGTGTTTTTTTTCATATTCTTTTAATATACTAACATAGTCAAAACATCCATTTAATTTTGCTACTTCATAAGTATCTTCTGAATAAATAGTTAATTCTGCATCAACGTCGTATTCTGTTACTAAACTAGCAGTTTCTTTTTCATATTCAATGTATGTACTAATTGAAACAAACGAAGTTATAGTTACTACCAACAAAAATATTATAAGTCTATACTTGCTTTTATTTCTTCTTATGTTTTTTATTGCTACTTTTCCTTCGGTTGGAAATATTTTTTCTAGTATTGTTTTTCTCTTTTTATTTTTAATTTCTTTATTGTTTCTTATTCCTTGTATAACAGATGTTGAACTTGCTTTTAAACTTGGTATCAACACTGAGAAATATATATTTATAACTATAATTATTAACGCTAAAATTATATATTTTATATCAAATACTAAATTAAAGTAATAACCTGCTCTATTTAAAATATTGTTAATATTGCTTAAAGCCATATTTGAAAGTAATACAGAAAGCAATCCTCCCACAATTATTCCTATAATTCCCATTATAATTGCTTCTTTAAATATCATTTTTAGAATTTGTCCTTCTGTTCCGCCAACACTATTTAATATTGCATATTCTTTCTTCCTCTCATTAATTGTTATTAAAAAGGCATTGTGCAAAATTATAATAAATAAAGCTGAAAAGACAAGCAGTAATATAATTATCATAAGTGTTATTATTGGTGAATAATTTACTCTCATTAGGCATGTTGGAATGCCATTTTTTTCTGTTATAGATAAATCAATATAACCATGAACTGTAAGAAATGTTTTATTAAATTTGCAAGTAGTATTAATGTTCTTAAATTCTAATTCACTTAAATTTAATTCTCCAAGTATATTATTTGTATATTCACACACCCTCTTTGTGTCTTTATACTTTAAATATACTGTAGTATTATCAATAGCTTCATAAGAGCTATCGACTTTTTCTAAATTTTCGTTTTTGCTTTTTTGTATATAAATTTTATCAATATATGTTTTGTTTCTTATTCTATTAAAACGTTCTTTTGATAAGTCTTTTAAAATAATGTGATAATCATTATACTCAGTATCAAAATTTTCAGATACTCCATTCCTTATACTTGATATTAGTAATATTGTAGTTAATATAAGTGTTGTACATAATATTAATGATATTGTAGTATATAGAGTTCTTTTTTTATTTTTCCTCATGTTATTTAAAGCTAATTTGGTTTCTATTTTCATATTAACTTTTCTCCTTATTTTATTATAAGTTGTATTTTAACATATAGTTAAATAATTATCAAATTGTAAATTTATAAAACGGAGAGCCCGCTGTCGCGAAGCTCTCCTAAATAAGATACGAGTGTGCAGAAAAGTTATTACTTACTTATTACAATTTTAAGTGTACCAATTATACAGAGAATCCAATAAAAGTTTAGCTTAAATCTGTATAGATGGCCTCCATTTCCACCGAATATTTCCCAGATTTTGCCGTATAAATTACCCACACCTCATAGTTTCCTGGAGTAAAATCGCTATAATACCAATCACCATGCCATTGTCCATCTGCTATCGCTGTAAAACTCCTCTTGATTCCAGTTGTAGTGTTGTACAGCTCAAAAACTACCGCTTTGTCTTTTGTTCCAGACAGCAAATTACCAGTAAGTTTGTGCCTAATGGCATTCTTTTGCCCAGAAATATTAATTCCACCTATGAGCATGTGGGGTGAATCTGTAAAGCTCCTACTAGTCGAAAAGTAGTTTTCCCTACTTTTTAACACCCCTTCATTCATAGAAATCGGAGTAGTAATTTCAACTACTTCAGTTGTCTGGTTTGCTGCAGGAACTTGCTCTGCCGCCATAGCGGAAGTGCTGATACTCATCAGCATTACAACCGCCATAATGGCAGCTGCAATCGATTTAAGATGTTTACGCATTGTGTTGTCCTCCTAAATAAATAGATTGCACACTCGTACTTATTTTCAATAATATTGCACCCGCATTACATATATATATTACTACAAAGTTTTATCAAAAAAATGAAAATTTGTATCTAATTTTTTAAGAAAAAACTGAAAAAAAGTGAAAAAAAGTGAAAAAAATCATGAGAAATATAATTGTTTTTTTCTCATGATTTTTAATCAGTTCCATTTTTTATTAATATTCTACTATCTCTATAGATTGTACTTCTAATTCATTTAAAGGTTTATTTATATCCTTATATTGTACACCTACGGTTATTCCATTTTCTAATTGTCCTAATATTTTAACATCTTCTGTTAAGTTAACCTTTATTGCAAATGGAAAGTCATAATCATTATCTGAAATATTGTATTTCAAATAAAACTCATTAGAATTATCATAGTATTCTTCAACTGTTATTATAGCTTCCCTCTCTTTATTTAATGCTTCCCTTTTCATATTCTCATAATCTTTTGCTTTTAAAACAATAAATGTGTTGACATTTATATCAGAACTATTTTCATTTTTTAGAGCATTTTTTGAAAGAATCAAAATATCTCCTTCTTCAATATAATCTGCATTATATTCAACATGTGTAATATAATCTATGCATTTTTGTTTAGTATTTGCTATATGTGCTTCTGTATATTCTTCCATTTCGAATCCAAATTCTCCAAAGTGCTGTCCATTAAACATAAATATTCTACCATCATGATTAAATTCTACTATACCTTGTATACGTTCTGACTTTGGTATTTGTGGTAACTCACCTTTTTTATCTTCAAAAGATACAACATTTCCATCTTTATCAAACATGTTATTTTCATATATTGGGTGTTTGATAGAATTATTGTTTATTTGATTTTCCTGTTTTTCTTCCTCTTTTTCATCTTTTTTGTTACTTTTATTTGCTAAAAATAGTATGCCAGCTACTATAAGCACTAACAAAAGGCAAAAACATATTATTTTAATCTTATTCATTTTAATTCCTACTTTCTTCTTTCATTTTATTTGAAATTATTTCTTTTAAGCTTTCTATTTGTTCTCTTCTTGAAGCTTCAGTATTTGGATATACTGGCTCTAATATTTTTAATGTAATAAATGGTTTTTCCTTTATGAATTTACGCCATCCTGTTACTTCTCTAAATTTAAATACTATAGGTATCACTGGTACATTATTTCTTGTTGCTACTTCAAATGCACCATTTTTAAATTTTCTAATCTTTTCATGATATGGCCACATTGAAGCTTCTGGATAAAAATGTACTTTTTCTTTCTTTGCCAGTAAGTCATTTATTGCTAATAGTAATCTTTTCTTACTATTTATATTATCTGATATTGGTAACGCATTTAGCAATTTTACAAGATGTCTTATAACTGGCATTTTGAATGAACCATCAGAAGCTGTATAATAAATTCTTTTTGGAAACATTGCTAATCCTATCATTGCACAATCTAAAAAATGTACATGATTAGAAACTGTTATAGCAGCTCCATTTACTTTTTTTAAATTCTCTCTTCCTTCTATTTTAAGTCCAAACATCACTTTTGATATTATATATATAACTGGTACTGCAATAAAATAATATACAATATCAGAGATTAAATTATATAAATCATTGTCACTTACGAATTTATAGTTTTCATTTGAATCGAAATCTAATGGAGTCCACATATCAATAATATCAGAGTTTTCATCTACATCTTCTAGATTATTTATCTTTTCCATTTATTACACCTCCTCTTGTCAGTTTTATAAAATTTATATGATTAGATTTTTTTATTACATTCTTCAATAATCAAATTACATATTTTTTCACAAGTATGTTTGTCAATATATTTTTTCTGATTTTCAATCATTTGATTTCTTATACTTTCATTGTTAATTATTTTTTGTGTTTCTTCACAAATTTCTTCAATTGTATCACATTTCTTTGACATTCCTCTTTTTTCAAAGAAATCTGCATTACAGTTTTCACATCCAGGTATTGGCATTGTGTGAATTATTGGAATATTTATTGTTCCTGCTTCAGTTGTTGTAAGTCCTCCAGGTTTTGTTAACAATACCTCACTAATTTTCATATATTTACATATCTTATCTGTAAATCCTATTGGTATTACTTTGTCTAAAGTATATCTATTTTTTAATTGTTCTTGTAATTTTTTATTATTTCCGCAAATTACTATATTAGTAGTGTTTACTTTTTTAGACAATTCTTCCACAATTTGTACAGTATTTCCAAAACCCATACTTCCTGTCATTATCAAGGTGTATTTTTTTGTTTTATCTAAGTTTAATTCATTATAACATTCTTCTTTTTTTAAGTCCATGGAAAATTCTTTATAAACGGGTATTCCTAAAGGAATAATTTTATCTTTATTTACCCCTTTTTTCTCAAAATCATGAATTAAATCTTTATGAGGAACTACTATGTAATCTGGATTAGTTTCTCTCCAAAATGGTATATATGTATAATCTGTGCATATCTCAATAAAGTGTATGTCGTTATGTTCTTTTTTTATGCGAGTTAGTGCTTGTGCTGCAAATAAATGTGTTGTTGCAACATAATCATAGTTGTTAGCTTTTATATAATCATAAAGTTTCTTTTTTGCAAGACTATTTAATGCATATACTGGTGATTTTAATTTCGTATTATCGTAGAAAGTTCCTATCTTATATACTCTTTTAAAAATCCTTCCTTTTCCAGTTGTACTTTTAATATAAAGATTATTTACTAAGTTTCTAACTCTAGGATTTATAATATCTAAATATTCTTTAAAGTCAGCTATTACATTATTATTATTTAATTCATTTACTATTGCTTTTGCTGCCGAATTATGTCCTCCTCCTGTACCACAGGATAAAACTAATACTTTCATTATTACTCCTTTTTTTAATAATATACTTCTACTAAATATAGTCCGTGTGCTGGTAATGTTTTTCCTGCTCGAGTTCTGTCTTTTGATTCTATTATTTCAGCTATTTCGTTTGGACTTATTTTCCCAAAGCCAACATCTACAATTGTTCCTGCAATTATTCTTACCATATTGTACATAAATCCATTTCCAGTTAGTTCTATCAATATTCTTTCATTATCTATCTTTATTTCAGCTTTATATATTTCTCTTATTGAGTCTTTAGAACTAGTACCACTTGCTCTAAAGCCTTTAAAATCGTGTTTTCCTTCAAAGTATTTTATAGCTTGTTTCATTTTAATTATATCTAATTTTTGAGGAATATGGTATTCTAAATCTCTATATATGGCAGTTCCTTGATATGAATTATTAATTACATATCTATATTTCTTTCCTTTACATTTATATCTTGCATGAAAATCTTCTTCTACTTCTTCTGCTGATTTTATAACAATGCTTTTCTTTAATTTTGAATTTATTGCTATTGCAAACTTTTCTATTTCTATCTTACTGTTTGTCCTAAAGTTTGCAACTTGTCCTAGACTATGAACTCCTGCATCAGTTCTACCAGATGCTATTAAATCAACATTTTCTCCAGTTATTTCTTTTATTGCTTGTTCTATTTCGCCTTGAATGTTTAATTTGGTGGGCTGTTTTTGCCATCCACCAAATTTTTTACCATCATATTCTATTATTAATTTTATATTTCGCATTATTTCCTCTTCATTTTTTTCTTTTTATTATCTTCTATTTTTGGTACCAAATTCTTTATTAATATTTGTTTTAAAGCATCTTCTTTTACATCTGCAATCAATGTACCATTTTTTGCAACTGATATTTTCCCAGTTTCTTCTGATACAACAACTACTATTGCATCTGTTTCTTTTGAAATACCTAATGCTGATCTATGCCTTGTTCCTAAAGTTTTTGGAATATTCTTATCATTTGCAAGTGGTAACATACAAGCTGCTGCCATTATTTTGCTTTCACTTATTATTACTGCACCATCATGCAAAGGAGTTTTGGGTTCAAATATATTTACTAGTAATTGTGGTGATATTTCGGAATTAATGACAATTCCTGAATCTATTATATCCTTTAATTTTATACTTTTTTCTATAACTATAAGTGCACCTGTTTTTGATTGAGATAACTCTGATGTTGCTATAGTTAATTTGAATATATTTTCCTTTACCTTGTTAGCAATTTCCTCATCTATTCCAAAAAATCTATTTACTTTATTTGATCCTAGTTGTTCTAACCCTCTTCTTATCTCTGGTTGAAACATAATAATAAGTAATATTACTCCATATGTCATAAATGAAGTTAAAATCATATTAAGTATTCTTAAACTAAATATTGAACTTAATATTGTAGCAATTATCAAAAAGAAAATTCCTTTTAATAATTGCAAAGCTCTTGTCCCTTTTACGAGTTGAAAAAATTTAACTGCCAATAATATAACTATTGTAATATCTATTATAAATGTGATTAATTGTGTTGGACTATTACGTAATGCATCAACGTAATTTATTATATTATCTACTAAGCTTCCTTCTTCAATTGAAGGAATTTCAACAGTTTTTAGCATTCGTTTTCCTCCTATTATCTACCTATTAGCATATATATTAATGATACAGCAACACTTAATACCATCATTAATGCTAAAACTAAAGCAAATATTTTTACAAATATTTTTTGTTTTTTGTTATTACTCATTCGTATCCCTCTTTTCTCTTTTAATCTTATATTCATTTTCAATTATTGTCATAATGATTTGAACAGTTTTTTCTAAATCATCATTTTTTAATACATAATCATAAATTCCAATTTTAGATTCTTCATAATCAAATCTATTTAATCTTAATTCTATTTCTTTAATACTAGCTTTTTCTACTCTATGTTCTAATCTTCTTCTTAGTTCTTCTTTAGGAACTCTTAAAAATATAGTAATAATATCTAATTGTTCTTTTAAAAGTTTTAATAAGTTTTCAGTTCCATTTACTTCAATATCTTTTACAATAATTTTTCCTGAGCTAATTTTATCATTTAAAACTTTCTTAGAAGTTCCATAATAATGTTCATGATGAACTGAATACTCATAGAATTCACCACTTTTAATTTTATTTTCAAACTCTTCAGTTGATATGAAATTATAAATTTTGCCATTTTCTTCACCAGGTCTTGGACTTCTATCAGTATATGAAGGCATTGAAGTTACATTATCCATTCTCTTTATTAATTCTTTTTTTATAGTATCTTTTCCTGCTCCTGAAACGCCTGATAATAAAACTAACATTCTTTCACCTTACCTTCTGCTATTTCATTTGCAGCTATTGTAACTGCAGATTTTTCCTTAATATTTGTTAAAGGTATTTGTCCTTCTGAAATTTGTCTTGCACGTCTTGAAACTAGTATAACTAATGCAAATCTGTTATCAATTTTTTCTAGTAAGTCTGTAACAGTTGGTTTAATAATCATTTTAATTCTCCCCCTTTTTATTTATTATTCAACATTTTGAATCTGCTCACGGATGTTTTCTAATTCTGTTTTTATTTCTATTACATAATTTGTAATCTGTAAATTATTTGCTTTTGAACCTATTGTATTTGTTTCCCTATTCATTTCTTGAATTAGGAAATCTATCTTTTTACCATTTGCTGTATTGCTATTCAATAAATCTCTAAATTGAACTATATGACTTTTTAGTCTTGTTAGTTCTTCTTCTATCGAGCATTTATCTGAGTATATAACAACCTCTTGTGCAAGTCTATTTTCATCAACTACATTGTTTTTTAGAATTTCATTAATTCTTTTTTCTAATTTTACTATATATTCTTGCACAAGTCCAGAAGAAATATTATCAATTTCATTTACATTTTGTTCAATTATATAAATACGTTCTTCTAGGTCTTCTTGAATTTTTAATCCTTCTTTTTTTCTCATATTTATAAAATTATTTATGGCTTCAGATAATGCTATTTCTAGTTCATTCCATATTAGATTTTCTGCTTCTTCATCTAGTTGAATGTTTAGCACATCTGGTAGTTTTAGTATTTCCTGTATATTTATTAATTGAGAATTATTTGTTTCATCTGATAAATTTTTAATTTCATTTATATACAATTTTGCAAGTTCTGAGTTTATTCTAATATTTTTTCCCTTATCACTATAATTATTAAAAGTTATAAAAACTTCTACTTTACCTCTAGAAATTGCTGTTGTTATTTTCTGTTTTACTTTTTCTTCTAAAAAGCTTATACTTCTTGGCATTTTAATAGATATATCGCTATATCTATTATTTACAGATTTAATATCAACTATATATTCTCTAGAATTGGTTTCATATTTAGCTCTACCAAAGCCTGTCATACTTTTTAACATTTTTATTTATTCTCCTTTTTAGTTGTTCTTTTGTTTGTTGTTCCTGATTTTTTTGTTGTAGATTTTGATGTGGTATTTGTTCTTTTAGTTGCAGGTTTAGCTGGTACTTTCTTTGCAGTTGTTGTAGTAGAAGATTTTTTTGTTGTTGATGTTTTAGTAGTATTTGTTTTTTTAGTTGTTGGTTTTTGTTTACTTTCAGATTTTGTATCTTCTATACTTGTTTTTTCTACCTTTTTAGAAGTAGCCTTCTTAGCAGGTGTGTTTTTAGTTTTATTACTTGTTGAAGAAGGTTTCTTTTTTACAGTATCTGTTTCTTTTTTTGTTGTAGCTTTAGTTGATGGTTTTGCTGGGTTTGCTGCTAAATCTTCTTTTGCCTTACTTGCTAAGTTTTGTTTTTTTGTTGCACTTTTTGTTTTAGTTTTTGCTATTTCTTTTCCTTCTTTTTTAGTTGCTGTAACCTTTCTTTTAGCTCTAGCTGCCACTGCTTTTTCAGTTCTACTCTTAGAAGCTTTTTTTGCCATATTGTCTTGACTTTCTTTTTTTATTATTGTGTCTATATCATCATTTATTTTTAATGCTAAATTCTTTTCTTTATTATAAATAACTATTATTTTTATTATATAGTATACTGTCATTAATAATATGCAAGAAATAATTGTTATTTTATTAAACACATAATATATATATGGTGCAAATAACGAAATTAATGCAAATATAAGTATTTCTAAACCTATTAGTGCATATTTTCCATCGTCTTTTTTATATCCTATTTCAAAAATAGCTATAGTAACTATTAATAAAATAGATGCTGAAATATGGTATATTACTTCTGCAATATTTTTAGAAATATAAAATGTTGCCAAATAGTAAGATAGCATTAAAATTATAAAAGAAACTCCAATAGCAAAATTTGAAATCAATCTTCCAAATATTGCTTTTTGATTTTCTTTTGATAAAGTTCTCTTTTCTCGTATTTTTTCAAAATTTGTTATTGTGTTCTTTTTCAATTTTTTGTCCCCCATTATTTTTTAATCTAACTCATATATTAATATACTGCTTAAATATATAGATGCAGTTTCTGTTCTCAAAATTCGTTTTCCCAAAGTTATTATCTTTGCTCCTGTTTGTTTCAATTTATTTACTTCTTCTTCTTCAATTCCACCTTCTGGTCCAATTACTAATCCTATTTTTAAATTATTTTTATTCAACTTGCTAATTTCATTTTTTAATGTGTTTTCTATTTCTTTCTCATATGCTACTAATACTATATCATATTTTTCGACTAATTGACAGAGTTTTTGAAAATTTATTACATTTTCCACTTTAGGAATTGCACTTCTGCCACTTTGCTTAGCGGCAGATTCTGCAATTTTTTGCCATCTATCAATTTTTTTATTTTCATTCTTGTTGTCTATTTTGACAATGCATCTATTCATTATTACTGGAACAAATTCACTTGCTCCTATCTCTGTACATTTTTGTATTATAAATTCCATTTTTTCAGCTTTGGGCAATCCTTGGAAAATTGTAATTTGTATATTAGGTTCTGTATTGTAACTTTCTTTACTTAAAATTTTACATTTAATAGATTCATTTTCAAAAAGACTTATTATGCATTTATAATTTTCACAAGTATCAATATTACATATTAAAATTTCTTCATTTTCCTTCATTCTCAAAACATTTTTTATATGTTTTACATCTTCTCCTATTAAAATTATATTGTCGTCTTGAATTTGATTGTTGTTTATAAAAAATTTTGGCATATATTCTCCTTTTGAAAAATATTATCTTCCTTCTGTATCTCCTTGAGTAGTTCCAGATAAATTAGTTTTATTATCTTCATGTTGTTCCATATCTTTTGCCAATTGTGCAACTACATGATTTTGTCCAGCTTCTTCTGGTGGTATTCTAGTAGATGTTTTTTCTAGGTCTTCTTTACTTAATACACCTGTCCTTATTGCCAATTCAGTAAACGCAGTATCAGACATTCCACTAATATAATCTGTTGCAACTTGCATAGCCATATGTCTTTCCATAAAGTTTCTCTCATTATCTATTAGCATTTTTGTAACTTCATCACGTTGTTCTGCTGTAATATCTAAAGAACCATATTTAAGTTTTATTCTATCTCTAACAGCTTCTACTCGACTTATATATCTACCAACATATAAACTCTTTTCATCATGTTCTTCTGGATATTTAGGATCTAATGCCTTTTCTACTTTATCTTTTACTCTTTGTTCTATCGCTTGATATGTAAGAGTATATTGTCTTGCAAAACTTTCTCCCTGGTTTTGAAGATGTTCATAAATACTTGCAAATAATTCATATCTAGATTGAATTTTACTAACTGCTTGGTCTCCAGTAAATTTTTTATTTGAACTTCTAAAATTTCTTATGCCATACATTTTTCTCATTCTTAAATATCTTTCTTGAGCCTGCTCAACAGTTTCATTCGCCCTAGCTCCAACCTTCATACTTTCAGCAATCTCTTTATCTCTGATAAATTCTCTAACAGTTGGGTCAAAGAATTTATTTCTAACAGCTCCTGTTGATATCAAACTTCCTGCAGACATTGCTGCTAGTCTTAAAGCTGCATTAGGTAGGGCTTCTTTTTGATATTGCCATTTAACATAAGGTGTATATGTTGCATAATTTATTTTTTTTGCTTTGAAAAAAATTCTTTCAGCAGTAGCAGAGAAGTGCGGAACTCCTGTTGCTACAGATTCTTTTAAAAGATCATTTATAAAATATTCTTGCATTCTTGTGGTTACTTCTGCAACAACACCAGAACGTAAACGTGATTTTTTACCTACAAATTCTCTTACTTTTTCCATTTCAGAATACATATATTGTAATTTTTCGTCAGTCAAGTTCGTCCCATACAAATGCTTCATTCCTTGTAAATGTCTTTCAACAACTTCCATTGCAGCATCTTCATTATCCTCAAAATCAAGATCTTTTTCTCTTAATTCTGCAATAATTTCATTTGCTATTCTTATTGCTCTTTGGTTTCCTGGAAGTCTTGCATCATCAAATAACTCCCTTAATCTTTTTTCTTTTATTTGATCAATAATAGTTCTTGCATTTGCAATTTTTTCCTCGCTTGTACGAGCAAAAGATGTTGAGAACATTTCTCCAAATACTTCTAAATAATCATCAGGGAAATCCTTGTATATACCAAGTCTAAATCCATCTTGTATGTCAGTTGCCAAATAGGCTATAACATCCGCATATTTAGCAAGTTTTCCTTCTGGAGTTTGTGCTACAAACTTATACTTATTAGTAGCATTTGCTGAAAGTAGTTTTTGTTCAACAGCTGTCCTTATATCAGGATACTCATCAGCTTCTCTATACATCTCAGCTGGAGATGCCTCTCCATCATGTGATATAACAATATCCAAAAAGTAGTAAAATTCTTCTCTTAATTTATCTCTAAGATTAGGGTTTAATTCAATATTTGGAATTTTAGAAATAGCTTTTTCACATATGTCCTCACTCAATATTATTTCTACACCCTTAGCATTATGATGGAAAAATTGAGTATTGCTTAATCCTCCAATATCAGAAAATATAACTTCTCCTTCATGTCCACTAAATGGATGCCCTGCATCATGCATTAACATTCCTGCATAAGCAAACTTAGAATTTAGTCCTAGTCCCTTTGCTAGTCTTCTTATAATATTAGCTGCATTTCTTACATGTGTAGCTCTTGATGTAACATGGCTTTCCAAAGAGCCTTTCGGCGTTGCCATTGGTTTTGTTTCTGCACGTTTCATAAAATTACTTTCATCAATAGCTTCAATTAAGTATTGCATATATGGATCCCAAGTTAATTTCGTTCTTTGAACATTATTAGTTGGTGTTTCTTTAATATTATCTATTTCCATAAAAAACCTCCATTTGAGCAAAATTGCTCTAATAAATATTTCTCATAAAGTACTCAGTAAAATGAATTTAATTAGTATTAAAAACCTATTAATACTATTTTATATTTTATCATAAAATGGTGAAATTTGCAAAGTTTTCTGGTAATTTTATGTAAATAATTTCATTTTTCATTTTTAAAAGAATTAGCACTAACTCACTTTAGTAAATTAGTACATAAATATCTTCATATTATTACTCACCAGCGGGCTGTAGGATAACCTACAGCCCGCTGGTTTTGTACAAAATTATTCGCACACAGTCTTGACTCTTCTCTATTTAAGTTTATCAAATAGATTGTGGCACACCGTAAATGCTGCCACAAGAGAAAGAAGTGCATTTGCCACCCAAAATTGCCAAATTTGTAATGCTGTGGGTAGCACAAACAGCATTAGTGAAAAAATGATAGTGAACGGAACGATAAAGCTGCACGCTTTTTCTGTGATTTTTTTCCACTTTTTCTGCCAGGTCACGCCAAAGAGCCCAAAATATATCCAGGCAGTCAGTGGCGCAATTGCCAGTTGAATGGTCCACATAGGAACAAACGCGTTGAAGTCGAATGGTAGTTCATGGCTTTCCAGCCAGACAAAGGTCACCAGTGTCAGCTGGAACAGGTATGCTGTTGCAATACCCGCTAAGATTGCCCATAGTTCATTGCCTTTCCGTTTCATGTGCTTTTCATCCTTTCTTGTAGCCAAGATTAACATAGGGCGAATTCCCTAATGACTGTGATTGTATCATATTTATGTTGATTTGTAAATTAGTATTTTTTAGATGTCTCTTTGAATGGAATTATTCGACACTAGTTTTATTTTTTTACTGACATTCTGCCCCGTCCCTTCTGACACCTTCTGATGTCACTTGGGACGGGGTCATTTGACATTAATTATTATACAGCTTTCTTATTTTTTCTCTATTCATTTGTAATAATTGAGAAATTTTCCTTAGTGATAATCCATTATCTCTTTTTAATATCAACAGTAATTCTTTTAATTTTACTTTACTCTTTTTTAATTCGTTTATTTCTAAATTATTTTCTATCAAAAACCTTGCTATTAACTCTTGACAAATATTTTCATTGTCAACATCTAAAAATATATAACCGTCTTCTAGAACTTTATTTTCATCTTTGCAATCTGAATACGGATATTCTTTTGCTTGATTGCATATTCCTGCTTTTACAGGATTATTATGAATATAATTAATGCAATTGCATAATTATTCTTCACTATATATGCCTTCTGATTTATACCTATCTCTAAATACATATCCTACTCTTTTATGCTTATTATTATAGTATTGAGCATATTGAGTGTTAATTTTGTGCATATATTTACTAAGATTTTCTATGTTATCAGTTTGTAACAACATGTGTGTGTGATTATTCATAATACAGTATGCTAATATATCTACATTTTCTTTCTTCGCTACTCTTTTCATCAATTCTATGTAATATTCTATATCTTCTTTTTTATCAAATATGTAACTCTTATTTATTCCTTGAGTTATAATATGAAAATATGATGTCTGTATATAACTTCTTGGAAATCTTGGCATTTCAGACTCAACTCCTCTATCATCAAATTTTTTGTATTTATTCTACATTATTTTTCACAATAAATTTGTCGAAATTTGTCTTTAATCCGTTTATTTTTTTATGTCATTCTGCCCCGTCCCTTCTGACACCTTCTGACATTTTTTTATGTCATTCTGCCCCGTCCCTTCTGACACCTTCTGATGCCTTCTGACCCCCTTTTGACCTTTTGACACTTTTGACATCATTTAATCAAGTCTTCATTAATACACTCTAATATCCTTTCATATATACTATCAAAATCAATATTCATTAGTCTTTCATTTAACTTTAGATACAATTGATTTTTTTCTTTTATGTGCATATTCTTTCTGTTATATACTCCTTGTAATTGTTCTATAACATAATTTAAATTGCGATTACCAATTATGTCATTATATTTTTTTACTATATTTATGTTTTTAATTATATTTTCTTCAAGATTTTTAAATAGTTTTATATATATTTCTTCTTTTTCTTTAATGGAATAATTATAATATTGCCTTATCAAAATATCTTCAATATTATTATTTTTATAAAATTTCACATGTATATAAATATTATAAAAACTATATATCAGATTTTCCCATTTTCTAAGTAAATTTACTCCACTTACATGTTCTTTGCTTGTTACCGTATTAACAATTTCATCTTTTATGCTTATTAATTTTCCCCAACTGTCATATGTATATGATGTCACTTGGGACGGGGTCATTTGACATTAAATTCATTTTTCTCTATGTCATTCTGCCCCGTCCCTACTGACAAATTCATTTTTCTCTATGTCATTATGCCCCGTCCCTTCTGACACCTTCTGACACCTTCTGACACCTTTTGACATCAATAGATAATATATTTGATTTTTTCACATATAATATATGTTATTTCATTATCTATATTAGTTTCATTCCATTCCATGCTGTCTGCCCAAAAAATTAAATTATTATTCATATACATTTTTGCCCCATCTATATTATTAAAATATTTACTTTTATCGTATATATGTATATTCATTTGTTTTATTCTTTCAAAATGTATTTCAATGGTACCTCCTAATTGACTTTTTAAAATCATCTTAATTTCACTTTCTTCGTCTTGTCTCATATATTTTCTTTCATCAACATACATACCTGTTTTACAAAAGAATTCTATTACGCAACTATCATGAAAATTATAAAATTTCTTCATTATTTCATCAATATCATTTTGCGAAGTTACATTTTTCCAATCCATATTTCTAAATTTTATATAATGAAATTATATTTCACTATATTCTCCTTTCTTTTATATACTTTTTTTATTTATGGTGTTGCAGCATTAGCTGGAATAGTCCACCATAAAGCTGGAAATAGTGACGGTATCATTCTTATTCCTCTATATAAAACATATCCACCCACACCTATTCCAATTCCTTTTCCTAAATTTCTAAAATTATATGCAGGTCCTCTTTTGCACTTGTCTCCATCCCATTCCCAATCATGGTTATGTGGAAATTTATGAGTTCCATCATCAGTATGGTTATAATCAGTATCTCGTGTTGCTTTTCCATCAGGTCCATAATATCTTCTCTTTTTTATCGTTCCATCTGGATTTAATAAATCTTCTGTGGAATTAGGTTTTCCCTTTGTTGATAAGTCCTCAGCGAATCTAATGTTTTTTCTTGTATATGCACTATTATTAGAAATTGCAGATATTTTTATAGCATTTTTTGCCATATTTGTTGCAATTATAGGTGCTGATAATTTTTGGATTTCTTTACTTATTAAATTTTTAATATTTTTTATAATTGATAAAATCGAAACACTTCCTAATGGATCATAATAATTTATAGGATTATTTGAACAGTATGCAAACAAGTTATGTCCTATTATTTCATTCCCACCATTAAACGTCCCATCCGCATTCAAGAATCTTCCCCATTCTGGGTTATAGTATCTTGAATTTAGGTAATATAGTCCTGTTTCTGTATCGTATCTATAACTCCTATATCTGTATGGGTTTGCTATTCCCACATGATTTGGGTCTGTTATCTCTTTTCCTTCTTCATCTTTTATGCTTACCATTTTTCCCCAGCTGTCATATGTATATGATACTATGTGATTTTTATTATTGTCAAGTATTCCTATTATATCTCCTTGTAAATTTTTTAAATATAAATAAATAGCTCCATTATACCTTAGTCCCATAATGTCTCCATTGTTGTCGTAGAAATAGTATATTACACTATTACTGTTATCTTTTTTCTCATATATTACTTTTGTTCCTTCTAAAAAGTATTCTGTTGTTACTCCATTTACTGTTTTTTCTGTCCTTATTCCTTCATCATTATACTTATAACTTATGTTTAATCCTGTATTTTCATTTGTTATACTTTTTAATTCTCTTCCATTCTGCCAAGTGTATGTATTTCCATTATATGATAATGGATTTCCAATTGTATCATATGTTATTGTTTGTCCATTGTAACTTGTTAATTGATCTTTCCAATTTGTATTTCCATATGTATAATTTATCGTTTTTGTTGCTGTTCCTAATTCTCCTGTTGTATATGGATATTCTGTTTTATTTGTAATATTTCCTCCTAAATCATATTCATATGTGATAGTTTTACTTAAAGTTTCATTATTTTCTCTTTTTAATTGGTTTAAGCTGTCATAATAATATGTTGCACTTTGTCTACCTCTTACATTCTTTATATTACCTAATTCATCATAATTATATCCTATGAAAAATGAATCTCCCTCAATACTTGATACTCTTGATGTTGTTCTATTACTATCTACATTTTCATAGTCATACCTTATAATATAAGATTTATTGGCTCCACTAATAAATTTTCTACTTAATCTCGATAAATTGTCATAATCAAATTCCATTGAAATACTATTCCCTGAATTTGAGTCTCCAGAATATGTTGAAACAGATGTAATTCTGTTTTGATTATCATATCCATAATTTTCTCTACTTATATTGCCATTGAATACATATTCTGAATAATTTAAATTGTTGTTTTTATCATATTTGTAAGCTCTCTTAAATCCATATAAAGCATTATAAACGTTTGTTATTCTTCCTGATAAATCATATGTATAGTATTCCTTTATTCCTTCTGGTGTTTCTATGTATGCTAAATTTGATTGTGCATCGTACTTATATTTATATGTTCCTTGCTCTTTTGTTTGTGTTGTCATTATATTAAATCTATCATATGTATATGATATCGTATCATCATTTCCATATATCACACTATTTAAATTTCCATAGTTTTCATCATAATTATTTGTTATCAATGTTTGATTAGCTATTTTTACTTGTTTTCTATTTCCATATTCATCATATGTAAAATAATAGTTAAATCTATTATGAGCTATTGTATTTATTCTATCATTTTCATATGTATACCTATTTTGATATGTTTTGTTTCCTACTGTTTTGCTTACTATGCTTATTCTTCCTAATTCATCATATGTGTAATTTGTTTCTGTTCCTTTGGCATCTGTTACTTTATCTAAATTTCCATTTGTTTGGTTGTATTCATATGTTGTTTCTTTTCCTGTTTCGTCTTTTATTTTTGTTAGATAATTTCCATTTTCTGTATATTCTGCATTTGTTTCTATATATTTACTATTTGTATTGTTTGTTATCTTTGAAGTTGTTGCTTGTCCGTATTGGTTATATGTAAAGTTATAATTTACTTCGGTGCTACTTATCGCTTTGGTTAGTCTATGTTTATATGTTGTATCATATTGATATTCAAATGTTCCACCCCTTGGATTTGTGTATTTTATTAAATTATCATTTCCATCGTACTGAAATGTATTGTTCTGCTTTGCCAAATCTTGTGTTTTTATAATATTTCCATTACTATCATATTGATAGCTTTGCCCAAAGTGGTCTTTATATAATGCTACATTTGTTATATATGCTACATTTAGATTTTCGTAAAAACAGAAATATACTTGTATCTTTCTATAGTCATGTTCAGCTATAAATTCATTTTGTACAAACTGCCATTGATCACTTGGATTTACTCTTACTGTTCTCCATTGTTGTTCACCGTTGTTTCCTATTATGCATACTGTAAAATCTGTAACGGTAGTATTATTTTTATTTCTTACTCCTCCTGCATATATCCATGCAGATATGCTAAATACATCTCCTTGTTTTCCTCCTGTTATTACATCTTGACGTATATATTTTTTTACAGTAGCTTCTCCTTCTAATTTGTAAAAATTACTTCCAGTTCCTACTGGTAGTGCTACCCAGTCTATATTTGGATTTGTATTATATGTTATCCAACTCTTTGGATTACTTCCAGTATAATCAAATGCTGAGTTTTCTACCATATTATATTGGTTTTCAATAAATCCTTCTTCTACTTGTATATCGTCATAATATATTGTGCCTGTATTTCCGAAAAATCCAATTACAACAGTCAAACTACTTGTTGCATCTTCTGGATAATATAAACTTAATGAGTATTTGTTCCATTCTGAATTTTTTTCAATAATATCTTGCTCTTCCATAACTCTATTTCCTGAAGCATCTAGATAATACAATTGTATATATCCCTCTCCAAGACTAGTCTTTTCAAGTTTTAATTTAAGAGATAAAGTATATGTTTTTCCCTTTTCTGCATTACAGTAATGATACGCTGCTGGTTGAACACTTTCTGTAAAGATACTTGATATTTTCATACTTCTACTTCCAGTATAGCTATCTTCTGTACTGTATTCTATTGAACCAGGATTATTCCCCCAATTTCTAAATTCCCATTCTCCATCATATTCAAAACTTCCATTAAATACTAAATTATTTACTGATTTTGTTAATGATCCATCCAATGTTAATCTATTTTTAGCTCCGCCACTTTCTCCATAATTGTACACTTTTCCATATGCTTGACTAAGGTCAATTCCATCTTTTCCGAAATCTGCTACACTTATTGCTTGTCCCCAATCATTAAATGTTACATTATTACTAAAACCTTTATTATCTGTAAATGTTGTTAAGTTGTCGTTATATGCTATGGTTAATCTATTTCCTAATTCTAAATTACTTGCACGTTCTTCTATTGTTTTTACTCTGTTAGTTTTTTCTGGATAATATTCAAAATTCAAATGTTTCCCATCTATATTTAATAGCATAACTAATAAATTATTTTGGTATACTAGCATTGATTCTCTGTTATCTAAATATTTAATTTCTCCTAATGTACCATCATTGTAGCATACAAATTGCATTGATTTTCCATCTGGACCTGTTAATTTGTTCAAATAGTTTCCCGCATATTCAAAGGTTATTTCTTGTCCTGCTCCATCTGTTACTTTAGATATAACAAAGTCATTTGCCTCTGTTTCTGAAAATGTTATTATTATTTTATTTCCATTGTTATCTTCTATTTCTTTTAAGTGCCATAAATATCTTCCTGCAACCGTTCTTCTTTCGAACCTTATTACATTATCTCCTTTATCTTTCATGCTAAACACTGCTGTTGCTGCATCTAATGTTAATTCTAAATTTAATCCATCTTCGTCTTTATATATATTTCCTTCTTTGGTAAAATAATGTCTTGTTCCATCTTCATCTATATATTCTGCATATTCTGTACCACCTATTGTTACCAATTCTATTGTTTGTGATAAATTAAGTCTCATTCCATTTCCATATCTGGAACCTATATCTTTATCGTTTGTATTATATACATGTGTTATTGTTACTGGAAACCTTTCTCCTGGTGTTGATATATCGTTATGTATCCATACTAAATTTCCATTATAGTCATTTGTATATACTGTTCCTGCTCTTCCCAAATCTTGAGTATGGTAACTTAAATAATCTTCTAATCCTGTTTGATTTCTATATATAATTTGTACTACTGGTCTTCCTTCATACCAAGTTACATTTGTATCTGATGAAATAAAATATGCATCATTTCCTGAAACATTATTTGCTTCTGAATGTTCTTTTATCATTACACCATAGTTATTTCCTGTTGTGTACCACTCTTTAGCTGCTGTTGTTATATTAAATGTATATTGTTTACATTGGTTGTTATAATCGAATTGATATAGAATAAAATCTTCTGCTCTTGAATTGTAATTTGCATTTGTATTACTCCATGTTGCTGTATTTTCATTCCAATCTGCAGTTATTTTATGTGCATCTAATTGTATTTGTCTAGTATTAGGTGTCCATTCACTTGTTTTTGGATATGTAAATATATTTAAATATGCTCCTATTACTTGATCTCCAGCTTTGAGTTCTGGAAGATTAAATTTTACTAAACTTCTTGTTGGGACTCCACTATTGTTTCCTGCTCTTATTATGTGTGCATTTCCTTTTGGGTCACTTCCTTGGCTTGAATATATAAATGTATCCTTAATATCATCATAATATCTTGATGTAATTATGCTTGGATCTATTGTTATTGGATATATTCTTTCTGCTGCTTCTAGCCATTTTTTATCTGGTATTAATGTTATTATGTATTTATCTGCTTGCTTTTCTAATTTTATATCAATATCTGAACTAAACTCTAATTTGTTGTCATACATAAATGGTGCTTCTATTGTAAATTTTACATTTTCTTCTGTCTTATCGTATACTATTATGTCTTTTGTTTCTAATAGTTTCATTTCAAGTGTTCCAACATCATATACAAATTTCAATTCATTATTTATTGATTCTTTATTTTGTAATATAATGTTTTCTTTTACATGTTCTGGTTCTGCTGAATATTCTATGCTTATATTACTTAATATTTCATTATATTCTATAGATGTTGTTGGTATTTGTGTTTTTACTTCTTTTGCTCGTAAACCTTTAACTTCTCTTTTCTCTAAGTTTTTATTATTTACATTTACTTTTGAAGATTGCGAATTTACTAATCCCCATTTTATTGTATATCCTTCACTTTCCATACTTCCTAATCTGTATCCATTTGTTTTATTAGTAAAATATATTTGTGCATTTCCTGTTTTATTTTTGTAAATTTTTGTTTCCTTTTTCTGTTCTTCTATTATTGCTTTATTTAATTTTTCTTCTATTTGATTGTTTTGCATCATTTCTATTTTAGTATTTTCTTCTGTTATTTTTAGTTTTTCTTCTGTATCAATTACTTCCTCTAATGTATTGTCTACATCTAGGAATTTTCCATCTTTCTCATAATGTACATTACTTGGAAATACTGATGCCACTACACTTCCATCTGACCTTAGGAAATGTTTTTCTGTATATGTTCTTTCTTCTTCCAGTTCTCCGATTATAACTGGTTCTGCTTTTTCCTGTTCTTTTGCTTGCTTTTCTAAATGTTCATCTAAACTTTTATGCATGTCTACTTTTGCTTCCATTTTATTGATTACAGCGTTTATATTTACTGCAATTGCAATATTTGGCACAAATTGAAAGACCATCACAAACACAAGTATTGTTGCAATGATCTTTTTTAATTTCTTTGGGCTTAAATGTTTTTGCATATTCATCACCCCTTTTCGAGATGATTATATATTATACTTTTTTATCTGTCAAATTTTTTTAAGCTTTTTTTAAGGTTTCTAAACTTCATAGTTCCATTTTGGTACATAGATTTCTTCATTTTCTTCTGAATAGTCTTGCATATATCCATTTTCTATGTTTAATTCATATATATAATTTTCTATTTCTTCATATTCCTTTCTTGTGATTTTCCTATTAATTTCAGGATATTCTTTCGCCTTATATGTTGGGAAGTATTGTGTCATTACACTAATATATACATCTTTATCTATATTGTCTTTTAGCCATTTTAATATTTGTTTTGAATTTTCTAAATTATTTGGTAATACTAAATGTCTTATTATTAATCCCTTTTTTATCATTCCATTTTTGTCTAATTGTGGTGCACCTACTTGCCTGTACATTTCTAATATTGCTTGTGTTGCTATGTTGAAATAGTTATTAATTTTTGAGTATTTTAATGCAATATCATTTTCATAGTATTTTAAGTCTGGCAAATACACATCTATTAATCCTTCTAGTCTTTTTAACGTTTCAACGTTTTCGTAGCCGTTACTGTTATATATTATAGGGATTTTTAATCCATTGTTTTTTGCTAGTTTTATTGCTTCTATTATTTGATGTGTATAAATTGTCGGTGTAACTAAATTTATATTTTCTGCTCCGTTTTCTTGTTGTTTTAAAAATATATTACTAAGTTCTTCTATCTCTATTTTCTTGCCATTACCTAAATTGCTAATTTCATAGTTCTGGCAAAACACACAATTCAAATTGCATTTTGAAAAAAATACTGTCCCAGAGCCATTTTCTCCACTAATACATGGTTCTTCAAATTTATGAAGACTATAGCCTCCAATCTCGATTTTATTTCCTGCTCTACATCTTCCAATATTTGTTTCTCTATTTATTCCACATTTATGCGGACATATTGTACATATATTATCCATAACTCTCCTTTTATCAGTTTTACATTTTTTTGATTATAATTATATCATACTATATACAAAAGAGATATATACAAATTGTATATATCTCTAATAATATTAGCCAAATATTCCCTTTTTCTTTACTGGTGGTTGTTCACTCATTGTTTTAGCAAGTTTTGTTAATAGTTCTCTTTGTTCTGATGTTAGCTTTTTCGGGATTTGAACTTCAACTGTGAATATATAATCACCTTTCCAATTATTGTTTACTGCTTTAAATCCTTTATTTTTTATAACAAATTTTGTTCCTGGCTGTGTACCTTCTGGAATTTTATAATTTTCTTTTGATCCGTCAACCATTGGAATTTCTAAATTTGCTCCTAATGTTGCTTGTGTAAATGTTATTGGTATATTGCAAAGAACATTATCTCCTTGTCTTTTATATATCTTATGATTTCTTACTGAAACTACAATATATAAATCTCCATTTGGTCCGCCTTTATTTCCATGTTCTCCTTCGCCTTTTAATACTACAGTCTGACCATGTGAAATTCCAGCTGGTATGTTAACTTCTATTTTAACATTTTTACTTACAAATCCTTTTCCTTTACAATCAGGACATTTTTCTTCAACTATTGTTCCTTCTCCATTACAAACTGAACAAGTTTTAGTTGTTTGCATTTGTCCTAATATTGTACTAACTGTTTGTGTTACAGTTCCTTTTCCTCCACAGCTTTTACATGTTACAACATTTGTCCCTGGTTTTGCTTTTGTTCCATGACATGTCTTACATTCTTCATTTCTATTTATTGAAATTTCTTTTTTTACTCCAAGGAATGATTCTTCAAATGTTATATCCATATTGTATTGCAAATCTCTTCCTTTTCTAGGACCATTTGATTTTTGTCTTGAACTTGTTCTTCCACCAAATCCAGCTCCGCCACCGAAAATGCTTGAGAAAATATCTCCTAAATCTCCAAAATCGTCAAATCCATTGAAACCTGAAGAAGTATATGAATAATAGCCTCCTCCTGGACCTCCTGCTGCTTGTGGTCCATCATGTCCAAATTGATCATACATTCTTCTTTTTTGTGAATCTGATAATACTTCATATGCTTCTGATACTTCTTTGAATTTTTCTTCTGCTTCTTCCCTATTATCTGGATTTGCATCAGGATGATATTTTTTTGCTAGTTTTCTATATGCCTTTTTTAATTCATCATCTGTTACGTTTTTATTAACTCCTAAAACTTCATAATAATCACGTTTATTTGCCATGTTTCCCTCCATTTAAACAATATGTTTAATTGTAATTCTTTTTCTATTGTAAATTATATCTACAATATTTATAAATATTACACATATAATTTACAATTTTTTAGTTATAACAAAATAGTTAATAACCTCCTTTATTAAGGGAGGTGGCAATCCGAAGGATTGACGGAGGGTTCTTATCTGTTTTTGAAGAACCCCCAGTCACCTATCGGTGACAGCCCCCTTGTTAAAGGGGCTTTAGCGGTTAATGCAATATTGATTATTCATTGCTATTGTTGTCGTCTTCTACTTTGTAATCTGCATCATATACGTTTCCATCATTTCCTGCTGCTTGGCTTTCTGCTCCTTCTGTTGCTCCACTTTCTGCTCCTGCAGCTGCTGCGTTGTTTTTATATAGTTGTTCAGATATTTGATAGAACACTTGTGTTAGTTTTTCTGTTGCTTCTTTTATTGTTTCTGTATTGTTTGTTTCTAATGCTTTTTTTACATTTTCTATTTCAGCTTCTACTTTAGCCTTTTCTTCATTGCTTATTTTGTCTCCTACTTCTTCTAATGTTTTTTGGCTACTGTAAATTAAACTTTCAGCATTATTTTTTACTTCTATTTCTTCTTTTTTCTTTTTATCTTCTGCAGCATGTGCTTCTGCATCTTTTACAGCTTTATCTATATCTTCTTCTGAAAGATTTGTGCTTGCTGTTATTGAAACATTTTGTTCATTCCCTGTTGCTGTATCTTTTGCAGATACATGTACTATACCATTTGCGTCTATATCAAATGTTACTTCTATTTGTGGTATTCCTCTTGGTGCTGGTGGTATTCCTGTTAATTGGAATCTTCCTAATGTTTTGTTATATGATGCCATTTCTCTTTCTCCTTGAAGTACATGTACTTCAACACTTGTTTGACCATCTGCTGCTGTTGAGAATACTTGAGATTTCTTTGTTGGTATTGTTGTGTTTCTTTCTATTAATTTTGTAAATACTCCACCATATGTTTCAATACCTAGTGAAAGTGGTGTTACATCTAATAATACTAAATCTTTAACATCTCCTGATAAAACTCCACCTTGAATTGCTGCACCAATTGCAACACATTCATCTGGATTTATTCCTTTATTTGGGTCTTTACTTGTTATTTTCTTTACTGCTTCTTGTACAGCTGGAACTCTTGTAGAACCTCCAACTAATAGTACTTGATCTATTTTGTCTGCTGTTAATCCAGCATCTTTTAATGCTTGGTTAACTGGTCCTGTTGTTGCTTCTATTAAATCACTAATTAATTCTTCAAATTTTGCTCTTGTTAATGTTATATCTAAGTGTTTTGGTCCTGTACTATCTGCTGTTATAAATGGTAAATTAATATTTGTTTGTCCTACACCTGATAATTCGATTTTAGCTTTTTCTGCTGCTTCTTTTAGTCTTTGCATTGCCATTTTGTCTGCAGCTAAATCTATTCCATTTTCCTTTTTGAATTCTTCTACTAAATATTTAATAATTCTATCATCGAAGTCATCTCCACCTAGTTTGTTATTTCCACTTGTTGCTAAAACTTCGAATACTCCATCTCCTATATCTAGTATAGATACGTCGAATGTACCTCCACCTAAATCATATACCATAATTTTTTGGTCAGTATCTTCTTTATCCATTCCATAGGCAAGTGCTGCTGCTGTTGGTTCATTTATAATTCTTAAAACTTCTAGTCCTGCTATTTTTCCTGCATCTTTTGTTGCTTGTCTTTGGCTATCACTAAAATATGCTGGAACTGTTATAACTGCTTGAGTTACTTTTTGTCCTAAATAATTTTCTGCATCTGATTTTAATTTTTGTAATATCATTGCAGATATTTCTTGTGGTGAAAATTCGTCACCTTCTATTTTAACTTTTGTATTAGATCCCATATCTCTTTTTATTGAGATAACAGTATGGTCTGGATTTGTTACAGCTTGACGTTTTGCAATTTGACCAACTAATCTTTCTCCATTTTTTGAGAATGCAACTACAGATGGTGTTGTTCTATTTCCTTCTGGATTTGGAATTACAACTGGTTCTCCACCTTCCATAACTGCTACACATGAGTTTGTTGTACCTAAATCGATACCAATAATTTTTGACATATAAGTCATCCTCCTTTAAATTTTGAATTTATATTATTTAAAATTAAAATCTAATTAGCAACCACTACCATAGCATGGCGTATAATCTTGCTTCCTATCTTATATCCTTTTCTAAATTCTTCTTTAACAATTTTCTCTCCTAAAGATTCATCTTGCACACTACTTACAGCTTCATGTACTTCTGGATCAAAAGGCTTTCCTACTGTTTCTATTGTTTCTACTCCAAAACGTGTAAAAATATCATTTATCTGTTTTACAACTAATTCAATTCCTTGTTTCATATTTTCATCTGCAGTATCTGCCATGCACGCCTTTTCTAAATTATCAACTACAGGTAAAAATGCTGCAATTATATCTGCCAATACATTACTGTACAGCATCTCACGCTCTTTTGAATTTCTTTTTTTATAGTTTTCGAATTCTGCCATCACTCTTTTTAATCTGTCTACTGTTTCTTCTAGCTCTTTTTCTGTATTATCTAATTCACTATTTTTTTGAACTTCTTGTTCTTCTTTTTTTTCTTCTAATTTTTCCTCTGACATGTACTTTCCTCCTATTTTTATCAATTTTCAGTATCGTTATCATTTAGTTCTTCATTTAACTTTTTATTTATATATTTCATAACAGAAATTACTTTAGAATAATCCATTCTTTTAGGTCCTATAATTCCTATTGTTCCGAAATTTTTATTTCCTATCATATGCTTAAATGTTATTATGCTTAAGTCTCTAAGTTCTTCTCTATCATTTTCACTGCCTATATGAATATTAATATCATCTGCAAATCCAGAATTTAATATTTCCATCACTTGTTCTTTTGTATCTAAAATACTTAAGAAATTTCTTGCTGCGTCTATCTTTTTAAATTCTGGAAAATCAAAAACATTACTTGTTCCTTCTAAGTAAAATTCTTCTGTTTCTCCTAATGATTTATTTAATTGCTCAATTATAGGCTTTATTACATCTACTTGATCTGACATTGATGATATTATATATTCTTCCATTGGTTTATCAATTTTAGTCAATCTTTTGCCTTTTAATTTATTGTTGAATAGATAATTTAAACTTTCTAATTGATTTTCTGTTATATCTTCATCATACTTTATAATAGTTTCTTTAATTGCTCCACTTTCTGTAAGTATAACTGCCATTAAAATTCTATTTCCCAATAACACTAATTTTACATCTGAAATGATATCATCTGTATTATCTGGTCCTATTGCTACTGTAGTATAATGTGTTATTTCAGATAATGTATTTGTTGTTATTTTTGTTAAATCTTGAATTTCATTTACTTTGAATTCTAATCGTTCTTTTATATACTGAATTTCATCTAAGCTGATTTTTTCATCATTTAAAAGTTCATCAACATAAAATCTATATCCTTTAGCTGAAGGAACTCTTCCAGATGATGTATGTGGTTTTTCAATATATCCTAAATGCTCTAATTCTGCCATCTCATTTCTTATTGTTGCACTGCTACAATTTAAGTCATAATTTTCTACAATTACTCCAGAGCTTACTGGTTCTGCTGTATTTATATATTCTTCTATTATTGCTTGTAGAATTTTCTTTTTTCTTTCGTCTAGCAATTTTATCACCTCAAAAAATTAGCAGTCTTTTTTTAAGACTGCTAATATAATACATCAATTGTTAGCACTTGTCAATAGCAATTGCTAATTTTTTTTATTTTTTTGTAGATTAGCGTCCACCGCAACCGTCCACCTCCGGCCACCGGCCTCCGCCTCCACCAGAGAATCCGCCTCCACCACCGGTTCCTGATGAATAACTACTATACATATTTGATGTTGATGAATTAATACTACTAATGAAATTTGTATTGAAATTTCCCCCACTATAAAGTGTTCCTAGTATTATCATATTGTTTGTTGTATCTGGATTGCTTAATTCTGGATATTTTATTTTTAATTGCTTTATTACTTTTTCTGCTATACCAAAAGCTGTAGCAAATACTAAAAATCTTTCCCATAAAATTAAATGTGGTACTTCTTTTTCGTTTAATAATGAAAAATCTAACATGTACTTTTTAAACGCTCTCCACTCTTCTTTTTCATCTATTCCCTTTTGTGTAAATCCATTATATCTACTAGATAGCTTTCCTGTTAAAATAGCATTTATTCCCATACTAATAACACAAATTGCTCCTGCTATTATTACTGCTATAAATAGTGTTTCATTTAATATTAAACTGGTTGAAACAAGTATTATTGGAACAGCTCCAATTCCTATAATCATAAATGCAAAGAAAGCATAAAGAAATGTTATAACACTGAAATTTGTACCTTTTTTTTCTATTTCTTTTTTGAACTTATCTTTCTCTTCTGCATATTTTTTAGCAGAGTTTTGAAATTCTTTTTCTATTTTAGTAACTGCTGTTGGATGTTTTTCTACATATTTTTCTAGCTGTTTCATTGTAAAAGTGTTATTTGCTTCCTTTTCTTTAACTTTAAATAGTAAGTTCATAACTTCTTTTTCGTCTTCTTTTAAAGCACTTATATTTTCATTCTGTATCGTTACATAAATATTTTTTTCTTCTTGTTTAAATTCAATATATTTTTTTAATGCTAAATTTAAAAGGGTTGCAGAAAGTGCTTTTGATGTATCTACATGCTTTGAAAGTATAAACATTGCTTCTGCTGGATTTGCATTTTCATCTGGTAAATCTCTGTAATATTCTAAATTTTTCGTTGGCAATATTTTTTTACTGTTTTTTAGTTTTTTAGAATATTTAGGAATTTTTGTAATACATACTAATGAAATTAATCCTAAAACTACAAGTTCTGCTCCTAACACTATATTTGAGATTAGTTCTCTTTTCTTTCTTTGTTTATTTGCTTCTTCAGCCCATTTAATTTCTTCATCTTCTATATCTTCTAATTTGTCATCATAACTTGTATAATTTAAATCTTCGAAAACATATGTTGGCGTTACTATTCTTACTTCAATAAAATGTTTAGCTCTGTACTTAGATAACTCAAATTTTACAGTATTACCATCAGTTGCATATATTTCTCCATTTAGGTCTTCAGTGTGCCCCCATACTTTTATATCTTCTTTCTCTGCCATAGAATATGGAAGTTTTATTGTTCCAGTAATTTTGTCTGCTGGTATTTCAGCATCATCTCCAAGGAATTGCCAATATAATTCGCTACAGTCTCCATATTTATGTATTACATCTAGTACAGTATATCTAATCTCATATTTTCTAGTAGCACTGCTGTTATCTAATCCTACTCCCCATGAAACTTCATATTGACCGTCATTGTTTATTCCACCAAAGTAAAAATCTTTTGGTAAGTGATATGCCCAATTATGTTTTTCTTTAAAATAATTGTTTCTACCTGAAGTAATTTCTTTTACTGAAAAGTTTGTTATTGAGTCATATTTACTTTTATCTATCTTCATAGTTTTATATAAAGTATTTGTCTCTGATATGTATATGTCCCATGTTTCAATAACATCCATACTTCCATCAGAATTTAGTTGTACATTGAAATCTAAATTGTTAAATTTTAAAGTTGCCTCTACATTTGTATTCCCTAATAATATTATTAATATAGTTCCAATTAATAATAATATCATTTTTTTTAATTTCATAATATCACCCTTAATTAAATTCTTTTGTACTGAATTTTATATTTCTATTTTTCTGAAATTTTTCTTTCCTCTTGCCAATACTATTCCTTTTTTTAATTCTTCTTCAGTAATTTGTTTGTTCATTTCAGTTACTTTTTCTCCATCTATTGCTACTCCACCTTGTTCTATTGCACGTCTTGCTTCTGATTTTGATGGTACAAGTTCAGCTTTTACTAGTAAATCTAGTATGCTTATTTTGTTGTCTGTTAACTCACTTGTTTCCAATTTTACAGTAGGCATATCTGCTGAATATCCTTTACTGAATATTTCTCTTGAAGCTTTTTGTGCTTTTTCTGCCTCTTCTTCACTGTGTACTAATTTTGTTAATTCATATGCTAATATTTCTTTTGCTTCGTTTAATTTACTTCCTTCCCATTTATCCATTTCATCTATCTGCTCTAATGGTAAAAAAGTAAGCATTCTTATACATTTTAGTACATCTGCGTCTGCAATATTCCTCCAATATTGATAAAATTCAAATGGTGATGTTTTGTTTGGATCTAACCATACTGCTCCACTTTGTGTTTTTCCCATTTTCTTTCCTTCTGAGTTTAATAACAGATTAATTGTCATTGCTGAGGCATCTTTTCCTAATTTTCTTCTAATTAATTCTGTTCCTCCTAGCATATTACTCCATTGGTCATCTCCACCAAATTGTAGATTACAATTATATTTTTCAAATAATTGTAAAAAGTCATAACTTTGCATTATCATGTAATTAAATTCTAAAAAGCTTAATCCTTTTTCCATTCTTTGTTTGTAGCATTCAGCTGTAAGCATTCTATTTACTGAAAAATGTGGTCCTATGTCTCTTAATACTTCTATATATTTTAGATTATTTAACCAGTCTGCATTATTTACAAGTATTGCTTTATCATCTGAAAAATCTATAAATTTACTAATTTGCTTTTTAAAGCATTCTATATTATGAGCTATTGTTTCTTCTGTCATCATTTGTCTCATATCTGTCCTACCTGATGGATCTCCTATCATTCCTGTTCCTCCACCAAGTAAAGCAATTGGTTTATTTCCTGCCATCTGTAGTCTTTTCATTAAACATAATGCCATAAAATGTCCCACATGTAAACTATCTGCAGTAGGATCAAATCCAATATAAAAAATTGCTTTCCCTTCATTTATTAAATCTCTTACGACGTCTTCGTCTGTTACTTGTGCTATTAATCCTCTTGCTTTTAGTTCTTCATATATTTTCATTTACTCTCACCTCTCCTAATATTTTACCGAATTATATCATTTTAGGAACATTATTGCAACATAAAACATATATTATTTTTACATAATATATTGAATTTTTTTTATTTACAGTATATAATTTATGTGACTTTAAAGAAAGGTTAGAGTGATGTTATGAATGTAAGTAATATAGAAAATCTAAAACAATATAAACATATACATCTAATTGGTATTGGTGGAATAAGCATGAGTGCTATCGCTGAAGTTTTACATAACTTAGGTATCTTTGTTACTGGTTCAGATTGTAATAGAAGTAAAATTACAGATAAACTTGCAAGCCATGGAATATATGTTTCTATAGGTCATAACACCAATTTAGTTGAAAAATCTGATTTTGTAATCTATTCTGCTGCAATAAAACAAGATGACCCTGAAATTATTTGTGCAAAAACAAACAATATTCCTATTGTTGAAAGAGCTGATTTTGTAGGTTTTTTAACTAGAATATATGATAATACAATTGGAATTGCTGGAACTCATGGTAAAACTACCACTACATCTATGATTGCTTTGTGCTTTATAGAAGCTAAATTAGACCCTAATGTACAAGTAGGTGCAATTTTAAAAGAACTTGATAGTAATTATAGAGTTGGAAATAGTGATTATTTCATTCTTGAAGCTTGTGAATATGTTGAAAGCTTTTTGAAGTTTTCTCCTCAAAGCACAATTGTTACAAATATAGATAATGACCATTTAGATTATTTTAAAACATATGATAATATAAAAAATGCATTTAATAAATATGTAAATTTACTCCCTAAAGATGGCTTTCTAGTAACAAATGGTGATGATATTGATTGTTTAGAATTACGAAAAAGTACTGTAGCTAAAATGATAACTTTTGGTATCCAAAATGATAAATGCAATTTTATTGCAAGAAATATTAGATACAATGAAGATGGATTTCCTATATTTGATGTGTACCATAATAATACATATTTTGGGGAATTTAAATTATCTGTTCCTGGTGTACATAATGTTTACAATGCATTGGCATGTATTGGACTATGCATTTCTTATGGAATTGAAAAACATATTATCAAAGCAGCATTAGCAAAGTTTACTGGTGCTAGTCGTAGATTTGAACTTGTTGGTTCTTATTCTGACATAAATGTTTATGATGATTATGCTCATCACCCTAGTGAAGTATTAGCAACTGCAAAAGCAATGAAAAATAAAAATTATCGTCAGTCTTGGGTAATTTTTCAACCACATACATACAGTAGAACTAAAGAGCTTTTAGATGATTTTGCAGAATCATTATTAAATTTTGATAATGTGATAATTACTGATATCTATGCTGCTAGAGAAACTAATACTTACGGAGTTTCTTCTAAAGATTTAGTAGCCAAAATTAATGAATTAGGAAAAAGTGCTATTTATATTTCAGACTTTAATGATATTGCAAAATATATTAAATCACATGCTTGCCCTCATGATATTGTTTTAACTCTAGGAGCTGGAACAGTAACTAATGTAGGTGCAAAAATTTTAACTTAGAAATTTAATTCAAATGGAAAATTATTCTGCGGGCGATTACTAATCGCCCCTACTTTTAATAAAATAAAAATAAGCTTGAAATGTTTAATGTTTCAAGCTTATTTTTATTTTATTATTCCTATAATTTTATTGTAAATTTTGTTCCCTTAGGTTCATTATTATTTACTTTTATACTTCCTCCATGAAGTTTAACTATAGTTTGTGCAATCGCTAGTCCGAAGTCCTGTTCCTCCTGTTTCTCTACTACGTGCTTTATCGGCTCTATAAAATCTTTCAAATATATGCTTTTTCTGTTCTTCTCCTATTCCAATTCCTGTATCTGAAACTATTATATTGCATTTGCCGTCTTTTCCTGTATATGTTGAAATTTTTACTTCTTCACCTTCTGCTGTATACTTTATTGCATTATCTAATAATATTACTATTAATTGTGAAATTTTACTCGCATCTAAATTTACTATTTTATTACTATTTAATTCCATTGTTAAGGTTTTCTTTTGTAAATTTGCATATTCTACATATGGCACTGTAACTTCTTTTATTAATTTATCTATATTTACTGGTTCTTTGCTTAGTTTCAAATCATTAGAATCTGCTGTCGCTAATAACATTAGCTCTTTTACTAATCTTCCTAATCTTCTAGTTTCATTTATTGTTAAATTAATATCTTCTGATTTTTCAATAATTTTGCTCTCAGGCTCTTGGAGTAAAAGCTGCTGTTTTGCTTGTATTATTGTCAAAGGTGTCCTTAATTCATGTGCAGCATTTTGTACAAATTCAGTTTGTTTTTTATAATTTATTATCACTGATTTTAAAGTTTTTCTAGCTAAAAAATACCCTATCAAAATAGAACTTGTCATAATAATTAAACTTGTACCAAATAATCTTGTCTTTAAATTCTGAAGTGTTAATATTTCGCCATCTACATTTGTTAATACTTGCAAATATACTTTTTCATTTGTTTTTACATTATATCCTAATGTTGTTAGTCCTCTATAATTATATTGATTATTTACTTTTAATGTATAAATTGTGTTCAAGTTTTTTGAATCAAATTCAACTAAGTCAAAATAGTCATCATATAAACGACCTAAGCTATTTTGATTTAAAATATGTCCTTCCATATCTCTTATTACATATATAGTTCTTGGGTTTATTTCAAAAGAGTTTTCTTCATCAGTAATGCTTTTAAGTTCTTCATCAATGTCCTCATATAACATTGTTTCAACTCTTTTATATATTACGACATTAAATATTAAAACAAGTATAGTGAATGATAAAAAAGTAGAAAATGTATTTTTTAATAATTCTCCTCTTAATATTTTCTTTTCTTCCATTTGCGTTGATAAATCCTTTCTCAAATATCATTTATTCATTAATAATATACCCTACTCCTCTAATTGTTTTTATATATTTATCATATCCATATTTTTTTAACGTCTTTCTTAATCCACTTGCGTATACTTCTACAACATTTGTAGTAGTATATGAGTCAAATCCCCATATTTTATCAAAAATTTGCTCTTTTGTTACAATTGTGTTTTTTGAAGATATTAAGTATTCTAAAATGTCAAATTGTTTTCCTTGCAAAGTTAGTTCTTTCCCTTTTATCAATACTTGTCTGTTTTGTAAATTTATTTGCATATCTTTAAATTCTAATATTTGAGTATTATAATTGCCACTACTTCTTCTTATAATTGCTTCTAATCTTGCTATTAATTCTTCTGTTTCAAATGGTTTAACTAAATAATCATCTGCTCCATATCTAAAGCCTTTTACCTTATCTGAAACAGAATCTTTTGCTGTTAATATTAGTACTGGTGTAAAAACATTATTCGCTCTTAGTTTTAGTAATACATCATACCCAGACATTTCTGGTAACATTAAATCTAATATGATTGCATCATAAATACCTTCTTTTGCATATGTATATCCCTCATATCCATCAAAAGCTTGCTCTGTCTGAAATTTCTTACATATGCATTGTTTTATTGTATCTGACAAAATTTTTTCATCTTCAATTATTAAGATTTTCATATTATCAATTCCTTTCTTTAGGTATAAATAATATCACTAAAAAATTAAAAGATAATTAAAAATTCCCTTTTGGGAATTTTTTAGAAGTATATCTATAAGCCGGGTTCTGTCTAGAGCAGTCATTTATCTAGTATATATATTACTATATATCTCAAGCCACCAATTTAGAAGATGACGGGCAATCTTATCCTTCTTTTTAGGTGTTGCTCCGGATGGGGTTTACATTGACCTAACATGTCTCCATATTAGCGGTAAGCTCTTACCTCACCTTTTCACCATTGCTATAAAATAGCTGTTATTTTCTGTTGCACTTTCCTTAAGGTTTCCCTCACTGGACGTTATCCAGCATCCTTGCCTTGTGGAGCCCGGACTTTCCTCATATAGACCCTTGCGAGTTTTATACGCGACTGCTTAATATACTCCATTTATTATTGTAAACATTATTTTACGAAATGTCAAGATTTCTTAGCCATAAATTGTAACTTGCATCGCTTGGCATTCTTAAATCTCCTCTTGGTGATAGACTTACTGTGCCTACTTTTGGTCCATCTGGTACACAATTTCTTTTAAATTGCTGTGTGAAAAATCTTTTTATAAATAGGCTTAGTTTCTCTTTTATTTCATTTTCGCTATATTGATTTTTAAATGTTTCTTTTGCTATAAATACTAGCTTTTCTGGTGTTGTTCCATATCTAAAAAAGTGATATAAAAAGAAATCATTCAAAAGATATGGTCCTACTTCCTTTTCTGTTAATTGTGATATCTTATTATCCTTATCAGTTGGTAATAATTCTGGCGATATTGGAGTTTCTAATATATTATATAATGTATTCTTTATGTTTTCATTAGAATTTGTATCTGCAATATATTTTATTAAATATTTTATTAAGGTTTTAGGTATGCCACTATTTATTCCATACATGCTCATATGATCTCCATTATATGTACACCATCCCAAGGCTAATTCCGATAGATCTCCTGTTCCGAGAACTATTCCACCTTCTTTATTTGCTATATCCATTAAAATCTGTGTTCTCTCTCTTGCCTGAGCATTTTCATATGTTATATCATATTTTTCTTTTGGTTGTTCTATATCTTCAAAATGAATTTCACATGCATGTTTTATATCTATTTCTTTAAATGTTGTTTCATATTGTTGTATTAAATCTTTAGCATTTTTTAATGTAGTGTTAGTTGTCCCAAAACCAGGCATAGTTATTGCAATGATATCTTTTTTATCTAATCCGAGTATTTCATAAGCTTTTATTGCAACTAAAAATGCTAAACAAGAGTCTAATCCTCCTGATATTCCAACTATTATTTTCTTTGTTGAAATATCTTTTATCCTTTTTGCCAAAGCATAACTTTGTATGTTCAGAATCTCATTACATATTGTTATTTTTTTTTTATCATCTGTTGGTACAAATGGAGTTTTTGAATATTCTCTTGATAAGTTTTCTATATTATCAGCTATTTTAATTTCTATATTTCTATATATTTTGTTTTCATCTTTTGAGTGCATATAACTAATATTTCTTTGTCTATCATTCATCAATGTTTTTATATCTATTTCTGTAAATATCATATTACTTTTAAAATTAAACTCTTCATTTTCTTTTAATAAATTTCCGTTTTCATATATCATGGATTGTCCTGAAAATACCATGTCTGTAGTAGATTCATTTACTCCTGCTGAAGAATAAATATATGCTGATATTGTTTTTGCTGATTGCATTTTTACTAGATTTCTTCTATACTCACTTTTTCCCAATGTGCTATTGCTTGCTGATAAATTGAAAATTATATTTGCACCATTTAATGCATAATTATTACTTGGAGGATTTACTACCCATAAATCTTCACAAATTTCTATTGCAAAACACATTTCCTTATCTTCTATATCTTTAAATAACAAATCTGTACCAAACGGAACTTCATAATCTAATAATTTGATATTTTTCTGAACAAAGTTTTTCCCTGATGTAAACCATCTATCTTCGTAAAACTCTTCATAATTTGGAATGTATGTTTTAGGTATTACTCCTAAAATTTTTCCATTTTGTATTACTACTGCAACATTAAATAATTGATTTTCTATTCCAAGTGGCATTCCAATTATTACAATTGTATTTAATTTTTGTGTTGATTCTACAATATCTTTTAAAGCCTTTATAGAATTTTCTATTAATATATCTTGATAAAATAAATCCGCACAACTATATCCTGTTATAGAAAGTTCTGGAAAGCATAGAATTTGAATTCTATTACTTTCTGCTATTTCTATTTGCTTTATAATTTCTTTACTATTAAATTCTGTATCTGCAACTTTAAGTTCTGGAGTTACTGCTCCAACTCTTACAAATCCATATTTTTTAAGCATATTTCTCTCCTTTTTCACTTTTGTATTATATCAAATTAACTAAAAAAAGTCTACTATTAAAATTTATATATACAAATGTCAAATCTTGTAGTAAAATGTATTTGTATTTATTATTTAAGAAAGGAATGTGATTAAAGATGAGAAAATTAGAAGAAAAAATACTTGCAGAGGGCATGGCATTAAGTAACTCTATTTTAAAAGTAGATAGCTTTCTAAATCATCAAGTAGATGTAAATTTAATGAAAGAAATTGGAGAAGAATTTGGGAAATATTTTAAATGTAAAAATATTTCTAAAGTTGTTACAATTGAAAGTTCTGGAATATCTCCTGCTACTATGACAGCTTTATATTTAAATGTTCCTTTAGTTTTTTTAAAAAAGCAAAAGCCAAATACTTTAAATGATGATATTTTGCAAACTACAGTAAAATCTTTTACTAAAAACGAATCTTATGAACTTACTGTTTCAAAAAAGTTTATAACTAAAGATGAAAATATTTTAATTATTGATGATTTCTTAGCCAATGGCGAAGCTGCTAATGGTGCTATTAGACTAATAGAAGAACTTGGAGCTAAAGTTGCTGGAATTGGAATAGTTATAGAAAAATCTTTTCAACCTGGAAGAAAGTCTTTAGATGAAAAAGGTTATGATGTTTATTCTTTGGCTAGAATTAAAGAATTATCTGATGGGAAAATATTCTTTGAATAGTAAAAAGGGCGATTATAATCGCCCTCACATTTTTTATAGAAATTCTTTTATTATATTAATATCTTCTGCTGTCGTTACTTTAATGTTTGTATAGTCTCCTTCTATAATCTTTACTTTGTAATTACCTTTTTCAAGTAACATGCAATCATCTGTTACTTCTTCACTTTTAAATTTTTCATGCATATCTAATAATGTTTTTCTATCAAAACATTGTGGAGTTTGTATAATCCATGTGTTACTTCTTTTTGTGGTACTTGTAATAATATTATTGTCATCTGCTATTTTTATTGTATCTTTTGACTTTACACCTACTGTTGCTCCTTCAAATTTTTCCATACTTTCTATACATTCTGATATGTATTTTTGTTTTATTGCTGGTCTTGCTCCATCATGAATTATTGCAATGTCAGCACTTGTATGACTTATGCTATTATATACTGATTCTTGTCTACTATTTCCACCAATTACTATTTTTACTTCTTTTTTTAAATTTTCTTTTTCTATTATCTTTTTAATTTCCTGCATATCTTGTTCTTTTAGTGTTACTATTATATTATCAATATATTTATTCTCATCAAATGCAGTTAAACTGTATGATAGAATTGATTTTCCTTTTACTAATTCTAAATTTTTATTTGTATTTTTCCCAAATCTAGTACTATTTCCCGCAACTAATATTATGGCTGTAACGCTTTTTCCATTTATCATATTTTTATCTCCCTTTTTGAATTATATGATGTACATATATATGTTTGGTGTTTAAATTTTAATTTATTATATGCATATTTTGCTGTTTCTTTATTTTTAAATAAACCAAATACACATGAACCAGAACCTGTTAATAAACTACTTATTGCTCCATACCTAATTAATTCATCTTTTATCTCTTCAATCATTTCTTTTTTATCCATGACTTCTTCAAATATATTATATAAATTTTCTGAAAGCAATTCTATATTATTGTTTTCAAGTGATTTTATAATGTTCTCTGAATTTTCTTTCTGTAAAACTTCTCCCTTTTCGTCTATTTTTTTAAACATTTCTTTTGTACTACATGATATCTGTGGCTTTATAATTACTATATAGTACTTGAAATTAGTATTTATTGGAGTAATTATTTCACCTATTCCTTCTGCAAGTAATGCTCTATTATAAAAGCATGGTACTACATCTGCACCTAGGCTTTTTCCTATATTTTCTCTTTCTTCTTTGCTCATATTTAAGGAAAATAATTTATTTATACATAATATAAAGCTAGCACAATCTGTACTTCCTCCTGCCATTCCTGCTTCCATAGGAATTCTCTTGTTTAAGTTAACTTTTACCCCTGTAATTTGAGGATATATTTCTTTTAGTTTTACATATGCTTTATAAATTATATTATCTTTACTATCTAAATTTCCTATGTTAGTTTGAATTTCACATTCATTACTTTCATCTTTTTCTACATATATTTCATCATATAAATTTATTTTTTGAAATACTGATTTCAAATTGTGATAATTATCTGGTCGTTTTCCAAGTATTTCTAAGTTCAAATTTATCTTTGCTCTTGCTTTCATATATATTTTATCCATATAAAACTCCTTTTTATTCTACTGTAATGCAGGCAAATACGCTTATTCCATTTCCTTTTCCAAATTCAGTTAAACCCTCTCCAGTTGTTGCAGTTATTCCTACATTATCTTCTTTTACATTTAGTATCCTTGCTATGTTATTTCTCATTTCTGAAATTTTTGGAGTTATTTTAGGTTTTAAGCATTCTATAGATATTGAAATATGTAGAATTTTCTCTTTCAAATATTTAAGAGCTTCTTTTAAATATTGCTCACTATCTGTTATTTCACTCTTGCACATATCGTCTGCAATTTTTCCAAGTATGTTTTTACAGGTAATCCCTGAAACTGCATTTGTTATTGCGTGTAGAACAACATCTGCATCACTGTTTCCTAGTAATGAATATGGTTCTTCAAATTCAATCCCACCAATCATTAGCGGTTTTTCTTTGTCTTCATAATCTATCCTATGACTATCTTGACCAATTGCTACTTTCATAAAATTCTCCCATTCTTTTATTTTGCTTTATTCTATCATAATGATGAACATTTATCAAATTTCTAACCATAAAAAAACGTATAGAATTCATTGACTCTATACGTTCTTTAAGTATTTCAATTAGAATAAGCTTGTATAAATTACTTTTCCTTTATATACTATAAATGTTAGTGTTGATGAATCATCTAATTCATCATCATCTTTATCTTTTGGTTTTGCTAATATAGAAATTTTAGCTTTTACTTTATATAAATCTTTTCCTAATTTTTCAGTATCTTTAATTTTTTCTACTTTCATTTTATAAGATTTATAATTTTCTTTTATTTCTTCAAATTGATCTTTGAACTCGTCTTTTGCTTCTTTTTTCATGTCTTTTATGTCATCTTTATCAACATCTTTATAGGCTTCTTTGAAATCATCATAGTCATCTTTATCAAAATCGTCCATATATTTATAGCTCCAAGCCTCTGAACCTGCAAAATCTATACAATCAACTAATTTTGATGCATTTCCTTTGTCCATAGCTTTTACAAATTTCTTTACTGCTTTTTTAGGTCCTCCCCCAAATAATGCTACTAATAATACGATTACTAGGATAACTGCTACTGCAATTCCTATAAATGGAAGATATTTTTTCCAATTAAAAGATTTTTTCTCTTTAAATTCTTCTTCCACGCTTATCACCCCTTCTTTTATTTTTTATTACTTCTATACTATATCACAAGTTTTTTGTTTTAGCAAACTTTTTTAGATATTTTATCAAAATTTGTCATTTTTTTTTACTTTTATAGTATATAGTTACATTATATTATTCAAAAATTTATTATTTGTTTACTCACTTTATATCATTAATCAGTTGTTCTACGTTTTCATTTTTAGTTGCCCAGCTAGTACAAATTCTAATTACACTATGGTCTTCATCAACTTTTTTCCAAAAGCATAATTCATATTTCTTCCTTAATTCATCAATTATATTATTGGGTAGTATAGGAAATTGTTGATTTGTATATGAATCATACATGAACTTATATCCTTTACTGGTTAGTGCATCTTTTATTTTCATTGCCATGTCTATTGCATGTTTCGATATATTGAAATACAAATTATTACTAAAAAGCTCACAGAATTGTATTCCTAATATTCGTCCTTTTGCTAACATTCCACCTTTTTGTTTCATATTATATCTAAAATCCTGTTTAAATTTATTATTTGTAATTACAACTGCCTCTCCAAATAATGCTCCAATTTTAGTTCCTCCTATATAGAACACATCGCAGTTTTCTGCTATATCTGACATATACATATCATTTTGAGGAGACATCATTCCATATCCTAGTCTTGCTCCATCTATGTATAATGGAATATCATATTCTTTGCAAACGCCATACAGTTCTTCTAATTCTTCCTTTCTATATAACAGTCCATTTTCTGTAGGTTGCGATATATATACCATCCCTGGTTGTACTATATGTTCTTTTTTTTCGTCATTTATATAGTTATCACATGTTTCCTTTATCTGCTTTGCTGTTATCTTCCCATTAGGAGCATTAATTGCTAATACTTTATGTCCTGTATTTTCTATTGCACCTGTTTCATGTACATTAATATGTCCGATCATCTGCAGATATAATACCTTGGTATGGTTTTAATATTGAGCTTATTACAATCGTATTAGTTTGTGTACCTCCTACTAAAAATTCAACAGATGCTTTGGGACATTCACAAATTTTTCTTATTTTTGCTCTTGCTTCATCGCAATATATATCTGTTCCATACCCTGGCGTTTGTTCCATATTTGTTTCTTTTAGTACATTTATTATTTCTTCACATGCACCTTCTGTATAGTCACAATCAAATCTTATCATTTTTTCTCCTTTGCTTATTTCAAATTTTTAAAAATTATATCACAAAAAATGTAAAATAGTACATATTTTTTTAAAACATATATTGCTAATAATTTATCTATATGTTAAAATCTATTTATAAATTTTTTACAGGAGATAAAATTATGGGATTTTTTGATTTTTTAAGAAGAAAGAAGGTTCCTGCATTACCAGAAGGAACACAAGAACGCACTGGAGCAAGTGTACAACGTTCATCAACAATAGCAGATTTGAGGGTTGACCCTTCTGCTCTACAGCCAATAATTACAGAAGATAATTTATTTTTAGCCCCTAATGCCCCAACTCAAATATTTACTTCTACAAGAGATGGTGTTTTAACTTATAGTTTTTGTAGAAATAATGTTTCTGGCGAAAGGATTGAACTTGCAACATTTAAAGGTGACGATTTAAAACAAAAAGGTATTGATTATTTTAGAAATTTAGTTCAAGCGATGGATGCTGCTATCAATGCTCCATTCGACGCTGAACCTCAAAATTTGAATGGTTCAAAAATATCTACAAAAGCAAGATTAGAAGCTTTAGCTAAAAATCATCCAGGTTTAATATTAAACCCTAGTATTTTTACTGTTGTCGATTATATAAAATCTGATTTAATGAAATTGAAAGATACTTTAGTAACTGAAAATGGTATTAATTATAAGCAACTAAATTATGCTATTCCAAAAACTATTGATATTAGTGGTTGTTCTGAAGTCGAACTTCGTTTTTTAGGTAGTATTCTGCAAAGTAGATTAGCAACATTAGATGGTGTTAAAGATGTTGATTCAGCATATGAAAAAAGAGAATCTATTGCTGAATTTATGAAATCTAGAGAAGATTCTGACCCTCTTGCTAAAGTTCTTTCATTGTTGGGAGATGATATTCAAGAAGCTGAACTTCCAGTAATATTAAAATATGCACGTGCATTGGAATCTCAACCAAATGAAGATGGTCTTCTTTACTCTGCATATTTAAAATTAGAAGAAACTAGAGTAATAGAGCAAATCCAGAAAGAAATTGAAAAACATCAAAAATCTTTTAATATTGGAGATGTAGATTACGCCTCTGCTCAAGAACAAATTAATTACTTAGAGTCTTTAAAAACTAAACCTTATCCAAATGAAAACAGTCAAACTTCTATTGACCATTTTGGAGTTATTGATTTTATGATAAGAACTATACAAGGAATTCACTTGGAAGATTACATTTCAATTGGTATGAAACATGACGTAGCATTAAAATCATATTTAAAGCAATGCCCTATAGAACATCAAGAAGAAGCTTTACAATATACTGGAGCAAGACTTAGTTCTTTAGGACAAGTAACTAATATTCCTGATGAAAATAGGAAATCAATCTATCCAACGCTTAGAAAATTTATTGAAACTACAGATTGCAAAGTTCCTGAAGCTGAGCCTAGTAAAGAATTTCTGCTTGTTATGGCTCAAACTGAAAAAGATTATATTTTAAAAAATTATGCTTCAATTCTTGAAGCATACAAAAAAATTACTCAAAACTTATCACAGGCAAAAGATTAATTTTACAAAAGAGACACAACTTAAAATGTTGTGTCTCCTTTTAATTTAATATCTATTTTTTAGTTAATTCATAACTTTGTTCAAGCAATTCTTTTACAATATTTTTATCAACGTTTTTGTCTATAATTATAGTATTCCAATGTTCTTTATTCATATGGTATGCTGGAATTATATAACTATAAGTATTTCTTAGTATGTCTGAATAATCTGGATTTGTTTTAACATTAAGATACAATTCCCCTTTCACATTCATTAGTAATGCAAACCACTTATTATTACTAGTATGCTTCATTACTGTTGAGAATGTGTCTTCTGGAAATGGATAATCTTCATATGTATTTGGTAATTCTAAACAATATTTTATAATTTCTTCTCTTTTCATATATTTTCTCCAGTATATATTTTTCTTATAATTTATCATAAAATAATTTATTTTTCAATCTTATACTATTTACAATTCTCCAAAATAAGCTTTTTATATTGTTCAACTAGTTCATATAAGCTATTAATAGATATATATTCATTTACCTCATGTGCAGTTACTGGACCTGCTCCTAATATTATACAGTTACTTTCTATAAAACTAGCTTCTGTAATAAAATTACAAGTTTTACTAGATATATTAGATTTATTAAAAAAAGCTGGAAGCTTATTTATTTGTGTAATATTTGCTATATACCTTTTTTGTAAATATTCTATCTTTTCTTCTATTTTAATCTCTGCTTCTTTACCTATTGTCCTAAAATCTACTAAAACTTCGCAGAAATCTGGTACTGAATTAATTTCTGTTCCTCCATTTATTTTCCCTACATTCATTGTTGTATATGGAATTTCAAAATTTAGATTTTGAATTTTCTGTATTTCATTCGTATAGAAATCATTTAGTTCATTTATAAATGATATTGCACTCATTATCGCATTTTTGCCTTTATCAGGTGTACTAGAATGAGTTTTTATTCCTGCAAATGAAATCTTATATTCTATTAGACCTTTGCTTCCTACAATAATTTCATTATTTGTCGGTTCTCCTATTATCATTCTTTTGGGGAATTTTTCTTCATATTCTATGATATCTTTAATTCCCGAAAATCCAATTTCTTCATCATAAGAAAAGTATAATTTTATTCCTTTATTTAAATTATCAAAATTGATCTGTGATATAGCTGCAATAATTGCTGCTATTCCTGCTTTCATATCACAGACACCTAATCCATATAGCTTATCTTCTACTTTAGTCAGTTTAAATTTTTCATATTTCCATTCAGATGTAGCTTCAACAGTATCTGTATGTCCTAAAAATCCTATTGATTGATTTTCTTTATTACTCATAATTAATATTTTGTCTTTTTGCTCTGTTTTAAATCCTATTGAATTTAATTCTTTTTCTATATAATCTAACATCTGTTTATTTTCCTTATCTTTTATTGTATTATATCTTACTAAATTTCCTAAAACTTCTTCAACATTTAACATTATTTACCTCCACTAATTTATCTTTCAATGCTTTTTTCTGGACTTACCAATTTTATTCCATTTTGTAAATCACTTCTATTTAAAGATTTTAAATCAATATCTAAAAATATATTTTGCATACTATCTACTCTACCATCCATTCTTTCCTTTTCTACAGATTGAAAAGAACCTGGTATTTGTTTAAATCCTACTTTTAAAGCAATTCCATATGACATAGATCCATTTTCTAAAGTTCTCATATACATTCTTTCATATCCTAACGCTTTAGATTTCATAACTCCATACCACATAAGTTGATTACCTACACCTTTTCTTCTATATTCGTCTAATACTGCAACATCTGCCAAATACATTACATTTTCATCTTGAAAGCTAACTGGTTGGTCAGCTTTTACACCTCTTTCTAGAGCAATTAAGCCAATACATTGGTCATTCCTGTATGCACCATAGATATATCCTTTTGCCTGATATTCCATAAAAATTTCTTCTAGTTCTTCTTCTGTATACTTTTCATTATATGGTGGTCCTGAAAATACTCCATATACTATTTTAAAATCTTCTAAACTTGTAAGTTCTTTAATTTCTTCTTTCATATTCTCCTCCTAATTATTAATTTTGAAAAATAAAATGCATATAAAAAAACTATATATAGAAATTTCCTACATATAGTTTCATATATTATCATATTTTTAAACTATTGTAGGCACAGTATTTTTAGCCTGTACCTACATACTTTTTTAAGTATTATAGTTACAAGCTCCTACAATGGTGATGTAATTCACTGTTTAAAAATATTCTTAATTCCATTTTTTACCTCTCTTACTGTATGGTATTATAACAGATTAAATCTTATTTGTCAATTATGTGAACTTATCTTCTTAAAGTCTCTCTATTTTTTACATTTTATTAGCTATTAACTCTCTTGTCTTTTCTCTAACTTCTTTATCAAAATTTAAAATCTCATCAACAGTCTCTAGTTTTCTTAATTCATACATTTTCATTATTTTTTCTATTCCATTTGGTATCATTGTATATTTTATTTTTTTGTTCAAAAAGCTATCTACTAAAACTTCATTTGCTGCATTTAACACTACCTGATATGAATGTCCCCATTTTATTGCTTCATATGCTAATTTTAAGCATTTGAATTTATTTAAATCTGGCTTTTCAAATTTTAAATCTACTACTTCAAATAAATCTAACTTTTCAATGTTATTTTGTAAACGATTTGGATAGTTTAATGCATATGCTATAGGAATTTGCATTGACTTTGGTCCTATATTTGCCATTATTGTTCCATCTTTAAATTGAACCATTGAATGTACTAAACTTTTTCTGTGTACAACTACTTCAATTTGTTCTGGTTCTACATCAAATAGCCATTTAGCTTCTATTATTTCAAATCCCTTATTCATCATTGTTGAAGAATCTATTGTTACTTTTGGTCCCATACTCCATGTTGGATGATTTAATGCTTGTTCTACAGTAATATCATCTGTTATTTCTTTATCAAAGAATGGTCCTCCTGAGGCAGTTAATAATATTTTATCGATTGGGTTATTTTCTTCTCCATTTAAACATTGCATAATTGCACTATGTTCACTATCTACTGTAAGTAGCTTTGCACCATTTTCTTTAGCTGTTTTCATTATTAGTTCTCCACCTGCAACTAATACTTCTTTATTTGCTAATGCTACTGTTTTGCCATTCTTTATCATGTTATATGTTGGCTTAAGCCCAGCTATTCCAACCAATGCAGAAATTGAAATATCATAGTCGATTAATTTAGATATTTCTTCCATTCCTTCTTCTCCATAAAATACATTTATATCTTTATACAATTCTTTTAATTTTTCACTGTTTTCTTTATCTATGATATAAACATTTTTTGGCTTGAACTCTTCTATTTGTTCTATTAGTTTCTTTATGTTTTTCCCTGCTACTAAGGTTACTACATTAAATAACTCCTTATTTTCTCTAATTACATTTAAAGTACTTTCTCCTATTGAACCTGTTGAGCCAAATATAGCTACATTTTTCATTTTATCACCCTTCCAACAATATGATTCATTCTATCATAAGATATATCAAAAATAAAGAGCTTATATTTCATTTTTCTAAAAAAGCAAAAGGGAGCGACACTTGTCGCTCCCCTTGCCTCTTATCCAAGAATACCGTTAAACACAGTGGTTATAATTGCTGTAATCAATACGATTTTTTTGTTTTTGCATTCTTTCAGCAATTCTATTGCAATCATAATAATTGCCGAAAGAGAAAATCCGATTAACAGTGGTTCAAATGCCTGAATGTTGCTTAATCTTCCAGCAGTAATGATTATCAAAATAGATGCAATAGGTTCCACTACGCCAGAAAATATGCCGAAAAGTGCTGCGTTCCTTTTTCCGTCTTTGCTAACCAGTGGCATTGATACCACTAATCCGTCTGGTATATTTTGCAGAGAAATGCTAAAAACTAACGAAAAGGTTGCCGGTAAAACATTTTTGTCTGCAAGAGAAATTCCGATTACCATCCCCTCTGGTACATTGTGAATGAGCATTGCCCAAAACAGTTTGTGCCGAACGCTAAGATTGTTTTTGTGTGCCAAAGAATTTAAACCGAGCATTAAAAAAAAGCCGATTGCTACGCCGATGAACAGTGTCCAGTGAATGCTTTCATATGCTTCAAAAAACAGATTTAACGCAATTGAACATAGTATCCCTGTGGCAGCAGCCACTAGCGTATCCTCTTGTTTCTCGAAGTTACTGCTCAAGTGGTCCACTGTTCCTAAGACCGCTCCAACAGTAGTTCCTACCAGTGGAATAAATGCTAAGATATATCTGAGCATTGCTGTTGCCTCCTTATTTTCAATATTAAGATTGTTTTATATTATATCACTTACATAAGCAAAATACAAGGAAATTACTTAAGTTATAGTAATTCCCTTAAAATTTATTCTTCTATAAAATTTAATTTTTGTATTAGTTCTTCTCCTAATATTTCTCTTGCTAACTCTACAAGTTCTTCCCATAATAGTATTTGCCCTCTATGATGAGCATCTAATCCATATAAAACTTTTATGTTATATTGTGAAGCAATCTCCCAAAACTGCTTACAAGGATATTTTATTAGATTAAACCTTTGCTTCTTTTCTTCTGGAGATAAATGTTTTATTGTACCATTTATATAAAATAATCTTAAAAATATTTTATTTAAATTTATTTCCAAAGGTATATTATATCTTTCTGCTGCTTTACAAATAATATGTGCTGTTGTACTTTCCGTTTCTCCAAAGCCTTCTCTATCTAGCATATAAATATCTGGGTGTGCAATTATATCCGGTATTCCAAGTTTCATTGCTTCTTCAAGATATTTTCCATATCTTGTTATTTCTTCATCTGAAAAGCCTCTCTTTTCTCCAAATATTTTTAAGTTTTTATTATCATCATATATAAAATGTTGTCCTAATATAATTTTATCAGTTTCTTCTTTTAGCTCTTTTAAATTTTCTTCCTCCCCTGGTAAGTATTCAACTTCATATCCCACTTTAATTTCAATTTTATCTTTATACTTTTCTGCTAATGTTCTTATTGTAGTCAAATATTCTGTTCTTCCTTTATATGACATTCGCATATTTTGTCTTTTATCTATTTCATTTTTCTCAGGGCAATGATCTGTAAAAGCTATTTTTCTGAAACCCATTTTTATATAGTCTTTTATATATTCTTCATCTTGAAAGTCCAAATCTGCATGTTTACATCTATATGTATGTGAATGATAATTAAAGTCTTGCATATTTATTCTTCCTTCCTTAAGTCATATTTTCTTATATTATCTGCTGTTGCAAATCCATTATGTTCTTTTACTCTTTCTAAAAATACAATTCCATCTAAATGATCACATTCATGTTGTATATCTCTTGCTGTAAAATCTTTAGCTTCTCTAACTATTTTTTCTTCATGTTCATTATAATACGTTACTTCAATATGTGTATATCTTTCTACTTTTCCTCTCAGGTCTGGCACACTTAGGCATCCTTCATATGTTATGTCAGTATTTTCTGATAATTTTCTCCATGTTGGATTTATCATTACTGTTGTTGGAATATCCTCACAACCTTTATAACAACATTTTTCTTTATCAACTTGAATGATAACAATTCTTCTATTTATTCCTGCTTGTGGTGCTGCAATACCAAATCCTTCTGTAAAATTTAAGGTTTCTTTTAGATCTTCTATTTCTTCTAAGATTTCTGGAGTAATGTTATTTACATCTACTTCCTCACATTTAGTTCCCAATATTGGATCTCCAACTGTTCTTATTTGTAATACTTTACTCATACAAAACCTCCTTTTATAACCACTCTAGTATTTCTTTCGAAATATTTATATCTCCTCTGCCAATTCCAATTTCTATATCTGGTTTTAGTTTTCCGTGGTAATCACTACCACCGCTAATATATAAACTGTTTGTCCTTGCATATTCTAGCAACATTTCTCTTTGCTGTTTGTTCGCAGATGGATGGAAACACTCTATTCCATCAAGTTTGGCTACACTTTTTAATTCATCTATAAATCCTAGTATATTTTCAAATTCATATTCGATTGGATGTGCTAAAAAAGCCTTGCCTCCTGCTTTGTGTATAATGTCTATTACTTCTTTATATTCCGGTCTTCCTACTGGTTTTATAAAAAATGGGCTTTCGATGTTAGTTATACATTTTCTGTAAAAGACATCATAGCTTTTTGTTCCTTCTCCTATTTTATCATAATTTTCAGGATGTCTCATTGCCTCTGCATATACAAACTTCTCAATAAACTCTGTTGCTTTTTTTGGTTTTTCTATGTTTTTTTCTTCATATACAATTCCTTGTTTATCAAAAATATCTAGTAGTTTTTCATATCCTATTTTTTGTTTTTCAATTAATTTTTCCTCTGAATAATATTTTTCTAGCCATTTGCTCATTATATTTGTATCAATATTATATGCCAATATCTCAAATTTTTTATTTCCAAATACAGCCTGTAATTCAGATCCTTTAATAATATTTCCTGTAAATATTGTATTATTTTTTATGGCTTCATCTTCATATTGTTTGCATGAATCATGGTCTGTTATTGAAATATATTCTAATTTTTTATCTTCACAGAGTTTTAATATTTCTGCTACTGTTTTATCTCCATCAGAATAAACAGTATGCATATGTAAATCAATCATTTTGTTTTTATCTCCTTTATTTACTACTTTATAATACTATAATGTACTTGCACTATTCCTTCTTTTTCTTTTACAACTTTCTCAAGTTTTAATTTATTTTCGAAATATTTGCCTTCAAATAAAGGAATTCCTTTGTTTAATATATATGGATTATAGTTTAATATAATATTATCAACAATTCCTTTTTCCATAAATGCATTGTTTATTGTTGCCCCACCAGATATAAATATTTTTTTATAGTTTAACTGTTTGCACAAATTTAAACATTCTTCAACTGAAGTACAATAAGTAACGTTAGGTAATTCACTTTCATTATTATTGCGGCTTAGAATAATTATATTTGTATCCTTTAAATCTTCTATATATTCATTTCCCCATAACAATATATTATCCCAAGTCTTTCTACCCCATATAAGCACATCATAGTCTTTTAAAAATTCTATCATTATTTCCCAGCCTCTGTAAGATAAAAAATCTTCATTTCCATCTTCTGCTGCAATTATTCCATTTATAGAACACGCCATTTCAATTGTTATATTCATATTTTCCCTTTCTAAATAACTTTTAGTTATTTACTGTTGATTTAATCTTTTCTATCATTTCTTTTTTGTTATCATCTGTATAATAGCCTTCAATTTTTCCTAGTAAACTGCCTTTGTTAAAAATAAGAAGTGCTGGTAGTTCTTTTATTTCATATTTTTCTTCTATTTCTTTTTTACTTTCTACTTTATAAAAGACAGTAGTATCTGGTAAGTCTTTTACTAATTCTTTAATTGGTATTGATTTTAATAAACATTGTATAGAATCATCATTATATAATTCAATTAGAACTATTTTATCTGTATCTATTTTTTGTTCTATTTCTTCCGCTTCTAGCATAAAGAATTCTGATAATGGTGCTGCTCCATATCTATCAACAAATAAGTCTTTTGTTTTTCTTGGGTCATTATCAATTTCTTCTTTTATCTTTTTATATTCATTTTCATCTTTTGCTACTCTTATTGCGCCAATAGGACATTCATTTTCACATTGTCCACAAGAAATACATTTGTTATTATCTATAACTAATGTTTCTTTTTCTTCATCAAATGTTATTGCACCAGTTGGGCATACTGCAACTCCTCCACATTCTTTTGCATTATCACAAATTTTTAAATTAATTAATACAGGCATATTCTTATCCTCTCTTTCTTATCTGACTCACTATATTTATAATTCTTTTCACAAATGTTTCGACTTCTTCTTCAGTATTGTTTTTACTCAAACTTATTCTTATTGGACTATAATTTTTCATATCTGCTCTGCATGCTGTTAATACATGTGAAGGCTCTGCTATTTCTGAATTACATGCTGAACCTGTTGAAACATATATATTAAACGCTTCTAACATTAAAAGCAGTTCTTCTGCTTTAACACCTTTGAAAGCTATACTTGAAGTATTTGGTAGCCTATTATCTATGTCTCCATAAATAATAACATCTTCTATATTGTCTTTTATTTCTTTTTCTAATTTATTTCTTAGATTTTCTATTTTTTTGTTACTTTCGTAATTATCTTCTATTATCAATTTTGCAGCTTTTCCTAGTCCTACTATATATGGAACATTCTCAGTTCCACCTCTTCTATTTTTTTCTTGATGTCCAAAAATTAGTGGAGTATATGGAATTCCCTCTTTAACATATAAAGCGCCAATCCCTTTTGGAGTGTGTATTTTATGACCTGATAATGATAAGGTATCTACATTTAGTTCTTTAACATCTATCTTTACCTTTCCAACTGCCTGCACTGCATCACAATGGAATAATATGTTATGTTCTTTTGCAATTTTTCCTATTTTTTTAATTGGATAAATGTTACCTATCTCATTGTTTGCCATCATTACAGCTATTAACATAGTATCTTTCTTTATTGCATTTTCTAATTCTGATAAATCTATTTGTCCTTTAGTATTTACTGATAAATATGTAATCTCATATCCTAATGTTTCTAAATATTTCATGGTTTCCATTATGGATGCATGTTCAACTTTAGTTGTAATAATATGCTTTTTATCAGGATTATTTTTTACCGCACTCATAATCGCTGTTACATTACTTTCACTAGCACAACTGGTAAATATAATTTCATTCTGATTCGCATTTAACAATTCTGCAATATTATTTCTAGCTTCTGTCATTGCATCTTTACTTTCTCTACCAAATGAGTATATACTACTAGGATTGCCATACCTTTCTCTTAAAAACGGTAACATTGCCTCTACTATTTCTGTATCACATTCAGTTGTAGCATTGTTGTCAAAATAAATATTATGTTCCATATAATTTATCTCCTTTTATTTTTCATATATTATATCAGAAATCAATTGATTTTAATAGTAGTTTATTAAAAATTCCTATTTGAATAACTGCTATATTCTATATTAAAAAACAATATTATTTTTTAATATGTTTTTCCCATATATTTCTTATAAGTTTTAATGATAATGTAGATAATGTAAATCCTATTACTGGAACTAATGAACTTAATGCTATATTGCTAATTTTATTAGTAATAATAGAATATATTACTACAACAATATATGTCAATAAACATATGCATATTCTTCTTGTCCAACATGTTTCCCATTTTTTATCAAGTTCTACTTTTTTATTTCTTTCTTTTATTTTTTCTATTTCTTTTTCTAATTCTTTATTTTCCATTCTCTCTTCTCCTCTTTTATATTAAAACTGATTAGGTAATTGATCTATTGTTACTCCATCTCCTGTTCCATACCAGTCTATTTTTATATTGTTGAATTCTTCGCTTTCAAAACTATTTAATTTTTCATAATCTTTTTTCTCCATTTCAAAATCTAATGATGATAAATTCTCATTAATTCTCTCAACATTAGTACATTTTATTAATGGTTTTATTCCCTTTTCCTTTATAATCCAATTAAGAATGATTTGATTTTGAGTCTTTTTATATTTCTCTGCTAATTCCAATAATACTGGATATTTTCTTTCTGCTGTTCTATTTCTTCTTAATGCTTGATATGCTATAAAAGTAATGTCGTTTTCTTTACAATAGTCTAAGATTCCAATATGTTCATTTGTCTTACATTCTAAATTATATACACCTTCAAAAAAGTCTAATTTTATTTTTTCATTTATTTCTTTTAGTTGTTCTAAATTACAATTACTTATTCCGAGATATCTAACTTTTCCTATATTAACTAATCTTTTCATTTCTTTATATGTATCTAATAATTCTAATTTTGTTGCTTTGGGTGTATGGAGTTGTATGTTATCTACATATTCAAGATTTAATATCTCTAAATACTCATTTAATTGTTTTTCTATATCTTCTACTTTTTCTATTGTGGGTTCTATGTTAACATTTATAAATATCTTTTCTCTATCTAATTTATTTACATAGTCTTTTAAACTTCTTACAACTTCTCCATTATTGTATAACATATATAATGATAAGTAGTTCTGTCCTTCTTTATAAGAATGTATTAATCCTTCCATATCATTTCCGATGTTTTCATAATCAATTTTCCAAGTTCCAATTCCAATAGGAAAAATTTCATTTTTATTTATCATATTTTATCTCCTTCTATTTCTAAAAAATTATATACACTTTTTTTAATTTTATCAAATTCTAATCCTGTTGCTAAACAGACATTCCATCCCATTTGTTTTGCTGTTTCTATATTTGCTGGTGTATCATCTATGAATAATATGTTTTCTTTTGGTATTTTACATTGTTCTTCAACAATTTTATATATTTTTTCATCTGGTTTTCTACAACCTAATTCAAATGATAACCATACAAAATCAAATTTTGATAAATTATAGTGTTTATTTATTCTGTTTTTATCTAATAAAGTTAAATTAGATAAAATTCCTATTTTGCATTTACTCTTTAGGCTATGTGCAAACGAAACAACATCTTTGTAATATACTATTTTATCAGTTTCTTCTTGATAGACTTTATAGAACTTATCATAACTACATTCTAAACCAAATTTTGCTTTTATTCTTTCAAACCATTTTTGTATATCTTCATTTATTATTACCTCTGAAATATATTTGCCGTTTTCATCACGACTACATTCATCCCACATTTTGCAAATAGTTTCATCGTCTAGTTCTTTTGTTTTTTTATTCAATTTCTTAATCGTATCTATTCTTGAAGTATAACAATTATATTCACCTTTATGGTGGCTTGATACTATTCCTCCCCAGTCCCAAATTACAATCTTATTTTCATTTTTCATACTTTAAGCTTTCCTCATTTCCATATTAATTTTATTTTTATTTATTATAATACTTGTTGTAATAAGTTGGTATACCACAGAAAAGGCTAATCCTATAGATGTACAAAATGGTAATAATATAAAAGAACAAATTATTCTTATAAAATTTGAAATTTGTTTATGTATAGTTGCCTTTAAAGCAGAATGTTCTATTTGTATATATGTTAGTTTTGTTATATAGATAGGATACATGTACATACTCATTAGCTCAATTCCTGTTATAATTAATGTAGCTTTTATATCTACATTATAAATCGGATATAAAATAGCTCCCATTACAATGCTTGTTCCTATTAATCCACATATTAATTTTTTACTATTTTTTATATGTTCTTTATATGAAAAGACATTTTTTGCTATATCAATTTGTGCTACTGTTATTACTGCATTTGAAATATCCCACTGTGTATCTGTTATTAAAGTAGAAAAAGATATCGCTAAAATATACTTTTCTCCAAAATCAAATGAGTTTTTAAATCCAAATAAATATATAATAAACATGCTTATTTCAGCAAACAAATATGCAGAATCATATTTTATACAGCTAAGGACATTTATCTTAAATTTCGTTTTTTCTATAGTTTTAAACATAATTATTAAAACAAATATTGCCGTAATTATAAATGAAATAATTGTTATTTGTATCTGATTTTTAGTTATAATACTCATAATTATTAATGATAAGAAATTAATTAAATTAAATGTAAAGCTACATTTATTTGCAATTTTATGCTTATTTTCATAGTACAATTTGCATAAAGAAAGATTTAATAGTAATTGTAAAAACATCTGTGCAACTGCATATATTGCAAATGTTCTATATATGTTGCTATCCATATTCATAAAATTTATATATTTATCTATATTAAGAATTATATATCCAAGTATTATAAAACCTAATGTTGCTCCACATATAATTCCTGAAAATACGCTTTCTTTTGTTTTATCCCTAATTGCACTTATATTAGCTCCTACTCCAAAAATACTTCTTATACTACTTATAATAAATTGTACAGGATATATTAGTGTAAATATATTAATTAAATTTCTATCTATCAATACTCCAAGTAAAAACCATATTGCAATTGGTGTTATGGATGTTACAAACGTATCAAACCCTGTTCTTAATAATCTATTCATTGTTCCTTATTACTCCATATATATTCATTACTTTTTTATCTCTAAAAAATTATTTGCAACTTTTCTTATTTGTTCCATCTTTTCTTTTGTTTCGTTGTTTTTGTAATCTATTCTATCTATTACAATATCTATATAATTTTTTTCTTTAATATAATTTAATGATATGTCAAAGTTCAAATCAAATATAAATCCTATAAAACAAATCCAATAGTCAATTTGTGTTTTTCTATCTGATGATTTAACGCATTGCTTACTCATTATTGCATCATATACATTATCTGATATTTTTTCATATTCTAATGTTTCTGGGTTATATACACTAGGAAAAATATTTCTAAAGTGTTCTTTTTCTTTTACTCTAAAATTATCAAGTTTATCTGCATCTCTTATAATTTTGCTATGTAATAGTTCTTTTTCATTAAGTCCTTCTTCTATTTTGTATTTATTATGATTATATATTGTCTTTTTGATTATGTCGTCATATTTATTATCATCTATAAAGTCTCGTATCATTCCATTTTCAAATAATACCTTTACTCCATAATCTGCATGATCAAATTCGTCATTATCTATAAAATCACTAGTTTGTTTTACTTGTTCAAACCTTCCGATATCATGTAATAAACCTATTAATTTTGCAAGTTCAATATCTTCCCCATCTAAGTTTAATCCTTTTGCAATATATTCACTTTTTTGAACTACTTCGTATGTATGTCTTATCTTTAATTTAATATTTCCATCTTCAATATCATAATCTTTTAAATAATTTTTAAAACTTTCTTCAGCTTTTCTAAAATCAATCATATTAAGCTCCTTTATTTCTTTTTTCTTCTAATCTTTTTAGAAATCCACATGTCTTGCATAGGTTACAAGTTATAATTTGATTTTCAAAATTTCTTTTAATTTCATTTGTCTTATTTTTATTTAGTATGTCTTCCATAGTTTCTTCTAATATATTTCCTAATGGTATATCTCCATTATTATCTAAACAGCATGGCACAACAGTTCCATCTACTAATATACCTATCTGTTCTTTTAATGCAAGGCATCTTCCATTTTCAATTATAGGTTCATTTTCTATATTAGGCCATGTAAATTCGGTATCTTGATTGATAAAAATATTATCTCTTATCTTGAGAAACTCATTTCTAGTTAGCTTTTCTCTTAGGTTTTCTATATTATAATAATCTGATATTTCTTGTATTATCTTGCAATTTATATCATTTTCTTTAATAGTTTTTAAATTCCATAGTCTATATGAAATAATTATGTTTTCTAGTTTTTCTACACTTTCAAAAATGTCCTTTAAATACTGTTTACCAAATAATTCATTTTGTGTACTACTATGTAATGATATATTAATTTGCCTAACTGATTTTGAATTATTTATTATATCCAATTTATCTTTTAATAATGTTCCGTTTGTTGTTATATTTGCTTTTAAATTATATTTTTCTAATATCTTTAAAAGCTCTTCTAAATTGCTATGTAGCAATGGTTCACCTTTTACATGTAAGCATACTAAATTAGTAAACTTAGCTATTTTTCTTACTACTTCCTCAAAATCTTCTACACTCATAAACTGTTTAGTTCTAGTTGTTTCTGGGCAAAATTTGCATTTTAAATTGCATATGTTTGTTATTTCTATATATATTTTTTTAAACATTTTATACCTTTACCTATAAAACTTTATATTTTAGTTGTATGTATGAATTTTCTAATACATTATTTTCTAACAACTCTAATGCTTTTAGCTGATTTAATTCATCTATTTTTGTAATTGACTTTCCATCTATTAATGTGCTTGTATTTTTTCCTCCTACTAAAATTGGTGCAATTACAATATTTACATAGTCAATTAAATTACCTCTTAAAAATTCTCCATTCAATGTTCCGCCTGATTGTATGGTAATCCTCTCTACATTATAATTTTTCTTCAAGTCTTTCATAAGAATTTTTAAATCTATGTTTTCATAATATATTATCTCTAAATTGTCAAATTTATCTAATAACTCATATGCTGGATGTTTTTTATTATCTGTTACTAAAAATAATCTATTAACCAAATTACATAAATATTCTACTCCTTGTTCATTCAAATGTGGTTTTCTATCTATAATTATAAATCTGCAATCGATTTTGTTAGGTTTTTCTGCTTTATCATTTACTCCAATTTTTGCCATTGTTCTTCCTGTATTCAAAGAATAGTAATCTGTAGTTTGTTCTATTTCATAATATTGATGTAATCCTTCCTTTACTCCATCTATTTTGCACCAATCTTTGTCAACGTCCAATTCATCGCTATCTCCACTATTAATTTTTCCATCTAATGACATAAGCATAAATAATGTGTTAATTGGTCTGTTAGAATTTTCCATGTAACTCTTCCTCCACTAATTAATAAATTTACTAATGCAATTTTTTATCTCTTGTTTTTGTTCTTCAAAGTTAAATTTTGTTATAGGTATTCTACCTATCATATCCATTTTCATAAAATAATTTAATGCGTCAAATGCTTGCAAAGTATTTTGTGTACCGCCTCCGCTTCCTCCTGCACATGCCATTGCAATAAACTTTTTGCCTTTAATTTTTGAATTGTCATTAAATGCATCACATCTTTTTAATCTATCAAAAAAAGTTTTAGCACTTTCACTCATCTCCCAAAAATAAACAGGTGTTATGAAAATAAAACCATCATATTTATTCATCATATTATACAATTCATTAAAATCATCATTCATAATGCATTTATGTTCTTCTAAACAAATTCCCCAACCTCTTTTACCACATGCCATGCATTTCTTTATATTTTTATAATTCATACATATATGCTCTACCTGTATACCTTTGCTTTTCAATTCATTAGTACATTCATCTACACAAGAAAAAGTTAGACCTATTTTATTTGGAACATAACTATCTTCATTTACTTTGTTATTACTAAAACTTAAAATTAAAATTTTCATTTTTACTCCTTTTATGTATATATATTATATCTTTCCTAGCATTTTGTCTATGACTTTAAAAAATCTTTCACCATCTTCACAATATATTTTAGTATTATATCTTGTATTTCTTATATAGTCCATATTCAATAATTTCTTGCATATTTTCTGTCCATGTATAGTACTTGCCTCTGCCATTATTTTTTCTATTTTTATATTTCTTTCTAATAGCGTGTTTAACATGTCTATACATCCTCTTAAAAGAGTTGTTATTACTCTATAGCTGTTTCTATATTTCTTATCTATTGATATAGAAGATAAATACATAAAATAAGTTCCATTATTCTCATACTTTTCTATCTGACTACATACTACATCAGATTCGTGCATTTTGTCTTCATAAATGTCGTAAAATGTTTTTTTGTTTAATGGCAATATACTTACGCTAGCTATAATCTCATTTTTATTATTCCTTACCCCAATACAAGTTAAATCATTTTTATTGTACCAATTTAATACTTCCTCTGCTGAAGTTATATTATCATCTGGAAAATATGAATGTTCTATATTTTCTATTCTCTTAAAATCTTCTATATTGAACCTATATTCTATCTGAAAAATATTATTTTTTCTAGGATCCTTACTTTTAAAATCTGTATTTAATTCCATATTTATATTCTCCTATTAATAATTTACTTGATAATGCACATTTTCCTTCTATTCTCTTATCATCATTGTATAAGTAGAAACACAATTGTTTTCCTTTTCTTCAAATTCATATAGAGACATAAATCCATTTTTTTGATGTACTTTTAATGAAGATCCATTCGATAAATCAATGCAACTAAATATGGTGTATCCTTCATATTTGTTAATTATATATTCTATTAGTTTAGTTGCAATTCCTCTATTTGCATATCTTTTATCAGTAACAATTTCCCATATATATGCTACTTTATCTGGCATATTTTCTATTTTATTAGGGTATCCTTCTTTTTCACAAAAATCTTTTCCTAAATATATAGCAATATATGCCATTGTTATATTATTTTCTCTCCATACTATCTTTAGTATCTTATCTTCATTTAATGCGATTTGATTACTTTCCAAAGTTATATATCCATTATTATTTTCTTGCCATATTTTCTGTACATCATCAAGATATTTATTTTCTATTATCATTTTTATACCTCTTTATCCGTTTACACCTTTTCTTTATTTACTATCATATCTATTTGTCCATCTTTTAAGTAAATTATTTTATCTGAATTTTCAATTGTTGATTTTCTATGTGCTACTATAATTACTGTACTGTTTTCTGAAATTTTATCAATGATATTCTGTATCATTTTCTCTGTCTGTAAATCTATATTAGATGTTGGCTCATCAAATATATAAAAATTTGCCTTATGTAATATAGCCCTTATGAATGCTATTATCTGTAATTCTCCATATGACAATTTCGAAAGTTTTATCTCTGTATCTAGTCCATTTTCTAATTTATTAAATAAACTTTCTACTCCCATTTCATATATTAATTCATTTATTTGATCATCTGTTATATTCTTATTTCCTAAAGTTATATTATTTCTTACTGTATCTACAAATATATATGGATTTTGTGATATATATGAAATATTTTCTCTTAAACATTTTGTAGAAATCTTTGAAATATCACAATTATCAATTAATATTTTTCCTTTTTCTATATCATATAATTTCATTAATACGTTTGTAATCGTTGTTTTTCCTACACCTGTCCTACCTGCAATAGCTACTTTAGTTCCTTTTTTTATTATAAAAGATATATTTTTAAGTATCATTTCTTTATCATATCTCATCGATACATTTTGAAATTCAATATCTCCGATTTAAATTTTTTATTTGTTCTCCAGCTTCAATATTTTCTTTTTCTGTTTCATTTAATAATACTTTTATTCTCTTATATGAATTTATGCAGGTCTGCAATTCTTCTAATTGATTACAAATTTCTTCAAGTGGTGTCTTACATTCTTTAGTATAATATAAAACTAAATAAATACTTCCTAAAGATATTGCTACATTAATATTTAAGGCATAATACATTATAGCATAAATTCCTATTGCTTGAATCATTGTTATTATCCAATATGGGAAATTATGTGTAAATATGTACTTTTTTCTTATATTCAATTCTGAATAAAACAAACTATTCATTTTACTTATATTTTTATTTTGCAATTTAAAAAGATACGTTAATCTGTTTTTATTATATAATTCTGAAAATTCTTTGTGTTCCTTATCTCTTTTCTTCAATATTTCATTATCTAGGTTACCTAATATTTTAGTAAACTTATATACAATAATAGAAATTATAACTACTGTAATACTCCCTATAATAGCCAAATTAACGTTTGCAACAAACATCATCACAATCATAAATATTATATATAAAATATTGCTTAAAATGCACTCTAAAAATCCGAAAAATAACTCAAACAGATTGTCTACATCTGAAGTTAATCTAGTATATAGTTCAGAAGAATTATATTTATTGAAAGTAATCATTTTAAAATTTAATACTTTATCAAATAATGCTTTCCTAATATCTTTCAAAATTTTACATATTGTTTTACTCATTAGAATATCTCTTATATACTTAAATATTACTATACTTAAATGTAACAATATGTATATACAAATAAAAACTGTCATCATCTGTAGCATATCTTCTTTTGAAAAATCAATTTCTACTACTTTTTTTACTATATATGGCGGTAATGTTGATATAAAATCACATATTAATAATAACACTCCCAATACTATTATTGGTTTAATATGTTTCTTTACAATCTCTTTCACTATTTAACACCTACTTTCTCATAGGTATTTAATTCATTGTAAAATTCGTTTTTCTCAATTAGTTCTTTATGTGTTCCAATATCTATTATCTTTCCATCCACTAAAACAATTATTTTATCCATCTCTTCCATAATGCCGATTTTATTTGAAATAACTATAAGTATATTATCTCCTGCTTGTTCTTTAATTTTTTTAATTACACTTTTTTCCGTTTCAGAATCTAATGCTGATAGTGTATCATCAAATATATTAACACTTCTAATATTTAACAAGTTTCTTGCTATTTGTATTCTTTGTTTTTGTCCTCCTGATATTTTAATTCCATTTTCACCAATTTTTGTTTCATATCCATCTTGCATTGTTTCTATATCTTCTAGCAGATTGGCTTTTTGACTTACTTTTTCTATATCGTTATTTGTATTTTTATTTGTAATATCAATATTATTCTTTATTGTATCATCTATAATAATATTTTTTTGCATAGCATATCCAATATTTTCAAATATACTGTCTCTTGAATATTCGTTTATATCAATTCCATTAATATATATTTGATTATCTTGTACTTCATAGAAACCTGCTATGATATTCATAAGTGTTGTTTTTCCACTTCCTACTTTTCCAATAATCCCAATCTTTTCTCCTTTATTTATAGTAAAACTCACATTATCTAATGCTAATTTAGCATTCTGTTCATATCTGTAAAAAAGATTTTTAATTTCTATTCTATCAACTTTTTCTAATTTCTTTCCTTCTTTTTTATAAGTATCTAGTCCAAAAAAATAATTATATCTTCTACTCGCTATTTTAAAATTTGATATTCCTGTAAGTAACGGTTCTATTGAATTTACAATTTCTGCTACTGCAAGTGTAATGCAAGAAATATAGGCTGTTAATTCTCCTATGGTTAATAATTGTTTGTTAATTAAAATCATTCCGAATTGTAAATCCTATTGAATAGCACATTGCATATAACATATTTGCTACCATATCTATTTTATAGATTACTTTATCTACATTTGTATCTGAGATATAAGTCGCTTCATTTATTTTGTCAAAATTTTTCCTTTGGTTTTCTTGTTCATTATATAGTTTTATTAAATTAAATCCTGATGTATTTTGTTCTATATTTTTTGACAAGTTGATATATACTTTTCTCTCTTCTTCTAATACTTTTTCTTGCTTTTTGTAAAGTTTATATAAAAAGTATATTGTAACTAGGAAAATTGGCATTATGGCAAGCATTAAAATTATATTGATGTTTTTTCCTATAACAGCTAGTCCAATAATAGGTGATATAATTAATCTTGATATATTAAAAAATGCATTTCCCAAAAACTTTCTTATTGATAATATTTCTTTAGATAAGTATGCAAGGAATACACCTTTATCTTCTTTATCATAATACTCTGGTTTTACTGACTGTAAATGTTCTATTACTTTACTTCGTAAATATGTATCTGATATTCTAGCTCGAGTAAAAAACAATATCCTATATGCAATTCTTGGAATAATCATTATTATAGAATAAAATATTAGGCTATATACTTCTTGCATTATGACGTCTTTACTTACATTACCTTGAAACAATAAATCTAATATATTTCCTATAATGCTTGGTATCTTATATAAAATATATATAACAATTGCATGAAATACCATTCCTAAGATATAAATCGGAAAAGTTCTCTTTAATTCATCTATAAAAATTTTATTATTTTTGTTCCTTTTCATTTTTTCCTCTCATTAGTACAAACATTTATATTGTTTATAAATTATTTATTTGTTAAAATTCCTATGTAATCATATATTTCATTCCAGTTTTTCAAATCAATTATATCTTTATTTTTACTAATTTCATCGCTAATTCTTATTACTTTTATTCCTTTTGTTAAAACATCTAAGCAATTATTTAATTGGTCATCTATAAATAAGTCAACGTTTTCATTCTTACATACTGTTCCTTTTTCTCTAGCATTTACTATTATCTTATCATATTCTATATTATTTTTATCTAACCAATTCTTGCTTAAAAGATATGGATTATCATGGAATTCATTATCTCTTGCTGTTATTATAATTATTTTATGTCCATCACTTCTTAGCTTTTTTATTGTTTCTACTGCATTTTTTCTTGGTTTTGCTCTATTTGTAATTTCTTCTTGAATGTTCTTTAAAAAATATTTTAACTCTTCATAAGTAAATTGAAATTTATCTATATATGCACTTCCATCGTTATTTATATCTTCTATATCTTCAGTATTTCTAATATTTTTACCTAGTTTTATTGCATACTTGTGTACTGCAATGTCCAGTTCTTCTTTAATTTCTGTTATTGTATTATCTATATCAATGCCTATATTCATGTTTTCCTTCTTTCTTTATATCATTAGTATTTTTGTTTGATAAAAAATACTTTATTGCAAAAGTAATAATGTTTTAATCTATCTATTTATAATCTTTAACTAACTGCACAGCAAATTCATTATTGTTAAAAAATCAAGCAATGTTGTTGACATAATATGGTAAGTATAGTATAATATTTATGTAGTTTCCTTTTCGGAACTGCACACCATATTTGAGGAGGAATTTTTTATGACCCGAATGCGAAGCAACACCACCAATCATCTTTCTGATCATGACAGTATGTGCAACGGCGGCTGCGGCCAGGCCATCGGCGCCAACGGGCGGCGGCTCGAGTAATCCGAGCGCACCGGCAATTCCCCTGAGGGCAACGGTTATACCGTTGCCCTCCGTTTATTATTATCTATTAAATATTTCCTCTTAATTACTTTTCTCTTTACTCATAATTACTAAAACATTTTATTTTCTTTGTTCGATAAATTCTTTAATAATATAATTTTGCCATTCCCTACACATTTTTCCTACATACTCTTCTGGTGTTACCCATAATACAGTATGGTCTTTTTCAATTGGTTCTGCTATTTTTTTATCAAATTCTGCAATATATACACTTGCAATTACTTCTATATACCCTTTATCTTCTGAAAATATATAAGAACCAACTTCTTCAAATTCCTTAATGTTTTTTATTAAATAGCCTGATTCTTCAATCATTTCTCTTTTTAATGCATCTAATTTTGTTTCTCCTTTTTCTATTCCGCCACCTAAATAGAAGTAATCTTTTCCATCAGTTACAATTCCTATTTTATCATCATTTTTATTTATAATAATCGCATATGCCCCAGGTCTTTTTATATATTCTATATTTTTTTCTTTATTACCTATGTATTTCATTTTATTTTCCACCTATATTTATTATTTGTTTTATTTATAAATAACTTACTATATCTTCAAATGTGTCATATCCGCTTTCAGCATTTATATGTCCTGCTCTTGGTATTAAAATTTGCTGTGTTGCAACTGTATCTGCAAATTCTTTTTCAACTTCATATTTTACATATGGGTCATTGTCTGAATAGAAGCAAATTATTTCATTTGAGTATTGTTTTACATCTTTTAAGTTGTCAAAATACATTGTTCTATTTACTGTATCAAATTTTTCATTTATTCCAAAATAATTGTTAAATCCACATACAAATATTAATTTCTTAACTTTCACTTTGTTTTCAGTTAAAAATTTTGATATAAATGCTGGTGCAATACTATGACCTATTATAGTTGTGTTTTCATTAATTAATCCTAAATCTAAATAGTATTTAAGTAGCTTACTCCAATTATCATAATTTTGATATTTTACTCCTACTGGAAAGCTTGGTACATATACTTCTTTTTCTTCATTTTGTATAAAATCATGCAACCAACTAAACCAATTTTCGAATGGGCTACCAAATGACCCATGTATTATAAAATAATTTTTCATTTTTTTCCTCCTATTCAATTTCTATACTTTCATCATTTTCTAAAATTTCATATTCTATTTCATACTTATCAAACATTTCTTTTATAAATTCAAAATTTGGTGGAAATGCTGGATTATCCATATGAATTGGAATTGTTAATGTTGCTCCAACTTCTTTTGAATATAAAGCTGCTTCAAATGCTGACATTGTTAAACCATATCCAGTTACTGGTACACACAATATATCTGCTTTGTAATCATTTTTAAAACAAATTGTATCACTTGTTGTATATAGTCTGTTTTCTCCATCATCAATGATATATCCTACATTTTCGTTTATTTCTTTATCTCCTTTTAGTAAAGGTTGATATCCATGAACTGCATGAACTACTTCTATTTTTATATCATCTAATTTTAAAATGTCATTTTCTTTAACAATACTTATTTTCAAACTTTGATTTGCCTCTTGAACCTCTTTTGTTGAATAAATTGTTATGTTATTATTTAACTTTTCTAATATTTCTGTATTACAATGGTCTGAATGCTTATGTGTTATTAGTATTATATCTGCACTATTCCAGATATCAAAATATTCTTCTTTATACTTTAATGTTCCCGGATCTACTAATATCTTTTTTCCTTTTGTTTCAATCAGCAAGCATGATTGTGGAAATTTTGTAATCTTCATATTATTCCTCCCCTTTACTTTATATTTCCATCATATATGTCATATCTTTTAGTTTCATTCCAAATTTCTCGTATACTTTTATTGCATTTTCATTTTTAGGATTAACTGTTAAGTACATATCTGTACAGTTATTCTCTTTTCCTAAATTCTTAGCATATTCTAATAACTTAGTCCCTATTCCTTTTCCTCTGTATTTTTCATCTACACATAATGTATCTACTACTAAAAGTTTTCTATATCTTATAAATGAATTATCTTTTTCCATGATATCTATAATTATATAACCTACTATTTCTTCACCTATTTTAGCAACATATATAGACTTTTTATCTAATAGTCCTTTTAATCTTTCTTTTGATATTACTTCTTCTACATTTAGAAATAAATCTGGTCTCCAATTAAAATGAATTTTTTGTATCTGTCTTGCTAACTCATTTATTCTCTTCTGTTCCTTTATTTGGGGAACTTCTATTTTGATATCCATATTATTTTCCTTTCTTTAAGAATTCATAACTTATCTTTCTTTTTCTTCACATTCGTCTATTACAGGTTCGCTTCCTTTATCTGAGCTTAAAATTGCTGGTCTGCCTTTCCAAAGTGTTCTAAAATAATTAATTACTCCACTTGCATTACTTGTTGTTTTTATTTCACTAATATCTATGCCATTTTCCTCTGATATTACTTGGAACCATTCAAGAAGCTGCTCATCATTCATAAATGGAGCATTTATTATATATCTATAACCAAATAAATTTGCTTTTTTTCTCCATAAAGCTTGTTTTCTATACCTTGCTTCCATTCTTTCTCTAATTTGCGCTTCGGTTCTTCCTCCTCGTTTTAATTCTTCTAAAAAATCCAAATCTGTTACATCTCTTTGCATATAAATAGGACAAATTCTACCTTCATATTCTCTACATAATCTAATTAATATTCCTTCATCACCTATTATTACCACTGGCGATTTTCCCTGTTTAAATCCTATATCTATATCTTTTTTTGAAAAACCATATGCTACATTATTGTCTCCTACATATGTATAGTCCATAGATTTAACCTCTTCTGTTACACAGCCTGGCTTAATTTCTATTGCATTTTCTTCGCCTTGTCTTAAAGCTCTGTCTGAATATTTTTTGATAATTGAAATATTATCTCCATATGATTTCATTAATAATCTCATTAAATGAGTTTTCCCACATCCGCTATCTCCTGTTATTGTAATTAGTTTATTCATTAACTTGATTTCCTTTCAATCTATTATATATATATCTAAATAATTCTTTGAATTCCTCATCATGTAATAATAATCCTTCTACTCTATTCTCAACCATTTTTTCTAAGTCTTTATAATAAATATACTTTACTTCTGATACTTCTTTATCTTCAAAAATATATTCTTCTACTTTCTTATTGCATTTTAATAAATATACATATTGAAATTCCATATTTCTAGGGTTCTTTGTACTTTTTATTGTTGCAATATAATTTAACTCTTTTTCAGTTGCTTCGACTCCCAATTCTTCTTTTAATTCTCTAATAGCACCTTCTGTTACATTCTCTCCTGCTCTTATATGACCTGCTCCAGAAATATCCCAACAATTTGGATGCGATTTTTTTGTTGAACTTCTTCTTTGTAACAATAATTCATTTTTATCATTTATTATCCATATATGTGCAGTTCTATGAAAATCACCTTCTTCATGGGCTTTTGTTTTCTCTTTTATTTCTTCAGTCGGATTATTGTTTTCATCACATATATCAATATATTCCATACTTTTGCTCCTAATTTTATCATTTTTCAAATGTAATAACTTTTATATTGCATAATCCTCTTAAGCCCCATTTGCCTCGAGTTCTTCCTAATCCAGATTTTTTTACTCCTCCAAATGGATTATAAGGTGCAGAATATGCCAAATTATTCCATGCTACCATACCAGTTTTTAATTCTTTGCTTATTTTCTCAAAATTTTGTCTATTTGTTGTAAATACATATCCTCCTAAACCATAAATAGTATCATTTGCAAGTTCGATTGCTTCTTCTATCGTTTTGAATTTAACAACAGGTAATATTGGTCCAAATACTTCTTCTTTCCATACTTTCATGTCTTTTGTAATGTTAGTTAAAATAGTTGGCTCAAAATAGTTTCCTTTTAACTGTTTTCCCCCACAAATAACATTTGCACCTTTATTTTTAGCATCATTGAATTGTTCTAATAAGGTATTCATCTGTTTTTCATTTACAAGAGGTCCTATCTCTGTACTTCTATCAAGCGGTCCTCCAATTACTTGTGCTTCAGCAATCTTTTTAAGTTTGTTTACTACTTCATCAAATATATTTTCATGAACAATTAGTCTTTTTAATGCATGACATAATTGTCCGCTATTTGAAAATTTCTTTTTAAATATCCCTTGAATAACATCATCAATATTTGCGTCTTCACAAACAATTCCTGGTGCAGAACCTCCTAATTCCATAAGAATTGGTATCATTTTATCTGCTGCTACTTTATATAGATACTCTCCTGTCTTTGTATTTCCTGTAAAGCAAATCATGTCAATATCTTGTTCTACTAAAAAGCTTCCTATTTCTTTTCCGCCAAATACAAATTGCCATACACCATCTGGTAGCTTTGTATTATTTAATATCTCTTCTAAAAATTTATAAAGAAGCGGTACATTTGGATCCGGTTTACTAATTACAATATTACCAACGATTAAGTTTTGAAATGCAACTGCACAACATAGTGAAAATGGATAATTAAATGGTGAAATCGCAACAATTATACCTTTTGGCTCATAGAATACCTTTTGCATTTCTTTATCATTTTCAAATGTTACTTCTGTAGCAATACACTTTGCTGCATTTTCTAAGTCCCATTTCATAGTTTTTAACGTAGACTTTATCTCATTTTCTGATTGAGTAATTGGTTTTCCCATCTCTAATGACATTAAATTTGCAATTTCATCTGTATTTTTCTCAAATTTGTTATATATTTCTTCTAATATTTTAATCCTTTTATCAATATCTAAGTTAGACCATTCAGTTTGTACAGACTTTGCTGAATTTACTTTTTCTATAACTTCTTCCTTTGTAGTTTCTTCAACTTCTCCTAATATTTCATTATTACTTGGGTTTATAGAAATTATTTTCATGTACTTACACCTCTTTATATAAATTTATTGAGCATTTATCTTTTTCATTTTTCATATTTTCCTATAAAATTATTTTTTCAAGATCATTTGGAACATATACATTCCCCTCAAAATTTTCTTTAGCTTCTTTTATATAATAGCTTTTTCTATCTTTTCCTAAATTCTCTTGTGTGTGCCATAATACTAAATTTTTTGCACCTATATTTTGTGCCTTCATACTTGCAGATTTTACTGTATCATGATTCTTCTGTCTTGGTTTATATTTATCTGCTTCAGTTTCTAAACAAAATGCTTCATGTAATAAATAATCCACGTTTCTTACATCATTGTATAATTTTTCATCTAATGGTTCATCTCCTAAAAAGGCAAGTGTTTTTCCATTATTTAATGTTGTTTTAAATCCGTATTGTTTATCACTTTTTGAAATAATATCTAAGAATTCTAATTCATAATTCAAAATTTTAACTCTTTCATGATTATTTACAATATTAATAAATATTCTTTTATCTATAAATTGTTGTTGGCTCTTTCTTAACAAAGTATGTATTTGTTCTCTTATAATTTTTGCTACTTCATCATGACAATAAATATTTAGATTCCCTTCATAAGTGCCTTTTTGCATTGATAAATCTACAAATCTATATATCCATAACATCCCAAATAGGTGATCAATATGTTTATGTGATATAAATATATTATGAACTTTAGTTAAATCTATATTTGCTTTTTTAAATTGTCCTAATATTCTATTTCCACCACCTGTATCTACTAACAAATATTCTTTATTACTATCTTCTAATATAAAACAAGTATTAAAATTTTCTATGACACTTGCTGTTCCTGTTCCTAAAACTATAATTTTTTCCATTTAATTTTTATCTCCCTCAATTAACTGCTTTTATTTTTTCTTCTTTATTTCAATAAACTTCCACCATTTACATTAAGATTTTCCCCATTTATATAACTTGCCTTCTCTGAAAGTAAAAATAATACTGCATTTGCTATATCTATTGTTTCTCCTAATCTCTTCATCGGATTACTTTCTTTCTGCTCTGTAATTTCTTGGTCTGTCCACCCCTGCAGTGCCAGTGGTGTTAGTGTTAGACCAGGACTTATTGTATTTACTCTAATACCGTATTTTGAAAACTCTAATGTACTTGCTTGTGAAAAATTGATAATTCCTGCTTCTGCTGAACAATAAGCACTTGCTTCTATACACGGTCTTGTTCCTAATCTAGATGCTATATTTACAATACTTGGTGTTTTACTATTTTTTAGTAAAGGTATTGCATATTTGGTACATATTACTTTTCCTACTAGATTGACATCTAATACCTTCCTAAAATCTTCTATATTAAATTTTTCTATATAACCATCTATACTAATTCCTGCATTATTAATTAAATAGTCTAATTTATCAATTTGCTCGAACATTTTTATTACTTCTTCTTCATTAGAAACATCTGCTTTTATAAATAAAACTTTATCTTTATATTCTGTAAAATCTTTTTTGGTCTGTTTACAGTTTTCTTCATTATGAGCATAATTTATTATAACTTTCGCACCATTTGCAAGTAATTGCTTTGCTATTTCTTTTCCTATTCCCGATGTTCCACCTGTTACTAATGCTACTTTGTTTTCAAAATTATAGTTCATACATACTTACTCCTTATCATTCAATTTCAATAATTTCATTATTTTATTTGCAAACTCAATATCATTCTTTTTATTTATCTTAAAATATACTATATGTTTTTAACATTACTTTCCTCAACCTCTAAAAAATATATTTTCTTCTAAATCATCTGGATGTTCCAATTCTGTTTGTAAATCTTCCCAAGGAAATAAAGGATAAAAATATTCTATATTTAATCTTTTGCATTCTTCTTTAGTAAACTCATTATTTCCATTATAGTAAAATGCTACATCTTCATATTCTGCAATGTCTTTAAAATCTCTACTACCATATTCCTTTGTCAAGCAAACATATAATATTCTGGCATTTTTATATCTATTTTTTATTTCATTTATGCAAATCTCTACACTTGTTCCTGTACTATGCATTGCTTCAACTACTAAAAATACTGGTTCTTTTTTATTTATTTCTATTGAATCAAATGGATTAAAAATCATTTCAATTTTGTTCTCTCCATTTTTATAAGCTATATGTTTAACCTGTATAGGTAAAACTTTTATTATATTTAATTTATTAGAAATGTATGTCGCTGGTACTGCACCACTTCTTAAAACAGGGCATATATAATCTACTTTTATTTCATTATCTTGAATATATTTTTTTAAATGTTCGCATAATTTGTCTATATGTTGTAAAAATTCATTATGATCCATTCTTTCATAATTTTTCTGCATTTTGCATTCTCCTTATAAATCTATATAATTTTTTATCTCTAATTTATATCATAAATTAACAATTTTTATTGGAGACTAAGGTTTCCACATACCACTTTAACAACTACTTTAACTTTCATGTCTTATATTAATTGTAGCACTGTTACGCATTCTACATGGCTAGTATATGGAAACATATCAACTGGCTGTACTTCTCCTATTTCGTACTTTTCACTTAATAATTTTAGATCTCGTGCTAGTGTTGCAGGATTGCAACTTATGTATATTATATTTTCCGCTTCCAAACTATTTAATAACTGTATAGTGTTATTGTCTAATCCTTTTCTTGGTGGGTCTACAAATATTGTATTTGGTTTTATATTTTCTTTTTCTAATATTTTAGGTAATACCTTTTCTACATCTCCTGCATAGAATTCAATGTTGCCTATATTGTTTATTTTAGCATTTTCTTTTGCATTTGCTATTGCTTCTTCTACTATTTCAATTCCATATACTTTTTCAAAGTATCTTGATGCAAATATTCCAATTGTTCCTATTCCACAATATAAGTCTAATGCTATTTTTCCTTCTTCTTTCTGCACATGTTTCATTGCAGTATTATATAGTATTTCTGTTTGAACTGGATTTACTTGGTAAAATGATAATGGAGATATTTTAAACTTGTACTCTCCCAAAATATCATATATATAGCCATCTCCATATATAACTTCATTTTCTTTTCCTAAAATTACATTGGTATTTTTCATGTTGTAATTCTTCACAATGGTTTTTATATTAGGATGTTTTAAAGTAATAAATTTTATAAATTTCTCATCATATTTAAAATTCTTATCATTCAGTACTAGAGTAACTAAAATCTCATTAGTTTTTACTCCAATTTTTACAACAATATGTCTAACTGTTCCTTTTAAAGTTTCTTCATTATATGTTGAAATATCGTTATTCTTTACAAATTCAAAAATATCTCTTGCAATTTCCTCACAAGTTTCATTTTGAATGTAACATTTATGTACTGGTATAATGTTATGGCTTCTACTTGCATATATCCCCATAACTGGCATATTTTCTTTATCTACACCTACTGGATATTGTAACTTATTTCTATAAAACATTGGCGTTTTCATTCCAATTACATCTTTAACTTCAAGTTCTTGTCCAAATGATTTATATATGCAATTTTGTACAGTTGCTTTTTTTATTTTCAATGTTTCTTCATATTTTACGTGCCTTAAATTACAGCCACCACATCTGTTATAGTCTTTACATTCTGTTTCAACTCTTTCTGTAGATGGTTTTATTATCTTAATTATTTTTCCATAAGCAAAACTTGACTGTACTTTTAAAATCTTTATCTCTAGCCTTTCTCCTGCAATCGCTCCTTGTATGAATATGGGCATATTATCAATTTTTGCAATACCTTCTCCTTGATATCCGTTATCAATTATATCTACTTCGTAAATTTCATTTTTCTTTAACATGTATTACCTTCTTCTATATAGTTCGTTCTCTATATAGCTCTACGTGGATGTTAACTTTTTTAAACCCCGACTGAGAAGGATTTTAAAAAAATCTAGCATCCAGCAAAATAGAGCGAATTTTATGAATAAATTATATATTATTTATGAAGTTTTGTAAATAGCTAATCTAATATGCTTTTAACGATTCCATTCTCTATCATTGTTTTAAATATATTTTTTAATATTATAAATATTATTGGTCCAATAAAAAGTCCTAATACACCTGTTAATTTAAATCCTGTATACATTGCAATTAATGTAAAAATTGGATGAATTCCTATATTGCTACTTACTATTTTAGGTTCTAATAATTGTCTTGCTACCATTATTATAACTAATATAATTATTATATATATTCCAAGAGGTAAATCTCCATTTATAGCAACAATTATAGCCCATGGTACCATTACTGTTCCTGATCCGAAGTATTGGCAACGCATCTACGATTCCAATTCCAATAGAGGTAAGCAGTGGATATGGAACATTGTGCCCTGTAAATTTTAGTATATACAGACCTACCAAGACAATAAAGAATGATATTATTACTAAAATTATTTCTGCTTTTAAGTAGCAACCTAAACTTTTTATAATGCTTCTAAAATGTACACCTATTTTTTTTACCCATATAGACGGTAAATGATGTTCCATTTGATCTAAAATATACATCCTATCTGTACATATAAAATATGTTGATAATATTGTTATAAACGCATATATAGCAAACACTGGAAGTGAAGATATTATATGAGTTACTTTAGTAAGCATTTCATATGCAAAATTTGATATGTTTACTATTATTTTATCTGATGAATTTTCTACTAATGTTATTACTTGTTCAGGTATAGAAGTTTCTCTACTTCTTATTTTATCTATATAATTGCTTATCTTTTCTGTTCCAATTTCTATATAGTAGTTCAATTTCTGCATTAGATTTGAACTTTCCGTTATAAGGCTAAATATCCCCCATGCAATTAAACCCAAAATAGTTAAAAAGATTACAACAATTACACACACAGCCACACGTTTTCTTGTGATATGTGTTTTATTAACGATTTTCTTAATTAGTGGTTCTACCATTAAAGAAATTATCAATGCAATCAAAAAAGGCATATAAAAAATAGCCAATTTAAAACTTAAATATATTACTACAAGTGAAATTATTAATATTAATATCCTTTTTAAAACCCTTGTCCAATAGCCAACATCAATTACCATTTTTCTCTCCCTATGTAATAGGTCAGTTTGTCCCTGACCTATTTTTAATTATTGTTGTATAGGATTCACTATACAACAATTTTATTCATTATTTCTAGCATGATTTCCACACTTACAAATTCCTTCTACCGTTTTACCAACATGTTCTTCGTTAATTTCATTATGGTTTGCTATATCTGCCAAAGTTAATATTCCAATCATAGTATTATTTTCAATAACAGGAATCCTTCTTACTTGACACTCGCACATTGTTTTTGTAGCGTTGTCAACTGTTTCTTCTGGTGTAACAGAATAAATTTTAGTTGTCATTATTTCACTTGCAGGTGTTGTATTTGTGTCCTTATTGCAAGCAATTCCTCTTAGAACTAAGTCTCTATCGGTTATTAAACCTACAATTTCACTATTGTTATTGCAAACTGGTATACATCCCACATGTTTTTCTTTCATTATTTTTGCTACATTATTTAAATTTGTTTCTGGACTTACACAAGAAATTTGTGTGCACATACATTCTCTTACTTTCATAATATTCCCCTTTCTAAATAAATATACTATTATTATTTATTATAAAGGAGAAAATATACATTATATTAATATGGTCTCCATGGCGGTCTTTGATCATATGGTGGACGCATTGGTGGTCTTGGAAGTCGTGGCATATGTGGTGGTCTTTGGTTTCCTAAAAGTTCTCTTAAAATCAAAATTTTTATTAAGTCTCTCAAAATAAAATTTTTTTGTCTAACCTCACTTCTTGTCACCTGTTCTTCTTTTGCATTTGGATTTCTTACATCTCCATTTTTTAATGGCATTCGTTGTATTTGATTTGGTGTTGTAGTAGTTTGTGGTTCACTAGGTTCCACGTTTCTATATATTTCTTCCGTCATATTTTCAATCATTTCTTTTGTCATTTCTCTTGAATTATTTTGACTACATACTCTACATACCATTGGATATATAATTCTATATATTTCTGGATACATATCATTTAACATGTCATTGTTTGCTTGATTGTTTAAATAATTATTATCATAATAATAATCATTATATGTATTTGTATAAATGTTATTTGGAATTTGGTTGTAGCCTAAAACATTTCTCATGTATTCCTCATAATCCATAATCTACCTCCTATAAATTTTAGTTTATTATAGTATATGCAAACAATATAAAAAAATCACTACATATTTTGACATAATTTAATTGATATGATATTATAAAAATATATTTCATGAGATAGCATGATTAATGGAGGTTTATTATGGATAATCAAGATATTGAAGTTGTTGTAAATGATGATAATGATTTAGAGATATCTCCTGTTTATGAGCACCTAAATGCAGCAAAACCAAAACCAAAAGAGAAAAAAGAGGAGATTATAATTCCAGAAATTAAGCAAAAAGAAAAACAGGACTAAGCCTGTTTTTCTTTTTCTAATATCAATTTTAAATTATCCTGTCTTTTTATTTTCTTAGTTGTTGTTTTAATTAATTCTTCCTCTCTTAATATCATATTTTGTATATGTTTGTATCTTGGGAACCCTTTATTAAGTTCTTTTATTTGTTCCCATATAATTTTATATAATTCAGCTTCTGTTTTATCTTGATATTTTTCTTTTACAACTTCTTTATCATAAACAATAACTACTGATAATTTAACGTCATTTTTATCTTTTTCATCTTGTTTTCCAAATACCATTGCCTCTGTTACTAATTCCATTCTTCCTAATACTGTTTCTATCTCTTCTGGAAAAATTTTCTTTCCATTTTTTAATACAATCATATTTTTACTTCTTCCAGTTATAAATAAATATCCTTTGTCGTCAATATAACCTAAGTCTCCTGTATAGAACCATCCATCTTTTAAAACTTCAGCTGTTTCTTCTGGCATTTCATAATAGCCAAGCATAATGTTTGGACCTTTTACTTTTATTTCTCCTATTCCTTTTTCATCTTTATTTTCAATTTCTATAGTGTCATTAATCATAGGAACACCAACTGAACCGTTCTTCATATGCCAATCATCTTCTGCTGCTATTACTGGAGATGTTTCTGTTAATCCATAACCTTGAACTACTTTTATTCCTAAATCATTGAAACCTTTTGCAATTACAGGATCTGCAGGTGCACCTCCTGAAATTACAAATCTTAATTCTCCTCCTAATGCATCAATAACCTGTTTAAATAATTTTCTTCTTATGTCTATATGTAACTTTAATAAGAAATTACTTACTTTTATAGCTGTATTAATTAGTTTTGTTTTGCCTTGCTTTTCAATTTCTTTCATTATTGTCTTATATATTGCTTCTGTTAGAACAGGTACTCCAACAAATAATGTAACTTTATATTCATTTAAATTTTGTTTTATATATCTTAATCCATCTGGAAATACTGTCTTTACACCTGATGCTAACATCATTATAATACATGTTGAACCAAAAATATGATGGAATGGCAGAAAAGCTATATTTACGTCTGTGCTTCTTATATCTTCGCAACATCTCATTGCATAAATATTTGATGCAATATTTCTTTGAGAAAGCATAACTGCTTTTGATTTTGATGTTGTTCCTGAAGTAAATAATAAGATATTCATTGCATTATCATCAATTTTTGTATCTACATATTCTTTATTGTTTTTTAATTCTTTTTTTCCTTCATCTATTAGTTCTGCTACAGACTGAAATCCATCAATTTTGCCCATACAAATAAATTCTCTTAAATCTGTTTTTTGATTTTTTCTTATTTCTTCCATCTTGTCTGTTAGCTTTTCATCAAATATTATTATTTCAACTTTACTTCTTATTAGTGAGTTTTCAAGTTCTTCATATTGTAAGTCTTTGTCTAATGGAACAGACACTATTCCACCTAAAAGATTAGCTAAATGAGAAACTACCCATTCATATCTATTTTTTCCTATTATTGCAATTCTTTTTCCCTTTGCTTTTAATTTGCTATATAAGCTTGTTCCTAATGCATTTACATCTTCTAATAATCTAGTATATGTTACATTCTCATATTCAGCTTTTTTATTTTCTTGATGTTTTATTGTAAATGCAATTTTATTATTATATTCTGTTGCAGAATTATAAATAATTTCCTTTATGTTATTAAATTCTTTAGCATCATATTTTTTTTCTCTTTTCATTCTTTTACCACCTAATCATTTTTTCTATAGTATATCACATATTTTTCCATAAGTCTCTAAACTGAACAGTCAGTCTGTTTATTTTTATATAAAACATGTTAAAACACTATACAATAAAATCCATATCAACCCGCGAAGTTAATAAATTATCAATCATAAATAAGTTTCCCATTTTATTAATTTTCTTATATTCTGATAGCAAGTTTTCTTTTTCTTTTGTTGTACAAAGGTTTTGTTTCTCAATATATTCTTTTGCTAAATATGTTGATTTTGTTATAGCTTCTGTTTCTAAATACGTTCGTATTACCATTTTCACACAATTAAGCAATATGAAAATCGAGATATGCAACAAGTAATTATTAATTATCCTAAAGATTGTTAAGATTAAAATAATTATGTAATATAATATGCATATATTTGAAATTGCAAAATTAGCTAGCAATACTCTTCTCTCTTGTACCGAATGTGCACACTCATGTGCTATTGTTTGTATTCTTGCATAATTATTTTTTATATCTGCTATTATAATTTTATCTGTTATAGCAATATATAAACTTGTTTTTGTATCTTTTGCCTCTTCAATACTGACATTCTTATTATTAAGAGTTTCTAATATATCTTTAGCAATTTCAATGTTTTTTGGAAATCTATCAGTTATTTTTTCCAATCTTTCGTTTTCCTTCAATTCTTTTGCTTTTTTTATATTAATTTTAAATATTATCTTCAGTAATATTATTGTTATAACTAATGCTATTATCACACTTATATTTTCCACTATATTACAACAATTCCTCCCATAACCATGTTCATTTCAGTTTCATCTTCAGCTAAATCTGTCAATACTTTTGTTCCTCCCGCAATTACTACTTTATCTCCCTTTTCTAATAGATTTTCTTTTTTTAACTTATTGAAGCCAACATGTAATAGCTTATCAATTGTTTCTTGAGGCTCAAATAATTTAGGTGTTATATTCCAGCAAAGTCCTAATTGTCTATATGTTATTTCATTTTGAGTTATCGCAAATATTGGACATCCTACCCCGAAACTTGAAACCATTCGTACAGTATCTCCTGTATTTGTATATGAAACTATTGCTTTTGCGTTAATATTTGTCGCTGTTATTGCCACAGCATAGTTCATGTTAAATGCATTATTTAAGTTTTCCAAGTCATAATCCTTCATTTTAAATCTTTTTGTATATTTAATTGCTTCTTCTATTTTTGTTGCAATTGAACTCATTGTTTTTACACATTCAACAGGGAAATTTCCACTTGCAGTTTCTCCTGATAGCATTATTGCACTACTTCCATCATATATAGCATTTGCAACATCACTAACTTCTGCTCTAGTTGGTCTTGAGTTTGTAATCATTGATTCTAACATTTGTGTTGCTGTTATTACAGGTTTCCCCTGTGCACATGTTTTCTTTATGAATTGTTTTTGAAGGACTGGCACTTCTTCCATAGGTATTTCCACTCCTAAGTCTCCTCTTGCAACCATAATACCATCTGATACATCTAAGATTTTATCGAAGTTATCCGTTCCTTCCCTATTTTCTATTTTTGATATTATTTTTATATGTTCTCCACCATTTTGCTTTAGAACTTCTCTTACTTCTAATACATCTTGAGGTTTTCTTATAAATGATGCTGCAATGTAGTCAAAACCTGCCTCTATACCATATTTTATATCATCAATATCTTTTTCTGTAATACCTGGTAAGTTAACAATAAAGTCTGGAATGTTTATACTTTTTCTATTTGTTAATTTTCCACCTTGTATTACTGTACAAACTATATCTTTATCTTTTATTTCATCTACTCTTAGTTCTATAGTTCCATCATTTATTAGTATTGTTCTTCCTACTTCTATTTCTTGGTATAACGTTTTGTATGTTATTGAAACTTTAGTTTCGTCCCCTTCTTCTTCATCGTTTAATAATGTGAATTTTTGTCCATTTTCTAAAAATATTCCTTTTGGATTTTTAAACTTTCCTATTCTTATTTCTGGTCCCTGTGTATCTAGTAGAAGTGGAATAGGTAATTTCAATTCCTCTCTTACTTTTTTAAATGTATTAATTCTATCTGCTTGATCTTTATAATTCCCATGTGAAAAATTTATTCTTCCAACATTCATTCCTGCTAACATAAGTTCTCTTAAAATATTTTCATCGTCTGTTGCGGGTCCCAAAGTACAAACAATTTTAGTTTTTCTCATATTTAAATTTCCCTTCTTTTTATTTAAATTTCTAGTCTGTATTATATATTATTTTCAATTTTATTGCAATATTCTTTCGAATTTATACCATAATATATTATAAAGTAATTTAATAATAAGACTATGGAGGTTTTTATGGCAAACAACAAAGATAACATTGATATTCAAAAAATGTATGGCGATTATTTTTATTTAAATAAAGATGATTTCATAAAAAAATATAATATAAATTTAACTGGTTTATCTGATGATGAGATTTCTCAGAATCTTCATAAATATGGTTTAAATGAGATTAAAGAGGCTAAATCTAAGAAGTGGTACCACTATTTATTAAAAAGCTTGCTAAGCCCGTTTACTTGCATTTTACTTGGTATTTGTTTTGTGTTATTTTATACAGATGTTATGCTTCCACAAACTCCTAATTATGCAAATATTATTGTTATATTAGTTCTAGTAGCCGTTAGTACACTTCTAGAATTCTTTGAGGAATTCAAATCAAATAAAGCTGCTGAAAAGCTGAAAGCTCTTGTTGCTACTACAGTTTCTGTTTTAAGAAATAATGCAGAAATACAAATTCCTGTAAATCAAATCACTGTTGGTGATATAGTCTTGCTATCTGCTGGTAGCATTATTCCTGCTGACTTAAGAATTATTGAAACAAATAATTTATATGTTGGACAATCTGCTTTAACAGGTGAATCTGAAAGTGTTAGAAAAGTTGAAAATACAGAGTCTAAAACTAATAATATAGATGATATTTCAGTTTTAGATACTATTGCTTTTATGGGAACTAATGTAATTAGTGGCTCTGCTAAAGGTGTTGTTATTAAAGTTGGAAATGATACTTTTTTTGGCAATATTGCAAAAAGCTTTTCTGATAATCAAAAACCAAAATCCGCCTTCGAAACTGGAATATCTAGTATCAGTAATTTACTTATAAAATTCATGCTTGTTCTTATTCCAATAGTCTTTTTTATAAATGCTTGGAAACATGAATCTATCACTGCTTTTACATTTGCTGTGGCTATCGCTATTGGTATTACTCCTTTATTATTGCCTGTTATTCTAGCTTCTAGTCTATCTCGTGGTGCTATAAGAATGTCAAAAAAGAAAGTTATTGTAAAGAAGTTAGATAGTATTCAAAACTTTGGTTCAATGAATATTTTATGCACAGATAAAACAGGAACACTTACTGAAGATAGAATTGTTCTTGAAAAATATTTAGATGTTTATGGTAATGAAAATATTGAAATTTTAAAAACGGTCTTTTTAAACTCTTATTTTCAAAATGGTATTAAAAGCAATATAGACCTTGCTATTATTGAAAGAGGAAATCATTTAAATGTAAATTCTTTTGCTAAAAATTATGTAAAAGTAAATGAAATTCCTTTTGATTTTACTCGAAGAAGATTATCAGTTATAGTTAACAATCATAATGAAATTCAAATGGTTACAAAGGGAGCTCTTGAAGAGATATTATCAATTTCTACAACTGTAAAAGATGTTAACGGCAATTTAATCCCTTTAAATAAAGAATTTAAAAACAGTATTAGAAACCTTTGTAATTCTCTAAATTCTGATGGTTTTAGGGTTCTTGCAGTTGCTATTAAAAATAATCTACCTACCAATTCAAATTTTACAATAAAAAGTGAAAACAATATGACATTACTTGGATTTGTTGGTTTCTTAGATCCTCCGAAAAAAAGTGCAAAAGATTCTATTGAGAAGTTAAACAATGCAGGTGTTAGGGTTATTGTTTTAACAGGCGATAATTTAGAAGTTACAAAATATATTTGTAAACAACTTAACATTAATTCTCACAATATTATTTTAGGTTCACAAATAGATAAACTATCTGATATGGCAATTATGAGGCTTTTAAGAAAAACTAATATCTTTGCAAAACTTTCTCCTATTCAAAAAGCTAGACTTGTAAGGATATTAAGAGAATCAGGTAATTCTGTTGGTTATATGGGAGATGGAATTAATGATGGTCCTTCTCTTAATAATTCCGATGTTGGTATTTCTGTAGATACTGGTGCAGATATTGCAAAAGAAGCAGCTGATATAATTCTTCTAGAAAAAGATTTGAATGTTCTTTTAGACGGTGCAAAAGAAGGTAGAAAAACTTTTACTAACCTTATGAAATATATTAAAATGGCGGTAAGTTTTAATTTTGGTGAAGTTTCTTCTGTAATTATTGCAAGTATCTTTCTTCCATTCTTACCTATAACTCCTATACAACTTTTAGTACAAAGTTTGCTTTACGATTTTGGACAGTTAACTTTGCCTTATGATAATGTAGATCCGGAATATTTGGAAAAGCCACAAGTATGGAGTTTAAAAAGTTTAAAACATTTTATGCTTTTTATGGGGCCTCTTAGTTCTCTTTTTGATATGATTGTTTTTACTTCAATTTGGTTTATATTTGGAGTTAGAGAAGCGGCGATATTCCAAACTATATGGTTTTCTTATGGTGTAGTATCTAATTTAATTGGAATGCATATTATAAGAACAGCAAAATTGCCTTTTGTACAGAGTAATGCATCTAAAATTGTGTACTTTTCTTCCATTGCTCTTAGCTTAATTGCAATTATTGTGCCATTTACTTTTATTGGCAAAATCATAGGTTTAGTTCCAATTAGTCTAAAGTATTTAGCAATTATCATTGGTGTTCCTGTTCTTTACTGCTTTGTGGCTTTATTTGCAAAGAAGATTTATATCAAAAAATATGGTGAGTGGATTTAAAAATTTACAATTCAATTTTGTCAATATTAGTTCGTTCCATCTTGCTGGATGATTTTATTTTTCAAGCTCGACTAAAGCACGCTTTGAAAAATAAAACATCCACGTGGAACTACTTTGTTCTACAATACAAATTAGCGGATTTTTAATGATAAATTCGCTTTTAAATCTATTTTATGCTATAATATAAATAGATATTAATTATGGAGGGGCTTTATTTGTTAGAAGATAATTTTAATTTTGAATTAGAAAATTTGAAAAGAGATTTTGAGATAGAAAATATTAATCTTACAACAAACGATATAGGTTTATTAAAGCGATATGCTAATGATGAAATAACATTTAATGAATTGGTAGATATAGTAAAAAATTCCAATTTATAAGGAGATGAGCTCAATATGGTAGATGATTTATATGAAGTAAGAAATTCTATATATTGCTATAAAGATACTAATGTTCTAGTAAATAATTTCGATGTTAAAGATGCTGAACAATTAGCTAATATTGAGCGTCCTTTAGTTTTGGCAAAGCTGTTCGATTTAAGAAAAAATAATGATATTGGAGACTTTGATATAATTCATTTTACTAACATACATAAATTTTTATTTGGTGCTGTTTACCCATTTGCAGGTTCACTTAGAACTGAAAATATTGCAAAAGATAATTTTAAATTTGCTGAATGGGAATTTATAGAAAATGAATTAAAAAGAATATTAAATGAATTAAAAAATGAAAACTTTTTAAAAGGTTTAGATAAACCTAAATTAGCAAATCGTTTAGCTTATTATATGGCAGAACTAAATGTATTACACCCTTTCAGAGATGGTAACGGTAGAACAATTAGAGAATTTTGTAGACAACTTGCATATAAATGTGGCTACATATTAGATTTATCAAAAATTGATGCAAAAGAAATGTTTGATGCAAGTGTACGATCTGTAGTAGATGCTTCCTATCTTGAGGTTTTAATATTAAAATGTTTAGAGTAAAAAAGTTCTATTTAAGAAAAATAGAACTTTTTATCATTTTATGTGTATGCATCTATAAGCAGAATAACTATAATCTGAAACTCTTTTTCCAAAAGTATCAAAAGTATGTGTTGCAACTAAAGTATTATTAAGCCTTGTAGAATTCTGTATAACTACAAGGCTATGTGAAAATTTATTTCCACCAAAACTTAATTGAATGATATCTCCTATTTCCAGTTTTTCTATTGTACTTTTTTCTCCTATTGGACCAGCACCTGTATTTGATAATAAAAATTTATATAAAAATTCTACACCAGTCCATGACGGAGATTTATTATTCGCATTTATATAATACCATCCATTATTTTTATTATAATTCATTTCATTACATCCTGAAAAAATACACTGAGATGCAAAATTTGTGCAATCTCCACCTATTGATTCATAATCGTAATACTGTGGATTTCTAGAATATGCCCATTTTTTTGCATACTCATATACTTTTTCTCGATTATACTCTTTTTTACTCATATTTCCACTCTTTTCAATTTCTTATACAATAAGATCATGTTACCTTATCTTATATTAACATTTTATTATACTTTGTAATATTATGTTAATATAACGAGGTGAAATATATGTTTTCTAATAAAGCTAAAGCTTATATAAAAGGTGGAAACACATTTCCTAAAATAAATGGTATAGTTACTTTTAAAGAAGTTTCAGATGGAGTGATATTAACTGCTAAAATTAATAATTTGCCGCAATCTAATGGACATTGCAAACGGAAGATTTTTCGGTTTTCATATACACGAAGGCAATTCTTGTACTGGAAACGAGAAAGATGAATTTGCAAACGCAAAAGCTCATTTAAATACTACAGACTGTCCACACCCTTTTCATATTGGTGATTTACCACCTTTATTTGAAAATAATGGTTATGCCTATATGAGTGTTTTGATAAATAAATTTAAAATTGAAGATATTCTAGGAAAGGTTGTTATTATCCACGATTTACCTGATGATTTTACTTCTCAACCTAGCCGGAAATTCTGGAACGAAAATTGCGTGTGGTAAAATTGAAAAATAATTTTTTTGTTTATGTGAATAATATCAAATATTAACTTTAAATGTGCATGGGTCGGTTTTAACCGACCTAAAATAAATATACAACATATACAATACTCTTTTATCCTACAAATTCTTTAGTTCTTTTTTCTTGTTTGATTTTTATAAACTACTCGAGCTATTAATTTAGTTGGCGATATTTTTGTTAATATTCTCATTATTTTATTTAACATTCCTGGAATTATCATTAATCTATTTTTCAAAGTCTTGTCTATTGCGTATTTTGCAACGTATTCACTGCTTAATGGTTTTAAACTAAATTTAACTCCTGCTACATCATTAAATTCTGTTGCAACTGGTCCTGGACATAGTACGCTTATATGAACATTTGAGTTTTCTTTTTTTAACTCTGTATATATTGCCTGAGATAATCTAAGTACATATGCTTTTGAAGAATAATATGCTGCCATTAGTGGTCCTGGTGCAAATCCAGCTACTGACGCTACATTTAAGATTCTTCCTTTGTCCTTCTTTTTCATAGCCTTTAAAAATAATTTCGTCAATATGTGTACAGCAGTAATGTTTGTATTTATCAATTTAACTTCTTTTTCTAAATCAGTTTCATCGAAGTTGCCAAATTCGCCAAATCCAGCATTATTTATTAACAAATCTATTTCTTGTTCTTTTACACTTTCGTATAAATTAATGCAATTTTCTTTAATACTTAAATCCATACTTATAACTTGTACATTCGTTTTTAGTTCTTTTTTCAATTCAATTAATCTTTCTTCCCTTTGTGCAACTATAATTAAATCATATCCTAAATTACTAAGATATCTTGCCATATCTCGTCCAATTCCTGATGATGCTCCTGTTACTAATGCTTTCATTTTATCTCCTTTTTCATATTATTCTTTGAAAATATTTTATTCATATGTATTATTATATCATAAAATTTGGATTTACCGTATTTAATATTTATTTTATTGTTATAATCACTGTCAATTTATTTAATTATGCTATATATCTCCATGTGGATGTTGCACTTTTAATTTTTGAGCAACTGCACAAAAATTAAAATGTCCAACATCCTGCAAAATGGAGCGGATTGTTATATCATAACTGTAAATAATAATATTTTATTATCTACATCTCATAAGACAAATCACGCATATTATTGTTTTTATTAAAGCTATTAAATTACTTATAAGAAAGAATGCTACTACGCCTATTAATATAGCTACTGGTATTGAAAAAGTTGCTAAACTTGTTATTGTTAATGCAAATATACTAGTAATAATTGAGCCTACCATTGTTGTAATCAAACAATTTTTGTCTATACAATAACATCCTTCATCTCTTTTGCAATATAATAAAACAATTAAAGCTATTAGAGAAAATATTCCAAAAACTAAAGTAACAGCAGCTAATGCTATTACACTAGTAATAAGTCCTGTATAAAATACTGCTGCAATTCCTATTGCTCCTAATATACTAGATATTAAGCTCAATAAATAACAGAAGTTATTATCTTTGTTACTACTACACATTGTTGTTCCCTCCTTCTATTATATTTTATGATTTTGTCTATCTAAAGGGTACAACTTTTTCGACTAAAAAAAGATTACTAAAGTTTAGTAATCCTTTAATTTTAGGAACGACACGGAGGTCGTTCCCTACTATTTTTTCAATATTTAACTAAGGTTCTCTGTCGTCGTCTTCTTGTCCTGGTTGTTCTGCTGCTTCTCTTGCTGCATCTCTTCTTGCTTGTGCTAATGTTTGTCTATCTTCTTCCATTTGTTTTTTTACAGCAGCTTTAAATACATCATATTTTAAGCTTTCTTTGAATTCATTTCCTGCTTCACCATGTTCTCTTCCTTCTTCACTATGTTCTTCTCCTTCAGAAGGTCTATCAGCTGGTTCTTCTTCATCGTCATCACGTTCAAATTCATCAGCTAATTTTGCTTGTTTTCTTCTAGCCAACCAATTTTTGAATCTTTTAAATATTTGCCAAGGTTTTGGTTGTTCTTCACTGTTGTTTTCACCTTCATCTTCTTCTCTTTCTTCTCCTCTTGTAGCTTCTGAAAGTGTTTGTAAATGTGCTATTTTTTCATCAATTCTTGCTATTTTCTTGTCTAAAGTTGCTATTTGTTTATTAAGAGTTGCATCTATATCAAGTTTTCCATTTTTTCCTAATGCATTTTTATAGCTAAATGCTTCAATATCTTGTTCATCTAATTTTAATTTCTTTTTCTTAACATATTTTAATATTGTGTCTTTGCTTGCTCTTAGCTCTGCTGCTGCAGTTGGTAATAATCTATTATTAATTTCTGCTGCTCGTACTGGATTTGTATATGTAATTTTACCATCAGCATCTTTATGAGCTAAACTTTTTAATTCTTTGTCCAATTCAGCTACTGATTTTCCTGCTTTATAAAATGCCTTTAATTCTGCTGGTTTGTCTTTAGCTAATGTTTGGAATCCTTTTTGTTTATCAGCCAAAGCTTCTTTAGCTTTATTCTTTTTTTCTATCTCGTCTTTAACTTTTTGACTGACAGCACCTTCTAATTGCTCTTTCATTTCTGGATTTTCTTTAATTCTTGCTATTGCAGCATCAATAGATTTTTGCAAAGGTTCTATTTCTTCTTTTATTTTCTTAGCTTCTTCTCCCTTTGTTTTTAAATCTTTTTTTACATCTTCAAGTTCTTTTGTTAATTCTCCTTTATTTCCTGTTATTATTCCTCTATTAATTAGTCTTATTTGTTCTTCTTTGTCTCTCTTGTTTTCCTCTAAATCTGCAATCTCCTTTTCTAATACGGCTACTCTCTTTTTCTTATTATCTAGCTTTTCTTTTACAGCTACATAAGAAACATTTTCTAATTCTAAATCCATTTTTTTCCTCCTTAATTTTTAAGAATTTAATTATTCATTGCAATCTTCTAAAATATCATCTAACCTTTTTAATAAATCGTCAACTTCTACTTTTAAGTCTGCTATCTCTTCCATAGATAAATTGTCTAACATTTCTTGTGAAATATTTAATATATCTTTTTCTTCTTCCATATTTTACCTCCTAAATTTTGTCCTATGTATCACTAATATTAATTTTAGCATAATTTATCGCAAAATGCAAATTTTTACAGCATTTTTTGCATTTTTTTATGTATTTTTCAATTTTTCGTTGACTTTACATAAAACAGTGATATAATTTTGATGTACTTTTTTATCATTTTCCATTAAATTAAGTGGAAAAGATATAAAAAGTAAATAACTTATAAGGAGGTTTTTCTTATTCTTTTTGCAAAGGGAGTATGCTTATGGTAAATAACAAAAATTTTTTGTAAAGGATGTGATTTATTACGAAATTTACTTTGTAGGTGTTCACCCAATGCCTTGTCACATTTTTTTGGCAAGATGAATGAAAGGATTTTTGAAATGTCTAGAGTTTTTCCCGATGGCAACAGCATGGTTAGAATTTCCAGTATTCGTGATTTCCAAAAGAAGGTTAAATTCACTGACAAAACTGTTGCTTCCATTATGAACCGCATTGTAACCACACTTGACAATGCTGAATACTCTGCCAGTGCCAACATTACTGACACCATTAAATTCCTTTTGGGTGCCAGTTTGGAGGTTGCAATTCAGTACAATCCTATCCCAGCGATTGAGCTCTCTCAACTTTTCCCTGGAAATGTTGTAGAGTGCAAATTTGGCACCCACGTAGACGGCGAAGTTTCCGGCATGGCAGTTCATTCTATCGTATGTGATATCCAAGAAGATGAAAAAACTGTCTACCTTTTGCCTATCACCAAGCAGATTCTTGATGGTGATGCGCGAAAATTCATGCTTGTCCGTGCTCCTCATGACATTTCCTATTACGACCCCAAGTTCACTGGTGGCACCATTCTTCTTCGTATGGGGAAGTATGTACGTTACGAGAGAATCCGTGACATTGTCGGGCAAGTATCTTCGGAGTTCTTTCAGGACATTATTCAAAGGTTTCACTTCTCCATGGATTTTTCTCTCAATGTTCCAAAAACCTTTGAAGAATTTTCTGACATTGGCACTACTGCGGACGGAGATCAATCCCATTTGGATACTTCTGAAGCTCTCGGCAATGGAGGTCCACCATCTGAAGTTGCTCCCCCAAAAACTCGAGAGAAAAAGATTCCCTTCGAGAAATATATGGAGAACTTTTTGGATCCCATTTTGGCTGACATCAACGACCCTGACTTTTCTATTGAAGATAAGGTGTATTTTCTGCTCTCAAACCTTGAGTTTGAGGACAAGTTGGCTATTGTTCATGATGCCTTTGTGGTCTCCTGCGAAGTTCCGAGGGTTACTATAACCTCTATCATCGCAGCACTCAGCAAAATCCATAGGACTCATGAAAAAAGTGCTTTAAAGGAAGCCCTCTATGCCTCTTATGAGCAGTGGCTTTCCCAGCAGCATCCGGAAATTCTTGAGAAATACCCTGACTCCACTATTATGACAATGCTCAAGATTTTCTCTAAAAAAATGAAATAAGCAAACTTTTCTATAGGTATTTACAGTACCAGAGCGGGTGGCAATGCCACCCGCTCTGGTCTTTTAAAACTATATTATACTCTATAATTTCCTTTGCGTTTCTTATTCTTAGTTAATCTAGTTGCAACAATTCCTGCAGTTATAAACAATATTAAAATTACAACTATTGCAACCCACATATAACTTTTTTCCTCTTCACCTGTATCTGGTAAATCTTTTGAAGATTGAACAGTATTTTTTGTATTATTCGTAATTTCATTTTTTATTGTATTAGTATCATTTATTGTATTATCTAATACATTATTAGTATTTTCATTTCCAATTTCATTATTATTTACTGAATTTGTGTTGTTATTGTTACTACTGTTCCCTGGTTTTCTATTTCCTGAATTATTATTTCCACTTGATTGATTTCCACCATTGTTTGAATTGTTTTGATTATTTCCGTTATTGTTCCCTCCTGGGTTTGTTCCTTGATTATTTCCAGAATTATCTCCTGGATTTGTTCCTGGGTTGTTTCCAGGATTATTATCTTCTCCTCCTTGATTGTTATCGTCTGAACTTGTTGTTCCGATTTTTAATTGTGTAGATACTGAAGTATCATTTGTAATATTTGCAGTTTTATGGTCAACTGAAGCAAGGATTATTCCACTATTTGCAGTTGATATATCAACTACTGTTTGCTTATTATTGTTAGTATTTACTGTTAATGTTCCTAGTTCTATAACTTTCTTTCCATTTGCTATTTTGTTTCCTAGTTCATTTTTGCTTATTATATATAAATTTATTTTATCATTATTATATGTCCACTTTGCTGTTTCGGAATTGCTAGAAATTTCATTACTAAATGCAAATTCGGCGTTTTTTAAATTTTCTCTGTCTGAAGGCTTAACATCTAAAACAACATTTGCTTTTGTAACACTTTGTTCTTCTGATACTTCTAAAATAACTTTTACTTTGTTATTTGAAGCAGAGTCTTTTTCAAATATTACATTCGCTTCTACTGCATATGTAGGTATTGTGAAAATTAAAATTAGAAATAGTACTCCGAATAATGTTATTAATACTTTATTTTTCATATACTTTTAAAACAATTATAGATTGTTCTACTTCCTCCTCTTTATTTTTTTGGGGAGGCAGATTTTTTTATAAAATCTGCCTATATGTTTTATCTAATTTCCTTTGTTTATTTCAATTTCTGGTAAAGTTTCTGGTACATTTCTTTCTAATGAATCACTAACTAGTCTTTCTCCTTCTAATGTTAAAGCATCATCTACTCTATATAATTCTGCTTTTACTTTAGTTGGTAGTTTATCTAAGTTTGCTAAATCTTCTGGTTCAATGTAGTAAATCCATGTTCCTTCTGTAATGTTTCCCAAGTTTCCATCTACTGGTTCTGTTGCAAATATTACTTGCATTCCTTCTATAATATTTCCATTTTCATCATATAGTTTTATTGCATTATATGCTGGATGGCCACTATATTCACCTGTTACAACGAATGAACCTGATGGTATTTTTTCTCCTGTCTCTTCATCTAATATATAATCTGCTTTTAATGTTCCTATACCATTTTCTTTTAGTATTTCTACATTATCTCCTGGTTTTCCAAGCACATCTAATTCTGAAATGGATACATTCATTTCTACTCCAGTACTATTCTTTAGTATCAATTTAACATATGCTGTATTATATACTTCTACTCTTGCATCTTTATTTTCTTCAAATTTATCAAAATATATTGTTGAAACATTTCCATCAAAACTAAATGTTCCTGTTTTTACTGTTTGCCACTCTTGATTTTCATTCATTATTTGTATTTCATATTCTGATAAATTTTCTTCTGAACTTGCTTTTATTACTTTAACACCTATTATTGATAGTACTTCATTAAGTTCTAATACTATTTCTGCATCTTCAGTTGTTTTTCCTGTATACACATTTGAAACATCCTTATCAATTAATTTACTTACTGCTTGAACGCTTGGCATACCTGCACAACTTTGATCTTCTTCTTCCTTAGTATCTTCTTCTGATACCATATTTGTTGTAATTGTAAATCCATCTTTTGCAATACTTCCATCATGTCTTACTTTTATTGGATCTAATTTGAATCTTTCTGTTGCATTTAACAATTTATCTATTGCTACAACTTCATATGTGTATACTCTATTATTTACATTTATTGTATCTACAAATTCTGTTTTATCTGCTGTGATAAATCCTACTGATTTTCCATTTCTATATATTTCGTATCCTAAAAGTGCATTTGTATCCCCATTTTGTAGAGCTACATTTATTGTGATTTGTGTATCATTTACAATGGAATCTGTGTTTGTATTTGCTATATTTGCAGTAACTAGTGTTCCTTCTGCAAATCCTTTTCCTCCTGCTAGTTCATATGCTCTTGCTTCATCATTTACAAATTTAATTCTTCTTGTTTCTTTTTCAAATTGATTTGCATATGCAATTGTTCCTTCATCTGGAACCATTCCCCAATCCTCAAAGAATTCTAATATATTCTTTTCAGCAGCTGCTACTGATAATCTCATTAATACATTATCTTTGTCTGCTCCTTTTATTGTTAATGCTATTCCTCCTGGTTTTGGTGCATTTGCAACATTTCTTGAATATGTGTCTACTCTTGCAAAGAATAGATTTTCTAACTGTTCTGTATAGTTATCAAATGTTTTATAATTGTATCCACCTTTATCATATGCTAAATGTAATTGCCAATACATTGCAAGCTGTGTGAATACATTTGACGCTTTTCCTTTTGCTCCTGATGTTACTTTGCTATATACATTGTCATATTTAAAACGTACGCTATCGTTAGTATCTTTGGCTTGAGCTAATACTGAGAAGTAGTTATTTGTTACTTCTGCAACAGCATAACTTCCTTCATTTATGATATGTCCTATTTCATGTGCAATTCCCCAACCAAAATATCTTCCACTAATATATTTTCCATTCTCATCTGATGTTACTGGTACAGATGTCGCAAGTCCTGGTACAGAACCCCATTCTATTCCTATATGTGATCCTCCTGCATACATAAATGCTCCTGCAAACATTCTTTGATATCTTATATTTAATCTACTTGTTGGTAATTTATTGTAAGCTCCTCCTGCATCATTTAACCCTTTATGTTGATAGAATAAATCTATCATTTTTTCCATTGCTATTAAAGAATTATATAATTGTTCTGCTTTTTCATCTGTTGTTCCTTTTAATGCTGATAATATCTGTTTTGCTGAAACAGAATACATCATTTTATCAATTACTATCTCTGTTGCTCCCAAAATGCAATTTGTTTGGTCGAAATCATAATCAACTAATGTTTCTGATCCTTTATGTTTTTCATTATGCAAACTTTCTATTGTTGGTACATAGCTTTCTAGTTCTTCTACATATGCTTTTACTAGTGCTTTTCTTTCATTTTCATCTGCTACCTTTGAAATGTTTAGCATTGGTATATCATGACCACCACTTACACGAACCGCATATTGTTCATTTTTATTATTTCCTACATATTCTATATATAATGAACCACCATGTTCTGTTGCTAAGTCTTGAATGTTTGGTATGGTTATTTCATTTTTACCTATTTTTAAGTTTTGAACACTTCTTTGCCAACTTCCTGATTCTGCATGATATTGTGTTGCTACTAATCTTAAGTTTGTAGCAGTTCCTGTTGCTTTGTTTGGACTTCCTACATAAATAGCAATTGTTTCATTTGCATATCCTACAACACCTAGCGGTTGTGATGCATTTAGTCCTCCTACCATGCTTAAATGTCCATCATATTTTTTTGAAACTGATGTATCTATTTGAATTACTGATTTTATCTTTTCATCGTTTAATATTAATTTTGCTGTATCTAATTCTCTTTGTAATAAATCTTTTTTATAGTGTAGTTCTCCACTATATGAATCTGGTGTATTTAATCTATCTTCTAAGTTTTTAATTGTCTCTGCTGTTACATCTTCTCTTAGAACTAAATGCATTTGGTCTGTAAACAAATTATTTATCTCTGTTTGTATTGTGTCATAATGATAAAATTTCATTTCTGATATGGATATACTTGCACTATTATTTGCTGAATATAATGCTAAATTTATTTGAATTTTATTTGTTTTTATTGGTGCTGAAAATTCATATTCATAGTATTTCTTGCCATTTTTGCTTGTTTTAGCCTGCATTTGCATTTGATTCCATAGTTTTACTTTTTGACCATTTTCATTCCAATAATAAATTGTGTGATAAAAATAGTCATATTGTTGTGCTTGGTCTGGAACGAGTATTATTCTATCCATCTCATAAAAATCATCAAATTCAACAATTGGTGCTTTTTTATAATCATTAAATCCCCCAACATCCCATGTTGGACTTGCTTTCCATGATGATGTATAATCATTATCTACAATATCAAATTTATCTTGTGGTGCATTTCCTCCTGGATAAGTAACATCTTTTACATGTGATGTTATTCCATTTACACCATTTGGTGTATTTAATAATTTATAGTTTGATGTAATTGGTGGTTCTGCCGCAACAGTCTTTGATTCATAAATTTGTGATGGTTTACTTGTTCCTATTTTATTTGTTCCTGTTAAATAAATTTGGTATTTTACACCATCAGCTAATTCTGTTAACATATAGCTGTTTGTAGTAATTCCTTTAACAACTTGATATTCTGTTTCACCATCTTGTTTATAATATAAATTATATGTGTCTGTATCATCCATAGCTTTCCATGAAATTTTTAAGAATTTATATCCTGGAGTAATTCTTACATTTTCTGGTGCATCAGGTTCTTTGTTTGCTTCTGGCGTTACTTCTACTTCTCCAGAATATCCGCTTTTCCAATCTCCATTTACAGATTGAACTTTAACTTTAAATGTTGTTCCATTTTTTATGTCTTTTCCGTTGAATTTATTTATCGTTATACTATTTGCTGCACTATATACCACTTCTGTTATTCCTTGTGAAGTAACAGCTACTTCATAGCCTGTTATATTTACTGCCTTTTTCCAATTTACTGTAAATTGCTCACTTCCAGGTATTGCCGTAACATTCTCAGGTATATCCATTTCTGGTTCTGGAATTTTACTTTCCATATTATTTAAAAATTCTACTTTTGCTATATCTGCTAATTTGTTGCTTCCTGTTTCTGTAATTCTTATTGTTATTTTCTTTATTGCTATTTGTCCACCTAAATCGATTATAATTGTTCCATCTTTTTGAACTTTTGCTTCCATTACTTTTCTTGGAGTTGGAGTACCATTTAAACTAGCAACTTTCAATGGAATTGCCTCTAAATTTGCTTCGGCAATGTCTAATGTCGAAGATATATTTACTGTAATAGTTTCTTCTACTCCTAAATCATTAAAGTATGTAACTTCCATTTCACCATTTTTAATTATGTTTGATTTGTCTTTTGGTGGTTCTATTACAATTGCTTCTGTTTTATCTTTACTATCTTCTACATTTAATGTTATTTCTACAGGATTTGCTTTGGATATATCTTGACCATTTTTTGGTTTTAGCTCAACATGTTCTCCATCATCTTTAAATATTGAAGATACATCTTTTCCTGTTGATGTTATTTCTGTTCCTGTAAGACTTTCTATATTTTGCTCATTTAGTTTAAGCATTTTTAATGGTGTTGATTGTATATTATTTCCTTTGTTAAATGTTACATATGATAAATCTACGATGTCTATTTTTCCATCACCATTTAAATCAAATTTAGCATTATATACTTTTGATTCAATAGCTTCTATCATTTTGTTTTCATCTTCATCATCTATAACTCCATTTTCTGTAACATCTCCTAAACTAATTACACCATATTGAGTTTGATTCTTACTTAGTAAATCATTTATATCATGACCATTACTTAATGATATTTTTGTTACTCCTGCTGATAATTCTACATTTTGTGTGTATGTAATATAGTTTTTTCCTGTAATTGTTACTACATAATTTCCTTTTTCAATGTTTTCGAAATTATAATATATTTTATCTTCTTGAGCATTCTTTTGAGCTAGATACTCTTGATTTTCTTTATTTAATTTTATTTCAAAATTGTCTTCTGTTGGTAATCTTAAAATAATTTCCACCACAAAATCACATAAATCATCTTCTGTTTTTTGTGGTTCATCTTGTGTTTTTTCTTGCTTTTCTAAAGGATTTTCACTCTGATATTTCTCTGTATTATTTCCTTCTGGTGCAGAGGTTTGCTCTGGTCCTTGTTGTGCCTCTGATTGTTCTTTTACATCTTCAAGTATAGCCTTTTCTGTATTTTCACCTCCGATTTCTTCTTGTTGTTCTTCTGTAAGTGTTTTTTCTTCGTTTTCGGTTTCTTCAAGATTTTTACTTACTTCATTGTTTTCTTCTGGTTCTTCTTTTGTTTCATCTTCTTGCTCTTCTTCATTAAGCATATTGTTTGAACTTTCACTATTAGTAAATTCTTCATTGCTAATTCCTATTGCTAGTACTGATACTGGTTGTATAATAATGCTAACTAATAACAATAGTGCTACAATAAGCTTTAGTGTTTTTTTCATAAGTTTACACCCTTTCTTTTTTATTTTATATGGAATAATATTACAATATTTAATTTTATTTTTCAATACTTTTTTTATGAATTTTTCTTGTCTTTTTTATTACAAATTCATTACAATTTTATGTAAATTTTTTCTCGAATCTGGTCACCTTCCATACACAATTATTTGTATGTAAATTTATAAATTTAGTGCATAAAAAAGTAAATAGCTTCCTTGCTATTTACCTTTTTTAATCTAGAATTTATTGTTCATACAATTCATATCATTCATAAAAAATTTCTTTTGAGCTAATTTTTCATGTACTCCATTTAGAGCTTCACCAAATCTTTGAAAATGCACAATTTCTCTTTGTCTTAAAAATCTTAATGGATCTATAACATCTGGATCATCTCTACATAAATCTATTAATTTTTCATAAGTTGCTCTTGCTTTTTGTTCTGCCGCTAAGTCCTCTTGTAAGTTTGCTACTGGATCTCCTTTACAGGCAATATATGCTGCTGTAAATGGTGCTCCTGCTGCAGATTGTGGATATACATCTACACCATGGTCTGTATAATATGGTGCTAATCCTGCTTTCTCTATTTCTTCAATACTTGCTCCATCTGTTAATTGATGAACTATACTTCCAACCATTTCTAAATGGGCTAACTCTTCTGTTCCTATATCATTCAAAATTGCTTTTGCCTTTTGGTCTGGCATTCCAAATCTTTGTGATAAATATCTTAATGAAGCTGCAAGTTCTCCATCTGGTCCTCCGTATTGAGAAATAATTACTTTTGCTAGTTTTGGATTTGGACATTTGATATTGACTGGATATTGCAATGTTTTATTATAAGTCCACATATTAATAGTTCCCCCTTTCCCATGGCCATGGTTCTTCTAACCATCTCCATTTATTACAAGGATAATTTATTGTAAGTGGTCCATATACCTTTTGATATTTATCCTTTAAATCTTTAACTTTCTTAGCATAGTTTCTGTGTAAACATAATGCTTTTTGGTCCTCTGGATGTGTATCTAAATATAATGCAAGTTCTACTATTGCAAAATCTAGTTCTTTTATTTTCATTATCATTTCTTCTCTTTTACAATCTCTTGGGCATTCTTTTCTTTCTGGTAATTCCATTACATCAAGTACAACCTCTTCATTTTCTTCTTCCTTATTGCAATTACAAGTATGATTGCAATTTCTTTTTTCTTCTAGCATTCGTTACACCCCTTTCCTATTTCATTTCTAGCTTTTAAATATTCAATTTCCGCCATTGACTGTCCTGGTCTATATGGGCTAACTAATTCTGGATAAATAGTCCCCATTTTTAGTCCAACACATGGGATAAATGTTTTATCCATTTTTTGTCTTGGAACATAGCTTTCTCCCAGTGTTGGATTTTCTGGAAAATAACTAAAATCTTCCCCATATCCACATCCACAGTCATCATATATATCCATAGTATTTTGAACATCACTGCAACTTTCTTCATAGCAGTTTTCAAACTCTGATTCTACTGCATTGTTATTACAATTACAATTGCAAGATTTTCTATACATCATGATTCCTCCTTTTTTTAATGTATAGTATATTTTATGATTTCATATGACATATTGTTACCTTTTTCCTCAAAAAGCAGTGGCAGCCACTATTTCTAGTGTCTGCCACTTTATATCTATGTAAATATAATTTTATTCATACCATAAACCTTTATCTACTAAGCTCTGTATCATTTGTTCATGTTCTTCATTAGTATTTGTAAAATATACTTTTCCATTTTTGTCTGCTACAAAGAATAAATATTCTGTACTATTAGGTTCTATTGCCGCTTCTATACTTTGTTTAGATACTGATGCAATTGGTCCTACTGGTAACTTTCCTTCCATATTTGGTCCTCTTGTATTATACGGATTTTCTGCATTTATTTCTGCTTTATATAAATCTCTATCTCCAATATTTATTCCAACTGAATAGTATGTTGTTACATCACTTCCAAGTGATATATTTTGGTTAATTCTGTTATACAATACACTTGCTACATCTTTCCTGTCTTCAGGATGTGTACTTTCTAGTTCTATTATAGATGCAAGTGTTAATATTTCATGTGCCGAATAATTACTCTTCTCTATTTCATCTTTATATTCATTTAATACATCTTCCATTTTATCTAACATTTTCTCGAAAATTTCTTGTACTGTTGCATCTTCATTTGCAATTGCATATGTATCTGGAAATAAATATCCTTCTAAAGAATAGTATATATCTCCATTCTTTATTTCATCTGTTATAAACCAGTATTTTTCAATCAAACTGTCTAAATATTGTTCATCTTTTAATAAATTGTATACATCTTCTGCTGTGTTATTAGTCTTTTTTTCAATTGCATTTGCAAGCCATTTAACATTTTTTCCTTCTATATATGTTATAGCACTTTCATTCGGATCAAACATTATTCCTGTTCTTAGCATTTCTGTTATTTCTTCTAATTTCATATTTTCTTTTAAATAATATGTTCCTGCTTGAAAATCTGATATTTTGTTTAATTTTACATACATTTTAAATGCTGTTTCGCTTTTAATTAAATTATTTTCCTTTAATATTGTTGCAATACTGCTTGATGAACTTCCAAGTGGAATTATAATTTCTTTTTCTTCTCCATTTTCACTTACTTTTCCAGTTAAAGTTTTGTATGTAATAAATGCTCCTAGTATTAATAAAATTAATAGTACAGGTATTATTATAATTATTTTTTTCATTTATTTTTCTCCTTTTACTTTTATTCGTTTATAATCAAATAATCAATTATTCCATTATACTTGTTTTCATCTATTGAACTATTTAAGATTAAATTTAAGCTAATTCCCATTTCTCTCAAACGTGGTGATAATTCTATAATTAGTCTTTCTATTCCTCCATTGTCTTCACTAGTATTTATATTTATTCCATTAATTTTATATGTGTATGCTATACTTACAATATTCTTTATGATTTCTTCTCTTTTAGTAAAGTCTTTTAGATTTAAATCATTGTTAATTGAAAGAGTTGCCCAGATATTGTTGTTTTCATTCTTATTTGTCTCCATAGCTTCTTTCAATATTACCCCTTCATTTGATGCTATAAACATATCCCTAATAACTACCCTTTTATTATCTATTTGTTTTATATCATTATTCTGTAAATTTACATTTACTTTTTTTGTTTCTCTTTTATTTTGCATATCTTGCCTTACTATGTATTCATTTGTCAAAGTATTTGCTTTTACATAACCTATTTTTCCATCTTCTGTTCTAATCAATCTCCAGCCTTTACTTGTTGTATAAAATGCATATACCCTATCACTTTTATTAAGTTCTCCTACTTTTTTAGATAGCCCCCTTGGTCTATATTTCATTTTTGTATTTTCATTTAGTTCTGCTGTTATGATGCCTCTATCTAAATAGTCCATTACTACTATATTTGATGTTTTATTATATTCTATTTTTATATTATATACTGTTTCTAACTCTGATATTGGTATATACAATGTATCATTTATATATATAATTGTATCTAGTGTTTGTAAATTTGCCCCATTTACTATTAATTCTTTTTCTCCTATTTTCATACTCGCTGTAGTAGTATTTGATGTTGTTATAACTATATTGTTTGTATCATCATAATATATTGTTCTATCAATTAAGTTTGCTATGTCTTCTTTTGACATATATATTGTATCATTTTCATTTATGTATATATTATGAATTAACTTCTCTGTAACGTTTTCATCTGTAATGACCAAATTAATTACATTTTTATATTTATCACGTTTATATCCAGGTGCTACATTTATTATAAAAGCTACTATTACCATTGCTACAGCACCTATTAAAATATTTCTTATAAATTCTTTATTTTTCTTTGACTTTTTATTCTTTTTCTTTTTTGTTGTAGCCATTTTTTTCTCCTTACTTTTAACTTATGTATTAGTATATCAGAAAAAAAAATATATTAATAGTTTTTTTTGCAAAAAAATTAAATTTACTTCAATTTTTTCATTGTGTTTTATGTGTATTTTGATATATAATTGTTATGGAGAGTGATAAAGTATGTTATTAAAAGCTATAACTTTCAATATGTGTCATGGTGAAGGACTAGATGGAAAAATTGATGTACGTAGACAAGCAATGCTTATAAAAAAGTATAAGCCCGATATTGTTTTCCTACAAGAAATTGATATGTACACTAAAAGAGCTTATAACAAAAGTCAAATTTATACTTTTAGTAAATATACCGAACTACCTTATCGTTCTATGGGAACAAATATAAAATATAAAAATGGTTATTATGGTGATGGTATTCTTTCTAAATTTCCATTAGAATTTTCATGTAATTACTTATCTCCTACCACATATCCAGAGCATGAACAAAGAGGCTTTTTATGTAATAAAATATCTTTTGGTTCAGTTAAACTTAATTTATTTTCTGTTCACCTTTCTGTTTTTGAAGAAGAAAGAATTTTATCTGCAAAAACACTTTTACGTATAACTTCACACATTAATAGAAATGAACGAATTATAATAACTGGTGATTTCAATATTGGTGTAAATAAAATAGGAAATCATGAATATAACTTTCAAGAAAGAGAAACTTATGAAGAATATGAAATATTAAAAAAGAAATTTAATAAAATAGAAAATACTGACCCTACTTGGTTTTCTAAGACTGGCAGTGGTTGTATAGATACTTGTTTTTATTCTAATAATTTAAAAGTAAAAAAATTCGAAACAATCCCAACTGAAGTATCAGACCACTATCCATTATATATAGAATTTGATGTGTAGTTTTTTAAACAAACTTAGTGGTGCTTCCATCTAAGTTTGTTTTTTGTATTTATATATTTTTAATTTTTTTGAGAAAAAAATAGACTTTTTAATATTTTGATTGTATTATGTGTGAGGTGATTTAATGGTTGAAGATAGAAAATTGTATAGTGAATTTTTAGAAGGGAACAATTCTGCTCTTGATGCTTTACTTTCAAAATATAGGAATAATGTTATATATTTTATTACTAGATATATTAAAGATTTTGACGCTGCTGAGGATATTTTCCAAGATATTTCCGTATATATCTTTAAGAACAAAGAAAAATATAACTCAGAACATTCTTTCAAAACATACTTATATATTATTGCAAGATCTAGAGCTTTAAATTATCTTAAGACCGCTTATTCTAATTCAACAATTTTAGATAATTTAGATAACACTATTTCTGAAAATAAATTATTAGAAGATATTATACTTTCTAAAGAAAGAAAAAGTAAAATACAAAATGTAATTAATAAACTAAAACCAAATTATCAAATGGTTATTTATTTAACGCAAATAGAAGGTCTTACATATAAAGAAACTGCTAAAATTATGCAAAAAACTGAAAAGCAAATAAGGAATCTAGCATATACTGCAAAAAAATCTTTAAAAAAACTATTACTAGATGAAAAGGTAATTGAAATTAAGCATAATAAATTTATTAGACTTTTATCTTGGTTTATTATTATAAGTATTATAAGTTCTGGAGTTGTTATTGCTGTTAAATTCATAAACAAAAAAATTAATAATGCTAAGCTTACCCCTAGCTTTTCTGGCGATATTGGAAATATTAGTGAAAATAAAGTTTGGGTTGGAACATTTCAACTTGCTTGGAATGAATTAATGGAAAAATTAAGTGGTCCAATAGAATTTGAAAATGAAAATTCAGAACTTGCAAATGATTTAAACAAGCAAAGTTTTACAAGAAATGATTTAAGTGACGATTCATATTATATTGCTACGCGGCATAATTTCCCCTACTTTAAAAGGGAAAATTAAATCTGATATAAAAGAAAAATTTGGTTCTAGTAGTGATATACTTGATAAAATTAATTGGGAAGCCAAAAATACTGAATATTTAACCTATGCTATGTTGAAAAAGAAATTTACTTTTGAAACACCTTTCCAAAAATTAGAAAGTAATACGTTCGGAAATACAAATGTAAAAGTTAAATATTTTGGATTAGATTCAACAGCTGGAGAAGATGCATTTAAACAAGTAACTGTTTTATTTCACAATTCAGATACAGATTTCGCAATTAAAATAGACACTTTAGAAGGTGAAGATTTAATTTTATATAGAACTGATAATGTAGATAATTTTAGTGATGCATATGCTGAAATAATAAAAAAAGCAAAATTATTTAGTGGTAGAAAAAATATGAAATATGGAGACGATATATTAAAAATTCCATTTATAAAAGTAAATGCTATTATAAATTATGATGCTTTATGTAATAAAATAATAAAAAATTCAAATGGAGCATATTTAAAATTCGCAATACAAACAGTAGATTTTTCATTAAATAATTATGGTGGAAATTTAACAAGTGAAGCATCTGTTGGTATATCTAAAGGAATTAGTGCAGTCCATCCAAGATATTTTAATTTTACAGATACATTCGTACTATATTTGAAAGAAAAAAATAAAGACTTACCATATTTTGCTTTATTTATCGATAGTAATAACGTTCTATTAAGGGATTAGTTTATTCTCTTTCATCACTATATTAAAAATAGAACTTATGATTTAAAATATTTTAAATCATAAGCTCTATTTTTATGTATAAACTTTTATGTATCCCAAGCAAATCCATTCCATGTTTTGTCTCCATATATTCTTATAGGAGTAGAATAATTTCCTTCTTCTGCAGCACAATCTGCAGCAGCTAAGCAAGCTGTTCTTAAATCTGTTGTTCCTACAACATTTTTAAAATTTTTCCACCATATAGCTGTAGCTGGAGTTTCTACACTTTTATACCATCCTAATGTTGCTCTATTACTATAGCCAACTGTTCGGAAAGCTTGTGCAAAAGAATCGTTTGCCATACTATAGCATGAATCCAAAAATACAAAATGCCATGCTCCTGTTATGTCAAAAGGATATATGTATTGATTTAAATCATTTCTCCTCATTGTTATAATTTCATAATTTCCATGAGAGGAAATTAAAATTGCATAGTTTTTACCTGTTCCTCTTATATAATTTAAAACTGTATCTCTTTGATCTGTTACTGTATATGGAAGTACATTAAAAGAATTTTGGATATCATATCCCAACTTTCTATAGCATTCTATACTATACTTTAATGCTTCTGCAGCATCACCATCATTTATAAAATCCGATGATATGAAAAGTTTTGCTTGATCTATAACAGCAAATGAAAAATTTTGTAAAAATAAAATTATACTTAATATACAACTTACTATTATCATCATATTTTTCCTCTTCACTAAAATTCACCTCCTAATACTCTTGACATTCCTATTGCTTCCCCTGTTGTACAGTCTATATATATTTTTGTTCTTGCTTCATTGTTAAATTCACATACATATGCCAAACGTGTTTCCTTTGCTTCTTTATATACGCGAGTATCTGGTAGTATTGGTTTTAATCCAACATTGGGCATAACAATATTTAGATATATTTTCATCTCTGTTCCTACGCTTTTCTCTAAGTAGTTATTTGCAATCATCTTAACTTGTTCTTCTGTTAATTTTATTTCATTATTAGCAAATGGTATATAGTTTCTTGAAAGAGTTACAATTTCTCCAGTTTGTGGAGCAAAACTAAATCCAATTAATTCACCAATATTTATATACTTTCCATATTTTTTGGCAAATTTTACTACATAAATCTCTTCATCAAATTGTTCTAGATGAATAAGTTCATACCCATCCGTTTTTTCTAATTTTTCAAATATTTTAAAAGCCATTTCCTTTATTTGCGTTTCATTTAAAGTGTTTTTTTCATAAGTACCTTTTTGATTTATATATGATAATAAATCTCCATTTGAATTGTTAATGGTAAGAATCATATCACAGTTTGATATAACAAGTTCCTCTCTTGACATCACATTGTTTTGATAAAGTTCTACATTTACAAGGTCATTTTCTTTATCAATCACATTTAAAGTATCTAAATAATCTCCAACCTGCTGTGTGTAATTTTTCTTCACTTTATTTTGAGTTTGAATCTTTACACGAGATTCCTCAATAGTTGTAGTTTCAGATAAATCTATTTTTTCTTTGATTACCTTTTCAGAATTTTTAAAATTAGCAAATGCAAAACTTGTCCATACTATAGTTATTATTGCACATAATGATACAATTAAAATTTTCTTTTTCATAACAACCTCCTCTTATTTTTACTTATGTTATTGTTTTATAGAGTTTATTTTTTATTTTTTCCTCCTCTCAAAGTCATCTTATCATAATTATATTGAAATTTTTTCTAAAGTGGAAAAAGTGGAAATTTTTGAAAAAATAATTACATATTTTTGACTATTTATTATTTTTATTGTACTAGTAATATATTAATATAAGGATGGTGATTATATGTTAGCTATTGAAACTTTCATAATTTCAGAGCTGAATGACTTAAAATTTAATTTCACTCATCTTGGTTCTACATATATTATGGAGTCTATACAAATTCTATATTACAACAATCTTGAAAACTCCCCATTTAATTTAGAAAAAGACGTTTATAGTATTGTCGCATCAAAACATCATCAAAGTGTTCAAAATATAAAATCAAACATATGCAAATCAAGTAATCATATGTATGCTGAATGTACTCAGGATTACTTAAAAAAATATTTCAGTTTTCCTGTAGATTTAAAGCCTACTCCTAAATTAATCATCCGAACTGTTCTATCTAATGTTTGTAATAAGCTTTTATTGCAAAATGATTAATATCATACAAAGCAAAACAAGCAGAACATAATGTTTTGCTTGTTTTATTTTAATTATTTCAATTTCATTGACAATAATTTACTTATTCCCTTTTCTTCCATTGTTATTCCATATACTGTATCTGCCGCTTCCATTGTTCCTTTTCTATGTGTTATTACTAAAAATTGTGTATCTTTTGTAAACTTCTTTAGATAATCTGCAAAACGATATACGTTTACATCATCTAATGCTGCTTCGATTTCATCTAAAACGCAGAATGGTGCTGGATTTATTTTTAATATTGCAAATAACAATGCTATTGCTGTAAATGCTCTTTCTCCTCCTGATAATAAACTCATACTTTGTAGTTTTTTTCCTGGTGGTTGAACCTCTATTTCGATTCCACTTTCTAATATGTTTTGTTCATCTACTAGTCTTAATTCTGCTCTTCCTCCTCCAAATAATTCTTTAAACACCTCTCCAAAGTTTTTATTTATTATTCTAAATTGTTTTTCAAATTGTTCTTTCATAATCTTAGTCATATCAGTAACTACATCTCTTAATTTACTTATTGAATTTTCTAAATCCAATCTTTGCTCACACATAAAGTCATATCTTTCTTTTGTTTGTTTATATTCTTCTATTGCATTTACATTAATAACTCCTAGCTCTTTTATTTCGTTTCTTAATCTCTTTGCTTCTTTTGCTGTTTCTCCAATATTGTTAGGTTTCTTATATTCTCCAACGGTATTTGGAGTTAATTCATATTCTTCCCACATTTTATTTACAATTTGCTCTAATTCAAATTCATCTTTTGATTTTCTTACATCTAACTTTGAAATTTGACTTTTTAATTCTTCAATTACTTTATATTTTTCATCTATCTCTTTTTCATTTCTGTCAATTGCTTCATTCTTTGCTATTCTTGCTTGCTTTAACTTTTCTGTTTTATCTGAAGAATTTAATACTTCTTCCTTTATTCTCTCAATTTCTTCTTTAGATTTTTGTATGAATTCTTCTTGTTCTTTATTATTTTCAATTATTTGTTCTCTCTGTTCCTTTTTATTAGAAATAGTATCTCTGTTACTCTTTATTTCATTATTAATTCTTTCTAATATTTCTTCCATTGAATTGTTGCTTTCATCAAAAGAAGTTAATGATATTCTTAAATTAGTTACATCAAAATTCAAATCGTCAATTGCTTTTTGATTTTCTTTATTATTTTCTCCAAATGTTTGTATTTCTATTGTTAAACTCTGTGTTACATTATCTAAGTTCTCAATTTCTTCTTCACATGTTTTTATTGTTTCTTCATTTTCATTCTTATTCTTTTCAATTTCTTCTTTTTCAGTTTTCAAACTTTGAAGTTTTTCTTCTAACTTGGCAATTGATTCTTCTAATGATATTATTCTTTGCTTCTCAGTTGCATATTCTATTTCCATTTCTTGTACTTGTTGTTCTAAAGATGTTAATTCTTCTAATATATTTTCAATACTTTCTTCATATTTTTCTTTTTCATCTGTAATTATTTTTATTTTATCATTTAAAGATTCTATTTCTTTTTCTAATTGTTTTATCTCTTCTTTTCTTCCCATTATATTGCTTGTTTTCTTAAGTACTGATCCACCTGATATTGCACCATTTGGAGTTATAATGTCTCCTGCTAATGTAACAATCCTAAAGCCATAACTATTTTGTCTTGCTAATGCAATTGCTGTGTCTATATCTTTTACAACAACAGTTCTTCCTAATAAATTTAAAATTATTCCCTCATATTTTTTATCTGTTTTTACTAAGTTAGAAGCAATACCAACTACTCCAGACATACCACTTGTTATTAATTTATCTAATTTTTTACCTTTTACAGAACTTATTGGTAAAAAAGATGCTCTTCCTAAATTATTTTTTCTTAAAAATTCAATCAGTTTTTTTGCTTCATCTTCAGTATCTGTAACAATATTTTGAAGTGTTGCACCTAATGCCATTTCTATTGCAATTTGATACTCTTTTGGAACAGATATAAGATTTGCTAAGACCCCATTTACTCCTTTATTTAAAGATGATTCTTTCTCACACTCTAGCAAAACAGATTTAACTGCCTTTGAATACCCCTCTTTTTCCTTTTCCATTTCTGATAAGAATTTTTGTTTAGAATCTTTTATTCGTAATTCTTCTAGCAATTTATTTATCTTATCTTGGTATTCATTAATTTTTATATTACTTTCTTGTTTTTTTGAATTTATTTCTTCTAGTCTTTCCTTATTTTTCTTTCTTTCATTTTCTTTTTCTGAAAAAATTTGAGAAATTTCTGATTTTAATAATCTCTTTTCGTCTAATTCAGAAATGGTTGCTGTAATTTCTGTTTGTACTACTTTTTCTCTTTTACTTAAATTTTCAAGATTACTATCAGCTATACTAATTAGTTCTTTTTTTTCATACTTTAATTCTGAGTTTTCTTCTACTTGTTTCTTTTTCTCTTCTATTCTTAACTCTTCATCTGATAGTTTTTTTGTTAATTCATCTAATTTTAATTGTTTTTCTTCTAACTCTTTTGCAAATCTTTCTCTATCATTTGAAAGTTTATCTTTTTTCTCATTTTTTGCATTTTTTTCTTCTTCTAATACTTTATTTTTTTCTTCTAGCTCTTCTATTTCTTTTAAATATCTATCATAATTTTCATTGTTGTTTGTTATTTTTTCTTGAGCAATACTTATTTGTGAATTAATTTGTTCTTGCTTTTTCTCAGTCTCAAAATTCAAATTTTGTGTTTTTTCAATTTCTTGATTTATTTCTTCTAATTCATTTTTTAAATTTTCTTTAAGATTTTGGACTACTGATAAACGTGCTTCTTCATCATTTTTTTGAGATGTTATTATTTCTATATCTTTAGTTAATTCTTCTATTTTTACTTTGTAGTCATCTATATTATGTATAAATAAACCTATCTCTATATTTTTTAATTCTTCTCTCAAACTTAAAAACTGTTTTGCTTTTTCTGACTGTATTTTAAGTGGTTCAATGTTTGCTTCAATTTCTGATAAAATATCATTTATTCTTAACAAGTTCAATTTTGTTTGTTCTAGTTTTTTTTCTGCTTCAACTTTTCTTACTCTATATTTTACAATACCTGCAGCTTCTTCAAAGATGTGACGTCTATCTTCTGATTTATTACTTAATATCTCATCTATTTTTCCTTGTCCTATTATTGAGTATCCATCTCTACCAATTCCTGTGTCCATTAGTAATTCCAAGATATCTTTTAGCCTACATGGTGTTTTATTTATAAAATAGCCTGTTTCTCCGCTTCTATAAATTCTTCTAGTAATTACAACTTCTGCAAACTCAATTGGTAATTCTCCATCTTTATTATCTATGATAATAGAAGCTTCTGCAAATCCTAAAGACTTTCTATTTTCTGTTCCAGCAAAAATTATATCCTCTGATTTTGCACCTCTTAATGATTTTATACTTTGCTCTCCTAAAACCCATCTAATGCTATCTGATATATTGCTTTTTCCAGATCCATTAGGTCCAATAACTGTTGTAATACCTGGCATAAATTCTAAAGTTGTTTTATCTGCAAACGATTTAAATCCTTGTAACTCTAATCTCTTTAAATACATATTAATCTCCCTTTTTCCGATTTTAATATTTTATATCAAAAGTCGAAAATAGTCAATATCTCTTGTTTTTTCTTATTTGTCTTCATATTTTTTTATACTTTTGTATTGATTTTTTTGTATTTTGGGTATATTATATAGTATTGGAAAAGGAGATGAAATTTATGGATTTTAAAGAATGGAAAGATTTTACAGGTGGAGAATGGAGACATGAAGTTAATGTTAGAAACTTTATTCAAAGAAACTATACTCCATATGAAGGTAACGCTGATTTCTTAGCAGGACCTACTGAAGCAACAAAAAAATTATGGGATACAGTTTTAGAATTGTATAAAAAAGAAAAAGATTCAAAGGGTGGTGTTCTTAGTGTTGATGCAGAAACAGTTTCAACAATTACAAGCCACAATGCGGGTTACATTAGTAAAGACCTAGAAAAAATAGTTGGTTTACAAACAGATGAGCCTTTAAAGAGAGCTATTATGCCTAATGGTGGTATAAGAATAGTTGAAAAATCTTGTGAAGCAATTGATGTTAAGCTATCACCAGAAGTTGAAACTATTTTCAAAAATTATAGAAGAACTCACAATGATGGTGTTTTCGCAGCATATACACCAGAAATTAGAGCTGCAAGAAGTTCTCATATTATAACTGGTCTTCCAGATGGTTATGGTAGAGGAAGAATTATAGGTGACTATAGAAGAGTTGCATTATATGGAATTGACGCTTTAATTGAAGATAAAAAAGAAGTTATGCAATCACTAGAGGTTCCTTCTGTATTTACAGATACAGTTAGAGACCGTGAAGAAGTTAGTGACCAAATTTCTGCCTTAAATGAATTAAGAGAAATGGCAGCTAAATATGGTTTTGATATTTCTCGCCCAGCAGCAAATGCTAAAGAAGCTATCCAATGGTTATACTTTGGATATTTAGGTTCTGTAAAAGAGCAAAATGGTGCTGCTATGAGTTTAGGTAGAACAGCTACATTCTTAGATATATATATTGAAAGAGATTTAAAAAATGGTGTTTTAACTGAAGAAGAAGCACAAGAATTAATGGATCATTTTGTAATGAAATTAAGATTAGTTAGATTCTTAAGAACACCTGAATATAATGAATTATTTAGTGGAGATCCAGTTTGGGTAACAGAAGCTATTGGTGGTATGGGTGTTGATGGAAGAACTTTAGTTACTAAAAACTCTTTCAGAATGTTACACACATTAGTTAACTTAGGTCCTGCTCCAGAACCAAATATGACTGTTTTATGGTCTACAAGACTACCTCAAGGATTTAAAGACTTCTGCGCTAAATTATCAGTAGAAACTTCTTCTATTCAATATGAAAATGATGACTTAATGAGAGAATTTTGGGGAGATGATTATGCAATCGCTTGTTGTGTTTCAGCAATGAGAGTTGGTAAACAAATGCAATTCTTTGGTGCTAGATGTAACTTAGCTAAAACTTTATTATATGCAATTAATGGTGGTAGAGATGAAATCTCTGGTAAACAAATTGCTTCTAAATTTGAACCTATTCGTTCAGAATATCTAGACTTTGATGAAGTTATGGAAAAATTTGATAGTATGATGGATTGGGTTGCTAGAGTTTATGTTAATGCACTAAATATCATACACTTTATGCATGATAAATATGCTTACGAAAAGTTAGAAATGGCATTACATGATCAAAATATTTTAAGAACTATGGCATGTGGTATTGCTGGTTTATCTGTTGTTGCAGATTCTCTTTCAGCTATTAAATATGCAAAAGTAAAAGTTATTAGAGATGAAACTGGATTAGCTGTAGATTATAAAGTTGAAGGTGACTTCCCTAAATATGGTAATGATGATGACAGAGTTGATGATATTGCAATCAATGTTGTTAAGAGATTTATATATAAATTAAGAAAACAAAAAACATACAGAAATTCAAAACCTACTTTATCAATTTTAACAATCACATCAAATGTTGTTTATGGTAAAAATACAGGAAATACTCCTGATGGAAGACCTGCAGGAGCTCCATTTGGACCTGGTGCAAATCCATTACATGGTAGAGATACTCATGGTGCACTTGCTGTATTAAATACTATTGCAAAATTACCTTACACTTACTCAGAAGATGGTATTTCTTACACATTCTCAATCACACCAAGAACATTAGGTGAAAATGAAGAAAATAGAGTTTCTAATTTGGTATCTTTATTGGATGGTTACTTTGCTAAACGTAGTCACCACATAAATGTAAATGTATTTAATAGAGAGTTATTATTAGATGCTATGGATCACCCTGAGAAATATCCTCAATTAACAATAAGAGTTTCAGGATACGCAGTAAATTTCGTAAAATTAACAAGAGAGCAACAATTAGATGTTATCAATAGAACAATACATGAAACAATTTAAATTAATAAAAAAGTCCAATACTTTAAAATATTGGACTTTTTTTTATATTTTCATTCTTTGCTTCTCATACATTTCATTTTTTATGTAGATATCTGTTTTATTATGTGATATAATATTATTGTTTTATTAACTTTTAAAGGAGTGTTTTTATGCAGGAAACGCGGCAGAAAAATAGCACTATGGACATTTTGATAAGTGCCCATAGCAATTTTTCTTTGATTAGAGGTGTAACCAAGGTTCAGTCCTCAATACCTGCTGCAGAGCAGTATGTCATGCCTTTGACCACGAGCATTCATGAAGCTGATGCTCACGCTTTTGAGTTGGAAAAAATCCTCAAGTCTCTCCTTGGGGTTGACAGGAATCGTGCCTCTGTCATTTTCTGTTGGGAACACACATGCCTGACACTCTTCGTGTTCAATTTGGGCTCAGAGTAATCCCACGGTAACCCGAAAATTCAGTTATCGCAAAAGTAGGTGCCTCATCAAAGATGAGGCACCTGCGCTTTTATTATTTATTTTGATTTCCTAATCCTCTTTGCAGATAATTTTCAAAGTTTATTTCTTTAATACTATTGTTTGTTGTGTCTATTTCAATAGTCTTTGTACATGTATATTGTCCTCCAAAAATTTGATATTTTGATCTACAACACAAATTTCCTTCTGCATTTAAATATGCATTATCTAAAGTTTCTAAATTTTTATCTACTTCTGCTTTTAGTTTTGCAACCTCTTCATCCATCATTGTATCCCAGTATTGCCCATAACTAGTTTTTGTTTCTGACGTTGACTTATCTATTTCTTTTATTGAATAATTTTTTAATTCTTCTTTAATTTTATCTTCATCAAATTTTTCAGAAGAAGACATCTGTAATCTTCCTATTAAATGCTCGTTAGGTATTCGTTTTCCTGTTTCTAAGTCTATATTATATGAGTCTGTCCATGTGCTATCATTTCCGCCTTTCATTACAACTACTGATAAAATATTACCATTAATATAGTAGTCATATGTAATTACTTCTAGTTCCATGAAAAATAATTCTTCTTCTTGCTCTGGAGTAAATCCATATTTTTCTGCTATTTCTGCATTTATAGCTTTTACATCCTCAGAATCTATGTTGATTGCTGGGTATTCATAATAGTTATGGAATGTTTTGTCTATTACATTAGCGTAATTGTCTGATTCAAATGTTCTTGCTGCATAAACTAAATCTTTAGTTGTATCTGTCTTCTTTATATTCTTAATAATTTTAGCAGATTCAAGCTTTGTTTTTGCTTCTTCTGTATTTTGCAATTCATTATTGTTTATGAAATTATTTTTAGCTATATCTATTATCTCTTTTGCTTTTGTTTCATCTATATTTACTTCATCTAAGTCAGTTTTTATTCCTTTTCCTATTGATATTAAATTTCCTTTGTTTTCTACTTTATTGCTATCTGTTATATTGGTATTTTCTAAATTAACTTCGTATATATCTTTTTTTGTTTCAGTAATAATATACCAATCATATGATTCGTTCTCTTGGTTATACATATATTCAAAATCAAAGTTTTCACTTAATTTTACTTCTGTCTTTTCTACTTTTTTATCTTTTATATTATAAATATTTGCTACAAATTCATTAATTGCATTTGAACAAAATAGTATTAATTCTGGCGTTTCATCTTTGTTTAAATCATTTAAACTTATTTTTAAATCTTTATAATCTTTAAAATTCTCCTCGTTTTCTAACACTTTTGTATATTCTTCTTCCCAGGTTAATTCTTTTTCTTCTTCACTTTCATATTTATCATGGTTATTTAAAAAAATTACTCCAGCTGTTACTCCTCCTGCTATAATAACCACAAAAATAATTAGTAAAATAATTCTTGTTGATGTTTTCATCTCATTACTTCCCTTCTTTTTTTCATTATTATATACCATTAGCAGTTATTTGTAAATATTATTATTTTAAGTCAAATAATGTATCTTTATTTCTATCTATAAGATTATGTGCCATATCCATTTCTTCAGGTTTATTTATATAAATTATTTTGAATTTACCTGATGTTGTTTTGTTTATATAATCATGTTTTATTTCTAAAATATGTACTAATCCCCAGTATAACCATTTTCCATTTATATTTTCTACTAAGAAATTCCTTACTGGTGGTATTTGATAATTTCTAATACTTGGCTTATCTTTAAATTCAAATATTTTGTCTTTAAATTGTTCTGCTGTATATGGATTTTTTAAATGTTCTCTCCAATCTAATTCTTTTGGGAATCCCTGTTCTTTAGTTATTTGCAATGTATCATTCATTTCTATATATGATCCCACTATATTCCTCCTTTAATTATTCTATATATTTCTCCCCAATTATTCACTTCTCTTATATATTCATTTTCATCTAACTTTTTTAAATTGGTATCTCTAAAATATAAAGTTTTAATTTTATTATCAGCAATTCTCTTTATTATTTCCCAATTGTCATCAATCATAATATCTATATTCTCTTGTTGACATATTTCTAATTTATCTTTTATCTTAAAGTAATATTTATCAAATTTTATATCATTTTCTTTTAAGATTCTCTTTGCATCGTCTTGCATTTCTTGGAAAAATCCTCCTCTTGCTGTAATCACTATAAACTCATGATTTTGTTCCTTCAGCAATTTATATACTGTTTTAAATCCTGGCATTATATTACTTTCTCTTGATGCTTTAAAAAGATGATTTTTTATAAATGTATTTTCTTGTTCTTCTGTCCAATTATATCTCGATTGAAATTTAGGTTCACTTTTATCAATTAAATTGTTACCTTTTAAAATATCTATATCAAAAATTTCTTCATATACTCTAAATGTTGTCTCACTATCTATTACTACTCCATCTAAATCTATTCCTATTTTCATATTCTTCCTACCTTTTATTTTACTTGTTTCCATATCATTTTGTTATCTATAAATTCATATGTTATTTTATCTTCATCTTTTAGATATGATAAATATGATTTTATTGTGCTTCCTATTAAAACATATTGATTTATATTCATTACTAGATTATATTTATCAAATACATTTTTTAAAATTTCTTCGAAAGTAAGTTCTTTTTCACATTCGTTATATATTACTTCTAAAACTTCATTTATCTTATTCTTATTAATTTCTATTAGTTCATTTATGTCTTTTGTTGCTTCTACATGTGATGGAATATATAATTTAGCTTTTAATTCTTTTAACTGTTCTAATGTATTTAAGTATTCTCTAACATCATATATAAAGAATAAATGATATTTTGTAATTGTTTCTTCACTAAATAATGAATCTGCCAAGAATACAATATTATCTGATGTTCGTATTCCTATCATATCAAAGAAGTGTCCTTTTAGATTAATATACTCTAGTCCTTCAGGTAGATTGTTTTCTATATTTTTTACTATTGATTCTTTTGCAAATAAAAATTTATTTTTTAACTCTTTAAATGGGTATCCACCATAAAGAAATGATGGTTCTAATATTGGATATTCTGTTATGGCTTTTTCAATGTTATAACTATATATTTCGCAGTTTATCCTATCTTGTATTACCTTATTTCCTCCAATATGGTCTGCATTTGAATGAGTATTAATTATTCCTTTTACTTTCCAACCTTGTTCTTCTATTATTTTTAAAATTTTCTTTCCAGCATCTTTATCATTTCCAGTATCTATAATATATACATTTTCATTATCTATTTTATAAATTCCTATATTAGTAGGATTTTTTATATAATATGTTTTTTCTCCAACTTGCATTAGTTCCATATTTACTTCTCCTTTGAAACACATTCTATCATATTTTCTTGTATATTGCAAAAACCATAAGTAGCAGAGAGTTTATATCTCTCTGCTACTTTTATTCTAATTGTAACTCTTGTCTACTTCTTTTAACATAACATCATGTGCACTACCTTCTGCTATACTCACTTCTGATACGAGTGTTAATCTTGCTTTTTCATGTAATTCTGTAAGTGTTGTTGCACCACAATTGCACATTGTTGATTTTATCTTTGCCACAGTTACAGCTAAATTATCTTTTAAACTACCTGCATATGGGATGTATGAATCTACTCCTTCTTCAAAAGATAATTTGTTTTTAGCATTTCCTCCAAGGTCATATCTTTGCCAATTTCTTGCACGATTTGAACCTTCTCCCCAATATTCTTTTACATACATATTTCCTACTTTTAATACTCGTGTTGGACTTTCATCAAATCTTGCAAAATATCTTCCCATCATTACAAAATCTGCTCCAAGAGCTAATGCTATTGTAATATGATGATCATGCACTATTCCTCCATCTGAACAAATTGGAATGTATATACCAGTTTCTTCGAAATATTCATCACGCGCTGCTACTACATCTATTACTGCACTTGCTTGTCCACGTCCAATACCTTTTGTTTCACGAGTTATACATATAGAGCCTCCACCAACACCAACTTTTATAAAGTCTGCTCCAGCTTCTGCTAAATATCTAAAACCTTCTTTGTCTACTACATTTCCTGCACCAATTTTTACGTTATCTCCATATTTTTCTCTAACAAATTCTATAGTTCTTTTTTGCCATACAGAATATCCATCTGAAGAGTCCATACAAAGCATATCAACTCCAGCTTCTACTAATGCTGGTATTCTTTCTTCATAGTCTCTTGTGTTAATACCTGCTCCTACAATATAACGTTTATTTTCATCTAGTAATGAATTAGGATTATTTTTTCTTTCTTCATAATCTCTTCTAAATACAAGGTATTTTAAGTTTCCTTCTTCTGTTAAAATTGGTAAACAGTTTATCTTGTTTTCCCATATTATATCATTTGCTTCAGTAAGAGTAATACCTTTCTTTGCTGAAACTACGTCTTCTGCTTTTGTCATATATTCATCAATTGGAGTGTCTTGATTGTCTCTTGTTATACGATAATCTTTATTTGTTACCATTCCTAAAAATTTACCATTTGCTGTTCCATCTTCTGTAACAATTACCGTTGAGTGCCCCGTCTCTTCGACTAATGAAATTACTTCTCTTAATGGTGTTCCGCTTTTTACATTTGAATCACTTATAACAAATCCTGCTTTATGTTTTTTTACATGATACACCATTTCCGCTTGTGATTCTATTGATTGTGCTCCATATATAAATGCAACTCCCCCTTCTCTTGCAAGAGCTATTCCCATTTCTTCTCCTGAAACTGATTGCATAATTGCTGATACCATTGGTACATTTGCTGAATATTTGGGTTCTTCGCCTTTTTTAAACTTTACAAGTGGTGTTTTTAATGATACTTTTTCTGGTATGCATTCTTCTGTTGTTAAGTTTGGTAATAATAAAAATTCATTAAATGTTCTTGAAATATTTCCTAAAATCTTTGCCATTTTTAATTCCTCCTAATTATATTTTAATCTACCTTTATTCTCACTTCGTGCTAATATTTTTTATATTCGTAATATTATACTACAAATAATCTGATGTGTAAACTAGTTAAATAAAAAATAGCCCCAAGGCTATTTTTATAATTATTTAAATTTACACTACGTCCTTAAAAAAATATTATAAAAAAATCTTTCTTTTTTAGTAATTTCACTTTGTTTCTTCTCTTTTCTCATTTGTTAATATATGTTTTTTGTTTTTCTCTACCATAATATTTTTTTGTAAATAATTTTTTATTACGTCTATATATACATCATCTTGTTTATCTTTAGAAATTTTACTTATTAAACTAAGTGTTGATAAGTATTGTTCATTTTCATGAAGAGCATCATAATAATAATTTAATTGTTTTTGTGCAGCTTTATTTATTTTTAAAGCAACAACTGAAATTAATTCTGTTATCGAAGCACCTATAGCAGTAATAATGCTTACATTTATTTGTTTATATATAATAGATATTAATATAGCTATTACAAACATTATAAAACCAAATATAGTCGCTACAACAGCATATGTAAATGAATATTTAGCTTGTTTTTTACTAATATTAAAATATTCTCGAATTTCAACCATATTTTCTATCATTAAATTTATTATATCTTTATCTTGTTTTTCATTTGAGGTCAATAAAGTCGCCTTTAATTTATTGCTAATTATTTGTCTCTGTGAATCTTTTTCTAAATCATTATCAAAAATATATTCTAATAATTTCATAAAGTATAAAAAAGATACTGATACAGAAATAAATATAATAGGCCATCCAATAGAATTTAAAACAATTTTAATTATATTATTTTGAAGATAATCAATGATAATATCAAACACATAATATACCATCACAGGTATTAAAATAAACATAAGTATTTTAAATATTAGCTTACATTTTACATTGTTAATTTTAAATTTCATTAATCTTATCCTTTCGTCATATTTTACATAATATTTTATATTGATTTTATTTAAAAGTCAAGATTTCTTCTATTAATTTTTATTTAGCTTGAAACAACTCCTACAGTTTTAAACTAATTATTTCAGCCGTTTCGCTTTGCTCTAAAACAGTTAATAGTGAAAAAATGAATAGTTAATAATGAATAGTACAAATGTGCTAATTGCACTTTCTTAAATAACTATTCACTTTTAACTATTCATTTTTAACTATTAAATGCGACCTTATTAGGTCGCACATTTGGCTCCCCAAGTTGGACTTGAACCAACGACCTATCGGTTAACAGCCGAGCGCTCTACCAACTGAGCTATTGGGGAATAAAAAACTGGCGACATCTTATCTTCCCAGCAAGGTAACTCGCAAGTATTTTC
>CANDIF010000002.1 GCA_947384775.1 uncultured Clostridium sp.
CCTCTAGGTCTGCTTCATGTAATAGTAATGCTAATGGATATTTCTTAAATGCCTGACCTAATGTAGAATATTGTTCTTTTGGTTCTGAAAATCCCATATGCCAGCGAATTGCATATTTTTCTTCGTTTGTTAGTTTCATATATTCTGTAATCATCATTACTGATTTTTCTCCATGCCCATATGGTATGGTATCTTCAATTGCATAATATGGTACTTTTTCCCATTCTCCTTTACTATTTTTTGCATTTCTATAATCTACTTTGTAAAAATTCACTTTGCAGATATCGTGCAATATTGTTACTATTATAAGTGTTTCTTCACTTACTTCTAAATTATGAAATTTTACTTTTTCTTTTAAAATTTCATATACTTTATAGCTGTGTTCTATTAGTCCTGATTGATACGCTCCATGATATCTTGTACTTGCTGGAGCTTCATAAAAATCTGAATTTTCCAAAAATGCTTTTAGTTCTTCTATTCCTTCTCTGTTTATTTTATTTAATAGTTCTTTTACTTTTTCTTTCATTTTCTTCTTCCTTTTTTGTTTATTTTATGCTGGTTCTGATTTTTGTTTTGGTGTTACTTTATGTTTTTTTACTATTCCTTTTCTTTGAGTTTTTTCTATGGTTTCATCTAAAACTAATACTGGTGATTCGCCATTTTCTACTGTACCTTTTGTTATTGTGCATTTTTCAATTCTGCTATCTGTTGGTACATCAAACATTATATCTCTCATTATTTCTTCTATTATAGAACGCAATCCTCTTGCTCCTGTATTTCTTTCTATTGCTCTATCCACTATTGAGTTAAGTGCTTCTGGCTCAAATTCTAATTCTACTCCATCTAGTTCTAATAATTTTTTATATTGTTTTATTAAAGCATTTTTTGGTTCTGTTATAATTTTTATTAAAGTTTCTCTATCTAATTCATGCAAAGTTGCTATTATTGGTAATCTTCCAACAAATTCTGGTATTAATCCAAATTTCAATAAATCTTGTGGTAATAGTTGGTCAAATATTTCATATTTTTTCTGTTCTTGTTTGCTTTCTATTTGTGCACCAAAACCTAATGTTTTTTTGTTTGTTCTTTCTTTTACTATTTTCTCTAAACCTTCAAAAGCACCTCCACATATAAATAATATGTTTGATGTATCTATTTGTATGAATTCTTGATGTGGATGCTTTCTTCCTCCTTGTGGTGGTACTGATGCAACCATGCCTTCAACTATTTTCAACAACGCTTGTTGAACACCTTCTCCACTAACATCTCTTGTTATTGATGGGTTTTCAGATTTTCTTGATATTTTGTCTATTTCGTCTATATATATAATTCCTTTTTGTGCTTTTTCTATATCATACTCAGCTGCTTGAATAAGTTTTAAAAGTATGTTTTCTACATCTTCTCCAACATATCCTGCTTCTGTTAATGTTGTTGCATCTGCAATTGCAAATGGCACATTTAAAATTCTAGCTAATGTTTGTGCAAGTAATGTTTTTCCTGAACCTGTTGGTCCTAGTAATAATACATTACTTTTTTGTATTTCTACATCATCTATTATTTCTTTACAGTTTATCCTTTTGTAATGGTTATATACTGCTACTGATAAAGTCTTTTTGGCTTCATCTTGCCCTATAACATAATCATCTAATATTTTTTTTATTTCAGCTGGTGTTGGAATTTCATCTACTGATACGTCTTCATATCCTAAATCTTCTTCATAACTTTCGTTTTCTATTATGCTATTGCATACATTAATACATTCATCACAAATATATACTGATTTTGGTCCTGCAATAATTCTTTTTACCATTTCTTGTGCTTTACCACAAAAAGAGCATCTTATCTCATTTGAATCTTTTTTACTTGCCATCTATTTCCTCCTCTATTTTCTTTGATCAAAAATTCCATCTATTAATCCGTATTTTAATGCTTCTTCAGCTGTCATGTAATTGTCTCTTTCTGTATCTTTTGCTATTTGTTCTAGACTCTGACCTGTTCTTTCGCTTAATATTTTATTTAATTTTTCTCTAGTTTTTACCATATGGTCTGCATGTATTTTGATTTCTGTTGTTTGTCCTGAAAGTCCTCCACCTGCTATTAATGGTTGATGTATAAGTATTTCTGAATTTGGTGTTGCAAATCTTTTTCCTTTTTCTCCTGAGGCTAATAATACTGCTCCCATACTTGCTGCCATTCCTATGCATATTGTAGATACTGGACATTTTATATAATTCATTGTGTCTACTATTGCCATACCATCTGTTATTGAGCCACCTGGGCTGTTTATATAAAATGATATTTCTTTATCTGGATCTTCTGATTCTAAAAATAACATTTGTGCTACTACTAAGCTTGCTGTTGCAGCATTTACATCTTCACTTAAGAATATTATTCTATCTTTTAAAAGTCTTGAGAATATATCGTATGATCTTTCTCCTCTACTTGTCTGTTCAATTACATATGGTACTAAACTATTTTTTATATCTTCCATAAAATCCTCTCTTTCTTGAGTTTCAAATACTCTAAACTCATATTTTAATAGGGTGAATTCTTCTTATAGCTTCACCCTATTGTTTTTTAATTATTTAATTTTTGCTTTGTCTACTATGTATTGTACTGTTTTTTCAGATTTTAAGCTTCCTTCTATATAATTTCTAAGTTGTGCATTATTTTTAATTTCTTCTTCTTTTTGTCCATATGCTTCTGCCATTTCTTTTATTTTTTCGTCTATATCTTTATCTGTTACTTCTATCTTTGCAGCTTTTTCAACTGCTTCTAATACTAGATTAACTTTAACTTGTCTTTCAGCTTCTTCTTTATATTCATCTCTAAATTCTTGTTTTGTTTTTCCAATCATTTGAAGATATTGGTCTAAGTTCATTCCTTGATATTGCAATCTGTTAGAAATGTCTTGTTCCATATTATCTATTTGAGTTTCTATCATTCCTGATGGAATTTCTACTGTTGCTTCTTTACAAACTGCTTCTATTGCTGCTTCTTCAGTTTCATATTTTGCTTTTGATGCATTTTCTTTTTCTTGTTTTTCTTTAATAGATTTTTTCCAATCTGCTAATGTATCAAACTCACTAGCATCTTTTGCAAAATCATCATTAATTTCTGGAAGTTCTTTTTTCTTTATTTCATGTAATTTTATTTTGAATGTAGCTTCTTTTCCTGCTAAATCTTTAGATGGATAATCTTCTGGGAATGTTACTTTTATGTCTTTTTCTTCTTCTGTTTTCATTCCTATTATTTGGTCTTCAAATCCTGGTATGAATTTTCCACTTCCGATTTCTAATTCATAGTTTTCTGCTTTTCCACCTTCAAATGCTTTTCCATCTACAAATCCTTCAAAATCTATTATTGTTATATTTGATTTTTCTACTGGCTTATCTTCTACTGTAACTAGTCTCGCATTATGTTCTGCTATGTGTGATAGTTCATGTTCAACATCTTCATCAGATACATTATACTCTACTTTTTTTAATTCTATACCTTCATATTTTCCTAATGTTACTTCTGGTTTTGTTTGAACAACTGCTGTGAATATTAAGTCTTTTCCTGATTCCATTTGTTCTATATCTATTTCTGGTTTACTTACAGCTTCTATTTTATTATCTTCTATTCCTTTAGGATATACTTCTCCTGCTACTTCATTAAATGCATCTTCATAGAATATTTGTATACCATACATTTTTTCTACCATTTTAAATGGTGCTTTTCCTTTTCTAAATCCTGGTATATTAAAATATTTTGCATTTTTTGTGTATACATTTTGAATTGCTTCCTCAAATTTTTCTGCCTCAACTGTAAAGTGTAATTTAACTTCATTTGCTTTGTCTTTTACATTTTCTACTTTTACTTTCATTGTTTAAATTCAATCCTTTCTTCTTGCATAAATTAACCATATCATTATACCATAAAAAATTAATTTTGCAAGACTCTAGGCATAAAAAAACAAGGCTCTTAATATTTTAGAGTCTTGCTTTTTATAATTCTTTATTTTACTTTGTATCCTGCTTCTTCAAGATCTTTCTTTATAGCATCTTTTGAAACTTCTTCCATTTCTACTTCGCTTAATGCTGAGAATGCTTTTGCATCTAATTTCATTGTTATTTTTTTACCTTTTCCTTCAATTTCTATTCCTTCAGAATCCATTCCCATCATTTTTAACATTGCTATTCCTTGATCTAATTGATCTTTCATTTTTTCAGCAGTATCTTTGTCTTCAAATGTCATTGTCATTTTTACTGTATCAACTTTATCATCTTTTAATTTGATTTCAACCTTTTCTTTATATGTAATTCCTTCTTCTGTTGTCTCTTTTGTTGCTACTATTTTATTTCCACATCCTGTTAGTGATACTAATATTACAAATAAAAAGGCTACAACTGCTAGTATTTTCAATGATTTTTTCATTTATTAATTCACCTCCACAAAATTTTATACTTGCATTATATCATAATGATAAAAAATAGTACACCCTTTTTCGACTTTTTTTTATTTTTTTAGTATATTTAAAAAAACAAGACGAACATTATTAGTTCGTCTATATTTTTTTATTCATCTATAAAATTAAATTCGTCCTTAAATTTATCTTTAAATATTTGGAATATTGTGTTTAATGTTTCTTGATCTTCAACGCCTACATAAGATTCTTCATCTTCTGAATCTGTATCTTCTACTTTTAATATTACTACTTCATCTGCTTCCTCTTCTTCTGTTGGTAATAATATTACATATTCTTCTGAATTATATTCAATTAAATCTAAAAATTCGAATTTTACTTCGTTTCCATCCTCATCATTTAAAGTTATAATGTTATCTAATTCTTCATCCATTTCTGGTATATCATTTTCTAAATCCATATTAATCTCCTTTCACGTTTTCATATTCTTTTTATATCACATACTTATATTATTTGCAATAGATTTAGAAAATATTTATTTGTTATATTTTTATATGATTTGTCCCCTCTGTTGGCAAAAAAATCCCCCACATTAGCCGTTTTCAAAGAAATTTTAAGGACCTGTTCTAAAACAGGTGGGTGTCTGCCTTAATATTCATGGGCTTCTTACTATCTTTATGTGTAAGCTTGCACGCCATATTCAGAGCTTCGGACTCCCTTTCCTCGAATGTTGGTTCTAAAATTTCTCGTCTTTCTCGCACTACGCAGGGAAAAATTAAATTCATTATTTATTATAAATTTATATTATCATATTATGCATTTAAAGTCAATTTTGTTAACAGATTTTTTTAATTTTTTATTTCTCTTTTTCTTATGAATTACTTCCTCAAGGAAAACGAAAACCCCACATGAATTTATTCACATGAGGTTCCCGTTTTGCTGAATTCTGCTTGCTTTTAATTTTTCTTTTCGGGCATTACAAAGGTCAGTGTGTATTCAAAGGCGTAGTTTGTGCCGTTCCGTCTTGTGCCTCTGAAATTCGGATAAAGTTTACTTGCAATCCTACACATTGCCTCACAGATTTCCTTTGCTGTCAAGTCCTCCTTGCCGTTAAATTGATGCCCTTGTGCTTTGCCCAAGTTGTGGTCATAGTAAATTTTGTCAAAAGTATCATGTTCCTTCTGGCTTGCCTCTACTTTGATTTGTCTTTCTTTGACTGCGATGACAATAATCGTAATAGAAGATGCCTCAGGGTTTTCCTTTTGACGATTTCGGAAGTGCTTTTCCAGGACAGGCAACAGATACTGTTCTGCTTCTTTTTCTGCCTGTACTTTTCTAGCAGCCTCACTCCTTTTTACTGTTTCCTCGTAGTTTGCTTGCAGTTCTTCAAAAAATGACATTGCTAAATGCCTCCTATAACTCTAGCTAACAGCCAGTTGTTGTATTACTATTATATCACATTTTACATAACCTATCAAAGTATATTTCATTTGACAACTGTGTTATAATTTTTGTTAGAAAAATTTTTTTATTATGGAGGTTGTTATGGATAATAGAAATTTAACATTAGTTACAGATTTTTATGAGCTTACCATGTCTAATGCTTATTTTGAAAAAGGAATGCAAGATACTATTGTATATTTTGATGTTTTCTTTAGACAGATTCCTGATAATGGTGGTTATGCTATCTGTGCAGGGTTAGAACAAATTATAGATTATGTTAAAAATTTACATTTTACTAAAGATGATATTGAATATTTAAGAAGTTTTAAAAAGTTTTCTGATGACTTTTTAGAGTATTTAGAAAACTTTAAATTTACTGGAAGTATTTGGGCTATACCTGAGGGAACTGTAATCTTCCCAAATGAGCCTATAATTACTGTAAGAGCACCAATTATTGAAGCACAAGTTTTGGAAACCACTATTTTAATGATGTTAAATCATGAGTCTTTAATTGCTACAAAATCTTCTAGAATTATTGCAGCTGCTAAAGGTAGACCTGTTATGGAGTTTGGGGCAAGACGTGCCCATAATGTTGATGCAGCAGTTTTTGGAGCTAGAGCTGCTATTATAGGAGGATGTGCTGGTACTTCTTGTACATATACTGCACAAAAATTTAATGTTATTGCAAGTGGCACTATGGCACACAGTTTTGTACAGAGTTTCAATTCTGAATATGAAGCATTCAAAGCGTATGCTGAAACATATCCTGATGATTGTTTACTTCTTATAGATACATATAACTCCGTTGAATCTGGCATTGTAAATGCCATCAAAGTTTTTAATGATGTGCTTGTTCCAAGAGGAATTAGACCAAAAGGTGTTAGATTAGACAGTGGAGATTTAGCTTATCTTTCTAAAAAAATAAGAAAAATTTTAGATGATGCTGGATTTGCTGATTGTAAAATATGTGTTAGTAATGCTTTAGATGAAAGACTTATTACCTCTCTTCTAAATCAAGGAGCTTGTATAGATTCTTTTGGTGTTGGAGAAAATTTAATAACAGCTAAAAGTAACCCTGTATTTGGTGGAGTTTATAAATTAGCTGCAATTGAAAAAGATGGAAAAATTATTCCTAAAATTAAAGTATCAGAAAACACAGTAAAAATAACAAATCCTGGATTTAAAAAAGTCTATCGCTTCTATTCAAAAGATTCTGGTAAAGCTTTAGCAGATGTAATTACTCTAGCAGATGAAAAAATTTCAGAAGATAACTATGAGATATTCGACCCTCAAAATCCTTGGAGAAAAAAAGTTCTAAAAAATTATGCCGTAAGGCCACTACATGAAGAAATATTTAAAAATGGAAAATTAGTTTATAATTCTCCTTCTCTTTCTGATATTTCAAAACATTGTAAAGAAGAGTTAAACACTTTATGGGATGAAGTCAGACGTTTAGAAAATCCACATAGATACTATGTTGATTTGTCTCATAATTTATGGAATTTGAAAAACAAAATGTTGAATGAAATCAAGTAATTTTTTAATAAGTATACAAAATAAATATAATAAATTTTTCAAGTTCAGTTGTCTCCTCATATTCGCAGAAGTTTTAAATATCTTTTATGGCACCCTTTCAATGTAAAATTGAACTATTTCCATAAAATCTATTAAAAACTTCTAGCTCTATTCTGTCGAACCCCTCACTTTCAAAATTTATTATATTATTTCTGTATTATTAAAAGTCAGAAGAACATATAAAACATTCTCCTGACTTTCTTTATGTTTATTTCTAATTTTTTTGTGCAAAATTCCATGTATCTTTACACATTTCCTCTATTTTTCTTTCTGCTTTCCATCCTAATTCTTTTTCTGCCTTACTTGCATCTGCATAGCATGCTGGGATATCTCCTGGTCTTCTGGCTCCGATTTTATAATTTACTTTTATATTGTTCATTTTTTCAAAATTTTGTACTAATTCTAATACTGAATATCCATTTCCTGTTCCTAAATTATATATTTTTACTCCAGCTTCTTTTCTTATTTTGTCTAAGGCCTTTAAATGTCCTTTTGCTAAGTCCACTACATGTATGTAATCTCTTACTCCTGTTCCGTCTGGTGTTGGATAATCATTTCCAAATACTGTTAACTCAGGATAATTTCCTTTTGCTACACCTACTATATATGGCATTACATTATTTGGAATTCCATTTGGTCTTTCTCCTATTAGTCCGCTTTCATGTGCACCTATTGGGTTGAAATATCTAAGTATTGCTACACTAAATTCGTTATCTGATACATTTACATCTTGCAAGATTTGTTCTATCATTAATTTTGTTGATCCATATGGGTTTGTTGTTGATAATGGAAAATCCTCTGTTATTGGTAGTTTTGCTGGATTTCCATATACTGTTGCTGATGAACTAAATACTATTTTTTTGCAATTATATTTTTTCATCATTTTTAGTAAGATTAATGTTCCTGTTATGTTATTATGATAATATTCTATGGGTTTTGCAACTGATTCTCCTACTGCTTTCAATCCTGCAAAATGCATTACTGATTCAATATCATTTTCTTTAAATACTTGTTCTATCTTTTCTTCATCTAATAAATCTACTTCGTAAAAACCAAATTCCTTTCCTGTTATTTCTTTTAATCTATCTAAAACATCTGGCGAGCTATTAGAAAAGTTATCTACTATAACTACTTCTTCTCCTGACTCTAATAATTCTACTACTGCATGACTTCCAATGTAACCTGTCCCTCCTGTTACTAAAATTTTACTCATAAAAATTCCCCTTTCTTATTTTAATATATTTCTTTATATATTTCATAATTTTGTAATATCTTCTTTACATACATTTTGGTTTCTGCAAATGGTATATTTTCTATATCAGTACCTTGCTCATTTATTGTTCCATCTTCTATCCAAGCATTTACATTTCCCATTCCGGCATTATATGCTATAATTGCCAAATTTAATTTATTATCATATGCATCTAATAACATTGAAAAGTATTTTGTTCCTATTTTTATATTTGTTTCTGCTTCATATAATTGCTTTTCCGTTATATCTTCTATTCCTAATTCTCTAGCTATTTCTTCTGCTGTTGGTAACATTATTTGCATTAATCCTATTGCTCCACTTGCTGATTTTACATTTGCTTCAAATCCACTTTCTGCTTTTATTATACTATATATTAATAATTCATCAATTCCCATTTCTTGTGCACTTTTCTTTACATGTTCTTGATATTTAATTGGATATATTGTTTGCATTATTTGTGGTTTAAAACTATACAATAGTGCAATTGTCACTATTCCTATTAGTATAATAATCAATAATAATTTTTTCAATATATTCTCCTTTGTATATTTATTTTGCATCATACAAGTTCTTAGCTTCTGAAAGTTCTATCTTTAAAGGTATTTTTAATTTTATGACATTTTCCATTTTATCTTTTACTATTTCTTTTACTTTTTCTATTTCTTCTGCTTCTGTTTCTATTAAAATCTCATCATGAACTTGTAATATAATTTTTGATTTCATATTAGCTTTTTTTAATTGGCTGTATATCTCCCACATTGCTTTTTTCATTATATCTGCTGCTGTTCCCTGTATTGGAGTATTCATTGCTACTCTACTTCCAAATTGTCTTACCATATAATTATTTGATTGTAGTTCTGGAACATATCTTCTTCTGTTAAATAAAGTTTCTACATATGTTTTATTTTTTGCTTCTTCTACAACTGTTTCCATGAATTTTTTTATTCCACTATACTTATCCAAATATTGTTCTATATACTGTTTTGCTTCTTTTCTAGATATTCCTATTTGCTCTCCTAATCCAAAATCTGATATTCCATATACTATTCCAAAATTTACTGCTTTTGCTTTTGATCTTTCTTCATGAGTTACTTCTTCCATTGGAACATCAAATACTTTTGATGCTACTTGTTGGTGTATATCTTCATCATTATTAAATGCATGTATCATATTAGTATCATCTGATATGTGTGCCAGTACTCTTAGCTCTATTTGTGAATAATCTGCGTCTATAAATATTTTGTTCTCTGTTGCCTTAAATACTTTTCTTAAATTCTTACCTAATTCAAATCTTGTTGGAATATTTTGTAAGTTTGGCTCTGTGCTACTAATTCTTCCTGTTGCTGTTACTGTTTGGTGAAAATATGAGTGTACTCTATTATCTTTTTCGTTTATATATGGAATTAGTCCTTCAACATATGTTGAGTTTAATTTTCCTATTTGTCTAAATTCTAGTAGCTTGTTAATTATTGGGTGTGTATTTTTTAATTTTTCAAGTGTTTCAACATTTGTCGAATAACCTGTTTTGTTTTTCTTAGCTAATGGCAATTTTAGTTTTTCAAATAGTATTTCTCCCAGTTGTTTTGGTGAATTGATATTAAATTCTTCTCCTGCTAATTCATATATTTCTTTTGATAATTCATCTATTCTTTGTTTTAAATCTTTTCCAAATTCTAATAGTTCTTTTTTATCTACATATATTCCTACATATTGCATATCTGCTAACACTTCTACAAGTGGCATCTCTATTTCATTAAATAGGTTTAGTATCTCTGCTTCTTGCATTTTTTTTGTTAATTCATAATATAGTTTATTTATAAAGTTAACGTGTATATATAGTTTTAAGTCTTTGATTTCTCCTGCATTTTGTATTTCAAATAAATTTAGTTGTTCTGTTTTTTCTTCTTTTTTTTCATCTAGATAATCTGCAATATCTATTTGTAAATATTCTTGTGCTAGATATTCTATTGTGTATTTACTGATATTTGAATTTAGTAAATATCCTGCAATTTCTATATCAAACATTAATCTTTCTGGTTTTATTCCCACTTCTTTTAGTAAGATATAATCCTGTTTTTGTTTATATCCTACTTTTATAATTTCTTCGCTTTCAAATATTTCTTTTAAGTTTTGAAAATCTTTTATTAAATATGCTTTGTTTTTCTTTTCTGAATATACTGCTACTGCTTCTATTTCCTTATTTATTATTCCTGCATTTGGTTCTTCTTTAGCTATTATATAATAAAATATTTTTTTATTTTCTTTTACTTCTTTTTTTATTTCATTTATAGCATTTTCATCTACATTTTCTTCATAATCTATTTCTAATTTTTTTTCTTCTGCAATTTCTTTTTGTAAATCGAATTTTTCTATAAATTTTGCAAATTTTAATTTTTTAAAAATTTTTAAGACTTCATCTTTATTCCATTCAACTAACTTTATTTCATTTAACTCTACTTCTATTGGTACCTTTGTATCTATTGTACCTAATGTTCTTGACATATATGCCATTTCCTCATTTTGTTCTATTTTTTCCTTCAATTTCCCTTTGAATTCATCTATATGCATATATATTCCTTCTATGTTTTTATATTGCTTTACTAAGTTTATTGCTGTTTTTTCCCCTACTCCCGGAATTCCTGGAATATTATCTGAACTATCTCCAGCTAGCCCTTTTACTTCTATTAGTTCTTGTGGTTTTAGTCCATATTTTTCTTCAATTTTTTCTATTGTGTAGTCATCTGTTTCTGTTTTTCCTTGTGTTGTATGAGGAATTCTTACCTTTATACTTTCGTCTACTAATTGAAAACTATCTCTATCTCCTGTAAGTATAGTTACTTCTAGATTCCTGCTTTGTCCCCATTTTGCAAGTGTTCCAAGTATGTCATCTGCTTCGTATCCTTCTTTTTCTATAATCTTTATGTTCATAGCTGTTAATATTTCTTTTAGTATTGGCATTTGACTTGCAAGCTCATTTGGCATTCCTTTTCTATTTGCTTTATATCCATCATACATTTTGTGTCTAAAAGTTGGAGCTTTTAGGTCAAATGCTACTGCTAAATATTCTGGTTTTATATCATCTGTTATTTTAAATAATATTGATAGAAATCCATATATTGCATTTGTATATGTTCCGGTCTTCTGTCATTAACATTTTATTATTCATAATTCCATAAAATGCTCTGTTTATGATGCTATTTCCATCAATCAAAACTAATTTTTCCATACAAACTCCTTACTTTTTTATTGTTTCCTAGTAATTTTAATCCAACTATTGATACTAACATTATTCCAAAGAAAGTTCCTCCATATGTCCAAGCTTCGCTATTTAACAAAAATACACAATTAGCAAATAGTGTTGCAAGACATAAGTTTATTAAATAAAATACATTTTCTTTCTTTTGCCAGAATGCACAGTAGAATAGCCATATTAAATACCATGGTTGAAAATTTGTTATCAGTAGAAATAAGAATATCATTAAATATATTGTATGCTCTCTCATTTCTTTTTCTATTTTTATTTCTTTTTTGAATAATAAGTGTAAACATTTTATAAAATACAATATTATAAATGTTAGTGTTAGTATTTTGTTAACTCTTCCAGCTATTCCTACATGTGTTGGAAATAACAGTCTTATTGCTACATAGATACTTTTAGCAAGTTTTCCTTGTTGTGTTTGCATTCCTTCAAATACTGACATATCCTCTATAAATGGCATGTAGTATATTAGTACCATTGTTATAAATATTAATATACATGAACCACCTAAAAGTATTCTTTTATTTAATTTTTTATCTCTGTAATAATATAGCACAAATATTGGTAATAGTAGTATTGCAAAGTATTTTATAGCTGTTGCTAAACTTAAGAATAATACTGATGCAAATATGTTTTTCTTTTTTACTAGCATATATGTTGAAATAAGTATAAATAGCAGTACAAACATATCGTTATGTACATTAGATATCCCTTCTATTAGTACAAATGGATTTAACCCATACATTAGGGTAAACGCTTTTTTATTCCATATTTTATATATAAAATAACAATTTAGAAGATGTATTAATACATTTACTAATTTAAATACTAATAGCCCAAAATCTATATTTCCAAGTGATAATTTTGCAACTCCTCCGCATATTAATGTCCATATTGGTCCATATACTACTGTTGTTTTTCCCCATACATTATTATATCCTTGTTTTAGAACTGTATCTTCTTCTAAATCAACACTTTTATGTGTTTCTACATATTCTTTTATTGTTGTATAATATGGATTCTTTTCATATTCTGAATATAGTCTTCCTACGCCTAAATAGTAAAACACATCTGAGCACCAAAATGGTACAACTAGTACAAAGATTAATGATATAATAGCTATATACTTAAATATCTGTTTAGTATTCTTAAATATTTTATCTTTGTTTTTTATTATCAGATAATATACTATTATCATTCCTATTATTAAATACGCATATACAAATGTCTGAAATCCTTTGTGCGCATCATTTAATAAAAAACGAAATTCTTTATTAAATCCTAAAATAGTTTTGTTGTTTATGTAATATATTATTGATGGTATTGCAAACATTATTGAAAATAATATAAATATATATTTCAAAAAATTTCTCTTTGGCTTTTTATCCATTATTCTGTCCTTTCTTTTATCCTTTATTTTTTATTAAGTTTTTATTAGTTAGTAATCTTTATATTGACTTTACATTATTCTACTACTATGTATTTTTCAAATTCTTTAATTTTATATCCATCTAAATTGTAATTATCTTTGTCTTCTTTTTTTATAACATATACTTTTGTTTTTTCTAAATCTTTTATGTCTTCAAAATAGTACTTTCCAAATGATAATACATTTTTGAATTCTGCTCTTGGGTCTTCATAACGTACAGTTTCTATAAAATCTTTTGTGTTATATTGTGTATAGAATAGTACGTGTATGTAATTTGATTGTATTTTACTTGTTACATGAATTTCTTTATTTTCTATATTATCAACATATTCAATAACTTCTTTTAAGTCTCCTTCAAATGTTCCATACTCATTGCAATCTTCTTGGAAATATCTTACTGTAAATAATCCAAAAGATGCTAAGTATAATATCAATATTGCCATTGCTATTCTTTTTGACTTTTCTACTGCTATACAAAGTCCTGCAATTGTATAATAAATAATTGGCATCATTATTATATTTATTCTATTTATATTAGGCTCACATATTATCATTAGTATTATTGATACTATAAACCATACATTAAATAAATAATTGTATTTTACTTCTAATAGCTTTTTCTTTTTAAATCCATTTACTATTCCTATTATTGTAAAAACGATTGAGAATAGATATGTTGTTCCAAAGTAGTTTAGTTGGTTCCATGGTAATCCATCATTTTGTAGTACTAATACTCCCATTCCTTTAATACAGTTTATTGCACTCATTTTAAAGAATTCTGTTGAAAATATTGAAGTTAGAACTTTATATCTATTTACTTCTAGCTTAGGTATTGTTACAAATGGCAAGTTTATCTGTTCCCATCCTAATGTATTTATAACTACATATAAAATTACTGGTAAAGATACAATTCCTACAATTGCAATTGACATGATTGCTTGTTTTATTGTTATTTTTTCTTTCTTTATTAAAATTATCATTAATGGTATTAGAAATACTGGTAAGAAATAATATGATGTTCCATATGAATATGCTGATATCCCTGCTATTACAAATGCTAGATAGTATAATATTTTATTTCTATCTTCTATTCCTTTTATTAATAAGTAAGCAAATATTAAAATTAAATCTGGAAATAGGTTAGATTCTAGTCCCCATCTGCTTTTCATTATATGCCACGGACATATTGCAAAAAATAGCAAACCTATTACTGCAATTTTTTTATTAGCTATTTTTTTCATTAATAAATACATGATTATTAATGATATGCATCCTAATATTGCCATTGGTAGTCTTATTGATAGTGCATTTAGTCCTAGTACCTTTATAAAGGGTATCATAAAGTATGAAAGAAGTACATTTTGTCCTCCACCCCATGATACTAAAAATGATGGAAGTTTATTTCCATTTCTATCTATTCCATAGTTTAGTATTGAATATGCTTCATATCCAGATGATGCTTCATCACAGTTTAGTGCATTTGGCATTTCTCCAATTCCAACAATTCTAATTAGCATACCTATTATTAATATAATTACAATAAGCATATCTATTTTAGAAAACTTTTTTTGCTTGATTGTTTTCTCTTCATTTTCTAAATCCATATATTTTCTCCTAATTAAATTTCCTTTACTGCCTTTATTATTCTACTTGTTCCTAGTCTTGAAGCCCCTAAATTTATAAACTTTTCGGCATCTTCTAGTCCGCTTATTCCTCCTGCTGCTTTTACTTTTACTCCTTCTGCTACATTTTTTGCCATTAATTCTACATCTGCAAAAGTTGCTCCTGCTTTTGAAAATCCTGTTGATGTTTTTATGTAATCTGCTCCCGCTTCTGATACTATTTTACACATTTTTATCTTTTCTTCTTCTGTAAGTAAACATGTTTCAATTATTACTTTTAGTAATTTTCCATTACATGCTTTTTTTATTGATTTTATTTCTTCTAAAATACTATCATACTTCTTATCTTTTAGCCATCCTATGTTTATAACCATATCTATTTCCACTGCTCCATTTGCTACTGCATTTTGTGTTTCAAATACTTTTGTTTCTGTTGTATTGTAGCCATTTGGAAATCCTATTACTGTACATACTTTTAAGTCGCTATTATTTTCTTTTATATATTCTACCGCCTGTTTTACATATGATGGTGCTATACAAATTGATGCTGTTTTATATTTCATTCCATCATCACATATTTGTTTTATGTCTTCCCATGTTGATTCTTGTTTTAATATTGTGTGATCTACTTTTGATAAAATTTCATTAATTTCCATAATATTTTCCTTTCTATTTTTTACTTTTTTGTTATTCTATCATATTTTATATGACTTTTCTATAAAATACTAACTTTTATCCTCATGTCCTTCTTCTCTTCCTAATCCTTGTACTTCTCTAATCTGATTTTCCCAAAATGGGGGTTGTGTATTGTTTTTATGATATCTAAACTTAGCTTGTAACTCTTCTGCGGATATATCTAAAACTCTATTTCCCTTTGGATCTATCATCTTTGTTCTACTTGTATTATTCTTTCCCTTTATATTAATTACTAATTTCGGAGACATGAACTCACTATCGTCTAATGCATATACATATTGTGATGTTACATTTTGCATATCTACTCCATGCCATCTTAAACAATTTTCAAACATACTTTTACATTCTTCTATATGTGCAAATTTATCTCCAAGTTTCTCTTCAATTAATTCCCATACTCGACTTGTACGTTCTTCTTGTGATGAGAATTCTCTACTTTTCATTTCTGTTATTATTTCACTTACTTTTGAATTAAATTTTCCGTCTTTTCCAATAATACCTATACTGTAATAAATTTCTCTAAGTTCTTCGTCTGAGATACTTATTACATTTGTTGGTGGGTCTTCTAGTTTATGTGCATTTGAATTATCTCCATCTATTTTTCTAAATTCTTCATAAGTCTTTCCAAAATATTGTGGTTTACATCCGAAAGTCGTATAATCTAAATCCCATGTAGCATCTGTTATTATATTTCCATCTTCTGTTTCTGTTAGCATAAAGCTATGTGTTCCAGAGGATAATTCTTTTGTAGTTACACCTACCCTACTTAATATTGTTCTTTGTATATATGTAATTCCATTGCATACTGAAATTCCAGAAGTCAGTGATTTCCATATATTTCTTGCACCTGATATGTATTGCGTAGTAGGTGGCTTACTGTTTGATGGATAGTCTGCCATATATGTAACAAGTTCTCCAATCTTAAAGTGTACAAATGCTAATTTTTGTTTTACAGTCCAATTTGGATTTATTTGAGCAACTATCTCTTCAATAATATTTTCTGCCTCTAAGAATTCTCCTTTTGTACATAATCCAACTGAACAATTACCAATCCTGATATTTTCTTTGCAGTTCACTACAAAATTCCTAGCTGCTTCATACCATTGTTTATCATGTCTTTCTGTAGTGTCCATTTCTAACCTTTCTAGCTCTGTTGCTCTTTGAGCAACATCTAAATATTCTGAAGGATTTCCTAGTATTCTTGCTCTTTCTTCATTTATAGAATCCAAAAAACTTTCTTTTCTTTCATTTCCCAGATATAATTCTTTTAAAATTTTTACTTTTTTATTGTCTTTCATAAATTCATCATATGTAACCATTATATTAAACTCTCCCAATCAATATTTTTTACTATCCCATATCCATTTCCATCGTCTTGATTTAGATAGGTATCTTTTCTTAAATTTATTAGGAACTCACTTTTTGTAGTTTCTCTTAAATCTATCTTTGTTTCAATATTGTGGTCACATAGCATTAATTTTTTATTTTTGCTAAATATTCTCTCTAAAAAATTTTTTATTATATTAACCATATTATTTTTCCTTTAATATATTCGAATTATATATTATCATAAAACAATATTTTTTTCTACATGAGCATGGAAATTTATAACTTTATTTTAAGACAGTTCCATAATTTTACAAAATTCCCAAAAAATGCTATAATTATAGTAGTTTCGAACATTATTGGGAGGCGATTCCATGAATGACATACGAGAACTATTGCCCACGCTTAGAAAATTCTTAGAGGATCCCGAACTTCGGGAATTCAGACCACTTGTAGAGGAATTGATTAAAGGAGCAGAAACTCCTGGCTATGATAATATTAATAGAGTTCTGGAACTTTTTTACCAGAATGACCTTGCATATCATTGCCGGAGAATCGCTGAGGAACTTTTCTATGTAAATATGTTCCTTGCTCCTCCTAAAAATAAGTGGGACGAAATGGACGATAACCTGTTCTAATGTCAAAAAAAGCCAGTTGGCACACACGTGCTGACTGACTTCTTTTAATTATCCCAAATTTTCTGGATTTAAACATTCTAATTCAGGTAGCACGAAAATTCCATCTTTTCGTACTAAAATATCATCAAAGTATATTTCTCCTCCACCACATTCTAGAGTTTGAATATTTACTATATCCCAATGAATACTTGATTTGTTTCCATTGTCACTTTCCTCCAAACTATCTCCTGGTGTAAAATGAAAGCTTCCTCTTATTTTTTCGTCAAATAGAGTATCTCCTATTGGTTTCTCAACATATGGGTTTAATCCAAGTGCAAATTCTCCAATATATCTAGCTCCTTCATCAGTATCTAAAATTTCATTTAATTCTTTTGTTTTATTTGCTGTTGCTTTAATTATTTTTCCATCTTTAAATTCGAACTTTATATTATTAAATAAAATTCCATTATATGTAGTTTCTGTGTTATATGATATGTATCCATTTACACTTGTTTTTACTGGTGCAGACGCTACTTCTCCATCTGGTATATTAAATGTTCCTGTGTATTTTTCTGCTGGTATTCCTTTTATGCTAAATGTTAAATCTGTTCCATTTCCTATAATATGTACTTTATCTGTTCTGTTCATTAAATCTTTCAAGCTATCCATCGCTATTGACATTTTTTTATAGTCTAGATTACATACGTTAAAATAATAATCTTCAAATTCATCTTTATTCATTTTTGCCATTTGTGCCATTGAAGCATTTGGATACCTTAATATACACCATTTTGTATTTTTTACTCTTTCTTCAAAATGAACCTGTGTTGTATAGTATTTATTATACATTTCCATTATTTCGTTCGAAATTCCATTTAATTCAGATGTGTTTGAATTTGCTTTTATTCCAATATATGCATCCATATCTTTCATTCTTTGAGCATCATGTTTTGCATATAATTTTATTTGTTCTTCTGTTGCATTTTCTAACATAACTCTTAATATTTCATAATTTATTATATTAAAATATGGCTTTGCTCCTAGTCTTTCAGCTTGTTTTATTAATTCTTTAGCAAGAGGAATTCCGTCTTCTCCTAATATTTCTATTAATATATTTTCGCCATTCTGTATACTTACTGAATAAGTTAATAAATTGTTTGCTAGTTTCTCTATTCTTAAATCTTTCATAATTTTCCTTTCATAATTTCATATTTTTATCTTTTCCTTGTTTCTTTTTTTCAATCTTTTAAATATATATCTTCTATAATTTACAGCTAATTTATTGTACTATGCAGCTCCACGTGGATGTTGCACTTTTCATTTTTGAGCAACTATACAAAAATAAAAATGTCCAACATCCATCAAGATGGAGCGGATTTAATAGGATAATTGTGAATTGAAACAACTAAGTCTATTATTGTATCTCTATTTTAGTATTTTTATCTATATTCTCCACTATTTTCTCCATTATATCTCTACTAACTGCAACACACCCTTCTGTTGATTTATTATTAGAACAGTGTAAAAATATTGCACTTCCCATTCCTAAAATATTATTAGGATTTGTTCTTATTTCTATTAAGTATTCATATTGTATTGGATAATCTATTAAATGCTCTGCTGAATTCCAATCTTTTTCTACTTTTGATATCTCTACTAATTGATTATAATATTTAGATTTAGAATCATCAATCCAATACATATTTTCATTTATTTCTTGATATTCCAAGCTATTTTTATTGTTTATTTTTGTATGTGTACCTAATATTCTACCTAATTCAAAACTTCCTAATGGAGTTTTTCCATCTCTTTCTTTCTTATCTTTTGTTATTCCATTTTTTCCTATATATGCGTTTGTTTCGATATTATACTTTGGAAATTTTAGCATCCACTCATTATTTTCATTCATAAAAACATATATAATATTATCCATATTTATTCCCTTTCTTATAAAGTGATATTCTATATGTTATTTAAGTGTTACAAATTTTATTATTCATTCTTATCTTTCTCTATTTGTTTTTTGTATCTATCTTCTTCTGAAAATATACATCCACAATACTTTTGCATATATAGCCCTAATTCTCTTGCTTTGTTTTGTCCTTCTCTGAAGCCTATTCTAAAGTCTCTATATATGAATTCTATTCCATACTTTTTGGCTAATTCTTCTCCTATTTCTTTTAAAACTTCATGCTTTTGATATGGGCTTACAAGTAATGTTGTTGAAAAACTATCGTATCCATTTTCTTTTGCATATTTTGCTGTTTGTTCTAGTCTTACTTTATAACAATAATTTGAGCATCTATTTTCTAAGTCTGATATTGTATTTCTGCAAAATTCTTTTAAGCCATATTCTTCTTCAAATATGGCTTCTATGTTTATTGATTTTGTATATTCTTTTAAGCAGTTTCTTCTTGCTTCGTATTCTTTATATGGATGTATATTTGGATTATACCAATATACTGTTGGTTCTATTCCTTCTTCTCTTAGTTCTTGTATACAATATACACTACATGGTGCACAACAAGTATGTAATAATAATTTCATAATTTCCTCTTTTTAATTTTTATATTCTAATCCTAAATGTTCATATGCTCTAGGTAAAGCCACTCTTCCTCTTGGAGTACGTCCGATAAAATTCTTTTGCATCAAATATGGCTCATAAACATCTTCTATTGTTTCTACTTCTTCTCCTATTGTTGATGCTAATGTCTCAACACCTACAGGTCCTCCTGTGTAATTTACTATTATTGTTTCCAATATTTTTCTATCTATATTGTCTAATCCTAATTCGTCTATTTCTAATTTTTTTAATGAGATATCTGCAATGTCTCTTGTTATATTTCCATCACCTAATACTGATGCATAGTCTCTTACTCTTTTTAACAGTCTATTTGCTATTCTTGGAGTTCCTCTAGAACGTTTTGCAATTTCTAATGAACCTAATTTATCTATTTTTATATTCATTATATCTGCTGATCTTTGAACAATATCTTGTAATTGTTCTTCATCATACAATTCTAACCTACTCACTATTCCAAATCTATCTCTAAGTGGTGTTGTAAGCGATCCAGCTCTAGTTGTTGCAGCAACTAATGTAAATTTAGGTAAATCTAATCTAATTGACCTTGCACTAGGTCCTTTACCTATAATTATGTCTAAATTATAATCTTCTAGTGCTGGATATAGAATTTCTTCTACGCTTCTATTTAGCCTATGAATTTCATCTATAAATAGCACATCATTTGGTGCTAAATTTGTAAGTAAAGCTGCTAAGTCTCCTGGTTTTTCTATTGCTGGTCCTGATGTTATTCTTATATTTGAATTCATTTCAGTTGCTATAATATTTGCAAGTGTTGTTTTTCCAAGTCCTGGAGGCCCATATAGTAATACATGATCTAGCGGTTCATTTCTCTTCTTCGCTGCTTCTATATATACTTTCATATTTTCTTTTACTTTTGTTTGTCCTATATACTCATTTAAAGTTCTTGGTCTTAATGTATTTTCAACTTTTTCTTCCTCATTATCTTGTAAATTAGGAACTAATAAATTTTCGTCTTCCATTGTATAATATTCCTCTTCTTTCATTAGATATTAATTTTAAAGTCCTAATGCTGTAAGTATAATAATTGGATTCATTAATAATACTGTTAACTCTAAATATCCAAGAGTGTTTCCATCCATTTCATCAAACATTTTAAATTTGTCTTCAATTAGTTTCTTATCAACTGTTTCTATTTTTATATGCCCTACATTCTTATATACATAATTCACTTCGAAATTTACTGTCTCTTTTGGATAAAAATATGAAATCGGATAGTATTCTGTTCCTAGATAATCTCCTTTTTTATTATATAACTTTACCTTTATACATGTTGCTTCAATTATTTCTTCTCCTGTATTGCTTATGTTTCCTTTTATATAACCTTTTGTATATGAATTTTTACATTCAGTAATTTCTATTTTTGATCCTTCTGTTGCTATTTCATATTCATTAAAATCTTTGTAATGTGGCTTTGTTACTAGATTTATAAAGAAATTAACTATGAAATATGAAGCAATTAATAGAATTACACATTTAATTATCCTTTCCATAACTTTTTCTCCTTCATATATTTTCTGTTTAATTATACTATAATTTGGCGAAAAAGTAAACATTTGCTCTCTTCAAATCAGTATTTTATAATGTATCCCTATAAAAAAATAAAAGCAGTATAATTAATTATACTGTTTTTATCTTTGTATATAGATTTATTCGATTCCATATTTCTTCTTGAATTTGTCTGCTCTTCCTCCTGTTGTATCTCTTTTTAAGTTTCCTGTCCAGAATGCATGACAATTTGAACATACATCGACTTTTAAATCTTTTTTTGTTGATCCTACTTTGTATACTTTTCCACATGCACATGTTATTGTTGTTTCTTCAAATTGTGGTTGTATTTCTTTTTTCACTTAAGATACACCTCTCTTTTCATATTATTTTTGATTGTTTTTTTGCTCTGCAGCTTTCTTTACAGAAAAGCTACTTTTTATGTCTGTAATAACATCATCAAAAGATATTTTAGATGCAATTTTACAACCTATGTTTATCAAACATGCTATCACTAAAATAATTAATCCTATTTTTTTCCAGTATTTTGCTAACATAAGTTTTCATCTCCTCTTATACTAACTCAATTATTACTCTTTCAGCATTATCGCCTTTTCTTGGTCCTAGTTTTAATATTCTAGTATAACCACCTTGTCTTGATTCGTATTTAGTAGCTATTTCTCCAAATAATTTAGCTGGTAAATCTATTTTGTTTCCTTCGCTATCTTTTACTTTATTTGTTTTTGCCATTATTTTTCTTCTTGCATTTAATCTTGTTGGCATATCTTTTTGTCTTTTTTCTGTTTTTTCTTCTTTAACTACTCTTAGATATTCTTTACCATTTTTGCTTGTAACTTTTTCTAATTCTTTGTTTCCTTTGCTATCTAATTTTGCTTTTACTACTTTTACTTCAACTTCTTCAAAGTTATTCTTTTCTCTAACTGCTAATGCTATTAAGTTTTCTGCTAAGCTTCTTACTTCTTTAGCTCTAGCTTCTGTAGTCTCTATTCTACCATATACTAATAAGTCTGTTGTTAAGTTTTTTAACATTGCCATTCTCTGGTCTGTTGGTTTTCCTAACTTTCTAGCCAATTTTTTCAGCCTCCTTATATTTTATTTTTTATTCATCTTCTGAAGCAAAGTCTAAGTCTAATGAATGTAATTTATTTATAACTTCATCTAGTGATTTTTTACCTAAATTTCTTACTTTCATCATATCTGCTTCAGATTTATTTGCTAAATCTTCAACTGTTGAGATTCCTGCTCTCTTCAAGCAATTATATGATCTTACAGATAATTCTAATTCTTCTATTGGCATTTCCAATATTTTTTCTTTCTTAGATTCAGATTTTTCAACCATTACTTTCGTATTTCTTGCTGTCTCTGATAAATCTATGAATAATTCTAAATGGCTAACCATAACTTTAGCTGCTAAAGATACAGCTTCATATGCTTTTAAACTACCATCTGTCCATACTTCTATTGTTAATTTATCATAGTCTATTGATTGTCCTACTCTAGTATTTTCTACTGAATAATTTACTTTTTTTACTGGAGTAAATATAGAATCTATTGGTAGTACATCTATTGATTGATTTTCTGTTTTGTTTTTTTCTGCAACATTATATCCTCTGCCTTTATCAACAGTCATCTCCATATGTAAAAATCCGCCTTCTGCAACTGTAGCTATATGTAAATCTGGATTTAATATTTCTATAGATGAATCTGTGATTATATCTCCTGCTTTTACTTCTCCTTCATTATTAAAGTCGATTTTTATAGTTTTTACTTCATTTTCGTGCATTTTTAATCTTACACTTTTTAAGTTTACTATAATTTCTGGCACATCTTCTACTACATTTGGAATACTTGAAAATTCATGTACAACGCCTTCAATTTTTACACTTGTTATTGCTGCTCCTGGTAATGATGATAGTAATATTCTTCTTAAAGAATTTCCTATTGTCATTCCATATCCTCTCTCTAAAGGTTCGCATACGAATTTTCCATAGCTCTCATCTTCATTTATTGCTAGGCATTCAATATTTGGTTTTTCAAATTCAATCATTAATTTTAACCTCCTATTTAGATGTTAGAATTTAGATGTTATTTTTAGAATTTTTTTAACTACTAATTCTAATTTTCTAAATTTTACTTTTTAACTATTTAGAATATAATTCTACGATTAAGTGTTCTTCAACTGCAATATCTACATCTTCTCTAGATGCTAATTTTACTACTTTTACTTGTTGTTTGTCATTGTCTTTTTCTAACCAAGCTGGTACTGGTTTTGATTTATTTACTTCTGCATTTTCTTTTATAGTTTTATTGTCTTTCTTAATTTCTCTAACTGTGATAACATCTCCTGCTTTTACTAAGTAAGATGGAATATCTACTTTTTTACCATTTACATCAAAGTGTCCATGGTTTACAAGTTGTCTTGCTTGTGCTCTTGATGTTCCAAATCCTGCTCTGTAAACAACATTATCTAATCTGCTTTCTAATATTTGTAATAAGTTTTCACCAGTAATACCTTTTTTATTTTCAGCCATTGTAAAATATTTTCTGAATTGCTTTTCTCCTACTCCATAGAAGTATTTTGTTTTTTGTTTTTCTCTTAATTGCATTCCATATTCAGATAGCTTTTTCTTTCCTTGTCCGTGTTCTCCAGGTGCATAGTTTCTTCTTGTAACACTACACTTATCTGTATAGCATCTTGAACCTTTTAAGAACAATTTTTGCCCTTCTCTACGGCAAATACGGCATTGTTCGTCTTTATATCTTGCCATTATATATTTCCTCCTTATACTCTTCTTCTTTTTGGTGGTCTACAACCATTATGTGGAATTGGTGTTACATCCTTAATTGCACTGATTTCTAATCCAGCTGTTTGTAAAGATCTTATAGCAGCTTCTCTACCAGAACCTGGTCCTTTTACAAATACTGCTACACTTCTTAGTCCATGTTCCATTCCTGCTTTTGCAGCTGTAAGTGCTACTTCACCTGCTGCATATGGAGTGCTTTTTCTAGAACCTTTAAATCCTAATTCTCCAGCACTTGACCAAGAAATAACATTTCCTTTTTCATCAGTGATTGTAACTATTGTATTATTAAAACTAGAATGAATATGAGCTTGACCTTTTTCTATATTTTTTCTATCTCTTCTTCTAGTTACTGTTTTTTTCTGTGCTACTTTTGCCATTTTTAGTTTTTCCTCCTTTTACATGGATATCAAAATTTTTTATTATTTACTTTTTCTGCTTACAACTTTTCTAGGTCCTTTTCTTGTACGTGCATTTGTTTTTGTTCTTTGACCTCTAACTGGTAATCCTCTTTTATGTCTTGTTCCTCTAAAGCATCCTATTTCTGTAAGTCTTTTTATATTTAGAGCTACTTCTCTACGTAAGTCACCTTCTACTTTATAACCATCCATTGCTTTTCTTATGCTTTGTACTTGGTCATCTGTTAAGTCTTTTACTCTAATATCTGGATTTACATCAGCTGCTTTCAATATTTTATTAGAACTTGTTCTACCTATTCCATAGATATAAGTTAATCCTATTTCTACTCTTTTTTCTTTAGGTAGATCTACACCTGCGATTCTTGCCATAATAAAAATTCACCTCTTTAATTTAATCTTAATATTTGGATTGTATTACATATAATAAGAAATATTATTTTATTTATAATATTTACTTACTATATCTAGAAAAATTTTGCAATTTTTCCTATATATAATAAATAAAAACAGATATTCCTAAAATATTATCATTTTAGGACAGCCGCACCATTTTTATATTATTAGCTAATTTAATTTTAGGATTTAATTATCCTTGTCTTTGTTTGTGTTTAGGGTTTTCACAAATTACTCTTGTAACACCTTTTCTTTTTATTATTTTGCATTTTTCACATATTTTTTTTACTGATGGTCTTACTTTCATTTCTTTCACCTCATTTTGAATTTTAGGATTTAGAAAATTATGTTTTCAATTTATTGGTCTTTAATTCTTTTTTCTAAATATCCTTTTTTATTTGTCTCTCCAGGTTATACGTCCTTTTGTAAGGTCATATGGAGATAGTTCTAATTTTACTTTATCACCTGGAAGTATTTTTATATAATTCATTCTAAGTTTTCCTGAAATATGTGCTAACACTTGATGTCCGTTTTCCAATTCAACTTTAAACTGAGTGTTTGGTAAACTTTCAACTACTGTTCCTTCAACTTCTATAACGTCTTCTTTTGACACTTTTTTTCTTCCTCCTACAATGAATTTTATTTATACATTAAATAACTTTTAAATTATATACTATTTTCTCTAATTTGTCAATATTTCTGGCTCTTTTTCTGTAATTAATATTGTGTTTTCATAATGAGCTGCTAAATTTCCACTTTCTGTTACTATTGTCCATCCATCATCTAGCTCTAGAATATCATCATTTCCTATCATTACCATTGGCTCTATTGCTAGAGTCATTCCTGGTTCAAGCCTTATACCTTTTCCTGCTTTTCCATAATTTGGAATGGCTGGATCTTCATGCATATTTCTGCCTATACCATGTCCTTGAAATTCTTTTACCACTGAATATCCATTTTTTGTAACAAATTCACCAATTGCATGTGATACGTCACCTATTCGATAACCTTTCTTTGCAAATTTAATTCCTTCAAAAAACGCTTGTTTTGTAACTTCAATCAATTTTTTGGCTTCGTCTGAAATCTTTCCTACGGTATAAGTTCTTGCACAATCTCCGTTGAATCCATTTTTCAATACCACTAAATCTACACTAACTATGTCTCCCTCTTTTAGCAAAACTTTTTTAGATGGTATGCCATGTATTACTTCATCATTTATAGATATACATAATGTTGCTGGAAATGGACTTATTCTACTATCTGGGTGTGGATAATTTTTTTGTGCTGGAATAGCATTATTCTTTTTTATAAAATCTTCTGCGATTTTATCTAGTTCCATTGTAGATATGCCTGGTCTTATTGCTTCTTCAACTTTTCTTTGAGTTGCTATAGCTAATTTGCAGGCTTCTCTCATTAATTCAATTTCTCTTTTAGATTTTATTTCAACCAATCCTATTCCCCTGCCTTTTCTATTTTAATTCTTTTTCTAATTTTTCTGCAACTTCATAAGAAGTTTGACCTGCTTTGTCTCCAGCTTTTTCTGTTCTTAATACATTTTTTTCAGCATAGTAATTAATTAATGCTTCTGAAGAATTTTTATATACTTCTAACCTATTTTGAACAACTTCTGGTTTTTGGTCTTCTCTTTGATATAGTTCTCCTCCACATTCATCGCATATTCCTTCTTGTTTAGGTGGATTAAATACTACATTATATATTGCTGAGCATCCTCTGCAGCTTCTTCTATTAGCAATTCTTTCTACTATTTCATCAAATGGTACTTCTATATTTAATGCCATATCTACTTTTTTACCTTTTGATGATAATAATTCATCTAAAACAACTGCTTGATTTGTTGTTCTTGGGAATCCATCTAATATTGCTCCATTTGCAACATCAGCTTCTTCCATTCTTTTTTCTAACATTTTTACTGTCAATTCATCTGGAACTAGTTCTCCTTTATCCATATATGTTTTTGCTTCTTTTCCTAGTTCTGTTTCATTTTTTAAATTTTCTCTAAATAAATCTCCTGTTGATATGTGTGCTAATTTTAATTTTTCTGCTAAAATTTTTCCTACTGTTCCTTTTCCACTTCCTGGTGCTCCTAATAATACTATAACCATATTTTCCTCCTATTACATGACGAAAAATTAATAATGAATATTAATTAATTCCATTAGTTTTTGGCTATTAAAGCCAAAAACTAACAGTAATTATCAATTATTAATTCTTCACTATTAATTATTCTAAAAATCCTTTATAGTGTCTCATTACTAATCTAGATTCTAATTGCTCTACCATTTCTAGTGCAACTCCTACTACGATTAATATTGATGTTCCTCCAAAAGATATATTTAATCCTGTAAAGCTTAATAGCATAGGTAATATTGCTATTATACTTAAGAATATTCCTCCAAATAGAGTTAATTTTTTCATTATTGCTGATAAATAATCTGCTGTAGGTTTTCCTGCTCTTATTCCTGGTATAAATCCACCATTTTTCTTAATATTATTTGATACTTCTGCTGGATTAAATGTTGCATAAGTATAAAAGTAAGTAAATCCTACTATCAATAGCAAGTATACTATAGCGTTTGCTATTGTGTATCCTACTCCAAACTGTGAAGTTTGTGTAGATACTGAAAACTTATAAATTGTTGCCCAAAATCCTGTTGCTTCAGCTATATTGCTATTAAACATAGGTATAATCATTGCTGGGAAAGTTAAGAAAGATGATGCAAATATAACTGGCATTACACCTGCCATAGCCAACTTTAGTGGTATATGTGTGTTTTGCCCACCATACATTTTTCTTCCTACTACTTTTTTAGCATATTGTACTGGAACTCTTCTTTCTGCTTGTTGTACAAATACAACACCTGAAACTAAAAGTAATGCTCCCGCAATTATTGCTAACGTAATTATCAATCCTGTTGTATTAAATACTCCATTTACCATAATATTATTATATAATCCTATAGCAGCTCCTGGTAATGAAGATATTATACCAACAAATATAATCATTGAAATTCCATTTCCAATTCCTTTGTTAGTTATTTGATCTCCTAACCACATAAGTAGAGCTGTTCCTGCCATTAATGATATTACAAATAAGCAAGCTGTTCCAAAGCCAGGGTTTATAAATACTCCTAATCCTTTATAAGCGTTACTATATGTTAAGTATAAACCTGTTGCTTCTATTAAAGCTAAAAATACTGTAAGTAATTTTGTATATCTATTTACTTTAGCTTTTCCTTCTTCTCCACCTTCTTTAATTGCTCTTTCCAAAGAAGGTATTACCATTCCTAATAATTGAATTACTATAGATGCAGTAATATATGGAGTTATTGTCATTGCAAATATTGATAATTTAGAGAAAGCTCCTCCGGAAATTATATCAATTAACTTTGATATACTTGTTCCTGAATTTGATGTTAGATTATCTAGTGCTAAACTATCAACTCCTGGTACTGTTACATAGCATCCAAATCTGAATATAACAATTAACAATAATGTATATAAAAGTCTTTTTCTTACATCTGGACTTTTAAATGCGTTTTTAATTGTTTTAAACAACTTAAATCACCTCTGCTTTTCCACCGGCTTTTTCTATTGCCTCAGCAGCTGATTTTGTGAATCTTGTAGCTTTTACTGTTAGTTTTTTTTCTAATTTTCCGGTTCCTAAAATAACTATTCCGTCATTTGCTTTACTGATTATTCCATCTTTTATTAAAGATTCAGCTGTAACTTCTTCTGTTGTCGCTTTATTCAACATTGTTAAAGTTACTTCTGTATATGTGTTTGCATGGATATTTGTAAATCCTCTTTTTGGTAATCTTCTATATAAAGGTGTTTGACCTCCTTCAAAACCACGTCTAACTCCTCCACCTGTTCTAGCTTTTTGTCCTTTATGTCCTCTACCAGATGTTTTACCAAGTCCTGAACCAATTCCACGTCCTACTCTTTTCTTTGTTTCGTTTTTAGTAGCAGCTTTAATGTTTCCTAATTCCATGTTTTGTTTCCCTCCATTCTTAAATTAGTCTTTTAATCTCTAACTATTAGATAACTTCTTCAACTTTTTTATTTCTTTTTTTAGCTATCTCTTCAGCTGTAGACATGTTTTGTAATGCATCTATTGTTGCATAACCTACATTTCTTGGATTATTTGTACCAATAATTTTTGTTTTAATGTCTCTATATCCAGCTAATTCTAATATTGGTCTAACACTTCCTCCAGCTATAAGTCCAGATCCTTGTGGAGCTGGTTTTAATAAAACACTTGCTGAACCAAAAGTTCCAATAAATTCGTGTGGTACAGTTGTTCCAACCATAGGAACTTCAATTAAATTCTTTTTAGCATCTTCAATAGCTTTTTTTATAGCATCTGGAACTTCAGCTGCTTTACCATTTCCAATACCTACGTGACCGTTTTCGTCTCCAACAACTACAACAGCACTAAATCTGAAATTTCTACCACCTTTAACAACTTTTGCAACTCTGTTAATAGCTACAACTTTTTCTTTATATTCAACTGTTTTTTCTTCCATATTGAACTAAATTTCCCTCCTTACATTATTAGAGTTTGTTTTACTCCTAAAATTTTAGCCCTGCTTCTCTTGCAGATTCTGCTAATTCTTTTACAACACCGTGGTATATGTATCCACCTCTGTCGTAAACAACATTTTCTATTTTCTTTTCTAAAGCTCTTTTTGCAATTAATGCTCCAACTTCTTTAGCAGCTTCTTTATTTGAATGTTTTGTTTTAACTTCTTTATCTAAAGTAGAAGCTTGAACTAATGTAGTTCCTTTAGTATCATCAATTATTTGAGCATACAAATTTGTGTTACTTCTAAATACTGATAATCTTGGGCATTCAGATGTTCCACTTATTTTTGTACGAACTCTTGCATGTCTTCTTTCTCTTTCTAATTTTCTATTAGTTTTAGAAACCATTACGATTACTCCTTTCTAATCTAATTTTATAGTTATATATGTTTTTAATTACTTGTTTCAAACAAAGCAAAAGTGGTATATTGCAAGGAAAGCAAATAAAAATTTTTGAGACTATACGCTGTATGTCGATAAAATTTTTATGCAGCTTGACAAAGCAAGATGCCGCTTTTCATTTGTTTGCATTTTACTTCTTTCCAGTTTTACCCTCTTTACGTCTAATATGTTCTTCAACATATTTAATACCTTTACCTCTATATACTTCAGGTGGTCTCTTTGTTCTTATAACTGCTGCCATTTCTCCAACTAATTCTTTATCAATTCCTCTTACAATTATTTGGTTTGGAGATGGAACTTCATATTTAATTCCTTCTGGTTCTACCATTTCTACTGGATGAGAATATCCTAATGTTAGAACTAATTTATTTCCTTGTTTTGCAGCTCTATAACCTACACCATTGATTTCTAATTCTCTAGTGTATTCGTTTAGAACACCTTGAATCATATTATTTATCAAAGTTCTTGTTAATCCATGAATACTTCTATTAAATGGTTGGTCATCTGGTCTCACAACTGTTATGACTTTATCATTTAATTCGATTTTCATATTTGGGTGCATTTCTTTTTCAAGTGTACCTTTAGGACCTTTTACAGTAACTTTTTGACCTTCTATTTTTACTTCTACAGAATCTGGTACTGTAATTGGTTTATTTCCTATTCTTGACATAACTATTTTCTCCTTTCTATTTATGAATTACCATACATAAGCTAATACTTCTCCACCAACACCTAATTCTCTTGCTTTTTTATCTGTCATTATTCCTTTTGATGTTGATATTAATGCTATACCTAAACCATTTAAAACTTTAGGTAATTCTTCTTTAGAAGCATATATTCTTAAACCTGGTTTACTTATTCTTCTTAATCCAGATATAACTTTTTTACCTTTTTCTGTATATTTTAAAGTTATTCTTATAATTCCTTGATTATCGTTTTTTATTTCTTCATAAGATTTTATATAACCTTCGTTAAATAGAATCTCTGCGATATCTCTTTTTATATTTGATGCAGGAACATCAACTGTTTTAAATTTAGCTTGACCTGCATTTCTGATTCTTGTAAGCATATCTGCTATTGGATCAGTTGTAACCATTTTGTCTCCTCCTTTTTCACTATTATTTATATATTAGTTATTTATTTCCAAAAATTAATCAAAAACGAGTATGGCTAGCATCCGAAATTAAAAGCCGGAAACGTACGCTGTACGCTGAGGATTTTTCATATTAAAGGATAACAATGCCAGACGAAGTTTTTCATTAATTTTTTACCAGCTAGACTTCTTAACACCAGGAATCTCACCCTTATGTGCTAATTCTCTAAAACAAATACGGCAAATTCCATATTTTCTGATATAAGCATGTGGTCTTCCGCATAATTTGCATCTATTATATTCTCTTGTTTTATATTTTTGTGTTTTTTGTTGTTTAACAATCATTGCTTTTTTAGCCATCTGTTTTTATTTCCTCCTTTTTATTAATTTTTAAAAGGCATTCCTAATAGATTTAACAATTCTCTAGCTTCTTCATCTGAAGCAGCTGTTGTTACGAATATGATATCCATACCTCTTGTTTTATCTATTTTGTCATATTCTATTTCAGGAAATATTAATTGTTCTTTTATTCCTAAAGAATAGTTTCCTTTTCCATCAAAAGAATTCTTTGAAAGTCCTCTAAAGTCTCTTACTCTAGGTAATGCTACGTTAAATAGTTTGTATGCAAAATCATACATTTTTCCTTGTCTTAATGTAACTTTGCAACCTACATTAGCACCTTCTCTTAATTTGAATGCAGCTATTGATTTCTTAGCCTTTGTTACAATTGGCTTTTGACCTGTTATAAGTGTCAAATCATTTATTGCATTTTCTAATGATTTAGGATTGTCCTTTGTGTCTCCTAAACCTATATTGATAACAATCTTCTCTAATTTTGGAACTTGCATAACTGATTTATATTGAAATTTTTTCATTAATGCAGGAACTACTTCTTTTTCATATTGTTCTCTTAAAGTTTCCATTATTTCTCCTCCTTCTATTTAATTACTGTTCCACATCTTTTACAAACACGAACTTTAGAATCCTTTTCCATTTTGTAACCTATTCTTGCTGGTTTATTGCATTTAGAACAAACTACATTTACTTTGCTAGAATTTATTTCGCATTCTACTGGAATAATTCCACCTTCTTCTCCTTGTTTTTTAGGCTTGATGTGTTTTTTTCTAATATTTACACCTTTAACAATAACTTTATCTTGTTTTGGCATTATTTTTAAAACTTCTCCAGTTTTTCCTTTATCATTTCCAGATAAAACTTGAACTGTATCACCTTTTTTTATTTTCATTAAGGTTTTCCCTCCTTTTTTGATTATTCAACTTAGTTTTATTAAACAAATTAAAATTAGTATATTGCTAGGCAAATTTTTTAATAAAACCGTAGGCGTGCTTTTGCACGTTGAGGATTTTATTAGAAAATTTAACGACGCAAGATGCTGATTTTTATTTGTTTTTATAGTACTTCTGGAGCTAAAGATAAAATCTTCATATAATCTTTATCTCTTAATTCTCTTGCTATTGGTCCAAATATACGAGTTCCTTTTGGAGTTCCATCATCTCTTATGATAACTGCTGCATTTTCATCAAATCTTACATAAGAACCATCAGCTCTTTTTATAGGTTTTGTTGTTCTTACTATAACTGCTTTTACAACATCACCTTTTTTTACAACACCATTTGGTATAGCATTTTTAACTGATGCAACTATAACATCACCTACACCTGCAAATTTTCTATGTGAACCACCTAAACATCTGATACACATAAGTTCTTTTGCTCCTGTGTTATCTGCTACTTTTAATCTAGATTGTTGTTGAATCATTTAGGTTTCCTCCTTCTTATTAATTATTCACTATTAACTATTCACTATTAATTATTCACTACTAGCTTTCATTAATTTATTTAATAACTGCTTTTTCCATAACTTCAACCAATCTCCATCTCTTATCTTTTGATAGAGGTCTAGTTTCCATTACTTTTACTTTATCACCTATTTGGCATTCATTATTTTCATCATGTGCTTTTAATTTATATGTTCTTTTAACGAATTTTCCATATAATGGGTGTTTTACACTTGTTTCAACTGATACTACTATTGTTTTATCCATTTTATTAGATGTTACTGTACCAACCATAACTTTACGAAGATTTCTTTCTTCCATGTTTAATCTCCTTTCTCGATAACATTAGTTCTATGTTATTTTGCTAATTCTCTTTCTTTTAAAACTGTATTTATTCTAGCAATATCTTTCTTTGTTTCTTTTATTTTCATAGGATTATCTAATCCATTTGTTGCTAAATTAAATCTTAGTTTGAATAATTCAGTTTTTAATTCACCTAATTCTTTTTCTAAGTCTGGTGAAGACATTTCTCTTATTTTATCTATCTTCATCAACATCACCACCTTGATTATTTTCTCTTACTACGAATTTTGTTTTTACTGGTAGTTTATGTGAAGCTAATCTTAAAGCTTCTCTAGCTGTTCCTTCTGCTACTTCATCTAATTCGAATAGGATTCTTCCTGGTTTAACTGGTGCTACCCAATATTCTACAGCACCTTTACCTTTACCCATACGAGTTTCAGCAGGTTTTTTGCTTATTGGTTTGTTTGGGAATATTTTAATCCAAACTTTTCCACCTCTTTTTATATAACGTGTCATTGCTATACGGGCTGCTTCTATTTGATTTGCTGTAATTAATCCTGCTTCTACTGTTTGTAATCCATATTGTCCTTCATTTACAACATTACCTCTTGTTGCTTTTCCTCTGTTTCTACCCTTTTGCATTTTTCTATATTTTGTTCTTTTTGGCATTACTGGCATTATACATTTCCTCCTTCTGCTTTTATTTTTTTAGTAGGAAGAACTTCTCCTTTATATATCCAAACTTTTACACCTATTTTTCCATAAGTTGTATCTGCTTCATAGAAACCATAGTCTATATCTGCTCTTATTGTTTGTAGTGGAATTGTTCCTTCTTTATAGAATTCTGTTCTTGCCATATCAGCTCCACCTAATCTTCCAGATACAGATGTTTTTATTCCTAAAGCTCCTGCTTTCATTGCTTTTTGCATACATTGTTTCATTGCTCTTCTAAAAGAGATTCTTCTTTCTAATTGATTACAAATGTTTTCTGCTACTAATTGTGCATTTGTATCAACATCTTTTACTTCAACTATATTTAAGTTTACATCTTTGTTTATCATTTTAGCTAATTCTTGTTTTAAGCTTTCAGCTAAGTTTCCACCTTTTCCTATTACTAGTCCTGGTTTTGCTGTGTAAACATTTACTTTAACAAATTTAGCTGTTCTTTCTATTTCAATCTTAGAAATACCGCTAACAAATAATTTTTTCTTTACATATTCACGGATTTTGTGGTCTTCTACTAAATAGTCACTGAAATTTCTTGAATCAGCATACCATTTTGAACTCCAATCTTTTATAACACCAACTCTTAATCCATGTGGATGCATTTTTTGTCCCATTTTTATCTTTCCCTCCTTATTAAACTTCTCTCAATTTAATTGTTATATGACTGGTTCTTTTTCTTATTCTTACAGCTGAACCTTTGGCTGCTGGTCTTATTCTTTTCATTGTTGGACCTTGGTTTGCATAAATTTCACTAACTACTAAGTTTCCTCTATTCATACCATGATTATTTTCTGCATTTGCTATTGCAGATTTAAGTAATTTTTCTAATATTTCAGATGATGCTTTTGGTGTGAATTTTACTATTGCTAATGCTTCATCTGCTTTTTTTCCTCTTATAAGATCTGCTACTATTTTTACTTTTCTAGCTGAAATTCTTGCAAATCTTAATGTAGCTGTTGCTTCTAGCACTTTATTTTCTTCTGGCATTTTTTATTTACCTCCTTAATAATATTCCGTTCTATCGTATTGCATAGGAAAAACTCTTTTTTCTCTAACGATTAAGTTCTTCCAATACAACAAGGTTACTTTCATTATTTTATATATTTGTAAAATACTTTCTATTTTACTGTTGTTTTCTTGTCTCCTGAATGTCCTCTAAATGTTCTTGTTGGAGCAAATTCTCCTAATTTATGTCCTATCATCTCTTCTGATATATAAATTGGAACATGTTTTCTTCCATCATGAACTGCTATTGTATGACCTACCATTTGTGGGTATATTGTAGAAGCTCTTGACCAAGTTTTTAAAACACTTTTTTGTCCACTTTCATTCATGGCTTCAATTCTTTTTAAAAGTTTTGGCTCTATAAATGGTTTTTTCTTACTAGATCTTGACATTAAATTTTCCTCCTTTTACCTATTTTCTTCTCTTTACTATATATTTGTCTGTTTTATTATTTTTCTTTCTTGTCTTATATCCTAATGCTGGTTTACCCCAAGGAGTAAGTGGTCCACTATGTCCTACTGGTGCTCTACCTTCACCACCACCATGTGGGTGATCTACTGGGTTCATAACAGAACCTCTAACTGTTGGTCTTATACCCATATGTCTTTTTCTTCCTGCTTTTCCTAATTTGATATTGCTGTGGTCTGCATTTCCTATTGTTCCTATTGTTGCTCTACATTTTGCTCTAACTAATCTCATTTCTCCAGAAGGTAATCTTATATGTGCATAATTTCCTTCTTTAGCCATTAATTGAGCTTCTCCTCCAGCAGCTTTTACCATTTTTCCACCTTGACCTGGGTTTAATTCTATATTATGAATTACTGTACCTACTGGTATGTTTTCTATTGGTAAGCAGTTTCCTGGTTTAATATCTGCATTATTTCCAGATACTACTTTGTCTCCTTCTTTTAATCCTTGTGGAGCTAATATATAATTTAAAACTCCATCTTCATATTTAATTAATGCTATGTTACTTGTACGGTTTGGATCATATTCGATTCCTATAACTGTAGCTGGCATATCATCTTTTAATCTTTTAAAATCTATTATTCTATATTTTTGTCTGTTTCCTCCACCTTGATGTCTTACTGTTATTCTTCCATATGAATTTCTACCTGCATTTTTTTTCTTTTTTGATAATAAAGATTTTTCAGGTGTCTTTTTTGTTATTTCTTCATTTCCTAATGTTGTCATGTTTCTTCTTGATGGTGTATAGGGTCTGAATGTTTTTATACTCATTGTCTTTTCTCCTTTTATTTTATATTTAGTGGATGTTTTCCTGCTCCACTGGGCAGATATTTATTTATTTTCCCAGTTTAATCTGGATATTTTTATCGTTTATCTTTCTTGTTCTTCTCCATCTTTTTTAGGTAATTCTAATATTTTTCTAAGTCTTTCTGGTGAAAGAAAATAGCTATTATCACGCATAACTTTTCCTTCTTTACGTCCACTTCTTAGTCTTTCAAATCTTTTTACTTTCATAGAGTCTCTAAATTCACTCATGGCTTCATCTTCCTTTCTCTATATTTAAAATTTTGTTCTTTTGATTAAGAATTAGAAGCAAGTATAACAAATCAGCCGAACTAAAAATTTTGAAGGTGTACACTATACATTGAAAATTTTTAGAGAAGACTAACTTAAGTTAGACGATGCTTATAACTCTTAAGCACCCATAAATTCTTCTATTGAAGACTTATACTTCTTATCAACTTTAACTTCTTTTCCACCTTTTGATAAGTATTTTGTTTCAGATGGATTTGTATCTATTGTTACAATAGCTTTTTTCCAGTCTGGTCTTTTTCCTTCATGAGCACCCATTCTTTTTACTTTTCCTGTAACTGTCATTGTATTAACTTTTAATACTTTAACATTGAATAATGCTTCAACTGAATTTGCTATTTGAACTTTTGTAGCATTTTTAGCTACTTTAAAGGTGTATTTCCCTTGTTCTAATTCGCTGTTACTTTTTTCTGTGATTATTGGCTTTATTATAATATCTTCTGGTCTCATAATTAAGCATACACCTCCTCTAATTTTTTAACACTGTCTACTGTTAATATTAATTTGTTGTAATTTAATAAATCATGGATATTGATTGTGCTTGTTAAACTTGTTTTTACACCTTCAATATTTCTTGCTGATTTTTGAACGTTTTCATTCTTTTCTGGTAATACTATTAGAGTTTTTCCTTCAATTTTAAGGTTTTCTAATGCTTTTACCATATTTTTTGTTTTGATTTCTTTTAAATCTAATTTATCTACAACTACTAAGTTGTTTTCTAATACTTTAGAACTTAATACTGATTTTATTGCTAGTTGTCTTTCTTTTTTGTTTATTCTGTAGCTAAAATCACGTGGTTTTGGTCCTAATGCAATACCACCTTTTATCCATTGTGGTGCTCTTATACTTCCTTGTCTTGCTCTACCTGTACCTTTTTGTCTCCATGGTTTTCTTCCACCACCAGATACTTCTGATCTTGTTAGTGTGTTAGCTGTACCTTGTCTTTGATTTGCCATGTAGTTTACTAAGGCAGTATGAACTATTTTCTCATTTGGTTTAATACCAAAAATGCTTTCATTTAATTCTAAGTCTTTTACTTTTTTACCTTCTATATTGTATACACTAATTTTAGGCATTTTCTTTTCTCTCCTCTCTTACCTTATTTTGCACTCTTAACTGTATTTCTTATTTTTAGGATTGCTCCTTTGTTTCCTGGAACGCTTCCTTTTATTAATAATACATTTTTATCTAAGTCAACTTTTACTATTTCTAGGTTTTGAACTGTAACTGTTTCCATACCCATATGTCCTGGTAAGTTTTTACCTTTAAAAACTCTACCTGGTGTTGATGTTGATCCCATTGAACCTGGTCTTCTATGATACATTGAACCATGTCCCATAGGTCCTCTTGATTGTCCATGACGTTTGATAACACCTTGGAATCCTTTTCCTTTTGTTGTTCCTGTTACATCAACTGATTCTCCATCTTGGAATATATCAACTTTTATTTCATCTCCAACTTTGTAAGAGATTTCTTCTAATCTAAATTCTCTTAAATGTTTCTTTGGAGTTACACTTGCTTTTGCAAAATGTCCTTTCTTAGGTTTGATTAGTTTCTTTTCTTTAACTTCTCCAAATCCTAATTGAATTGCTTCGTATCCGTCGCAATCTTTTGTTTTTACTTGAACTACTGTACATGGTCCAGCTTCTATTACTGTAACTGGTATTGCTTTTCCAGTAGAATCAAATATTTGTGTCATTCCTAGTTTTCTTCCTAAAATTGCTTTTTTCATTACATTTCCTCCTTATTACTATAGGCTGGCTAGTTCTAGTCAGCTTGGCTTAAGGTATATATCTATTATTTATCTCAAGCTCTAATTTTTAAATCTCATTTTTTATAGTTTGATTTCTATTTCAACACCTGCTGGTAACTCTAGTTTCATTAGAGTATCAACTGTTGTTTGAGTTGGATATAATATATCAATAACTCTCTTATGTGTTCTCATTTCAAATTGTTCTCTTGAGTCTTTGTGTTTGTGTGGTGAACGAATAACTGTAACAACTTCTTTTTTAGTTGGTAGTGGAATAGGACCTGAAACTTTAGCTCCTGTTCTTTTAGCAGTATCTACTATTTTTTCAGCAGACTGATCTATAAGAACGTGATCATAAGCTTTTAATCTTATTCTTATTTTTTCACTTGTTGCTACCACCTTTGTTGTTTTTGCAGCTTTTTCTGTTTTTGGTTTGCTTGTAGTTTTCTTTGTTGTTGCTGCTTTTTTTGTTGCAGTTTTCTTTGCTGTTCCTTTCTCAACTTTTTCTGTTTTTTCAACTTCTGTTGCTTTTGCCATTGTTAAATTCCCTCCTTAAATATAATTAGTTTTACCTTAGGTAGGAAAGTTATTAACACACCCTGGTGTTTCATTTAAACCCATTATAAAATCCTAGTTTTATGCCTAGGACAAGTGTTTAAATCTAACTTATCCGCCTGGTCTATGCCAAGACATACTCCACGAAAGTTCCCTCCACTATATAAGTGTAGCCACATTTCGCTTCATCGCAAATCTACACGCAATAATTATTTTACTACGTTTTACCAGTATATGTCAAGCTTTTTTAGGAAAATTAAGGAAATATTTTATTTATTTTTATGTTTTATAAAAAAGAATCACATTTTTTGTGATTCCTTTTATCTATTCTATATTAAGGTGCTGTTTTTATTGTTACATCCGATACTCCACACTGTTCAAACATTCTGTCTATTGTCGCATTGCTTGAATTCCAGTTTGCTCCAACATATACACTAGTTATTGCTCTAGTTCCATAAAACATTCTTGTCATATTTGTTACTTTATTTGTATCGAAACTAGTTAAATCTAGAGTTGTTAAAAGATCACATCCTTCGAACATCCATTGCATATTTGCAACATTACTTGTATCAAATTTACTAACATTTATTGTAGAAATATTCTCACAATATGCAAACATTTTTGCCATAATAGTTGCTTTGTTAGTTTTAAAATTACTTACATCAATTATTGGAACTTTTCTACAATTATAAAACATATTAGCAAAATCTGTTACATTTGCTGTATCAAAACCGCTTACATCTAAATCTGTCAATTCTTTACATTCTTCAAACATTCCATGCATGTCTGTTACATTTGTTGTAATAAAATTGCTAACATCTAAATTCACTAATTTATTGCAATAGCTGAACATGTCTCTCATTGTTGTTACATTACTCGTATCAAAATTACTAATATCTAAATTTGTTAAAGAAGTACATCCATAAAACATTCCACTTACCTTTGTTGCATTGCTTATATCAATTTTACTAGTATCTATATTTGTTAAGCTACTGCAATTATAAAACATATCATTTAAATCTGCCACTTTAGATGTATTGAAATTATTTCCAAATTTTATATTTGTTAAGTTTCTACATCCCTCAAATAAATTCTTCATAGTTGTGACATTTTTTGTATTAAAATTGCTTATATCTAATGTCGTTAAACTATTACATCCATAAAATAGTTCATTCATATCTGTTACATTTTCTGTGTTGAAATTACTAACATCTATTTTTTTAAATTGCTACAATTATAGAACATATATCCCATATCTGTTGCATTACTTGTATTGAATCCTCTTACATCTATGTCAATTAAATTACTACATCCAAAAAACATATCATGCATATTAGTCACATTCTCTGTATTAAAAGTGCTTAAATTTAATGACGTTAAACTGCTACAGTTTTTAAATGTATTTTCCATACTTGTAACTTTACTTGTATCAATTTTATTTAAATTTACTATTTCTTTTAATGATGTAAACCCTGTAAAGTAACTCCTCATAGTCGTTGGAGCTATTTTATTTGCAATTACTACCCTTTCTATCGTCGTTCTTTTGCTATCCCATGGTGATGGTTTGCTACTCCTAAATTCTATTCCTTTTATATTTCCGAAATTATTTTCTGTACTATCTGCATTTGCTTTTGCCGCTTCTTCATTATTGAAAAAGCTTAACGTAGTACCATTTAATGAAACAAAAATATCTTCTGAAGCTACTTCCTCTTCTATTGTTGGAAATTCAATTTTATTAGGTAGGTCCAATTCTTCTTCCTGTGCCTTTCCCCATTTTTCTACTGCACTTTTTGCATGTCCAAATAAACCGCTATCTACAGCTGTTTTTACTGTTACTGCTACTAGGATTAGCATTACTATTATTGTGATTATTAGGGCAATCAGTGTGATACCACTGTTACTAGTGGTAGCAACCTCTACATTTTTTAATTTAATTTTGTGGTAATTTTTCTTTTGCATTTTTAGTTCCCCCTTTTATTTTGAAACAGAAAAAAACCAGATATTACTGAATGTAATTATGCCTGATTAGGTATTAGGTTGCTGTGGTTAACAACCCCTACATCAATAATATTTGGTCTTCTTTTTTCTGGATTTAAAAAAATATAGTTTATTAGATTTCTTATAACATTACTTGTGTGTATACTCCTGCAAGGCTTTCGTCGTTTTCTAATATAAACATATTTTTTCCTCCTCATATTTTTATTAATTAATTTTATCTATATTTTTTCTATTTGTCAACCCCTATAAAAAAATATTACATTTGTATAACTTTTGCTTTTTTTAGTTATTTTATATACATTCATGCTAAAATTTCTTTTCATATCGAAAATACATAAATACTTATGTATTTTTGGTACATGCTATTTTTTGTGTGATAGAATTTTACTGTTAGTAAAATTTAACAAAAATTTATAATGTTTTGTTTTATAAATTTAGAGAGGTTTTTCATGAAGTATAAAAGGTTGAAAGATTTAAGAGAAGATAAAGATATTTACCAAAAAGAAATTGCAAAACTATTAAATATTTCTCAACAATATTATTCAGAATACGAGAACGGCAAAAGACCTATTCCTGTTGAGTATTTAATAACTCTTGCAAAATTTTATAATACGTCAATCGATTATATCACTGGTCTTACAGATGACAATAAACCTTATAAGAGAATAAGCTAAGAAGCATGTAGCATTTATTTCATGTTATATGCTTCTTTTTTTATTGACTTTTCTTTTTCTATTTGCTAAAATTTTTTGTGAGAGGAAGATTTATTATGTATGATGATTTATTTTTTACTGAGGAAGAACGTGTAACTATTGATTTGCATGATATGGAGCTTTTAGAAGCTACTTACTATTTAGAAAAATTATTTGAAACTTTGCCAGAAAATATTAAAGAAGTTGTTGTTATACATGGTTATCATAAAGGTCAAGTTTTGCTCAACATGGTTAGGAAAGATTTTAAAAATCCTAGAATAAAGAAAAAAGTAATCCCTATGAATAAAGGAATTACTTTATTATATGTTTAATTGGTTATTTCTCTAATGTCTGGATTTACTAGTACTTCATCATATATTCCTATTTGGCTCATTTTTGAAATCTCTGTTGCCGAAAAGCCTAGTTCTTTTAATTCTTCTGTTTTATAGTTTCCTATAATACTATAATTTTCATTTTCTTTTAGTATTTTTACCAGTATTCTGCTTTTTGCTCCTGCTCTATTTCTTACTACATAGCTAAGACCATTTTCATATATAATTGAAGAATTTGGAACTCTTAGTCCTTCTCTTTCCCACCATACGATATCTAATGATATTTTTCTGTATTTTATTAAGTCTTCTACTCCTTGTGTTACTTTTAGTATTATTAGCTGTCTTCCATTTTCTTCTTTTACATCTTGTACTATAGATTTTAAAGTTTTATCTGTTGCTGTTTTTAAGGTTATTTTTTCTCCCACTTTTATTTCATGCTTTTCATCTATCTTTTTTACAACTGCTATATAACATTCAAAACTATTTAATACTTTTCCATGTGTTGAATTTTTTGATATTATTTGACCTGTTTTTAAGTTTAAGCCTTCCAAATATCCTATTGTTAAGTCTGATATTTTACTAGCATTGAGTTCTGTTTCTAGTCCATCTACTCTATATGAAACAACTCCACTCGTTGGTGCCACTTCATTATTTGATTCACTTGATAGTTGGTTCTCTAATTTTGTTTTTTCTGCTATTAGTCCATTAATATATGAGCCTGATGGGCTTAGTTCTCCTGCTATTTTTGCTTTTTTTGTAAGATAATTTGTAATATCTTTTTTATTTTCTAATATTGTTTGTATGTTATTTGTATTCATTGTATTAACTAAGATTTTATCTACTTGTGTATCTAATGCTTTTATGTCTCCAGGAAATATATTTTTTTCTCCTTCTAAAGCCTCTTGTATTTTGTTATTTAAATCTTCTATTTGAGTTGATATTTCAGTTTCATTTGCAATCTTATGTCTAAAAATTTCTTCTCCCTTTGCGACTTTAGCTCCTTCGCTTTTTATTTCTATAATTTCTAAGTCTGATTCTTGTTTATTTACTATTGTTTCATCTCTAATTATATAGCCTTCTACTGTCTCTGATTCTGAAATTGTTCCTTTATCTACAATCAGTACATCTGATGGCTTTATAACAAATCTTGCAACTGTGTATACAGTATATGCTATTAAGCATATTATTCCAGATAGTAAAACAATTTGTAGTACGTTATTTACAACTTTTTTTCTACTTTTTGCTCTACGCTTTTTAGTCACTTTTTTCTTTTTGCTTTCTTTTTCTCCAGCCATCTTTTGCCTCCCTCTTCTTTATTTCATTTGTTTTATTATGATTTGTACGTTTTCTTCTATTCCTGCCTCTCCATCTAGCCATATCATTTCTTTGTATTTTCTAAACCACGTTAATTGTCTTTTTGCATAATGTCTTGTTTCTTTTTTTAATTTTTCTATCATTTCTTCTTTTGTAATTTTGTTTTCTAAATATTCTACAACTTCCTTGTATCCTAATCCTTGCATAGCAGTAGGAAATTTATTATATTTTTTCTTTATGCTTTCTACTTCCTCTATTAAACCTTCTTCTAACATTTTATCTATTCGTTTTTCTATTTTTTTATATAATTCACTTCGTTCCATTGTAATTGCAAAAAGTTTATAATTATATTTTACTTCATGTTTTCTTGATTCTATTTCTTGTTCAGTTTTCGTTTTCCCTGTTTTATGGTATATTTCTAGAACTCTTATTATTCTTTTTTTATCATTTGGACTTATTTTATCCATTGCTTGTGAATCTATTTTTTGGGCCTCATTATATAATTTTTCTAAGCCTTCTTTTTCTGCAAATTCGTTTAGTCTTTGTCTATATTCTTCATCTATTTCTTCCTCTTGAAATTCTATTCCATATATTAAGCTTTCTATATATAGACCTGTTCCACCTACTATAATTGGAATTTTTCCCTTTTTTAATATCTCTTCCACTTTATTTTCGGCTTCTTTTTTATATGTTGATACACTATATCTTTCTTCTGGTGAAGCTATATCTATCATATAATGCGGTATCCCTTGCTTTTCTTTTTCTGTTACTTTTGCTGTTCCTATGTCCATATCTTTATAAATTTGCATTGAATCTGCTGATATTATTTCTCCATTTATTTTTTTAGCAAGTTCTACTGCTAAGCCACTTTTTCCTGAAGCTGTTGGTCCACCAATAACTATTACTGTAGGTTTCATTTGTCTTTCCTTCTTTTTATTATTTTTTCAGTAATTCCTTCTAAGTGTAGGTCACTGAGGACAGTGATTACTACATTCTCTTTTTCATAAATTACTTTACACTATCATATTATTTTCTACGACTGAATTTTCTTTCTAAATCTGTTTTGTCCATTTTTATCGCTGTTGGTCTACCGTGTGGGCATGTGAATGGGTTTGGTAATAACAATAGTTTTTTCATCAAGCTATCTACTTCTTCTTTGGTTAAATTCATATTTGCTTTTACTGCTGCCTTACATGCTATTGTTGCTATAAACTTATCTTCTTTCTCTTGTTTTGCAGTTATTGCCACTGTATCTATTGAATCTAATACTTCTAAAAATAATTCTTTAGTATCTAATTCCATACATATTGCTGGTACACCTATTAATCTTATGGTATTTTCTCCAAACTCTTCTATTATAAATCCTGCTTGTTTAAATAAGTCTTTATTCTCTTTTACTATTTCTTTTTCTTTGTGTGACAATGTTATTATGTCTGGTAATAACATTATTTGAGATTCTTTTTCTAAATCGCTATAGAAATTTTTCTTTACATTCTCGTACATTATTCTTTCATGTGCTGCATGCTGATCTATTATGTACATTTCATTTTTCATTTCTATTATTATATATGTTGAAAATACTGTGCCACAATATTTATAGTTTGGTATTTGTTGCTCATCTTCAAACATTGATACATTTGGTCTATTAACAAAGTTTTGGCTGTCTGCAAATTTGTAATTATTTAATACTGGTGCCTCTTCTTTTTTCTTATCTATTTGTACTCCAAATGTTTCATTATACATTTTGTTGAAGTCTTCATTTTCTTTTTCTAATATTAGTGTATCTGCTTTAAAATCTCCTGCTTGTTCTCTTAAAACTGATAGTGGTACATCATTTTTTTCTTCTTCGTAACTACTATTTGAAGTACTTCCTGTATTTATATCTTTTACTGGTTCAAAATCTAATTGTCTATTACTAAAAATTTCCTGTATTGCATTATTTTCAACTTCTTCTTCCACATTTTTCTTTTTTAGCATACTAAACAAACCTAATGATTTTGATTTCTTTTTTTCTTCTATTGCTTTTTCTTTTTCTTCGCATTGTTCTTCATTTATTGTTTTTTCTGTTTCTTCTAAAATCTCATTTTTGTTTATTGCTTGTGTCTGTAGTGTTTCTGGGGCATCTTCTATTTTAGTTTCTGGTATTATTGCAACTTTTGGAGTTTCTTCTTTTTCTGAATTTCTTACTAAATCTCCTTTTAGCAATGCTTCCCTTATTGCATGATATACTGCTTTAAACACTTTTTGTTCTTCTTGAAATCTTATTTCTAACTTTGTTGGATGAACATTTACATCTATCTTTTTAGGGTCTATATCTAAATTTAATACCAATACTCCATATTTTCCTATTGGAAGTAGTCCTTTAAAGGCTTGTTCTGTTCCTGCTGATAATGTTTTATCTTTTATGTATCTTTTATTTATGAAAAAGATTTGATTGGTTCTGTTTCCTCTTGCTATTTCTGGTTTTCCTACAAATCCTTTTACTTTTATATCTTCATAGATGTAATCTACTTCTATCAATCCATCTGTCATTTCTTTACCATAAATATTATATATAGTAGTTTTTAAGTCTCCATTTCCTGTTGTTTGTATTATCATTTTATTTTCATTACTTAATTTTATTGCAATATTAGGATTTGCAAGTGCTATTCTTGTTACTGCATCTTCTATATAACCTAATTCTGTATAGTCTTTTTTTAAAAATTTATATCTAACAGGTGTATTATAAAATAAATTGCTTATTGTTATTGAAGTTCCTGTCTGTGCTCCAATTTCTTCATTTTCTTTTATTTCTCCGCCTTCTACAATTATTTGTCTTCCCATTAGTGCTTCTGTTGTTTTAGTTACCATTTTTATATTTGATATTGCTGCAATACTTGCTAATGCTTCTCCTCTGAATCCCATTGATTTTACAGTTTGCAAGTCATCTGCTTTTCTTATTTTGCTAGTTGCATGTCTTTCAAATGCAAATTCTATATCGTCTTCATTTATTCCTGAACCATTGTCGATTATCTTTATTTCTTTTATTCCACCATTTTTCACTTCTATAGTTATATTTGTTGCTCCTGCATCTATTGAATTTTCTACTAATTCTTTTACTACTGATGCTGGTCTTTCTATAACTTCTCCTGCAGCAATTTGATTTATTGTTAAATCATCTAATACTACTATTTTTCCCATTAATCTTTTCCTTCCTTTTTTTGAAATTATAAGCCATTTTCTACATAGTATTTCTTTCCGTCTCTTTCTACTCCTTTTAAACTTATCACTTCTCTGTTTTCAAAGTTTACTATTATTTCATCATTTATATCTGCTATTTCAAAGTCTTCATAAATATCTGAACTGTTGAAATATCTTAGTTTGCTACTGTTTACATCAGTTGTAGATATTAAATTTTCTGAATCTTTATTTATAATATCTTGAAGTATCTTTTTATTTGATGAATTTAATGCTTGTCCTAGAGTTTCATAATTTGTTCCTTCTTCTACATAAAAATCTACTTTTTTTTGTATCATTTTCATGTAAGAAGTAAATTGTACAATGCTTGAATTTTCATAAGTTTTGTCTATGTTATACACTATTGCTCCTGCTAGTAATGATAATATTATGACGGTTAGTATTACTGCTACTAGTGTAATACCTTTATTATTTTTCATTATACATCTTCTCCTTTGTGTTTTATATTAAGTTGTCAAACATGAACTGTTCTTGCATTCTTTTTAATGATTGTTTTATTGTCATTGCTCTTACTTCTCCTATTCCTTCTACCTCATCTAGTTCTTCTATGTCTGCTGCTAAAATATGTTGGAATGACTTGAAGTTTTTTACTAAGTTTTCTACTATGTTGTTTGGCATTCTTGGTATTTTATTTAGTATTCTATATCCTCTTGGGTATACTGAAACTTCTTCATAATTATCAAACGCTCCATATCCTAATATTTTCGCAATTTGATTTAATTCTATAACTGAATTTTCTTTTGATTTATTTCTTATTGCTTGTATTACTTTTTCTGGTGTTAATCTCTTATTTTGAGATTTATAGTCTTTAATAATTAGTAATTCTTGTTTTGGTAAATCTTCTAACATCTCTTCTAACTGCATTTTCATTAATAAACCATCTTTTCCCAGTTCTTCTATAGAAGCTTTTACTTGCTGTTCTATTTGCATTACCATATCTGCTCTTTGCAAACATGTCAATACATTATCTAATGTAACTATATCGTTAAATTCATATTCATTTAGTATTCTTAGCTTCGTATCAAATACTTTTTTGTAATTTTCCAAAGTTTGCAATGCTTGGTTTGCTCTTGTTATTATCCTATCTGTTCCTTCTATTGTATATCTAAAATTTCCTTTAAATACAGTTATTATGCTTCTTCTTTGTGATATGCTAATTACTAATTCTCCCGTTTGTTTTGCTGTACGTTCTGCTGTTTTGTGTCTTGTTCCTGTTTCGTCTGTATGTATTGTAGATGATGGTATTATTTGTGTGTTTGCAAGGAGTATTCTTTTTAAGTCTTTACTAAGTACTATTGCACCATCCATTTTTGCAAGTTCGTATAATCTGGCTGGTGTATATGGTTCATTTATCTTAAACCCTCCATCGGTAAGATTTAATACTTCTTTTGAATCTCCTACAACTATAAGGGCTCCCGTTTTTGCCTTTAATATATTGTCTAATCCTTCTCTTAACGGTGTTCCTGGAGCCATTATTTTTATGATATCTAATAACATAATCCACCTCTTACTGCTAAAGGCCAGAAACCCTATATTAGTTTTAAAGCCTTCATTGCCTCTTTTATATTTTTCACACCAATTATATATGATTTATATTTTTCTTTCAATAGTTTTTTATTACTTTCTGAAATTATACAAGTCTTAAATCCTAACTTTTCTGCTTCTTTTATTCTTTTTTCTATCATATTTACACTTCTTACTTCTCCAGTAAGTCCTACTTCTCCTATTGCTACTGTATCTCTAGGTATGCTTATATTTTTATAACTTGATGCTGCTGCAAGTATTATTCCTAAATCTGCTGCTGGTTCGTTTAACTTCATTCCTCCTATAACATTTAAATAAACATCTTGGTTTCCAAGTGGCAAACCTACTATTTTTTCTAGTACTGCTATTAGCAATGTTACTCTGTTATAGTCTATTCCTGTTGAATTTCTTCTTGGCAATCCAAATACACTTTGTGCCGTTAATGCCTGTAATTCTACTAAAATAGGTCTTGTTCCTTCCATGCTAGCAACCACGATTGAGCCTGTTGCGTTTTCGTCCCTTTCCCCTAATAGTACTGATGACGGGTCATTTATTTCGCACATTCCCTTATCTTGCATTTCAAACATTCCTATTTCATTTGTTGAACCAAACCTATTCTTTACCCCTCTTAAAATTCTATATGAAAAATATCTTTCTCCTTCTAAGTATAGTACTGTATCTACCATATGTTCTAGAACTCTTGGTCCTGCTATGTTTCCGTCTTTTGTTACATGACCAATAATTATCGTTGTTATTGCTGATTGTTTACAAATTTTCATTATTTTAGAAGTTATTTCCCTTACTTGACTTACGCTTCCTGGAGCTGCTGTTATTTCATCTGAATACATTGTTTGAATTGAATCTATTATTACAAGTTTTGGGTTCATATTCAATATTGCATTTTCTATTACAGTTATATCAGTTTCTCCCAAAAACATTATATCTTCATTATTTATATGTAATCTATCAGATCTAATTTTTATTTGCTCCGCAGACTCTTCTCCTGATATATATAAGACTTTTCCTTCTCCTTTTACTTTATCACAAATTTGCAAAATTAAAGTTGATTTTCCTATACCTGGCTCTCCGTCCAAGCAATACCAAAGATCCTTTTACTAATCCTCCTCCGAAGCACTCTATCTAACTCTGCAAATCCTGTTGAAGTTCTTAAAATATCTTGATTTTTTACTTCTTTTAATAAAGTTGGTTCTTTTATTTCTTTTCTTGATTTTGCGTTTGATATTCTTCCACTTACTTTTTCTTCATAACATGTGTTCCATTCATTACATGCTGGGCATTTTCCAAACCATTTTGGAGATTCATTTCCACAATTACTACACACAAAAACAGTACTTACCTTTGCCATATTTCCTCCTTTTAAAGCTTATATTCTTTTTCTAACTTTTCAGTAAGGTAGAGCTTCGAAACTATTGACAGTTCCTTAATTGACTCTTCCGGAACACTAAAAGAGAAAATTTTTTTAGCATCTGCCAAAATTATGTATCTTATTGCATCTCTCGTAGTTTCTGTTATTTCTATTGCTCCTGGTTCTAGCTTACTACATGCTTTACATTTTAATCCATTATCTTTTATGCTAAAATAGTTTAGCTTTTCTTTTGTTTTACATTCCTTACATTCATCTATAATAGGTCTAAACCCAATTATTGAGAGCAATCTTAATCTAAAAATTGATTGTATAAATTCTAAATTTCTATCAGTATTTGCAAGTACATATAGAGTATTTAAGAATAGTTGAAGTACTTTGTAATTATTTTGATTTTCAGTTGTTACATCATTTACAATTTTTGTAAGATATGTTGCACATTTTAATTTGTCTAAGTCAATTCTTATATCATAAAACATTTCTATTGTCTCACATGAATTCATACTGTACGCATCCGAACCTTTGTAGAGTACATACTCTCCAAAGCATAAAAATTGAGTGCCTGCCAAAAGAAGGCTTTTAGGCCTTCTTGAACCTTTTGCCACACACTCAATCTTTCCTATATTAGGAGTTAATATTGTCAATACCTTGTCAAAATCAGACATTATCTTTTCTGCAATAATTATTCCTTTTGTTCTTACTGTTTTCATATTCTGCCACCCTCATATTTTCTTCTATATCTGCTACTTGTTTTAATTCTAAAAACGTATTAATATCACCAGTATTTTTAAAAGTATTCCACGCTATTTGTTTAATCATATTTTTCATTCATCTCCTGTGCATTTTTATTTCTTAAGTTATTTTTTGTAAAATGATATAATTTATACGTTCTTATTTCAATTTAAATTCATTAACTATTGATGTCATATCTTGCCAATTTTCTTTTACCTTGACCCATAGTTTTAAATTCACTTTTGTTTCGAGCATTCTTTCTATATCCTCTCTTGCATACATTCCAATTTTCTTAAGCATTGCTCCATTTTTTCCTATTATTATACCTTTATGAGACTCTCTTAAGCAATATAATGTAACTGTTATATCATATATTTTTTCTTCTTTTGCAGTTTTTCTTCTTTTCATTTTTTGTAATTCTACATATATTCCATGTGGGATTTCTTGGTCTAATAATTTTAATGCTTTTTCTCTTATAATTTCTTCTATTAACTGCCTTTCCGTTTGATCCGTTAATTCTTCCTTGTCATAATAGGCGGGACCTTCTGGTAGATTTTTTTCTATTTCATCTAATATTATTTGTAAGTTTTCATGTTTTAATGCAGATACTGGTATTATTGCACTAAATGAATATTGTTCTTTATAATTTGATATTATTTTCAGTAAGTTTTCTTTCTTTATTAAGTCAATTTTATTTATTATTAGAATTGTTTTTTTATTTTTTTCTTTTAATTTATTTAAAATTATTTTGTCTTCTTTTCTTATTTCTTTTGCTGTTGTATCTATAATGTATAATAGAATGTCTACATCTGGTATAGTTTTCCAAGCCGTTTCAATCATAGTTTGTCCTAATTTGTTTTTAGGAGTATGAATTCCTGGTGTATCTATAAAAACTATTTGTGAATTATCTCTATTTACTATCGCTTTTATTGCAGTTCTTGTTGTCTGTGTTTTAGGCGTAGTTATAGCTATTTTCTCTCCTACTAAATTATTTAGCAATGTTGATTTTCCTACATTAGTTTTTCCTATAATTGAAACAAATCCTGATTTAAACTTGCTCATTTACATCCCCTTCAATATTTATCGTTGCATTAGTTGGGCATATTTGTATGAATGTATTTCCATCATTTACTTTTAGTTCTTCTCCATTTTCATATTTATATACTGTTTGTCCACTATGGGAAGTTTTTTCCCATGTAATTGGGATAACATATCCACCCGTTACAAAATATCCTTCTCCACTTCCTATGTTATCTAATTCTTGTCTTCCTTTTCCTTCTCCATCATTTAATGTGTAATTTCTTACTTTATATATTATTATATTTTTTGCTGTATATTGTTCTCCTGTTACTAAGTCTACATTTGCCTTTCCACTCATGCTTCTTTTATATACTTTGTTTTCTTCATCATATTCATAGCTTGTTGTATGATAATCTGAATATCTTATATTTACTTCATTTGCTGATTTTGTATTTTCTATATTTGCCATATCTATTTCATCTACACTATAATTTAGTAATAAATCTTTATTTGTAGGTCTTGTATATCCTTGTTTTTCTGAATACTCTTTTACCTTTTCCATACTTGTAAATCCTGTATGTTCATAGTCTCTTTTTAATGTTTTGTCTCTAAAAAATACTGAATTTTCTAATGCGATTCCATCTAAGCTATCCATACTTCCTAATTTACTATATGCTTGTGGGCTTGCTCCCCAATGCACATATATTGCATCATTTTCGTTTGCATAATCTAAAAAATAATGTCTTGAACTTCTTATTGACCCTATCTTTGCTGTATCTTGGTCTTTATATATAGCCATCATTCTCGTAATTCCACCTTCTGCAATTATTTCATATACTAAATATGCATCTTGAACTCCACATTGTGGCCATGCTGCATGATTATTATTAATCATAACTGCATATGGTCTTGATGTTGAATTTTCATCAACTATTTTTAAAGTTTTCTCTGGTTTGTTTGGTTCCACTGTTCCTTGAGTATCTACTGTATTTCCAGTATTTTCATCCTTATCATTAGTAAACTTTACCGCAAGCACTGCTCCTAAAACAATAATTATTATTAAAATTGAACCTATTCCTATTATTGTCATTTTTTTCTTTTTTTTCTTTTCTGTTTTGCTCATTTTCATCTATCTCCTTATCTTGTTATATTTAATTTTTCTAATATTATATCTTCTTTTGCTCGCATTGTTTTTTTATCTTCTTCTTTCATATGGTCATATCCCATCAAATGATAAAATGAATGTACTAACATATATGCTAATTCTCTTTCTAGAGTATGTCCATATTCTTTTGCTTGTTTTTTTATTTGTTCTAGTGATATTACTACATCTCCTAAAACATCTTCTGTTTCTGGATTTATATTTTCTATTTCATTTGCTTCGAACATCGGAAATGATAATACATCTGTTTCTTTATCTATTCCTCTATGCTCTCTATTTATATTTCTAATATTTTCTGCAGTTGTTAAAACTATATTAACATATAATTTTTTATTTAATAAATTTTCCTCCTCGAAACATTTATTTATAACTTGTCCTACTATTTCATCATATTCTTTTGTTTCGTCTACATCTAAAAAGTTTATCTCTGTAAGTTCCATCTTTATCCCTTCTTATTATATGTTAATTTTGTATATGTTTTTATATTAGTACCTATCGTTTTTATTACTCCACGTTTTGTTAATTCTTTTTTATATTCTTCAATTATATCAATATATTTTTTTCTATTTACATTTAGCCTTTTTATTTCTTCTTTTAAGAAAAGTATTTCTTTTTCTTTCTTTTTTTCTTTTACTTTCTCGTATTTTTCATAGAATTTTTTATATTGTTCTCTTTCTTTTGGATTTTCCCAATAAATTTTTGTTGAAAGAACTTTTACATTATAGTCTTCTATTACTTCAAATAATGTTTTATATAAAGTATTTCTTTTTGCCTCTAGCTTACTATTTACTATTAACTCTCTAAGCTCTTTTAACAAATGAATATAGCACTTTTCTACTATTGCTAGTGGGAAACTATGCACAAATATTTTTCTACTTATATCTATCAGAATTAGTTTCTGAATTATTTTATCTCTATCATCTAGTTTACCTATTGTTGTATGTTCATATTTTTCATAATTTTCTCTTAAATCAGTATTACCTTGTTCCATTTTTATTGGTAGTATTTCTAGTATATAATTTTCTAGTGTTCCAAATATTTTATTATATACTTCTTCATTATTATGTATGCTATCTGCAAGCTCTACTGAATAGTTCTTCAAAAGTCCTTTATATAACGTTTCAATTTTATCTACATAAAACGTTTTGTATGCTTCTACTGCTTTTGACTTTTTCATAGTGCTTACTGTTTCATAGTCTATTCTTAGCAAATATTCCTGTTTCTTATATTTATACTCTAAATAATGCTTATCTTTTAAATTAACAATATAATAATATTTTTCTAATGCACCTTTTTCAAAATTTGTAGCTGTCCCTGCTTTTACTTTATTATATACTGAATCCATTATAAATTTATCTATTGCTTCTAAGTATAAAGCATAATTGTCTTCATATTTTTGTCTTAGCATTTCTTCTTTTTCTTTATCTGCTACTTTATAATTATTGTATGATTTTGTTAAGCTGTTTCTTTTTAGTGTAATCATTACACCGTTAAAGCCTATTCTTGTAGGAATGAGTATCTTAGATATTGTACTAGTAATTTTTGTAAAGAAAGTTTTGTTTGTTTCTACTACTTTTAAACTTCTTTGTTCCACTATTTCATCACCCTTTTAAAAAATTATTTTGTCTTTTGTCCCTATTTTTTCCAGTACTTCATATATCACTTCTACTTCTATATATCCCTCGTATGAATATGTATTTACTTGTGAATTTATTATTTGGCTTTCGTCTCCAATCTCTTTTTCTAGTTCTTCCTTAAGCTTTTCAGTGGTAATTTCCGTAAGTTCTTCTGGTGTATATGTTATATCTTGCATCACATATTCTTTATTAGTGGTTTTTATAATTTCAATTGGTAAATAGAAATTAGAAAATAGTTCAAATTTTTTTGTTGTATCTATTTTATCATATTTTTGAAATTTTGAAAGGGTTTTATAAAAATTTATTCGAAAATTTTTTATATTTACACTATATTTCTTTTCTTCATTTCCTGTTTGTACTGATATCTTGGTTTTTAATGGTTCTCTAGTTTTTTTTGTATACCATGTTTTTGCTTCTATATCAGCAATACTATGTACATATCTTTTTCCTGTATATGTTCCTTCTACATATCCTTCTACTAATATATCTCCTGGCTTTACTATGTCTCCTGTATTTACTACTGCCGTACCGTTTTGTACATTTATTTTTGTTATTACACCTGTTTTATCTGAAATTATATTACAATATTCATCTTTATTTATTACTTCTGGTGCTTTTTTGCTTTCTTTTATTTTTATCATTGCATTGGTTCCTTTTACGGAAATACCAATCCAAGCTATATCGTCTCTTTCTAACCTTATTTTATCTATCACAGATTTTGTATCCAATTTTTCTTTTGATACTCCGATATATAATCCACTATCTTCTAACGTTTTTAGTAATTCTTCTTGGTTTATATCTACAGTCCCTTCTATTTCTATATTCCACACATAATTTGAAAGATGTATTATTGTAAAAATTATTACCACAAAAAATACTGCAAAAATTTTTCTCTTCCTATATCTATGCATTACAAAAGGTAGTCCTACTTTTCCTTCTATTTTTATTTTTGATTTTGTTTTTTTGGCTACATCTCTTAATCTTTTATAATCATTTATTCCCACTTTTGCATATAATATTGTAGATTTTTCCCTTGTAATATCATGTAGTAATATTTTTTTACTTATACATATGTTTATAAATCTTTCTATATAAAATCCTTCTACTCTTATGTTTACATATCCTGTAACAATGTTAGACACTCTACTTATACTCATATTATTTTCTCCTTATTATAAACTTCTTGTACCCACCTTTAATCTCTCTTACAATTTTTACTCTTCTACATTTCTTTCAAAATCTACACTATTTATTATTCCTTTTATTGCTATATCATCTTTTGTTATTTGTTCTAATTTTAATTTATATCCATTTACATTTATTGTTCCTATTTCAGTATGAATTTTCACATAAAATTCCTCGTACTCGAGTATTCCTTTATAATTTTCTATTAACATTTCATCAAAAGATAGTATTGTTATTTTAGATTCCTTATTGTCTATCTCTCTTGGCATTTCTAATATTTGATTAAGTTTAAGTCTCTTTTTCATACTTGCCCCTTTTCTTTATTATTACTTTTATTTAATATTATTCTGCTTCTTTTTATTTTATTATGATTTTTTTACATTTTGCCTTGACAAATTCATTTAAAATGTTTATAATATAATAGTTCATGGCGAGATAGCTCAGTTGGCTAGAGCATTCGGTTCATACCCGACAGGTCGGTGGTTCGAATCCACTTCTCGCTACCAAATGTGCGACCTTAACAGGTCGCAGTGAAGAACTAATAGTGAATAGTTAATAATGAATAGTAATTTAAAGTAGTCTGAAAAGCACATTTGTACTATTCAACATTAACTATTCATTTTTCATTATTCACATTTTTTCAACTCAATTTGTATTAAAAAAGTAGTTTGATTAAAAAATCGACTACTTTTTTTGTTACATTTTTGTTACATTTTTTGAGTTTTTTTACATTTTCTTGACAAAATCTGTAATTCCTTGTAATGTTCTTTCATATATGTTATAGTTTTAAGTAGTAATGTTAATTTAAGGAAGGGAAACTAATGATAACAAGTATTATTTATACCTCAAATCTTCTGGAAGGTCTTTTTAGTAAAGAAGATATTGAATTCTTAAAAAGTAACAATGGTAAACAAGATGAAATTGAATTTGCAATAGAAATGTCTAATTTTAAAAAAGATGAAATTGCAAAATATTTAAATTCTTTAGAAACTGATAACTCACCTGAAATTGGTGATACTCCTTCCTTTGAAGATTCTTTTGATACAGCTTCAAATGCTTCAAAAAGTATTTCTGCAACTATTAAAAATTTAAATAATATTTTTAGTAGTTTTAATGATATAGAAAAAGATGTCTTAGAATTGGCTGTAAAAAAAGATACTATCTCAGATGAAGATAAATTATCTTCAATATTGAGTATCAATAATAAAATCTCTGATTTTAAGAATATTAAAGCTAAACTCGAAGCTGAAAATAATGATTATAATTCAGCTATTGATAAATTTTTTGTTTCTTTAGAAAATGGAAACTTGTTAAAACCAAAAAAAGTTACTGAAGAAAATACATTAAAGGTTTTTAATGTATATGATTCTGATTTCAGAGATAATTTAGAATTAAAAATTTCTGAGAAAGATAAAAAAGTATATTTACCTTATACTAAGCAAGATTTGCAAGAATTTATGGAAGATTATCCTAATGAATATCCTTCTGCAAAATCTGTTGTTGAAAAAGAATTTACCGAAAAAATTTCTATTTTTAATAACCATCCTGTTCTTGCAAGATTTAGAGAAGGTTATTATTTGAGTAAATATAAAGAATCAAATTCAACTATTACTGCTTTAAAATTTGCTAAAAGTATAATGTTTAGAAGAGATTTAAATCCAACTATAATTGCTGCGGTAAGGTCTCAAAAAGAATTAGATGATTATATTGATTGTCTTGATAATGATAGATTAGAAGATTTTAATCATTTTAAAATAATTTTTGAAGTTAATCCTCTTTAATATTAAATGGGCAGCTGCCCCACTCACTTGAATGTGAATGGGGCAGCTTTTGTTCATCATGGGAGCAATTTGGTTTCGATAATCATCCCAGCCATAAATGCAAACTCGATAATCATCCCGATCATGAGCGCGGGGCTAATGGCTTCTGCCGGAATAAAGATGCACCTCAAGAAAATTGCTGTCATAACAGCAATGATGTACATCTTGTTTTTCCGGCGAGTGTTTCTTTCTGCCTCAGCGCCTTCGCACCATAGGGCAATTGCAAAAAACGCAATCATGCCCAACGCAGCAGCGAAGGTTTTCTCGCCGATTACAGCCGCCAGCATGAAGCCAAACTGGGCAGACACTCCCACAATCGTAGCTATTATGAACCTTCCTGGTCCAAATAACCTTTTGAACATTGCTTCATTCCTCCTAAGTTTAGTTTTTATATACAAACTGTGCTTTTACGCACAGGTATGCAAGGAATTTGCTAAGAGTCTACCTTTATATTTTAACATACATGTCAATACTTTTATTTGAAACAAAGCGACACCGCACCATCCTTTCGGTTGGTGCGGTGTCGCTTTGTTTGCCTCTTAATCCAGCTTGTTTGTCTGTTCTGCAATCGCAAGCATAAAGATGAACTCAATTATGATCATAAGCATAAGTGCAATGCTGAAATATTTACTGGCGCACAAGCATCTGATCATAATCATGAGCACAGTAACAAGCACTATGTTTTCATTCCTGAACTTTGTGCTTTTGTTTGCGCAGACATCTGTCATCCACAGCAGAATTGCTATCATTGGGATTACGCCCCAAAACGCCGCCATGATTCCTTCAAAAGCAGCAGCGTACATCATACAGCAGAACTCAATTAAAAGTCCTGCCATAGACATCAGCCTGAACCTCAATGTTGTCGTGGGTGCCTTCCGATTCTTAGGCATGTTTTCACTCCTCCTAAATCTAGTTTTGTATACAAACTGTGGTTTCCCACAGGAATGCAAGGAATTTGCTAAGAATTTACTTATATATTTTATCATACATGTCAATAGTAGGGTCTGATCAAGACCAGCCCCTACACGTTTAAAATAAATATTCAAAATTCTATTATTTTTCTAATATTGGTTTTAAGAATTTTCCTGTATATGATCTGTCATTTTTTATAACTTGTTCTGGTGTTCCACAGGCTACTATTTCTCCACCTTTTTCTCCACCTTCTGGTCCTAAGTCTATTATATAATCTGCTGTTTTTATTAAGTCTAAATTATGTTCTATTACAACTATACTGTTTCCAGTATCTACTAATCTTTGTAATATATCTATTAGTCTATGAACATCTGCTATGTGTAATCCTGTTGTTGGTTCATCTAATATATACAATGTTTTTCCTGTTGCTTTCTTTGAAAGTTCTGTTGCAAGTTTTACTCTTTGTGCCTCTCCTCCTGATAATGTTGTTGATGGTTGTCCTAATTTTATATACCCAAGTCCTACATCATATAATGTTTGTATTTTTTGTTTTATTTTTGGAACATTACTGAAGAAATCTAGAGCTTCTTCTATTGTCATCTCTAAAACATCTGATATTGTTTTTCCTTTGTATTTAACTTCTAATGTTTCTCTATTATATCTTTTTCCTTTACAAACTTCACAAGGTACATATATATCTGGTAAGAAATGCATTTCTATTTTTAGTATTCCATCTCCTTGGCAAGTTTCACATCTTCCTCCTGAAACATTAAAGCTAAATCTTCCTTTTCCATATCCTCTTAATTTTGCCTCACTTGTTTCTGCAAATATATCCCTTATTAAGTCAAATACTCCTGTATAAGTTGCGGGGTTTGAACGTGGCGTTCTTCCTATTGGTGATTGGTCTATATTTATAATTTTATCTATGTTTTGTATTCCTGTAATTTCCTTATGCTTACCTGGTTTTTCATTTGATTTATAAATTTGTTTGGCTAAACTCTTATACAAAATTTCATTTATTAATGTACTTTTTCCAGAGCCTGAAACTCCTGTTATACAAGTAAATACTCCTAATGGTATCTTCACATTAATGTTTTTCAAGTTGTTTTCCATTGCGCCTTTTATTTCTATTGCTCTACCATTTGATTTTCTTCTTTTACTTGGTATTTTTATTTGTTTTCTACCACTTAAGTAATCTCCTGTTATTGATGCCGTGTTTTTTTTAATCTCTTCTGCAGTTCCTGTTGCTACTACCTTTCCTCCATGTACACCTGCACCTGGTCCAATATCTACAATATAATCAGCGGCATACATTGTATCCTCATCATGTTCTACTACTAAAAGCGAATTTCCTAAGTCCCTTAATTTTTTCAATGTTTCTATTAATTTTGCATTATCTCTTTGATGTAATCCTATACTTGGTTCATCTAAAATATACAATACTCCTGTTAGCCCCGATCCTATTTGTGTTGCTAAACGTATTCTTTGTGCTTCTCCACCTGATAATGTTCCCGCTGGTCTTGATAAGGTTAAATATTCAAGTCCAACATCGATTAAAAATTGTAGTCTTTGATTTAACTCCTTTAGTATTTGGTTTGCAATCATTGCTTCTGTTTTATCTAATTTTAGATTAGCGATAAAATCTTTTATCTGATTTATTGGCATATCTGTTAATTCTTTTATGTTTTTGTCGTTAACTGTAACTGCTAAAGTTTCTTTTTTTAATCTTGCTCCATGACATGCCTCACAAGGGCTTTCGCTCATATACATTTCATAGAAATCCCTCATTCCTTGTGATTTTGTTTCTCTATAACGTCTATCTAATGTTGGTATTACGCCTTCGAATAGTGCTGTAAATGTTCTAACTCCTGCAACTGTTTCATATCTAAAATCTATTTCTTCTGTTCCTGTTCCATATAATATTTTATTCAAAAATTCTCTAGGTAGTTTTTTTATTGGAACGGATATATCAACCTTATAATGTTTTGCAATACTTTCAAAGTACATCTTTGCCATTGTATCTCCACGTTTCATTGTACTTGCTCCAAAAGCTTTTACACCATCATATAATGTTTTATTTTTGTCTGGAATTATTAAATCTTCATCCATCCTCATTAAGTATCCAATACCTGTACACTCTGGGCATGCTCCAAATGGGTTATTAAATGAGAACATTCTTGGAGATAATTCTTCTAAACTTATATTACAATCTGAGCATGCATAATTTTGGCTAAATAAAATTTCTTCTTTCGGTGTTGCTATTACTACTAAATTATTTGCGTGTTTTAATGCTATTTCTATTGATTCAGCAGCTCTACTTCTTATTCCTTCTTTTACTACTAATCTATCTACTATTAGTTCTATATTATGTTTTTTCTTTCTATCTAAATCTAAATCATCTGTAAGTTCAACAACTGCTCCATCTACTCTTGCTCTTACAAACCCTTCTTTTGCGAAACCTTCTAATTGTTTTACGAACTCTCCTTTTTTTCCTCTTACAATTGGTGCTAAAATTTGTATTTTTGTTCCTTCTTCTAATTGCATAACTGCGTCTACTATTTGGTCCAGTGTTTGTCTTTCTATTTTTTTACCACAGTTTGGACAGTGTGGAATTCCTATTCTCGCATACAATAAACGGATATAGTCATATATCTCTGTTACTGTTCCTACTGTTGAACGTGGATTTTTTGATGTTGTTTTTTGATCTATTGAAATTGCTGGAGACAATCCATCAATTGTTTCCACGTCTGGCTTTTTCATTAATCCTAAAAATTGTCTTGCATATGATGATAGACTTTCCACATATCTTCTTTGGCCCTCTGCATATAATGTATCAAATGCAAGTGATGATTTTCCAGAACCTGAAAGTCCTGTAATTACTACTAATTTATCTCTTGGAATTGTTAAATTTATATTTTTTAAATTATTTTCTTTTGCACCTTTTATTATAATATTGTCATTCACGGTTTATGTTTTCCTCTCCTTCTTTTCGTCTCTTAATTTTACTATATCTTTCATCAATTCTTGTGCTAATTCGTCCATTTTAACTTTATCATGTGTTTCATTTTTATATTGGGAATAATCTATAGGTTTTCCTATATTTAAAGTAACTTTAGTAAAAGGTTTAAATGACCCTTGTACACCTATTGGAATTATTGGTGATTCTGAGCTAGCTGCAATCATAACTGCTCCTTTTTTTGGTTTTTTACCTTTTGCTAATCCATTTCGTGTTCCTTCCGGAAATATTAATAATAATTCCTTTTCTTCCATTAATTTAAGTGCAGTTTTTACTGCTCCCATATCTGCTGTTCCTCTTTTAACTGGATATACTCCAATTACACCTGCAAACCATCTATTAAATTTATTTCTAAAAAGTTCTTCTTTTGCTAATACATTAACCTTCCTTCTAAGCATTACAATCATTACAACGCTATCCCAGAAATGCACATGGTTTGCACATATTATTGCATTTCCCTCTTCAGGAATATTCTCTTTTCCAATTATTTTAGGTCTGTAAATAATTATTGTTATGAATTTAAATATTATTTTAAAAAATGCTCTCATATATATCTTTGCCCTTCCTGATTTATTACAGATTTTATAATGTGGGTCGGTCAAGGCTGACTCCCTACATATCTATTTTTCAATTTCTTTTTTGGTTTATTATTTCTATAATTTTTTCTGTTACTTCTTCAATGGTCATATTTGTTGTGTCTACTATTATGCTATCTGGTGCAAGCTTTAATGAACCTATTTCTTTGTGTTTATCATTATCGTCTCTTTTTCTTATATTTTCTAGCACTTCTTCATATGACATTTCTATTCCCTTTTCTTGCATTTCTTTATATCTTCTTTTTGCTCTCTCTTCTTCACTGGCATCTAAATATATTTTTACATCTGCATTTGGAAAAACATATGTACAAATATCTCTTCCTTCCATTATTATATCTTTTCCACTTGCTAATTTCCTTTGCAGTTCTACCATTGCAAGTCTTACTTCTATAATTGAAGAAACCGGAGATACTATTCCAGTAACATCTTTTCCTCTTATTTCTCTTGTTACATCTTCTCCATCTAAAAATACTATATCTCCATTTGGTGTATTTTTTATATCAATATTTATTTTTTGTGATAATTCTATTGTTTTTTCCTTATCAATTACTCCATTTTCTATTGCATTTTCTTTTAGTGCTTTTAGTGCAACACATCTATATGTTATTCCTGTATCGATATTTATTAATCCTATTTTATTTGCTATTTTCTTTGTTATTGTACCTTTTCCACTTCCTGCTGGTCCATCAATTCCTACTATAAATCCCATTTTTTTACTCCTTTTTATCTTCTTTAAAAATTCCCTTTGCTAATATTTGTAATTTTTCAACATTCATAGCTGTTAAATTTTCAATTTCCTTTATACATTGTTTCTTAAATACTTGCAGCGATGTTATAACATTAAATCCATATTTGATTATAATTTCAATGTATATTGAAACTCCTTCTTCTGTTTTTTCTATTCTTATTCTTGCTATTTTATATATTGCTTCAGCTTTTTTTGATATGTGTTCAATTATATCTTTAAGTACTGAATCTGATATTGTATAACTTCCTAAGTAGCTAAATGTTGGCCTTATTATTGATTTTTCCGAAATATATGGTTTGTTATCTTTTCCTTTCGATTTAAAAATTTGAAGTGGATCTAATATATATCCTGAAAAGTCCTTTTTTATTTCAAATGTTGGTACTGGAATTACATGCTTTCCTTCTGTCATTCTCATATTTTTTGCAGCTTTCATTTCCTCTTCTGTTGCAACATCTGTTATGTATATAGTATCTGTAAGTTCTGGAAGTCCTAAGTTCTCTCTTATTTTTCCAATCATATTATCTGATGTTCCCAATATTAGCAAACTTTCCGGTCTGTATTTTCTAAATGCTTTTTTTATTTCTTCCGCTCTTTCTGGATTTGTAAACAAAGCCTCCCTTACTGTTTCTATTTTTGTAGGGGCTTTTTTTGCAGATTCTCCTGCAATTACTTCATTTTCTTTTATTAGAAGTCCATCATCTATTATATATTTAATGTTTCTCTCACTTGCTACCATTTGAGCTCTATAACTTTTTCCAGTTCCAGATGGTCCAACAAATGCATATACTTTTATTTTTGACTCTACAAATTCAACAAGTTTATCTAATAACATACTTTTACCTCTATAATAAAATTATTTATTAGTATATCATAAATCACCAGAAAAATCCAGAAAAAAATCCTCTAACTTAGAGGATTTTTCTTATTATCTTACTTTTATTATATGCTCATAATAATCTGTACCTGCTAATGAATATATTTTTGCAATTACATATATTTCATTATCTGCACCTAAATACATAAAATTATTTAGATTATTATTTTCTTTAGAAACTGTTTTTTCTAGTTGTGAATTATATACTTCTAACATTTCTTCATTTTCTTTAGCACTAATTCCTAATTCTTCATATTTTTCCTTGCATTTTTGTATTAAACTTTCTTCAAGCTCTTCTGCTTTGATTCCTTTTTTTGCAAGTATTTGCTCGTTTGTAATGGTTTCTCCAGTATATTTATCAATATTCCATACTTTATACTTATCTGACACTGCTGCAAATGGTGATTCATGCTCATATACAATTGATAAAATATTATCATTTTCATAGTATTTATATTCTAGTTTTCCATCTGTTTGTATTTTTCCATCAACTGTCATGTCTGTTATTTTTTGTTCGCCATATGATAATATTTCTTTATTTAATTCTTTTACATTATCATATGTTAAGTTGATTTTTGGGATTTTATATCCACTTTGTTCTTTTACTGTATAAACTATATTTTTTTCTTCATTTATTAGGCTCACTATTGGTTTATTTTCCTTTTGTTCTTCTTGTTTGTTTTCGTTCTTTTTTCCACACCCTGTTAAAGTTACTATTGTTGCTAAACTTATAGCTGTAATTACTAGGATTTTTTTCTTTTTCATCTTCATCTCTCCTTTTTCACTAAAAATTTATTTGTTTATAACTTTTAGTGCTTCATCTGTTAGTTTTTCTTTATCGAATTTGTTCATTATAAATATTGCTATCATAACTGGTATTATAATTACCAAATATATAATTATGCTCATTTTCCAATCTCCATTTGCTAGGTTTGCTCCTGCAAGTGTTGAAGATATTACTGATGGTATTCTAGCTATCGTAGATATTATTATAAACCTAAATGGTTTTATTGGCAATAGTCCAGATATATAAACTAATAAATCTTTTGGTGTACCTGGCAGTACAAATAGTATGAGCATTATTTTTTCTACTTTTCTTGGATTTTGAAACAATTTACTGTTCTCAATTTTTTCTATCTTCTTTTCATCACAAAAGTTATATACGAATTTTTTCCCAAGTATTCTTACTGCAAAAAATATTCCTGTTGATATTATTCCTGCTGAAGCTATTATAAAAATACTCCCAATTACTCCTCCATAGCACATTCCAGATAGTATTTCTATCGGTTCTCCTGGTATTATAAATAAAAATATTTGTGCTACTTGCAATCCAAATAATGAAAAAAATCCTAGAAAACCCCATTCATTTACTTTTTCTTTGAATGCTATTCTGCCTTCTTCTGTTGATAATTTAATCATTATTGGTGCCAAGTATATAATTAATCCAATTATAGCTACCAGTACCACAATTGTAAAAAATATTCTTAATACTTTTCCTTTACTGTTTTTCAATTACATTCTCCTCTATCATCTATGTTTCTTCTTGAACTTGCAGTTTATTCTTCTTATTTGAAAATATTGTATCTATGAAATCATCTGGATAATATGCATCTAAAAACTGTTCTATAGCATTTCGTGGATTTTCTCCTAAAAATCTATTCTTTTGTCTTGCTATTGCCATCCAACTTATAGATACATCAATTATAATAAATATGGCTAGCAAAATCGTTATTATTTTTAATCTTGTATCTTGCATTATATTCTCTAATTCATGCAATAGTGGTTCTATCCATGAAATATATAGAAGTCCTGCAATCCCCCAATAAGTACAATGTAATAAACTTGTTCTTCCATGTAAGTTAAATGGAAGTTTTGAGTAGTCCCATGATATTGATCCAAATATGATTTCTTGTAGGTATGAACATACATATTCTGTAAGTCCACCTAATGCTAAAGTTATTAAAAAGATTTTGATTTTATCTCTTGTTTTTATAAATTTAAAAATACTATAATACATAACTAACCCAATTCCATACACAGGAATAAATGGTCCATATATTAATCCTTGCCTTATTTCAAAATGTCCTGTTTGCAAAATAACTACAATTGTTTCAAATATCCAACCTGCTATACTCCCTATTATAAAAACCCAAAATATTTTTAGAATTTCGTTTATTATTGTTTCCTTTTTCATTTTTTCACCTTTTATTTTAGTTTCCTGTAATGAAAAATTCTTAGATGATAATATCTAAGAATTTTTTTCAGTTTTATAAATCATCTTCTTCGTTTTTGTGACAATCTCCTCCACAGCAATCACAATCATCTTCGCAGTCTCCGCATCCGCATTCGTTTCCCCAGTCTAGCTCTATCGTATTTTTACATTCTGGGCAACTTATTTCATTTTTATCTGCAATTTCATCTATGTCTAAAGAAATTTCTTTGTTACAATATGGGCATACTATTTCCATAGTATATTCTCCATCATCATCTTCTTCATCTAAGTATATATCATTTTCTATTTTCTTTAAACTCTTTGCCATTTTATCCATTTTTTCATTTGCTTCTTTCTGTGCTTGTGCTATCTCTAATACTCTGGCATTCATAACTGCATTTAATTCAATTACTTCATCAGCAAATGCATTGTATAAGTTAAAAATTTCTGTTTTTATTGTTTCTAAAGTTTCTTTATCTTTTACTTTTTCTTCTAAATTTGTCATTATCTTTTTCATAATTAAGTTCATATCTGACATTTTATTCATATCCTTTCCTGATATAAATCTCTTAGACTCTTTCCATATATTCGCCTGTTCTTGTATCTATTCTAATTTTATCTCCTGTATTTACAAATAATGGAACATTTATTGTTGCTCCTGTTTCTAGTTCTGCTGGTTTTGTTGCTCCTGCTCCTGCTGTGTTTCCACTAAATCCTGGTTCTGTATATGTAATTTCTAATTCAACAAACATTGGTGGTTCTATTGCAAATATTTTTCCTTTGAATGCTAATGTTTTTACCATCATATTTTCTTTCAAGAATTTTAACATATCTCCTAAATCCTCTTTGTTGAGTGGAATTTGATCATATGTTTCATTATCCATAAAATAATATAAATCTCCATCTGCATATAAATATTGCATTTCTCTTTTTTCTATTTCTGCTCCTTGTAATTTTTCTGATGGATTAAATGTTTTTTCTAAAACTGCTCCTGTTATTACATTTTTTAGCTTTGTTCTAACAAATGCTGCTCCTTTTCCTGGTTTTACATGTTGGAATTCAACTACTTTATATACTGAACCTTCCATTTCAAATGTTGTTCCATTTCTTACATCTCCTGCCATATATACTTCTGCCATATTATCTTACCTCTTTCTTTTTTTATATTTACTTATCTATTTTACTATAGATTTTCAATATTTTCAAGTCCCTAAATTACTGTATATTTTCTTGGTGATTTTGTTAATATCGTTTTTCCATTTTTTTCTACCAATATTGTATCTTCTATTCTTATTCCATATTTACCTGGTATGTATATTCCTGGTTCATCTGCAATTACCATGTTTTTCTTTAAAAATGTGTCGTTCTTTGGACTTATGTATGGTATTTCATGTGTTTCCATTCCTACTCCATGACCCAAAGCATGTATCATTGTTTGCTTATATTGTTTAAAATCATTTTCTACCATTTGTGATATTGTTTTTATACTTGCATATTCTCTTATTTCATCTTCTGTGTTTTGCAAGTTTTTTAATACTAAATCATATATCGGTTTTATTTCTTCTAGTATACATCCCATAAATATTGTTCTTGTCATATCTGAACAGTATCCGTTATATTTACATCCCATATCTATTAATATTGGGTCTGCCATTTTTACTGTTCTGTTTGACGGTTTCCAGTGTGGTTGTGAACTGTTTTCTCCTACTGCTACAACTGTATCAAAAGCTAATCCGTCTGCTCCATTTTCTTTAAAAAATCTTTCTACTTCGTTTGCTATTTCTTTTTCTGATATGCCTATTTTTATAAATGTTAATAGATGTTCAAAACATTTATCTGTAATTTCACATGCCTTTGTTATATTCTTTATTTCTTCTTCATCTTTTATTTCTCTTAATTTTTCTATTATGTTTTCTGTTTCTGCCAAATTATTTACTTTGTATTTTTGCTTTAAAAAATGATATTGTTTATATGTTACATAGTTTTCTTCAAATCCTATATTCTCACAGAATAAAAAGAAATTTTCACATTCATCTTTTCCAACATCTCTAAAATCTACTACAATAATTTCATCATTTATTGTTAATGTACTTTTTACATTTTCTAAATACATTGTGTATGTTAAAAAAATATTTTCTTTTCTTGTAATTAATAAAGTTCCTTCATTTTCAATATTCGTTAAATATTTTATATTTACTGGATTTGTTACTATCATTCCTTCTAAGTTTAAACTTCTTAATCTTTCTCTTAAAAGTCTTATTTTTTCGTTCATAATACCCCCCTTTCATACTTTATTTTATATTTTTAATACATTCCTAGTGTAAATACCTTCATTAAAAACACATATAGTGTATTTGTTGGTACTAGTATTGTGATTATTGTTGCTATTACAATAAATGGACCAAATGGAATATACCCATCTTTTCTATTTTTTCTTGCTAATATTACTGCTATACTTCCTATTGCCCCTACTAAGAAAGATAGTACTGAAATCATTACTATTCTTGTTACTCCAAAATATAGTCCTAATGCTCCCATTAATTTTACGTCTCCGAGACCCATTGCCTCTTTTCCTGCAATTAATCCTCCAATTAATGTTATTCCTAAGAATATTCCTCCACCTGCCAACATTCCTAATAATAAGTCTTTTGATAAATTCAAATTAGACATACCATATATGAATACGAAAATTAAACCTAATTCGAACATTGTTAGATTTAATCTATTTGGTATTATTTGTACTTTGTAATCTACCATAAATGCACAAATTAGCATCGTACATAGTGGTGCATATTCGAAAAATTCTATATTTATTCCAAATTTATATAACAATATGCAGTATATTAGTGCATTTATTAATATTAATGAGTATCTTGGTCTTGATATCATTCTATATTTTTTAATGCTCTCTTTTGATAGTATTTTCCCTTCCTCTAAAAATGTTTTATTTAAGTAGTCTATAACTTGTCCTAATAGTCCTCCTATTATTGCAACTACTAGATAAATTAATATATGTGTATCATTTAAGTACATTGTATTCTCCTTTGTTTATATATCATTGCTTATATTATATTTATTTAAGTTGTTTCTGTCAAGTAACATAATATATAAGTCTCTAGTTCTGTATCATATTTTTTTGAGTTCTCTTGTCTTTCATTTCTTTCTAGTTTTTTATTATATCTTTTATTACTTCTCCACTAATTATTAATCCTGCAACTGAAGGAACAAAAGATATACTTCCTGGTATTTGTTTTTTATGAGTTCCTTTTCTTTCTTCTTGTGAAGATGTACAATCATTTACTATTGTTTGATCTATTTTTATAGGTTCTTCTTTTGAATATACAACTTTTAATTCTTTTATATTTCGGCTTCTTAATTCTTTTCTCATAACTTTTGCTAAAGGACATATACTTGTTTTATATATATCTGCTATTTCAAATTTAGTAGGATCTAACTTATTCCCTGTTCCCATACTTGATATAATTGGAATATTTAGTTTGTTTGCTCTTACCACAAGTTCAATTTTAGCTGTAACTGTGTCTACACAATCTATAATGTAGTCTACTGTATCATCTAATAACTCTTTACTATCTGGCATAAAAAATTCTTGATATATTTCTACTTTTGCATTTGGATTTATCTCTAGTATCCTTTCTTTAGCTACTTCTACTTTATATTTTCCAATTGTTTTGTGTGTTGCTATTAATTGTCTATTCAAATTTGTTATACATATTTTATCATCATCTATTAATATAAATTTTTCTATTCCTGCCCTTACTAATCCTTCTACTACAAATGTTCCTACTCCACCAATTCCAAATATAGCCACTTTGGCTTTATTTAACTTTTCTATTGCTTCTGTTCCTATCAACAATTCTGTTCTTGAAAATTGATCTAGCATTCTATATTTCTCCTTTTAACTTTTTTGAAATAATCAGTGTTTTTTCCATTGCATTATATCATAAATTTAGAAGAATATATATATATTATAAAAGATTGGTTATCATAATGATAAAAAAATAGAGACTATAATTAATTTCTAGTCTCCATAAAAGAATCTTCTTTTTATTTCTTTCTCAATTCTATTCAGTTTTTTTTGTACACATCTTTACTGTTGACATTATAGCTAGTGCTAATATTGATCCACATGTTGCTGTAATTAATTGTGTTACTCCCATTGATGTATTTAATACTGTTTGTACCTTTGCAGGTAAATTAATTAATGAATTCATTATGCTAAATCCTGCATATATGATGGCAACCTTTAATGCTATTGCAATAACTGCAGATACAATATAATTTATTTTTTTATTTACATATATTGCTTTATATATAAATATAAATGCAAAGTTTCCTAATATTATTGCTGGTATCATTAATTTTGCATATAGTGTCATTGGCGTAAATAAATATCCTCCTAATATATTTGACATTGATGGTAGTGTTGCAATAAATATTGTTTTTATGCTTCCTTTTGTATATAATGCTGTCATTATTAAAGCTGTATTTACAATTGTTCCAACCACTATTTGTTGATATTTCCCTAAAGGTATTATTTTCGCTAAAAATGTAGGTACTAGAAATGCCCCTACCATGATTAGTAGCGTAACTATTATATCTGTTAATTTTTTTGTATCAACTAATTGTTGTTTTAATACTTTTGTCATTTGATTTTCCTCCTTTTTCATATCCTCTATATTTATATTATATAAACTATTTATTAAAAACTCAAGTATTTTTTTGTATTATTTTAGAGTTTATTTTTACCAAAAAGTACACTCCCCACACATAGCATTGTTCTGTGTGGGAAGTGTACTTTTGCATCATTACGGAATTTACAGCGTTCTAAATTTCGAGCGTTGTTGACCTCAATTGCCAAAATACTCTGCTTGTGCATCAAAGTATTCACGATGGGGTCCATCAAAGAACTCCCTGTGTGCAGCAAAGTACTCGTTGTGAGGTCCATCGAAGAATTCTTCCATCGCATCGAAAAATTCTTCTTGGGAAAGCTCTCCGTTTTCATAGCGCTGTTCGGCAAGTTCCAGTTCATGCCTGGCCAGTTCATACTTTTGCGCCGCAGCATCAAGAACCTTTTTGCCGGTTTCGTATTCCTGCTTTGCGATCTCAAGCTTTTCCGCCGCAGCCATTTTTTCCAGTTCTTCTGCATCAGGAAGAAGCGCTGTGAAATCGTTTACAGGTACCTTGTCCTCAAAGTCCTCCACCGTGACCTTAGGATCATTTTCCATGGATTCGAACCTCGTAGGCTTGACGTTGCTGTTGGTAGGAGCTCCGCAGGCAGTAAGCCCTACAAGGGCTACCACCATCAGGCACATCAGTGCCAAAGTAATAATCCGTTTCATTGTGACCTCCAAAATTTTTTTGCATTTCGGAGTCAATGCCCTCCGAAATACGGACGGCATAAAAAATAAATTTACCATCTATATAAATTATAGCATAACTCCAATAAATTTTCAAAACTTGTGATATCAATATATGCCTTATATCAACCTGTGAATAGTGAAAAATGAATAGTTAATAGTGAATAGTACAAATGTGCTTATTGCACTTTTTTTAATAACTATTCACTATTAATTATTCACCATTCATTATTAACTGCGACTTGCTAAAGTCGCACATTTGGTGGAGATGGTGGGAGTTGAACCCACGTCCAATCTTCTATCCATATAAACTTCTACGAGTGTAGTTTATTATTAAAATTTTCCTCAAATTCTTGCAAATAAACACGCTTGAATTTTTGGTAGCCTTTTGTTACCCATTATTTCCAAGGCAAGAAATAATTTTGTTTCCTACTTTAGTCGACGCCTTATCAGCAACAGTAGGCTTTGCTGTAAGACGAAGCTGCAACTAGGCAGCTAATGCTAATTCATTATTATCAGCGTTTATTTTTAATTTCGCTTTTTTATAGTGGCCGAAGCGACCATCCACTACTCGCTATTTATAATTCAAAAAAACCGTCGAAACCAATTACATCCCCATATAGTTATTGTATAAGAATTTTTCATGCTTATACAAAATTTTTATTATATTAGTTTGAACATATCTATTATACTATGCTTTTTATGTTTTATCAATAAATTATATGTCTTTTCTTTGTTTTTCCAAAAGCGAACCACACACTCCGTTAGTGTGTGGCTTGCTTTCGTGTGGAAATTTTCAAATTGCTGATTTACGCTCAACTAAGCATCCTTCTGCGGAACTTTTTCGGTTTGCGATAGAGATAGCGCATCTTCCGTCTTTGGTTCTCCACCAGTCCTCTCACAATGTAGCCGATTAGGCTGCCCAAAGCGAACGTCAGGCAAGCCTTAGCCCCAATACAGAGAGACAAGTAGACAACACTGAAGGATAAAATAGGTACACATATAAAGAGCATCACAATCTTTTTTCCCACTTAGGTCTCCTCCTAACATTTTTATGTTCTCTGGGATACTTATGGTTACTATGTAACTTATTTTTATTATACCATATTTTTTTCCTTTTGACAATTTACAGTAGTATTGGCTGTATTTGTTCCTCTTTTAAAGCTTTCATTGTGGTTTCCAATATATATCTATTGCTATACATTAATGAATTAGGTTTTGTTATTGGATTATTCTGCCTAAATGGAACAAAAAAGATTTTTTTCATGTTTAGCAATTTTCCTATATTCTCTGCCTCTAGTCCTAAACCTTCTGTAGTTGCTATTCCTACTATTATGTTTTTTTCACTTTTTAAGTGCATTTCAGCAATTTCTAAAATCATTTCATCTATTATTCCATTTGCTAATTTTGCAATAATATTACCTGAGCATGGAGCTATAATCATTAGGTCTGATTTTTTCATTTCGGATATACTGTCTCTAATACATAATGGACTTTTATGTGTAATCTCTTCTACCGTTTTTATACTTTCTTCTACTTCTCTTACCTTTTCGCAATAATTAAAAGACATTATTGGTATAATGTCTGCACCTTCTTTTATAAGGTTTTGTATTTGAGGAATTACTTGTTTTATAGCATATAATGAACCTGTTATACCAAATGTTATCCTTTTACCTTCAAGTCTCAATGTAATTCCTCCTCTTATTTTTATATATTATAGTATATGCTTTTATGTTAACAGGAGTGATTTCTAATTCCTACTTATATAAAATACTTTTATACCTATTAAATGGAACACGGCGTCCTGTTACGAGTACGCCATGTTCCACATGAAAAAATATTTTGCAATTTTGAGATGTTTGTGTCTTATTTTTCCTCTCTACTAACTGGTTTTCTTTCTGTTGCACAAGCATTAAACGAATTAATAGTTGCGTTTTTTTCTTCTATTCCTTTAATAAAAGCTAATCTTTCTGCTTTTATATCTTGTGTTTGTCTAAACATATGAAGTCTATTATATACATCTTCTCTTATTCCATAAGTATCAACTTTTTCTATATCTGCTATATCTTTTGGTCTACTAGTTTTTGATTTAGAAAATCTTATATATTCCATACTCATAGTGTCATATTGCTGTCCATCTAGTCCTGTATATGTCATAACATAATCACTTAATTGTTCCACTTCAAGTTCTTTTATTTTGCACTGTCTTGTATATGGATCATATGTATGCTGTATTACTTTTTTATCTTTGTAAATAAATGGATATATACCAACAGGAACTCCATTAATAACAGTTTCAAATCCATAATCAATACCATCTCTTGCAAAAGTTCTACTATCATATTCTTGCTTATACAAATTTGCCTCTTGAAGTGCTTGGCGAAAATAGCTCATGTCTTCCATTCTAACAACAATATCTATGTCATCATGAGTTCTGCCTGACTCTTGATTTAAAAGCAAATATGGTGCTACTCCTCCTGAAATATAAAATTTGTGTTTCTCATCTGTAAATAAACCCCTTAAAGTTTCATATGCTTTTTTTATTTGTTCATAACTTTTATTTTCTCTATCATTTGGATCTAAATATTCGCTTGACTTACCTATTAATGCTCTTTTGCAATGTATTCTATAATATATTGCTTTTATTTTTTCTATTATCTTATTTTTCAAACTTTCCCTCTTACTATAAATTTATTTAAAATAATTATATCACCTTTTTATTATTTTTCATTCATTTTTGTAAAATTATCTAAAAAACTTTTTGGAATTTTAATTTTCCTATTTCTATATAAATAATTTAATATCCATTAAACGGAGAACGGTGTACCCTTGACGAGTACGCCGTTCTTCGCATGAAAAGATATTTTGCAATTTTGAGATGTCTTGTCTACTCCTTCGACGTAGCGACGGCATACAGAAGTATCCCATAGATAAGGAAGAAGCATCCAAGTGCACTTCCCAGCATAACTGCAACACACGCAACAGTGCTCCACTCTGCTCCACCAGCAATTAGGTGCGTGAAAATTGCCGTGATAGCAATAATCACAAGAATTACTGCTGTTAAAGCAATGCGGACTTTTTTTGCTCTCTTCATAGTGTCTCCTCCTACATTTTAATGTTTGCGGGGATTTCTGAATCTACCGGAGTAGTTTCGTTTTAATTATACCATATTTTAAGGTTTGCAGCAAATGTAACTACTTATATAGTTTTAACACTTTTTTTATAATTTCAGTTGGCACTAAATTGGTTATATCTTCTCCTCGTTTTACTTTTTCTCTAATTGCAGTTGATGAAAGATTTATCTTTTCTATATTTTGAAGTTTACTAAATGATGCTTTATATTTTCTTAAAAAGTTATCATTTTTTATAATTCGCTCTACGCTGTCTTCTCCTCTTTCTAAAACTAACATTTTGAAGTTTTTTAACAATTCATCCGCATCATGCCAAGTTTCTAATTCTTTTAAGTTGTCAGTTCCTAGTACAAAATAAATATCATATTCTTTGTATTGTTCTTGTATTAGTCTTAATGTTTCTATTGTATATAATTGCCTTTGGCTTGTTATTTCTATATCAGATACTTCTAATCCCTTATTATTTTCGCATATTTTTTGTAGCATGAAAAACCTATCTTCATTTGAAGCTAGTCCTTCTTTATTATACTTAACATTAACTGGTACAAATATCACTTTTTCAATATTGTTATCATTTTCTAAGATTTGTTTTGCCAAGCTTATATGTGAATTGGCTGGTGGATTAAAAGAACCACCAAACACTGCAATTATTCTCTTTTCCATAATGCCTCCAGACAGATTATATCATTAAATATCAAAATAAACAATTAGAATAAAATTTTGAAAGTGAGGGGTTCGCCTGAATGGAGCTAGAAGTTCTTAATATATTTTATGGAAATAGTTCAATTTTACATTGAAAGGGTGCCATAAAAAATATTTAGAACTTCTGCGAACATGAAGAAGACAACTGAACTTGAAAAATTTTATTCTAATTGTCTATTAAAATATATTAAATAATATTATTAAGGGTCGCTGAGGACAGCGACCCCTACTATTCATTATTCACCCTTTACTATTAACTAACAGATTAGTACATTCCTTCCATTCCTTGTGGCATTCCTGCTCCTTCTCCTCCACAATGACATTCTTTTTCTTTCTTTTCTACTATAACACTTTCTGTTGTTAATATCATTGATGCTACACTTGCTGCATTTTGAAGTGCACTTCTTGTTACTTTTGTTGGATCTACTATTCCAGCTTTTTTCATATCTACATATTCTTCTTTGCTACTGTCAAATCCTGTTCCTAGTTTTGATGCTCTTACTTTTTCTAAAATAACTGCTCCTTCTAACCCTGCGTTTGTTGCTATTTGTCTTAGTGGTTCTTCTAATGCTTTTAATATTATTTTTGCTCCTATTTTTTCATCTTCGTCTAATGTTTCAATTGCTTTTTCTACTTTTGGCATTACATTTACTAGTGCTGTTCCTCCTCCTGCTACAATTCCTTCTTCTACTGCTGCTTTTGTTGCAGATAGAGCGTCTTCTATTCTTAGTTTCTTTTCTTTCATTTCTACTTCTGTTGCTGCTCCAACTTCTATAACTGCTACTCCTCCTGCAATTTTAGCTAATCTTTCTTGTAATTTTTCTTTGTCGTATTCACTTGTTGTATCTTCTAATTGTGTCCTTATTTGTTTTATTCTTGCTGCTATTTCGTCTTTATTTCCTGCTCCATCAACAATAATCGTATTTTCTTTTTGAATTTTAACTTGTTTTGCTCTTCCTAGTTGTTCTATTGTAGTATCTTTTAATTCTAATCCTAAATCTGATGTTATAACTTCTCCTCCTGTTAATACTGCAATGTCTTCTAACATTTCTTTTCTCTTATCTCCAAATCCTGGTGCTTTTACTGCAACTACATTTATTACACCTCTTAATTTGTTTAATACAAGTGTTGATAACGCTTCTCCTTCTATGTCATCAGCTATTATTACTAATTTTCCAGATTGTTGCATTAAAGCTTCTAGTAATGGTAGCACCTCTTGAATATTACTTATTTTCTTATCTGTTATTAATATATATGGATTCTCCATTATTGCTTCCATTTTTTCTGTGTCTGTTACAAAATATGGTGAAATGTATCCTTTATCAAATTGCATTCCTTCTACAACATTTAATCCTGTTGTTGCTGTTTTAGATTCTTCTATTGTTATAACTCCATCTTTTGAAACTTTTTCCATACTATCTGCAATTAATTCTCCTATTTCTTTGTTATTTGCAGATATACTTGCAACCCTTGCAATATCTTCTTTTCCATTTATTTCTGAGCTTATTTCTTTTAATCCTTCTACTGCTGCTTCTACTGCTTTATCAATTCCTCTTTTTATTGACATTGGATCTCCACCTGCTGCAACGTTTTTAACTCCCTCTTTCATTATTGCTTGTGCAAGTACTGTTGCTGTTGTTGTTCCATCTCCTGCTATATCGTTTGTTTTTGTTGCAACTTCTTTTACTAATCTTGCTCCTACATTTTCGTAAGGATTTTCTAATTCTATTTCTTTTGCTATTGTTACACCATCATTTGTAATCAAAGGTGCTCCAAAGCTCTTATCTAGTACTACATTTCTTCCTTTTGGTCCTAATGTTACTTTAACTGTATCTGCTAATATATTTACTCCATCTAGCATTTTCTTTCTAGCGTCTTCGCCAAATTTAATTTCTTTTGACATACAAAAAATCTCCTCTCTTATTCAACTATTGCTAATACATCATCTTGTTTTATTATTATATAATCTTCACCTTCATATTTAATTTCTGTTCCTGCATATTTGCTTACTATTACTTTATCATCCTTTTTTATATACATTTTTACTTCTTTTCCTGGGATATGATTAATTCCTGGTCCCACTGCAATTACTTTTGCTATTTGTGGTTTTTCTTTTGAATTACTTGACAATATTATTCCACTTTTTGTTGTATTTTCTTCCTCTTCCATTTTTATTAAAATTCTGTCTGCTACTGGTTTTAACATTTCTACTCCCCCTCTTAAAAATTTATTAGCAGTCAATTAGTTTGACTGCTAATAATTTATACCTTTTTTTAGCAATTGTCAATAGTTTTTGCTAAAATTATTTTTTGTTCACTCCTATTATTCCGTCCCAATCCGCCTATTGCAATGCTTGTAGCTATCATTATTATTGAATAATTGTTGAAAGAAAAATTTTTCGAAATTATACTCGATATCAAATATAACATTATAATATAAATTGTTCCTACAAAAATTCCATTTAATATTCCGTTCTTTTTTATTTTACTAGTTGTTATCTGACTTCCTATTAGAATGCTTATTGATGTTATTATGATTATTACTGTAGGAATTATGCTTTCACTAACATTTGTATATGTAAGAATCGCTGCCAGAATTATTAATAATACAATTGATGCTACTATTGAAAGTATACTTCCCTCTAGTATTTTTATTGCTGTATTTGGATTACTGTTATCATTAGCTTTAACCATTTTTTGTTTCCTCCTATTTAATTTTATTTTGACTTTTATTTTATTCAATTATATTCATTAAAAATTTTTATATTACTTTTTGCGAAATTATAGACAAATTTTTCTTTTTTGTGTATTATATAAATAATTAATAGGAGGGAACTATGAGTAATGTAAAAAAATTCACTTTATTTTTGTTTTTTATTTTTATTTTTTTAGTATCACCAGTTTGGGCTGTAGATATAAATGTACGTCCTAATAATGTATCATCTGATTCTGAAGCAACTGATAATAATAGGACTAATAATGCAAATACATCAAGTAATCTAAATATTGTTCATAGTAATGAAACTTCTAACAACACTACATCTCGAGCACCTGCAGTTTCAACTTCAACTACGAGTTCTCGTACGCAAAATAACAAATTAACGGTTTCTGATATTATCGATATTATTGTAGCTTCTATTGGCATAGTTAATTTATTGCTTGGTATAGCTATTTTAATTCGTTTTAAATAAATCTTTTTCAAATAAAAATGTCTTTTTTTGTATAAAAAGGCATTTTTTTTATGAATATTTTTTTCTTAAAATTTAATAATATTATTGAATTTTAAAAAATAGGAGGTAAATTTTATGAAAAAGAAATTAATTATATTATTTGTATTTTTTGTAGCTTTATTACTTTTTTCAGGAATTACTTATGCTAATACTGAAACAAACATGTCTAATGATATAAAAAATGGTGTTAACAATGCTGGTACATCTGTTATAGATGGTGCAAGAAATCTCGGTGATGATGTAAAGAATGGCGTTAATGATATGGCTTCTGATGTGGTTAATGGTGCTGAAGAGCTTGGTGATGATGTTAGAGATGGTGTAGGTAGTGTTGAAAATGGTATTGAGGGTGCTTTTAGAATGAACAACTCTACAGATAATAGAATTGCTAGTAATTACACGGCAACAAGAACTGCTGATGATGGTGCTTCTATGGGATTAACTAACAATACAACTACAACATGGGTTTGGATAATAATGGCAATTGCTGCAGTTATTATTGTTGCACTTATCTGGTATTATGCTGCTACACTAAATAACACTAATGATAAACATGATGACAATGAATAATATTCGCTTCTTTAAAGAATAACCTGCCCTGCCATTAGAATTAAAAATTGCGGGCAGGTTCCTATTGTCCTTGTTGTTTCATAATGAATATGATATAATGTTCTATATTTATTTAAAGGAGTACATAAATATGTCTAAGTTAATTGCAAAAAATCCTACTGCTAAGCATAATTATACAATTATTGATACTTTAGAGACTGGTATTGTTCTATTTGGAACAGAAATTAAATCTATAAAAAAACGGAAAAGTTAATTTAAAAGATAGTTACGCTGGAATTAAAAATGGCGAACTTTATATTTATAATATGCATATCAGTCCTTATGAGTTTGGAAATATTTATAATAAAAATCCTTTGCGTGATAGAAAATTACTAGCAAACAAACATGAAATTAATCGTTTAATTGGTCAAATAAAGCAAAAAGGATATTCTCTAGTTCCTATGAGTTTATATTTTAAAGGTAACTTTGTTAAACTAGAATTGGGTATTGGTAAAGGTAAAAAACTGTATGATAAACGTCAAGATATTGCGAAACGTGATGCTGAAATACGTATGAGAAAACAAATGGCAGAGTAAAAATCAAAAGTCAAAAGGGACGGGGTCAAATGACATTAATGTCATTTGACCCCGTCCCTTTTGACTTATTTTATGCTTTGTTACTTGAACAGAATACATTTTTTATTTTATATTGTACTGTTTCTTTTATCTTGTCTCTTGCTGGTCCTAAGTATTTTCTTGGATCAAATTCTGATGGTTTTTCTGCAAATACTTTTCTTACTGTTGCTGTCATTGCTAGTCTTAAGTCTGTATCAACATTTACTTTTGATACTCCTAGTCTTCCAGCTTCTTGTAATATCTCATTTGGAACTCCTTTTGCTCCTGGAATGTCTCCTCCAAATTGATTACATGTTTCTACTAATTCTGGAATTACTGAAGACGCTCCATGTAATACTATTGGTGTATTTGGTATTTTTTCTTTTATTTTTTCTAATATATCAAATCTAAGCTTTGCTTCTCCTTTGAATTTGTATGCTCCATGACTTGTTCCTATTGCTATTGCTAAAGAGTCACAACCTGTTCTTTCTACAAATTCTTTTGCTTGTTCAGGGTCTGTATACATAGCATCAGCTGCTGAAACATTTACATCATCTTCTATTCCTGCTAATTTTCCAAGTTCTGCTTCAACTACTACTCCTTTTGAATGTGCATATTCTACTACTTTCTTTGTTAATGCTACATTTTCTTCGAAATCATATTTTGAACCATCTATCATTACAGATGTAAATCCAGCATCAACACACATTTTGCATGTTTCGAAGTCTGGTCCATGGTCTAAATGTAAAGCAATTGGTATATTTGTTTCCTCTGTTGCTGCTTCCACCATTTTTATTAAATAATTAATTCTTGCATATTTTATTGCACTTGATGAAACTTGTAAAATAACTGGTGAATTTTCTTCGCTTGCTGCATCTACTATTCCTTGTATAAATTCCATATTATTTACGTTAAAAGCTCCTATTGCAAAACCCTCTTTCATTGATTTTTCAAACATATTTTTAGTTGTTACTAGTGGCATAAATCTACCTCCTTTATTTTTATGTATCTATTCTATTTCTAAAAAATTCATTTGTCAAGTTTGATTTAAATTAAAAAAATCACTTGCCTTTTTTTAGGCAAATGATTTTTTAGTTATCTTACTTGTTCATAGCTTCCACACATTGATTCATCTTCAGGATTTCCATTATGACAGTTTTTGCAAGGTTCCACTACTATGTTTTGTAATTGACATATATGATTTTGTGGATTGTTATATGCACAACTATTTACTGTACAGTTTATTGTTTGATTTTTATCCATAATAACTTCCTCCTTGATTTTAGTATGTGCAAATTTCTTCATTATATTCTTTCAATTTTTCGTCATAAACCTTGTCTTCACTATAGTCTGTTAGATTGTATTTTTCTGCCAAAATTTTTGAAAAATATTTTGAAAGTTTTGTTGCTCCTTGTAGGTTTAAATGTAGTCCTCCATCATATGTATCTTGAGAATAATCTAATCCTATATTTTCCGCTTCTTTTACTAAATTATAGTAATCTATATTATGGTTTTCAGCATATTCTTTCATTTGAGAATCATATTCATCATACCAATATGGATATACACTTGGTGCTTTTATTAATACTAATTTTATATTATTTTCTTTGCATAGCTTCGTTATTTTATCCAAATATTCATAGCATTCTTTGCTAAATTTATAATTTGCTAATTTTCTTTTTGTTGGTAAATTTGTAACTCCTTTTACATTTTTGTTTATTAAAAATCCGTTATATGTAACTTGGTTGTCTTTAAATAAATACTCGAAATCTTCTGATGTTAATTCATCATATCTTGAATGATATCTAAGTATTGGAAACACATATGAAATAAAGGTTTCTTCATCTGTCATTGATTCTTTTATTATTTCTATTTTTTCTTTTGACCATTTCATATTGTCTATAGTTAGTCTGTTATATGCTTCACTAACTTTATCACTATTTTTATCATACCTCATTGAGTTTACATTTAAAACTACAACTTTTGGCATCTCATATTTTAGTGTCTCTTTCAAAATGCAATATGATTGCCAAATCATCTGTTGTGACGATCCTCTTACATATGCTTTTATGCCTTCTTCTTCATACATTACCATTGGTGAAAAATTTGCATACACTTCACAGTCTCCTATGAATATTACTTCGTGGTCTTTGGGTTCTTTATAGTATTCTGATATCATGCTTCCTTCTACCAACGTTGTCGCATATTTAGGCTGAAGTAGCATATTTAATAAGGTGAATAGCATTATAAAGATTATTAATATTATTATTGTTTTCAATATGTTTTTTATCATATATTACCTTTTCCTTTTATAAAATGTAGTACAAAGTAGCCAAACGCAGGAGTTTCATATTTCTTTTGTTTGAAGACCCCCGAAAAACATCGTAGGCGTATCAAACGTGGGTTCAATAAAAAAGAAATATCAAACTCCGACGAGATTTGGCGGATTTATTAGTATATAGTAAATTAAAACCTACTATAAATAAATTCATTTACATTAAATCCAATTCCGTATATTCCAAATGTCAAAACAATTAACCCCAAAGTACAAGCTATAGCTAGTTTTGCTGGGTTTGATATGTTTTTTGTTCTATCTAATATCTTGTTCTTATTTCCATCATAAATGAATAATATTATTGTAGATATACTTAATACAATCCAGTCTGCAAAGGTTATTCCTAAATTAAGAATATTACTGCAAACTTCAGCTATATTAAAGTTTGTAAAAACTGAAGCCATCATTTTTGTTGCATCTATACTATTGTTCCATATGAAAAATGACCATAAAAATGATACTATTATAAAATTTATTAGTCTATTAAACCACTTAAACTTTGTATTATATTTGTCTCCCATTAATACAAATATTCCATGTAAAATTCCCCATAGAATATAGTTTGCTCCATGCCATAATCCTGATACTGCAAATGTTATCAATACATTAATTGTTTTTCGTATTTTGCCACATCTGCTTCCTCCTAGAGGAATATATATGTAATCTCTAAGCCAAGAACTTAAAGATATATGCCATCTTCTCCAAAATTCTTTTATGTTTTGCGAATAATATGGTGAATCAAAGTTTTCTATTAAATCAATTCCAAGAATTTTAGATACTCCAAGAACTATATCTATTCCTCCGCTAAAATCACTATATAGTTCTATTGAATACAGCACCATTGCAAGTAATGCATATATTCCATTAAATCCACTACTTGTAATCGTTTCTATTATTATTGCTATTCTTCCTGCTATAATCAGCTTTTTAGACAATCCCCACAATATTCGTATTCCACCATTGTATAGGTTGTTTATTGTTATTTTTCTTTTTGCAGTTATCTGCTTTTTCATGTCGTCATATCTTGATATTGGTCCTATAAATAAATGTGGTATATACATTATATATAATGCATAATTATATATACTTTTTTCACATTCATATTTTCCTTTATATACATCAACTAAATATGATATTACTTGCAAAGTATAATACGATACTCCAAGTGGTGCTAAAATATTTATATTTGTATATGGCAAAAATTTTACTCCTACTAGTATTATGGAATTCACAACTATTGTTCCAACTAGTACTAATTTCCTATTTTTGCTTTCTTGTTTTAGATATCTCGCAGCAATAAAGGTTGTTAGTAAACTAAAACCTATATATATGAAATTTGATATTCCATAACCTGCATATATTATTACGCTTAGTATTAACAATAAAAAGTTCAAAATTTTCCTCCTAATCAGCTGCTGGCCAAGCTTCTCTATCCCAAGTTTTTTGATGCACTCCTGGATCTGCCAATTTTTGTTCATCTGTTAATAGCCCTAATGTATGGTTTGATGATGGAGTTCCATCAATGTGTCTCCACACTCCATTTACATATACTAAATTCCAATAGTGACTTTGATCTTTTAAATATATTATTCTATTTTGATATCCTGCTTTTTCCAATGCTCTTTTTAATACACTAGCATGAACATAACAATTTCCCTTTCCTTCTGTTAGTCCATACCAAATAGGGTCATCCCCACCCCAATTTGAATTATATCTTATATGTTCTCTTACTGCACTTGCTATCCCTACTGGGTCTTTTCCTGCACAATAATTATTATAAAATGCATCCATCTTTGCATTTGTATCTTCTTGATCATGATTTACTACAATCTTTCTTTTGGCTGTTGTTGTATTTCCCTTTGTGTCTTTTGATGTATATGTTGCATAATATGTTCCTGCTGATGAAGTATTTACATTACTACTATCTACTGTGACTTCACATTTTCCATCCTTTTTATCGTTTGCAGAAACCCCTGAATAATAGTCTATAGTTGAATACTTTGCAACTTGAATATCCTTAATTCCAGATATAACTGGTCCGTCAGTATCTTTTTTTATTGTTAATATTGCTGTCTTCTCTGTTTTATTTCCATTTACATCAACTGCTTCTATTACTATTTCTTGTGTTCCTACTATACCATATTTTATTTCTGTCTTTAATGTTGTTGTTGGCTCTCCTGATATATCCGATACTTCTGTTATAAAATTTTTATAATTATTTACTTTTTCATCATCATATATTGTTATATCTTTTAGTTCCAGTACTGGTGGTGTTGTATCTTGTACTTTTACTTTTGTTTCATACTGTATACCATCTTTTTCTGTTTTTACTATATATTCTCCAAGTACTAATGTATTTACATTTGCCAAGTCTTCTTTTGAAACATTTTCTCCATATTCTTCTACATTAAATACTAAATCACTTGCTGATATTTCTCCACCAAGTTCTATTTCCACTTCAGATTTTATCCATGTAATTGTTAATATACATTTTTTTGTTGTTTCATTTCCATATTTATCTTTAACTTTTACTTCTACTTCATAGTCTTTAAATTCTGTAAGTTCTGGTACTGTTCCTATTTCTACAATCATTTCTGATTCATCTTTTTTATCTATTATAAAATCTTCAGGATTTATTTCATAATCTATGTATTTAACTATATTTCTAAAATTTACTTCTGGTGGTATTGTATCTGCTATTTTTAATTTTACTGTTTCTTCTTTATTTCTATATTTTAGCGTTATATCATATTCTCCGACTTGAGATAAATCTATTGTAGCAATATCTGTTACAAATTCTGCTTTGTTTTTATATATTTTATTTGTCACAAAATTTTCTGCTTTTATTTCTTTAGTTCCAAGCTCAATTTGTATATTTTTAAATTTAGGACTAATTATTAAATATGTTAAAGCTCCTATACTCGCAAGTATAATAATTCCAATCATTATTGCTAATTTTATTACTGTTTTTTTATTAACTTTGTGTTCTTTCTTATTTGTTTTTTTATTTTTTCTTTTAGTCTCTCCTCTTTTGTTTTCATTTTCCTTTTTAGTTTGAGCATGCTTATTTTTTGTTTTCTCTTTCTTTTCTTTTGGTTTAGTTTTTGTCCCTCCTGTGTTTTTAGTTTGATTAGTTTCATTTTTCTCTTTGATGTTTTGTTCTTTTTCGTTTATTTGTTTTTTATTTGTTTTCTCTGTTTGTTTTATTGTTTCTTTTTCCTCTATAATTTCTTCTTTTTTTATTGTCACTTGTTTTGTTTGCTTGTTTTGCTTATTATTAATTTTTGATGTATTATTATATCTTTTTTTACTATTGGATTTCTTGCTACTTTTCCCTTTTTTTCTTTTCTTTTTCATTTAAGTCAATCACCTTTCTTGTGTTATATTTTTATTTTGTGATTAAAGTATATTCAATTGCTGTTATTACGTCGCTCTCAATAATAAAAGATAATTCTACATTATTATTTGTATATATATATTTATTTCCTAGTTCTTGTTTATAATTTGTTCCATATTTTTCAATCATTTTGTCTTTTGTATCTGTAACTTTTACACCTTCTGGAGTTTCCATTGTATCGTCATCAAAGTATACTGAATACACTGTGTCTTCACCATTTACAGATGCTACTATAATTTCAAAATTTTCATATGTGTATACTTTATCTACTCCGTTAAATGCACAACTGGGTATCTCTGATAAATTTGATTCTTCTCCAATTTTTTCTTCACTAAATTCTTTTCCTGGTGTAATATCTACTTCTTTATATTTTACTGAAAATGTAGATTGATCAGCATTTGTTTCTTTTGCATTATTATCGCTATTTTTCTTGCCTCCAAAACAAACTATTCCCACTATTCCTACTATTATTAAAATTGCTATTATTACAAATATAATCTTTTTATTCATATCTTTTCTCCTTTTTTTTTTTTTACATTAATGTAATTATAATAACAATTTTTATATGTTTTTTCAATAATTTTTTCATATTTTTCTTATTTATTTTTTGGTATTTTGTTAATTATTTTCCTTTTTCTAACTGTTTATTACATTTTTCTTCTGATTGTTTAAAACTCAAATACCAACTCATTCCATTTTTGTCTTTTTCTATCTCTTCTACTCTTCTTTGCAGATCTTTAAATGTGGTTGGAGCAGGTTTTATTATTGGTTGCCCTGGAACCCAATTTGCTGGGGTTGATGCTTTATTACAATCTGCTACTTGTAGAGCCTCTACAACTCTTATTATTTCTGGAATCCATCTTCCTATATTTAATGGATAAATAAAAATTGTTCTTACTATTCCTTTATCATCTATTATAAAAACATTTCTTACCGTCTCTGTTGTACTTACATCATTTGATATCATTCCATATTTTCTTGCTATTTCTCCGCTTCTATCTGCTATAACCGGAAAAGGAACCTCAATTCCTGTTTTTTGTAAAATATTATAAAGCCAAGCTAAATGTGAACTATTGCTATCAACACTTAGTCCTATTAATTGTGTATTTAGGTTTTCAAAATATTTATTTGCTTGTGAAAACGCTATAAACTCAGTAGTACACACAGGCGTAAAATCTCCAGGATGTGAAAATAAAACTACCCACTTTCCTTTATAATCACTTAAACTTATTTTTCCGTTCGTTGATGTTGCTTCAAACTCTGGAGCATATTGTCCTATTTTTACAATACCATTCATCATAATTTCATAGTCCATAAAAAAACTCCTTTCATATTTTTATATTTTATGAAAGCAGTATTTTTTTTGTGTTTGTCTCAATTGTCTGTTGTATTGACCTTAATTTAAATTAGTTATATAATAAAAAGAAATTCAAATTGGAGGAAATTTTATGAAAAATGCTTTTATTATTCATGGATTTAATGGAGATACAACAGGAACTTTTGGTCCTTATTTAAAAGAAGAATTTGAGAAAAGAAATTATAGTGTAATTATGCCTAACTTTCCTATTAGAACTGAGGCAAGTTATCTGGCTTGGGCTTCTATTTTAGATAATTATAAAGATTTATTTAATGAAGAAACTATAGTAGTTTGCCATTCTATTGGAAACCCTTTCTTTATACGATACATATGTGAGAACAACCTAAAATGTAAACTATATGTGAGTGTTGCTGGTTTTTGCAAAGTTTTTACTGTTCCTGAACGTGAAGATTTGAACAATGCTTTTATTGATTTTAAAGTTAGTTCTGATAATATTAATTACTGTAAAAATAATATTGAACACAGATATTCTTTATATAGTGATAATGACCATGTTATTCCTTTTGATATTTTGGAAGATTTCTTCAAAGAATTAAATTCAACACCTGTATTTATTCCTGGTGTTGGTCATATGGGCAACAGAAACCATATTCATGAATTGCCACAGATTGTAGAGATAGTAGATAATATATAGTTTTATTGTACCTAAAAAAATCCGATCCATCAAGATGGAACGGATTTTTTAATATTAAATTCTTGCTATATATTCTTTCATAATTTCTTTAAAGTCTACTTTTACTCTTTGTGCTGTGTTTTTTACATCATCATATGATAATTCTTCGTCTAAAACTCCTGCTGCCATATTTGTTATACAAGATACTGCTACATTTTTTATTCCACAATGATGTGCTATTATTGCTTCTGGTACTGTTGACATTCCAACTGCGTCTGCTCCCATGGTTCTTAATGCTCTTATTTCTGCTGGACTTTCAAATGTAGGTCCTTTCATATATGCATATACTCCTTCTTGCACTACTCCTACTTTTTCTTTTATTACTTCTTTCATCTTTTTGCTTAATTCTTTATCAAATGTGTCGTTCATGCTTGGAAATCTATCTCCAAATTCATCTATGTTCGCTCCTCTTAATACTGATTCTGCAAAAAAGCTTAGATAATCATCTATTACCATGAAGTCTCCTGCTTTATAACTTGTATTTATTCCTCCTGCTGCATTTGTTATTATTAATGTTTCTATTCCTAATAGTTTAAATACTCTTTCTGGAAATGTTGTTTCTTTTAAATCATATCCTTCATAATAATGGAATCTTCCATTCATTGCTATAATTTCTTTTCCTCTGATTTTTCCGATTATTAATTCTCCTGCATGTCCTTCTACTGTAGATACAGGAAAGTTTGGAATTTCTTTATAGTTTATGATGATTTTATCTTCTATGTCGTCACTTATAACTCCTAATCCAGAACCTAATATTATAGCTATTTTAGGACTTCTTGTTCCTATTTTCTCCTTTATATAATTTGCACTTTTTATATAATCTTCATATTTAAACATATAATCCTCCTAATAGTAATTTTCTTGGAAGTGTGGGGTGCTGTGGACAGCGACCCACCTATAATTTTTTTCATAAATTAATTTGTACTATCTTTAATCTTCTCTTCCATCTCCTCTTTTATCGTCTATAAATTCTTTTTCAAAAACATCTTTGTCTTCATAATAGTGGTAAATAACTGTTCCATTTTTGTCTTTTACTGTGAATTCATTATCTGGATTTATATAAATGTATCTTTGACTTCCATCTGGATATGGAATTGTTAAGCTTGTAACCTCTCCATCTGTTCCTTTTATTGAATCTGCTAATTTTTGAGTTTGTATTCTTCTTTCTTCTGGAGATAAATTTGGATTTAACATAGCAGCTCTTTCATTTAACATTTTTGAACCTAATGGGTGGAATACTAATGGTAAAGCATTTCCTCTATCACATAGCCTTAGCAATAAATCTGATGGCTTCTCAGATTTTGCAAGATTTGCATAATTTCTCACTTCTTCTAAATAAGATGTAGGTAATTTTACATATGAATTTGGTTTAGTTGAAAATGCATATGCTTTATCCCCACATTCTAGTACACAAAATCTAAGTTTATTTGATGCTTCTATATTATCATAGTCAAGAATATCTTTTAGTTTAGAATTTTCAGGAACTTCACTTGCTTTTGCAAAACAGTCATATCTTGTAAGTTTTTTATATTCCTCTGGTGATAATACTTTTGCAAGTACCAATCTACTATAATACATTACAAAATCTGTATGTCCTGTTATATCCATTCTTTCATTAAAATAGTTAAATATCCAGTCTAATTTTTGTTCTAAAATTTGATCATCTGACATTTCATTATATCTTTGTGCTATTTCTTCATGTATTCTTCTCTTTTCTTCATCTGTTAAAATTTGTCCTGCTTTTTCTCTATCTGAAATTGCTTGAGCATAAGTATTTTCAGTCATAACTTCTCTAAAATTCTCAAATTCTACTTTTATTTGTTCTGTTACATCATCCATGTACATTCCAAATTTTTTGTATCCTAAATTCTCGTCAATTTTTCCCATTGTATCTTCATCTAAGAAGCTTATATTAGCTAAGCTTTTTCCATCTGTTGTTAGTTCTCCTTCAAACTTTTTATATCGTCTTTCATAATAAGCTTTTGATGCAAAGTCTGGTGTTTTCATTCCTGTTTGTACATTTTCCATGTCTTCTAAATAGTTTATTATGTATTGTTTTCCTGATTTTGTTGTTAGTAATACATCTGTATGTCTAAACATATCTGTATCACAAGATAACGTTTGTGCATTTAAACCATTTTCTCTTAAGATACTTACTACCATTTCACAAAGAGGTTTGCAGACTACTGAGATTGCTTTTGATTTTTCTGAAATGGTTTTTTCTAATTTTTCTTGATTCATTGGTTGATTGTATGCTTGTGCTTTTTTGGGAATATTTGCACCTGCATAAAAGAAGTTAATGTTTCTTCTTAATAGTGGTAACATTTCTACTTCTAATTTTCTTGCTATTGCAAGTTCTTGTTCTTCTTCATTTAGTCCTTGTTTTTCTTTTTCTGATAATTCTACTTTTATCATAGCATACCTCCTTTTTTTATTTTAACATATATTGGTTTTATTGTAAATATTATCTAACATTATGTATTTTTTAATTTTTACTTTTTACATAAACTATGTTATAATTACATTATCACCTGGATTTTCCAGTATTAGGAGGACAGTAAAATGTCTCTACAAACTGAATTAGCTGAAGATCGACGCTACATATCAGAAATCATGTGCGAAGATCATGTTCCCCGTACTCTCAGAGAAGCTGCTATCGATATCCTTCGTACTATCATTGCTCCTACTTTTAGAGCAATGCATTACGAACCGCAGTATCGGCAAGCTGTTTCTTTGGGATTTGCAATCGATTTTAGCAAAGCCTCATTTTACCGCACTCTTGCCTCTTCGAGATGGGATTTTTCTGGTTTGAGTGCCAATAAACAATTTAACTTTTTCAAGGCATACCCATATCCCGCTGATTTCGACAAATTCCAGCTTTGGCAAGAAGTTCAAAAGGTTGCACGTGAGGATGAGTGGCAAATTGACAGTGACCCCCTTTACCCTGGCGACACACTGCTTTATCTGTCACTTTACCTTCAGTAATTCAGCAACAAAGGCAGTGACACTGGCAACAATAGTTGCTAGTGTCACTGTCTTTTCTATTGATTTACTGCTTTTTCTGCATATTTATTATTTACAATATCTTCATAGCTTGCTCTTGTTTCTAATTCTCCTGCTTCTTGCATTACATCCTGTAATTTTTCAAATGATTCTTTTGTTAGTATTGGATTTTGATTCCATGCATCTATATCTTTGTATCTTTGTATTGAGCTTTCTAACATGCTTATATCTGTGCTTGGGAAAAAGCTTGAAACTTTTTCTGCAATTTCTTTTGCTGAGTGTTCTTCTACCCATTTTTGTCCTTTATATACAGCATTTGTGAAATTTTGTATTAACTCTTCGTTTTCTGCTATATAACTTTTTTTAGCAAAATAAGCTGTGTATGGTATATCTCCTGCTTCTTCTCCTATTGAGGCTACAATGTATCCTGCTCCTTGCTTTTCTGTCATTGATGCTGTTGGTTCAAATAGAGTTACATATTCTGCATCTCCTCCTGCAAATGCACCTGCCATTAAATCAAAGCTTATACTATCATCTAAGTTCATATCTGTGCTTGGATTAAATCCCTTTTGTTTTAATACATATTCAAATGTCATATATGGTACTCCACCTTTTCTTCCTGGAATTATTGTTTTTCCCTTTAAATCTGACCATTCGAATTCTTTTTCATTTGTTTTACTAACTAAAAATGAACCATCTTTTTTAGTCATTTGTGCAAATACTTGCATATAATCTGTTTTTCCTTCATTATAAACATATATTGAAGCTTCTGGTCCTGCAAAACCTATATCACTTTGACCTGCTAAAACTGCTGTCATAACTTTATCTGCTCCTTGACCAGTTGTTAATTCTACATTTATTCCATTTTCTTCAAAGTATCCTAATGCAATAGCTACATATTGTGGTGAATAGAAAACTGAACGTGTAACTTCATTTACCTTTACTACTGTCATTTCCTTATTGTTTACATCTTGTTTTTTATTGTTTTTGTTAATAAGTACAGCTGTAATTATTCCTGTAATTATTAATACAACAATGACTCCTATAATTAATGCCCTTCTCACAAAGTCTTCCTCCTTAATTTCCAAATTTGTGTGTTTTTAATACTAGTTTTTCTAATAGTATAACTGCCCCATATAGAATAGTTGATACTAATGCTAGTATTATTACACCAGTCATTACTAAATCTAGCTTAAATACTTGACCTCCATATACTATCAAATAACCGAAGTCCTGCTTTTGATACCAAAAATTCTCCTGTTATTACTCCTACTAAGGATAATCCAATATTTATCTTTAGTGAATTAATAAAAGTAGCAATATTAGCTGGTATCACTATTTTTGTTAGTAATTGTATTTTTGTACAATTAAAGGTTTGTGCCATCTTTATTTTTTCTTTATCTGTTTCTAGAAATCCATTTAAAATTTCCATTATCGTTACAACTAAAGAAATTGCAACTGCCATTACAATTATTGCATTTGTTCCAGCACCTACCCAAACAATTATTATTGGTCCTAGTGCAACTTTAGGCAAACTATTTAAAACTACCAAAAATGGCTCTGCAACTTTGCTTAAAAAATCGGACCACCATAATATTATTGCAATAAATATTCCTAAAATAATTCCCACTGAAAAACCTATAATTGTTTCTGTACATGTTACTTTTAAATGTCTCCATAGGTCATTTGATGATAAGTTTATAAATGTTTTTAAGATTTCACTTGGTTTACTTGTTATAAAGCTATCTATTATTTCTTTATTTGCTAATATTTCCCACAATACAATAAATAGAAATAATATACCTACTTGAGTTAAAACAACAGAAACTTTTTTTATAAGTATCTTTCTTAAATATTTTTTTCTATCTTCTGATAGAGTTTCTTTATGCATTAACATCTAACTCCTTCCAAATGCTGTCAAAATATTTACTGAATTTAGGGCTTTCTCTTACACTTAATGGATCTTTATTTTCCATATCAAATTCAATATCATATATCTTTTTTACTGTAGCTGGTCTTCCTGTTAAAACTACTACTCTATCTGACATACTAATGCTTTCAGATATGTCATGTGTTACCATTAATACTGTTACATTTTCGTTTTTCAATATAGAATAAATATCTTTTGTAACTGTAATTCGTGTTTGATAATCTAGTGCTGAAAAGGCTTCATCTAATAGCAATATTTTTGGTCTTGTAGCCAAAGTCCTAATCAGTGCTACTCTTTGACGCATTCCTCCTGATAATTGAGATGGATATTTATCTTTAAATTCATATAGATGGTATTTTTTCAGAAGCTCTTTTGCATATTCTTCGTTTTCTGGTGTTTTTATTTTTTTTATTTCTAATCCTAATATTACATTTTTATAAATAGTTCTCCACTCTAATAAACTATCTTTTTGTAGCATATAACCTATTTTATCTGTTCTTCCTAAAGCCTCTTCTCCATCTATGTAGAGTTTTCCTTCGCTTTTTTCTTCTAATCCTGCTACTATAGATAAAAGTGTAGACTTTCCACATCCACTTGGTCCTATGATACTTACAAATTCACCTTCTTTAATACTGAAGTTAACATCTTTTATTGCTACAACTTCACCATTTTTCGCCTGGTATATTTTTGAGATATTATCAATCTTTAGTATTTCTTTCAAAGTAATTCCTCCCTATAAACTTATCTATTAACATTGTATTCTTGTTTTAGTTTAAAGGTGAAAACTTTTTATGTAGATTTTCAAAAACAAAAAAGAACGACTTAAAAGTCGTTCTTACATTTATATTAAAAACTAATTTTGTGTATATGGTAATATTGCAATATGTCTTGCTCTTTTTACTGCTTGTGTAATTTCTCTTTGATGTTTTGCACAAGCTCCTGTTGCTCTTCTTGGTAGTATTTTACCTTTTTCATTTACGAATTTTTTCATTTGATCGTAATTTTTATAGTCTAATACTAACTCTTTATTTGCACACATTGAGCAAACTTTTTTTCTTACTTTTCTAAACTTTGGGTTAAAATCTTCATCTGCATTTCCATTATATCTTTTTTTCTTATTATTTTTATTATTTCCTTTTTTGTCTGCCATTTTTATAATCCTCCTTCCACTATATTAGAATGGTAGTTCATCGTCAGCTTGAACTGAAAATTCTGAAGCTTCTGATACATTATTTCCAAAAGTATTTTCAAAACTTCCATCTGCTCCTGCACCATCTCTTTTAGTGTCAGCAAAGTAAGCCTCTTCCGCAATAACTTCTGTTACATAATGTTTTACTTTATTTTCATCTTCCCAATTTCTTGTTTGTAGTCTTCCTATAACTCCAACTTGTTGGCCTTTTTTAAACCATTTGCTACAAAATTCTCCAGTTTTGTTCCAAGCTACTATGTTAATAAAGTCTGCTTGTCTTTCTTCTCCTTGTTTTGCAAATCTTCTATTTACTGCTAAAGAAAAACTAGCTACCAAAGTATTTGTATTTGTTGTATATCTAACCTCTGGATCTCTTGTTAAACGACCCATTAAAATTACTTTGTTCAATTTTTTTCCCCCTTTCAAGGTTCAAATCAGTTTGGAAAAGAATTTTTCAAACCTTATTCCTCTTCTTTAACCACGATAAACTTAATAACTTCGTCTGTTATTCTGTAATTTCTTTCTAATTCAGAAATTAATTCAGGTTTTGCTTCGAATTTGAATACTAAATAGTAAGCTTCATTTTGTTTTTTTATTTCGTATGCTAATTTTTTCTTTCCTAATTCTTCTACAGAATCTACTTTTCCGTCAGTATTAATTAAATCAGAGAATTTTTTTATTAAAGATTTTATACTTTCTTCCTCTAAATTTGGATTAACAATGACAACACTTTCGTATTTATTCATTATATTTCCACCTCCCTTTGGTTTACAACCCATATGCCCTTATATGAGTAAGGATTAAAATAGCAATGCTATTTTCAAACATTGCTATTTTACCATATTTTTCTTGTTTTTTCAAGTGTTTTATATACTTTTCTTTTATATATCTATCCTATTCCATTCTTCTTTTATTTCTTCTATCTCTTTTTGAGTACTTTCTATTCTACTTTCTGCATTATCCATTGCTTTTTCAGAACTTTCAATTGTATTTCCATTTATTACTTCATTAACAGTTACTCCAATCAAGATTGTTAATAGCATAATTGTAATAATTAATGCTATTAGTGTAATTCCGTTTGTTAGCTCTCATAAAAGCTTCCTCCTTCGTTTCTTATATTATATATTTTATCTCTCTAATTCTTTTATGTCAATATTTATTGGTATTTATTTTAATTTACTCTTCCATTCTTTCAATTTTTGTCATATAATATTAGAAGCAAAAACATAACTATATTTTTGTTACTATTTCCCTATTCGGGAGGATTTTTATGAAAGATGTTATTTTTAAAGGCTGTGGAACAGCCATTGTTACCCCATTTACGTCTGAGGGGATTAATTTTGAAGAGTTTGGAAAATTAATTGAATTCCAAATTTCTAATGGTGCAGATAGTATCATAGTTTGTGGTACTACTGGAGAATCTTCTACTATGAGTTTAGAAGAAAAAAAATCTACTCTTGAATTTGCTGTAAGAGTAGCAAACAAGAGAATTCCAATTATTGCTGGAACTGGTGGTAATTGTACAAAATCTGTAATAGAGCTTTCACAATATGCAGAAAAAATTGGTGCAGATGCAATTTTAGTTGTTACACCATATTACAACAAAACTACTCAAGCAGGATTAGTTGCACATTACACAGCAATTTCAAATTCTGTTAATCTACCTATTATTATGTATAACGTTCCTAGTAGAACTGGATTAAATATCACTCCAGAAACTTGTTTAGAATTATCTAAGCTTGATAATATTGTAGCAGTTAAAGAAGCAAGTGGAGATTTATCTCAAGTTGCAAAAATTGCAGCACTATGCAGAGATAATCTACATATCTATTCTGGAAATGATGATCAAATATTACCTGTACTTTCTTTAGGTGGATTAGGTGTAATTTCAGTCATATCTAATATTATTCCACAAACTGTGCATGATATGACTAAAGCTTATTTTGACGGAGAAACAGCAAAAGCAACTAAATTACAATTGGATACTTTAGAGCTTACTTCTGCAATGTTTTCAGAAGTAAATCCGATACCTGTAAAAGCTGCTCTTAATATGCTTCGGATTCAATTGCGGAATTCCTAGACTTCCTTTAATTGAACTATCTGAGCAAGGCAAAGAGAAGGTAAAAAATGCTTTGAAAAATTTAAATATAGGAGTTGTTGAAAAATAATTATAATTTTGGCGTTGTCAAACTTCATTTAAAATTTAATCAACGTACAATTAGTACGCCTCATAAATTTTAAACTCGTTTTCCTAGCTCAAATTTAATTCTTTTCCAACAATGTATGTTTTAAGAAAGGAATGTGATTAAAAAATGATTAATGTTTTAATAAATGGTTGTGGTGGAAAAATGGGAAAAGAGGTTTTAAATCAAATCACTTTTTCCGAGAATTATAGTTTCTTTTTTGGTTTTGATAGAAATAGTGCTATTGAAGATATCCCTGGAACACCAGATGTAATAATAGATTTCTCAACACCTGATGCTTGTCTTAATATATTAAATTTTGCTAAACAAAATAAAATTCCTATGGTCATTGCTACAACTGGTTTTAGTGATGATGAGTTGAAAGTAATTGAAGAAGCTTCTAAAGAAATTCCAATTTTTAAATCTTCAAACATGTCTTATGAAACTAACTTAGTTATATCTTTAGTTTCTAAATTGGCAACTATATTAACTGATTCAGATATTGAAATTGTAGACATACACCATAATAAAAAAGTAGATAGTCCAAGTGGTACTGCTTTAATGATAGCAGATGGCATAAATGGTGCCTTAGATAACTCTATGCACTATGAATTTGATAGACATAGTAAAAGACAACCAAGAGATAAAAAAGAAATTGGTATCCATTCACTTCGTGGTGGCACTGAAGTTGGTAAACATTCTGTATTCTTCTTTGGTGAAAATGAAAGTTTAGAAATTACACATACTGTAAACTCAAGAGCGGTATTTGCAAAAGGTGCATTAAAAGCTGCTGACTTCATTATAAAGCAAAGAAATGGATTATATGATATGAAAGATTTAATCAAATAAATAAAAAGGAAGAGCTTTTGCTCTTCCTTTTTATTTAAATGGTGTATAATAAGTATTTCCTTCATATACTACTCCTTTTAAATAGTATACTTCATGGCTTTGTTCATTTATTATATATATATTCTTATCCGCTATATCTCCTCCACCATAATTTAATGTTACATTTGATAATTTTTGTATATCTATTTCATAATAGTTATTATTATCCCTTGAACTTGCTTGTCCTTGTAACATTCCTGATGCATTGGAAATTACATTTCCTTTTGTTGGTAATGTTTTATTTTTGTTATAATATATTAATATCTTATTTTCTAATAATTCTATATCTGCACACATATAATTGTAATTTCTTATATCTGTTCCTGAATCAAAATGCACTATAGTAACTGAGGCAAGTATTGCTAAAATTACTATTGTTATAATAAGAATTACTAATGTTATTCCTTTTTGAGATTTTAAATTTATCTTTCTCACTCTCTTACTCCTTTGTATATTTTCTTTATATTTATTCTATTTGTTTTCTACTTTTTTGTCAAGACTTTTTCAATTCTTTTTATGCTCATTTTATATTACATTTTCACTTTTTCTATTTACTATTACTTATTTTTCAAATATAATTATTTTAACATACATGACATATTATGTTGTAATATTCAAAGGAGGAAAATTTATGCAAAAGAAAAAAATATCACAAAGTGGTATCACACTAATCGCACTAATTATCACTATTATCGTAATGCTTATTTTAGTTGCTGTAACTGTCAATCTTGCAGTAAATAGCGGACTATTCGGTCATGCTAAAAATGCTACTCAAGGTTGGAAGGCTGAAGAAGAAAAAGAAAGTAACATTGGTAATGATAATTATATTAAAGACACTGTTAATCAATATACAAGTAAAGTTGATAGAAGTTACCTAAAAATTGGAGATTATATTGATTATACTCCAGACACTGTAGCAAATTATATAGGATTAGGAACATCTGAAAATGAATCTGAAAATCCATCTGGTTCAGCAAGCAACTTTACAGATGGTATCCCTCAAGATACTACTCTTTCTTGGAGAATTTTAAGTATTAATGATGATGGTTCTGTTGACATTGTTTCTACTAAACCTACAAGTACATTAATATATTTAAAAAATTCAATAGGATTTAATAATGGAGTTTATCTATTAAATGATTTATGTGCTAAACTATACTCTAACACTACTTTAGGAGTTATTGCTAGAAGTATGAACTTAATGGATATTGAAAGTAAATTAAATGATGCTGGAAAATCTGCTAGAGACGCTTATGTAAATCCTTACTCAAATACTCAATATGGATATACAAAAAACTATACAGGAAGTAACGCTAATACACCAGATATATTTGATCATGTTGGTACTAGCTTAGCTGAAAGAACTAAACCTTACTATAATGCTCCTACTACTTTAACTCATACTCAAAAAGATAGTATTGATATTGAGCAAACATTCTACTACTTTGAAAATACCCCAACAAGTTATTTTGATGATGCCACATTCCACGAATTAGTGTTCGGAACTGGAACAGATTATTGGCTTGCTTCGCGTTCTGCTAATTGCTATGCAGACCATGCTCTCTTCGGTTTGCGCCATGTGCTTAGTGCTAGACTTGACGGTAACGGCTTGTTCTTTTCGAGCGGTGCAGCTAATGCCCGTAGTCTTTTCGTACGTCCTGTAGTAACTCTTGGGTCTGATATCCAGATTTCAAGCATGGGTGGAACTGCAGATGCACCTAGAACATTAAGTAAATAACCTTATCTAAAAAAATTTCCTCTACCAGAGGAAATTTTTTTGGTGAATGGTGAAGTGTGAATGGTTAATGGTGAATAGTTCTTTAGTATTTCTTCGAAGATGGAACGACGTGGAGGTAGTTCCCTATAACATTTACAATAAATTTGTCCTTAATAGCTCCACATAGATATTCGCTTTTTAAACAACTGTATTAAAAATCGAATATCCTGCAATATGGAGCGGACTATAAGAGTAAGACAAATAGAACGACAGTCTGCGATTTATTTTGCACTTTCTATTGCATTATGTACTCTCATTTTTAACATATACCTTTTATTTTCCTTTACATTTAAAATCCATAAATATGCAAGTACTAGAAGTAATCCTATATTATGATATACAAGTATTAAAATACTACAACAAGCTGTTAAAATTATAGTCATTATATTTGATATCCTATTTATCATTTTGTCTGTCTTTTTCCAATTATATTTTGTCCTCAATATAGATTTCAATATTCTTCCCCCATCTAATGGATATATTGGTAGTAAATTAAATAAACCAATTAAAATATTAGAATATATTATAAGTTCTACCCATTCATTTTTTATATTTGTAAAATAGCATATCAATGCTATAAGTATATTTACTAATGGTCCACAAATTGCTATAAGTATTTTCTTTATTTCATTTTTCTCGTATATTTCAAATAATATACTAAATCCAAATGGACTTACATTTAATTCCTTCGGTTTTAATTTCAAAATTATTCCCATGAACATATGTGCCAACTCATGAACTAATGTAAATAACATTAATATACCATATATCTTGATTTGTTTAGTTAATATAAATAGTACCATTATTATAAAAATCTGCACATTAACTGTTATTAGCAAATTGATCAACTCCTAAAATTGTAATACTAAATCTGGATTTACAAGTTCTCCATTTCGTAAAATTTCGAAATGTAAATGTGGTCCTGTTGCATTTCCAGTTTCTCCTACTTCTGCTATTTTCTGTCCTTGAGCTATGTGTTCTCCTTGTTTAACACATATTGTGTTACAATGTGCATATAAAGTGCTAACTTCGCCATTTGTAATTTTTAAATGATTTCCATAATTTCCTTCCCCTGAAACAAATTCTACTGTTCCTTCCATTGCTGCAACAATGTCAAATCCTTTATCTTCTGCTATATCTATTCCAGTATGATACTTCGGTTCGACATTTTCTCTTAAACCGAATCTAGAAGTAATTTGTCCTTCTAGTGGCTTTACAAAAGAATAATTTGCTTTTATATAATCTGCATCTAGTTGCATTTGTGAAACACTACTAGACTCCTCTACTGCCTCATTCTCTTCTTGAGTTGGTGTTATAACTTCTTCTTTATCTCCTTGACTTTCTGTGACTCCCAAAGTTTCTTCAGGTAATCCGAGTATTATCTTCTGGGATAGAAGTTTCTTGATTTGGATTTTCTGGAGGATTTTCTTCTTTCTTGCCTTCAAATTTTTCATTGACTTCAATTATATAATTATTCAATTTTCCCTGCAAAGCTTCTATATTAATGTCATATTGTAAAATTTGGTGTATCTTGTCTACTATAGTTTTTGGCAAAATATCTTCACTATTTTTTATTGCATAAAAACCTGTATATATAACTAAACAAGCTATAAATTGAATACAAAGTTTTCTTACATATGTACTTTTCTTTTTTCCTTCTACATTTACTTTTGCAACTCTATTTACATTGTTATTACTTTGAGTTCTTCTAAAATATATTTCTTCAGCTCTTCTAATCTTCTCATCTGGGCTTAATACTCTTTCCATAAAGAAAACCTCCTTTTTTTGAAATTGTATTCAAAAAAGAAGGTTGTTAGAACTAGCAATTTTACAATTATTTAATTATCAAATTTAAAATAATGTTTATTGCAAAGGCTATGCTTAAAAATGTTGTAATTCTTTTTAGGCGCTTATATTTTTTCTCTATTCTTTTTATAGTTTTACTTCTAAGCTTAGTGTCTTCGTCAGTACTTGATAAATAACTATTGATTACCATCTCCGCTTCTTTAATTATATATTCGCTTGTATGTTCAGTTTCTTTGTTAGAATTTTCTGCAACATTATTAACCTTAATTTTCTTATTTGGCTTAAGTATTACAAATGCCTCTTCTATTATGTTAGAAGGTAATTCCTTTAGTACTATAATATTTTTCATTTGATTTATTGTATTCAATATATCTCCCCCACTATTCAAATTAGGTATTCTTAAGTTAATTATTTCCATTTTCTTTAGTATTATTCAATTAAACAATAATAAACTACAGTTTATTTACGACTGCATATGCTTAGATGGTGTAATTATTATATTTACACCATCTGTTTTATTATATTTTTTTATAATACTCTCAGAAAAGCCTGCTACCTCATTTGTCATTACAATAGTAGTATAATTTTGATTTATCAGTTCTTTTAATTTTTCATCTGTCTTCTCTAAGTCATCTAATTTACACACATCAAGTCCCATTCTTTCAAACATTTTAAAACTATCATTATCATTTTGTCCCTTCATCCAAGTTATTTTCATAATTTCCTCCAAAAAAAACGTTAATATTAGTTTTCACCAATATCAACGTTTTATTCTCATTATGCTTTCATAATTTTTGAAACAATAACAGTCATATCATCTTTTGCAATTCCATAACCATTATCAATTGCCTCCTGTAAAATTATATCAGCTATCTTTTGAACATCATTTGTAGTTATATTTTCTAATAAATCTTTTAGCCATAATTCTTTATTCTTATATTCTGTATTAGACTCTATTATTCCATCTGAACACATAACAACAATATCATTTTCCTGCAAATCTTTATCATAAACAACCATATCAATTTTGTCCAAAATTCCAGCTGGGAAAGAAATTGCCTTTACGACTTCTACTTTATCTTTTGATTTTACAAATGTTGGACATGCTCCATTTTTCACAAACTCGATATTTCCATTGCCTAAATCAATTATTGATATATCAATAGTTGCAAAAGTTTCTTCATTTGAATTTAAGTTTACTGCTGAATTTATTAATCCAATTGATACCTCATTGTCAAAACCTGTTTTTAATAATCTTTCAAGCATTTGAATTACTGTATTACTACTCTTTTTAGCTTTTTCTCCTGAACCCATTCCATCACTTATTGCTATCATATATTTTCCATCATGCAATTTTGTTCTTATGCTTGTATCTCCTGAAATTTCGCTTTTATTTTTAGTAGCAGTTGCACTACCTACTATTAACTTATATTCTTGTTTCTCTTTTGTTTTTTCTTTTTCTGGTTCTCCAATATCTTCAGCAATCGAAGATATTACTTTTGAAACTCCACCCAGCTGCGTTGCTAAAACCTTTTTGTTGTTTGCTTCCTTTTGTTTCCATATAGTATTTAACTTGTTTATTCTGTATGTATTGTTTAACATTCTCGTTATTTTTTCTATATCATTTGAACCTTCTGGCAAAGCTAATTTATAATTTTTTATTTTTTCTATAATTTTTATTACTTCCTCATTTGCTATTTCTTCTTTTCTCTTTAAAACTTCATATATTTCATCTAATATCTCATCTGCACTTACAAGAATATCTTCATATAGTAAATTTTCTTGTATGTCTTCTAAACTATTTAAAACTTCCTCTTTGAAATTTTCTTTACTTATATTCTCCGTTTTTTCTTCTATTGAATTTTCTGCTACTTCATTATAGCTATTTGCCATTTCCATAATGGTTTCTGATACACTGTTTAGTTTTTTTACAGTTTCTTTGTTTTCTTCTAGCCTTCCTGCTGTCGTAGGTAAACATTTTGTTGTATTTATTATTTCTGTTATATCTATATTTACCTGTTTAGGAATTACTAATAGTCCGAAGTGATGCAATTAATATTTCCCTTATTGTAATTATTGGAACTGTGTTTCCATTTGCAACATATGTAAGTATAGCATTTCCCACACAAAATCCTATTATTACTCCTAATTTTCCTAATTTATTTAATATTCCTGCTATCATACCTGATATAGCATATGAGGCAACTAATATTGGCTCTGCTGAATTTATTATACCTAACACCATTCCTATTGTTATTCCTGCAGTTCCTCCTACTAGCATACCATTTTTCCAACCTAGGAATAAAACTATCATTATGCTGAATATATTAGTAATGGATAATCCATATATATGTAATTTACTAAATGCACATAATGCTATTGCAATTAGCAAACTTGCTCCCATAACTTCTTCTATTGAAAATGCTTTTTTTATACCATATTTTGTTATTACTATTAATGAATTTGAAAAGATTTTATAAAAAATATATGTAATAATTGCAAGCATTATACTTACAACTAAGTCATATACTAAAAATATTGAAAAAAACATTTTACTTGCTTGTACTATAAAAGTTACAATAGCAAGATATATCCCTAGTTTTTGAACTTCGTTTCGGCCTTCTTCTTGTATTCTTGGTCTAAAGATAAGCATCATTACTACTAGTAGTAGTGATGTTAATAGAAAATTTAATACTCCACCTATTCCAAAGCCTATGAATGTTCCTATTAATATAAATATGTATAAAATTCCAACAGGAATTCTGTTACTACATGCTGCTGCAAAAATAGCTAGTCCAAATGGTGCCAATTCTTCATCTATTCCTACCATTGATATCAAAAAAGCGATTGCATATAAAATTATATCATTAATTTTAAATAAATTTTTTATTTGTATTTTTCTTGAGTAATTTTGCTCACTCTGTTCTTGATTATTTTGTATGTTCTGAAACATAATTTACCACCTTTTACCTTCTAGGCAACATAGCGAAGCCACTTTTTTCATTATACTACAGAGCTGCCAATTTTTTTGTCAAAATTAGTAGCTCTGCCTAAAAAGTTTTTTACATATTTTGATATTTTTTTCTTTTGCTTATCACTTTGATTTATTCTTTAGTGGTATTTTTATACTCCATTTTCTGTGAAATATTCATTAATTCTTATTATCAGTTCATCTCTAGCTTCTTCCATAGTTACTCCTTCTAACTGTGCTCCTGCTAGAGTAATATGTCCTCCGCCTCCAAGCTTTTCTAATATAACTTGTACATTTATATCTCCTATTGAACGCCCACTTATGCAAATTTTATCTCCCATTCTTCCTAATACAAATGATGCAGTTATATCACTTATTGTAATTAGTTCATCTGCTGCTTTTGCACATATTAAATTTGCATTTTTGTCCTTTTCATTATATACAGATATCCCTATTGAATTATTAATTATTTCAGCATTTTTTACTATATCTGCTATTACATTATAGCTTTCTAAATCGCTCTGGAACCATTTTTTTACTTTGATTATATCTATACCATATTTTCTTAAATATGCTGCTGCTTCAAAGGTTCTTACTCCTGTTTTAAATGTAAAATTTTTTGTATCCATCATTATTCCTGCATATAAACTTTCTGCTTCTAATTGTTCTAAAATTACTCCTTTACTTGCATATTCTATTATTTCTGTAACTAATTCTGCTGCTGAAGATGCATATGCTTCATGAAAAGTAAGTATTGCATTTTCTATAAAATCTTCTGATTTTCTGTGATGATCTATTATTACTATTTTTTCTGTTTTATCTAATAATTCAGCTACTTCTACATAACTTTTTTTATGAGTATCTACTACTACTAAAAGTGTATTTTCTGTAACTGTTGCAATTGCAGTTGCTTTATCTATTATAATTGATTTGTATTCTTCATTTTCTGTTAAAGTTTCTATAAAGTTAGCTAATGTCAATCCATAAGTATTATTTACAATGTATGCTTCTTTGTTAAGTGTTCTTGCTAGCCTGTATATTCCTAAGCTTGATCCTAGTGAGTCTATATCTCCATTCATATGTCCCATTATAACCACATTTTCAGCTTTTTGAATTAATTCTTCTAATGTGTGTGATATAACTCTTGCCTTTACTTTAGTTCTCTTTTCAAGTTCTTGAGTTGTTCCTCCAAAGAAAGAATATTTTCCATCTTTTCTAATTACTACTTGGTCTCCACCTCTTCCTAATGCAATATCTATTGCAATATGAGCGGTTTCATATTTTTCATAAAAAGTTTCTCCTTCTGTTGAAATTGCTATACTTAATGTTATTGGCATGTTTTCTTCTGTTTCGATTTCTTTTACTTTATCTAGAATAGAAAATTTTTCTTCTTCCATTTTTTCTAAATATTGCTGTTCAAATACATATATAAATGTATCTCTGTCTCTTTTTATCATCAATCCGCCAGTTTCTGAAGCCCATTCATATAAAACCTTATCTATTTGAGCAACTAGTTGAGGTTTATTATCTTCAGGAATTCTTTGTATAATTTCTTCATAATTATCTATCATTATAATTCCCATACATGCTTTTGAATTATTATATTTAGTCTCCAAATTAACCTCTTTTGTTACATCTATGAAGTACAATATTATCATATACTGAGCTTCTCTTCTTCTGTCCTTTTTCTTAATTTGTACATAGTCTCCTATAACATGATACATTTTATCATTTATTTTTACATGTTTGTCAACATTTGCAGTACTATTTTTTATCTCTAATTCTATTTCTTTTGCTATATCATCTATATATGCATTTATTCCAATATTAGCAAACTCTTTATTAAAGTTAGAGCTTCTCCATACTACATTTCCATTTGTTTCTAATATTATTAATGGAAATGGAGAATTTATTAATGTATTTTTTGCTGCTGAATCAACTGTAAATGTTAACTCATCTATATAACTTGAAAGTTCTCCCTTTCTTTTATTGTATATCCATATTGTATAGAAAATAATTCCTATATATAGAATAATTGAAGGTATTATATACCACAAATTGTTTATACAAAGCACTAATAGTATTATTGCTATTATGATTAAATATATTTTTGTTTTGGATTCAATTTTCTGTAATGTTTTTATATTATAATTCGACATAAAAATAAATCTCCTTTAACAATAGCTATATTTTATCGCAAAATATAGCATTTGTCAAGGAGTTTCAAGCTTTTTGGGCTTTTGTTATTTTGTTTTTAATTGTTTTTATTTTCATTTAACACTAGTGTTTTTGTTTTTACACGTTGAATATATTCTTCTAATGAATATGTTTTATCTTCTACTTCTGCTTTATATTTTAATTCACCCAATTCTTCAATTTCATATATCTTATCTGCAAATTGGCATTCTATAAAAGTTTTTCCATTGCTTAAGTATATAAGTCCATATTTTCCATCTTTACATACAATTACTGTTCTTCCTGTTTTTTCATCTAAATCTGGAACGATTAAACTATAGTTTATTTTATTTTTTGCATCTGCCATATATCCAATCCTATCATATTCTATACCTGTTAACATACTTCCGTCTTTTTTCATTATTCCATATTTTTTATCTTTAGATACTTCGTATAATAATGGTTCATGGTTTATTACTTTTAAACTATCATACTTAAGCGCTATTTTTACACTTCCATCTGTTGTAATTATTCCATATTGTCCTCTCTCGTTTGAAACAATATATGTTCCTGTGTATTCATCAAATTCCATAGTTTTATATTTATTTCCTATTATTTCTTGATAATTTGTTGGATTCAAAGCTCCCCATAAATCGTCTCTACTTGTAACTAGCATTCCATATGCCATCGCTTTTAAATTATTTTTATCTGTTGTTAATGTATAATTTGATTTTTTTAATTCTTCTGTATGTGATTTTACTGTGCTTTCTGGTGTTGTTATTGCTATTATTGATGGATTTGATATATCACACATTATATTAAGTGCTTTAGATATATCTGCTACTGCAATATATAATTTATCTTGATACATTAATATGTTATGATCTAATTTGTAATATTCATAATCAATTTCTGATTCTTCTGTTGTTTTATATATTTTACTTGAATTTACTGTGAATCCTATAATTTCTACGTTGTTATCTATATAACATTTAGTTTTATCTTCTTCATATTCTCTAAATGCTCCATTATTATATTTATATCCTATTGTATCTGATAAATCTTTTAAACTAATATATTCATTTCCAGAATTATCGCTTATCATTACACCTTGTGCCATTTCCATTTGAGTTCCATTTACATTTAGTAGTCTTTTTGGAGCTTGCATTGATTTTAGATAAAACATTAATGCAAGCACAATTATTAATAAAATAACACAAACTATTATTAATGTTGTTATCATTTTGCTCCCACTTGATTTTTCTGGTTTTGAATTGTAACTTTTATTCTGGTTTAATAAGTCCATTTAATTCCTCCTAAATCTTTTGTTTCATATCCATACTTTTTATAAAATTCATTTCTGAATGTCAATAAATTATCTGCTTCTATCTCTATTCTAACTCTTTCCATTAATTTAGTCAAGAATCGTAAATTATGTATAGAAAGTAATCGTGCTCCTAATATCTCTTTATTTTTTACTAAATGTCTTATATATGCTCTTGTATAATTTTTACATGTATAACAATCACATTCTGGATCTAATGGTCCCCAATCTCTTTCATATGTTGCATTCCTTACTACTACTTTTCCATTTGCTGTTAATGCTGTTCCATTCCTTGCAATTCTTGTTGGTAATACACAGTCACACATATCTATTCCTCTTAATGCTGCTTCTATTAAATAATCTGGGCTTCCAACTCCCATTAAATATCTTGGCTTATTTTCTGGTAAAAATTGAGTTGTAAATCCTAACAATTCACACATCAACTCTTTTGGTTCTCCTACGCTTAAGCCTCCTACTGCATACCCAGGAAAATCCATAGCTACTAAATCTTTTGCTGATTTTTCTCTTAGGTCTTTATACATTCCACCTTGTACTATTCCAAATAATCCTTGTTTTTCTGTATTTTTATGTGCTGCTTTACACCTTTGGGCCCATCTTGTTGTTCTTTCCATTGCTTCCTTTGTGTAGTCATATTCTGCTGGATATTGTACGCATTCATCAAAAGCCATCATTATGTCTGAACCCAAATCATTTTCTACTTCCATAACTTTTTCTGGACTTAAGAAATGCTTGCTTCCATCTAAATATGATTTAAATTCTACACCTTCTTCTGTAATAGTTCTTAAATCTCCTAGGCTGAATACTTGGAATCCACCACTATCTGTCAATATTGCTCTATCCCATTTCATGAATTTGTGTAATCCTCCAGCTTCTCTTATTAATTTACTTCCTGGTCTTAAAAATAGATGGTATGTATTCCCTAATATTATTTGTGCCTTTACTTCGTCTTTTAATTCTTCTGGTGTCATTGCTTTTACCGTTGCTTGTGTTCCAACCGGCATAAAAACTGGTGTTTCTATATCTCCATGAGGTGTATGTATTACACCCCTTCTTGCTCCTGATTGCTTGCAGATGTGTTTTAGTTCATATGTTATTGCTTCCATTTTCTCTCCTCTCGTTAACATAATAATACATTTTCTTTATCTAGAATTTCCTCAAATTCTTTCAATATCTCATTAGTTAAGTATATTGCTCCACAAGGCTTTGTTCCTTCTTGGTCTACAATTTGAACTCGTATATTATTTCTATCTCCTGTAAAATATCTTATTGCTCCTCTTAGCTTTTGCTTTTGTGTTTCTGTTGCTTCTATTATATTTAGCGTTAATACCTTTGGCTTTTGTTCTTCTTGTATTTTATTGTCCTTGCTTGTATTTACTGTTTCTGCATCTGTGAAGTTTATTATATTATTTGCAACTATTTTTACATCATCATCTTCTCTTACACTAAGTCTTCCCTCTACTAATACTATATTGTCTTCTAGTAATGCACTTGTTGATTTCATATAGCAACTTTCAAATATTATTATTTCCATACTTCCATATAAGTCTTCTACTGTCGCAAATGCCATTATTGTATTATTTCTTGTATATTTTTTCTTTAATGATGTTAATATTCCTGCAAACTTTACTTGCTTTCCATCTTTTGATAAATCATTTTCCTCTTTCATGCTCATTGCTTGTAATGTATCTATATTACTTACTTGTTTTATTTTCTCTGCCAATTTGTCTAATGGATGTCCTGATATATATATACCAAGCATTTCTTTTTCCATATCTAGAAGAGTTCTTTCATCATATTCTGGTTTCTTTGTAATATTATATTTATGCTTGTCTACATCTTCTTCTATTTGCATATCAAACATTGTTACTTGTCCTTGTAGGCTTCTTTTTGTTTCATTTGATATTGTATCTAGCACTCCTTCAAAACTTTCTAATAATGTTCTTCTCGTTTCTCCTAATTCATCAAATGCTCCTGCTTTTATTAAACTTTCTATACACTTTTTATTTATAGTTTCTCCTTGTACTCTTTCACAAAAATCTGTAAAGCTGTTGTAATTACCATTTTTCTTTCTTTCTGCTACGATATATTCTACTGCTGCTGTTCCAACATTTTTTATACTTCCTAATCCGAAACGTATCTGTTTTCCATACACTGCAAATTTCGTATAACTTTCATTTATGCTTGGTTTTAGTATTTCTATATTAGTTCTCTTACATTCTGCAATATATTCTGGTATTTTATCAAGATTTCCTAAAAAGCTGTTTAATGTAGCTGCCATAAATTCTACTGGATAATACGTTTTTAAATATGCCGTTCTATATGCTACTACTGCATATGCTGCTGCATGTGATTTGTTAAATGCGTATTTTGCAAATTCTGCCATTTCATCAAATATCTTATTGGCACTTGCTTCGTCTATACCGTTTCTTACACAACCTTTTATTATTACATTTCCATTTTCATCTGTTTGTCCATGTATAAAGTTTTCTCTTTCTTTCGCCATTACATCTAGCTTTTTCTTTCCCATCGCTCTTCTTACTAAGTCTGCTCGTCCTAATGAATAACCAGCCAAATCTCTTACAATTTGCATTACTTGTTCTTGGTAAACCATACATCCGTAAGTTACATTTAATATTGGTTCTAAGTCTGGATGAGTATATTCGCTATGCTCTGGGTTTAATTTGTTTCTTATGTATCTTGGTATTTGATCCATTGGTCCAGGTCTATATAAAGATACTCCTGCTATGATATCTTCAAGTGTATCTGGTTTTAATTCTTTCATGAAATTAGTCATACCTTGACTTTCAAATTGAAATACTCCAACAGTATTTCCTGATTGCCATGTCTCTTTAAATACTTTTTGATCATTCATGTCTTGGTCAAATTCTACATCAATTCCCTGATTTTTCTTTACAAAATTTATTGTATCAGAGATAACTGTTAATGTTCTTAATCCTAAGAAGTCCATTTTTAATAGTCCAAGTTCATCAAGTGTTGTCATGATAAATTGAGATTCTATAACTCCTTCATTAACATACAATGGAACATACTCTACTACTGGTTTGTCTGTAATTAAAACTCCACATGCATGTGTTGAAGCCTGTCTTGGTAATCCCTCTAGTCTCATTGCTATATCTAATAAATTTTTAATTTTTTCATCATTTTCATATAAGTTTTTTAATTCTATATTTTGTTCTATCGCTTTTTTTATTGTTATATGTATTTCAAATGGTATCATTTTTGCAAGTTTATCTGCTTCTGCATAAGGAAAATCTAATGCCCTTGCAACATCTCTTATTACCATTCTAGCTGACATTGTTCCAAATGTTATAATCTGTGATACATGGTCTTTTCCATATTTCTTTCCAACATACTCTATTACTTCTGGTCTTCTTTCATAACAAAAATCTACGTCAAAATCTGGCATGCTTATTCTTTCAGGATTTAAAAATCTTTCAAAAAGTAGGCTATATTTTATGGGGTCTATATCTGTTATTCCACAAGCATAAGCAGCAATTGAGCCTGCACCTGAACCACGTCCCGGCCCTACGGAAATACCGTTTTGCTTTGCATAGTTTATGAAATCCCATACTATTAAATAGTAGTCTACATATCCCATTTTTTCTATTACAGATATTTCATATTCTAATCTTTCTTTTGCTTCTTTTGGTGGATTTTCTCCATATCTTTTTTTAAGTCCTATATCGCATAGTTCCCTAAAGAATTCTGCATGTGTATTATATTTTTCTGGTACTTCGTAATTTGGAAGTTTTGTATTTCCAAATTCAAAATCGAAATTACATTTCTCTGCTATTTTTACTGTATTTTCTATTGCTTCTGGTACATTTTTAAAATAGTCTGCCATTTCTTCTGGTGATTTAACATAGAATTCATCTACACCCATTCTCATTCTGTCTTCATCATTCATTTTTTTCCCTGTTTGAATACACAGTAATATTTCATGCACATATGCATCTTCTTTTTTTAAATAATGTGCGTCATTGGTTGCAACTAACGGAATGTCTAGTTCTTTAGACATTTGAATTAATTTTTGATTTACTAGCACTTGTTCTCTTAATCCATTTGGTTGTATCTCTAAATAGTAATCATCTTTAAATACATTTTTATGCCATAATGCTATTTTTTTTGCTTCTTCCATATTATCTTTTAATATTGCTTGATTTACACTTCCTGCTAAACATGCACTTAAGCATATTAAACCTTCATGATATTTTTCTAATATTTCTAAATCTATTCTTGGCTTATAATAGAATCCTTCTGTAAATCCTTTTGAGACCAACTCAGTTAAATTTTTATATCCTGTTTCATTTTTTACAAGTAATATTAAATGTGAATACTTTTTATCTATGTCTGCTTCTTTATCAAAACGAGTGCGAGGTGCCACATATACCTCGCATCCTATTATTGGCTTTATTCCTACTTTTTTGCATTCTTTGTAAAAGTCAACTACTCCAAACATTACTCCATGGTCAGTAATCGCTAATGAATTCATTCCTAATTCTTTAGCTCTTGCTGGTAGTTCACTTATTTTATTTGCTCCATCTAATAAACTGTATTCTGTGTGCATATGTAGGTGTACAAAGTCCATATATTTTGTCCTTTCAATTATTTATTTTCATTTCAAACAATATATAATAAAATTTTTCAATTCGTATGTATTCAAAGTGTTCACAGAATTTCTAACTCCACATTGAATAACCTCCTTCACATTCAAAATTATATATATATTGTTTTTATCTTTTGAAACTGAATAATTTCTGAATACTTTAAGCAATGATATTATTTCAATTCAACTTTTGGATTGTCCACGATTGTGTATTCTGCTTTTGGCATTATTCTTTTTTCTGCTGGTACAAATCCTCTTACTTGTACTGTTGGTAGTATCCATGTGTATGGACCTATTAGTGTTCCTGGTACAGTTACACTGTTTGCTCCTAGTCTTGTACTGTCTCCTATTACTGCTCCAAAGAAGTCTGATTGCATATCATATTTTTCTCCATTTATTTTTACTGTTATATTTTTTTGGTCAAATCTTCTGTTTGCTAGTATTATTCCGCTTCCTATTCTTGTTGATTTACCTAAAATACTATCTCCTACAAATGCTAAACTAGCTACTTTTGCCTTATTTTGTATTATTGCATGTTTTACTTCTGAGCCATGTCCTACAGATGACCCATCTCCAAGTATTGTATATGGCCTAATAAATGCTCCTGCCGCTATTTCTACATTTTTTCCAATGATAACTGGTCCTTGTATAGTTACATTTGCTCCAATTTTTGTTCCTTCATCTATGAAGTAATTGCCTGTTATTGAAACAAATTCTCCAATTTGTGCTTTATTTATTTTTAAATCTTTCTCTACTATTTTTTTATTTATATATTCTTTTAATTTTTTTAATGGCTCCCATACTTCTACGCAGTTGATAAATATTTCTTTTTCTGAAAATTCATCAATACTTTTAAAATAGTATTTTAGGTTTAATTCTTCCATTTTTTCCCTTCCTTTATTCCTCTTCTATTCTCTCTTCTGTTTCGTTATATGAAGCAATTATATGTTCCAACTCTTTAGATAATTCTTTAAGCATAACAATTTTTATTCCCATTATTTTTCCTTTTATATAGTCATCTATTATATATTTTAACTTTATTAAATTATCTAATTCTGCTTCTAATTCTTTGTGATGTTTTCTTGCTCTTTCTATTAATTTTTCTTTTATTATTACTATTTCTTCATTACTTGCACAAGATATTCTTTGGAATAGTTGATGTGCATTGTAGTATTTTAATATTGGAACATCCATACATTCTTGGTCAAATCTTTCATAGAATGTTTCCATTTTCATTGGTATGTTCTTGAATATGTCTGCCGCTTTTTCTGTATACATTTTTTCTTTTAGCATATCATTTAGCATATAGAAATGTGCTAATATATCTTCTATATCTAAATCTTTGTCTATTAATAGTAATGAATTTAACTCTTCATCTGGGTTTTCTATATAATTTGAATTTAGTGCCGATATGTTCATACCTTCAGAAAATATTGTTTTTATTGTTTTTATATCATAATTTATTAGTCCTTTTTTTGTAAAGTATGTGAAATACATAAATAGTTTCATTGTATCTATTAATTGTAATTTTCCTTCCTTTACATTCTTTATAACGTCTTCTATAATCTCTGGAAATTGGTCATCTGATATTTTCCAATATTCTTCTGTTAGCAATCTTTTATAGCTTGGTAATTTTTCTGTATCTACTGTGTTAATTATTGCTTCCATATTTTCTTTGAATATTCTTGTATCAAATATTCTTGTTCTTACATATACTTCTATGAATTTGAAAAATCTATATTCTGCTTTAAAATTGTAGTAATAATTATTATCAAATTCTTTAATATAAAATTGTCTATTATCCATTAAAACTCTTGAAGATACTAATATTGAGCGATAGTCCTCATTATCTTTAATATTTACGAATTTATCTTTTGTTATTTTTCCTGCCTTTATTTCAAATGAAATCGCTATTGTAAATATTAGCATTGTTTGCATTACTCTATAATTTGTGTTTGGATTATTTTTGTTTACCATTTCAAATATTTTCTTGAAGTCATTTAATGCGTGTTTTAAAATTCTTAAGTTTCTCGTTCCACTCTTGTTAAATGTTGTTATTATATATGGTGTATTTTCATGTAAAAATCTTATTAGTTCTTTATCATTTTCATATCGCATTAAAATTCCATTTATTATATAATTAAATTCTGGTCTGTATTCAAAAGTTTCACCTATTAATTTTTCTTTTATCCTTTCATAGTCATTTGCTTTATCAAATACATATTCTATTTTATCTTGAATTCTTTCTACCATTGGCTTATCTGTATTTGATAGTGTTCCTTCTTTATCTAGTATATATGTTGCTATAAAAGTTTTCATTTCTAGGTTACTGTTTTTTAATTTTGTAGAAAGTTCTTTTTCGTTACATATAATTATTGTTTTTATATGATCGTGTTCTACGAAATTATTTATATATCCTAAAATGTCAATAACATCAACATTAGCTCTTTCTAAGTCATCAAAACATAATACTTTATCATCTGTCGCAAAGAATTTTCCATAGTCTACTTTGTCTCCATTTTGTGTGACTCCAAAAAGATTCGCCATATTTAATCCTGTTTTTGCGTATTCTGGAATAGCATGAGCTCCTGTACTTTCTAAGAATTTTTTCATATTTTTATCCATTAATTGTGTTGTTTCTATAAATATCTTTTTGCTTATTTCTTCTAGGTTTGATATACCATATAAAGACATATAGATAGTTGTATACTTTCTTCCATTAAATTGCATTCCATCAATTCTATTTTTTATCTTGTGGTTCCAAAAATATGTTTTTCCACTTCCCCATTCTCCGTTTATCATTACTGCATAGTCGGTATAATCTGACCTTACATAGTCTAATATACTTTCTACAAGATCTTCCATGCTTTATCAATCCTTCCTTTGTAAAATTTTAGTCTACTGCTATTGTTAGTATTGCTATTTCTTTTGCTCCTGATTTTTTTAGAATTCTGCTGCATTCATTCATTGTACTTCCTGTTGTATATATATCATCAAATAATATGATTTTTTTTCCTTCTATATTTTTAGAACTTTTTATTTTGAATGCATCTTTTACATTGCTCTTTCTTTCTTGCTTCGTTAGTGTACTTTGTTTTCTTGTGTCTATAATCTTTTTTAGCAATTTTGTATCCACTTTTATTTGTAAATCTTTTGCTATTTTTTTAGCTATTAATTCTGTTTGGTTATACCCTCTCTCTAGTTTCTTTTTTGGATACAGTGGTACGGGTATTATTATATCATACTTTTTTAGAAAACTACATATTTTTTCATCATTTAATATTATTTTTTCAAGCGTGCTATACATGTATGTTTTTTCATTAAATTTATATTCTATTATCTTTTCCCTAATTATATTTTCATATTTTAGTATTTTTATTTTATAATCATAATATACACTTTTATCATTTTTACATTTTTCTATTTTATTTATTAAATATCCTTTTAATTTTTCTTTGCATCTTGTGCAAAGATAGTTTTCATTGATTTCATCGCACATTCCGCATACAGATGGATATATATATTCAATCATTTTTTATCCTTTCTAAAATCATATTTCACAATTTTATGTAATCTTTAATATACTATAACAAAAGGAGGTAATTGATATGCTTAAGTTTCTGAAAAAGACTCTAGCTGTTTGTTTAATTGGTTTAGGGATGGGTATTTTACTCGTAATATTGCTTCCTTTTACTGGCTGGTTATTCTTAATTAGCGTTATTGTTATTCTTGTTGGCATTGCATGGCTTTGTTGCTAATTTTTTTAAAGGAGTGTGTTTATATGACTATAGTTGTGAAAAGAGTCCCTAAATTTTTGAGGGGATTTGTTAAATTAATTTTTGGTGTAAAGGATAATTAGTACTACTACATAAATATCCTTGTATAAAACAAAAGAGCTAGAATTTAATCTAGCCCTTTATATTTTATTTTACGCTTTTTTTACTTTTCCTGCTCTTAAGCATTTTGCACAAACTTTTATTTTTTTTGGTTGACCATTTACTATTGTTTTTACTGTTCTTAAGTTTGGTTTAAATGTTCTTGATGTTCTCTTACTTATATGAGAACGAGTAATACTTAATTGATTCCCGTAACTTATTGATTTATCACAAATTTCACATTTTGCCATTATATATTGCACCTCCTAAAATTGTACTAAAAAACACTATTATTGATTTTAGCATATTTTTTAGAAAAAAACAAGTATTTTTGTGAATTTTATTTGAATTATAAATCGAATGCACTGAACATCCAACCACCCATGTACATGTTTATCATTGGTACTAAAACTACTATAACTACGAATATAAGCATTACACCTACAATCAAATATACAATTTGTGGTAATATTTTTATAATTCTTTGCATTATTTCATCTATATCTATTTGCATATATGCTACCAATTTTTCCATCATTTCTGTTAAATCTGTCTGCATACCTATTTTTAGCATTTCTGTAATCATAGGTGTTGATAGTCCTGATTCTTCAAAAGGTTCTATCCATGATTGTCCTGTTACAGTATTATTTATTGCTGATTCTAAGATTGATAACATTACTAAGTTATTAGATACGTTTTTACCTGTTTCTAAAGCTTCTTGTATTCTCATGCCATTTCTTAAGTTTAATAATATTGATTGACAAAGCCTTGAAAAATCTATGGCATATATTAATTTTCCAAATACTGGCATTTTATATTTGAATAAGTGAAATTTATATTTTCCTTTTGGTGTATGTACATACCATATAATAATTGCAGTTACTGCAATTATTATACCAACTGGTATATACCAAATGCTTATTACAAAATCTAAGAAGTTAGAAAATTGTATAGTCATTTTAGGTAGCTTATCTTTTGATCCAAATTGATCTAGTACTCCTTGTAACATTGGCATTGCTACTATTGTTCCTACAATTAACAATACAAATAATCCTACGAATTGTATAATATTTGGAACTAAAATTGCTTTTAACTTTCTATTCATTTCTTCCGTGTCTTCTAGATAGCGAACTGATTGCTCCAATGCATTAGTTAATGCTCCTGACATTTCTCCAACTTTTATCATATTAACGTATATAGGCGGGAATACTGATGAATAGTATTCCATTGTTGTATATATGTTTTCACCTGCTTCTACTCCAAGCAAAATATCTTCTACTATTGCTTTTAATGTTGGGTTTTCAATCGTTTCTAGAACTGTCGATAATGCATGGATATTGTTAAAGTTTGCTTTTTTTAATAAATAAAAATTTTGGGTAAAGATTTTTATATCTTTTTTAGTAATTTTCTTACCCTTATTTAAAATTTCATTAGCCTTTTTCCAAAATGTATCTTCTCTTCCATCAATATTTTTTCTAATTTGTTCTGCTCTAACTTGTTTCAATACACTATTACTTGTTTCTAAATTTCTTTTTTGTTTATTTATTTTTTTGCTTGATTTTACATTAATTGAAGTAATTGAAATAGGTAATAAGTCACTTTGTTTCAGCTTTTTTAGTAATATAAATTTGTTTGCTGCTTCTATCCTATTTTCTACAACATCACCTTGCCTCGTAGCTGCTCTATACTTATAAACAGGCATTGTTTGTTCCTCCTATCTCTTATTAATTGTTTACATCTTTTTCATCTTCATTTGCATAATTGTTCTGTTTAATACTTCTATATTTTTTTCTTCTATTTGTGATTTGGCTTGCTCTAAGCTTATTTTATTTGCAACATATAATTCTGCTAAAGAATTTATTAAGCTTACATTTCCTTTCCCTAAGCTACTTTGGATAGCATCTTCTAATTCTGATACACTAAATTTCTCTTTTCTTATACAACTTGCTACTACATTATCAACTACCATAATCTCCGGTAATAATACTAAATTATTTTCTAAACCTTTTAATAGTCTTTGTGAAACTACTAATTTTAATAAAGATGATATTAAATATTTTACACTGGCTTGATCTCTAATTTCATAAAAATTAATAATTCTATCAATTGTTTCTGCACAAGATTTTGTATGTAGTGTTCCAAGTACTAAATGTCCAGATTCTGCCATATCTATAGCAGCTTCCATTGTTTCTTTATCTCTAATCTCTCCTATTACTAAAATATCGCAGTCTTCTCTTAAAGAATTTTTTACTCCATCTCTAAATGTTAATGTATCTTTCCCTATTCCTACTTCTTTTTGTACTATTAAAGATTTCTTTGATTTGTGTTTAAACTCTATTGGTTTTTCTAATGTCAATATTTTTTTAGGTTCATTTTCATTTACTTCATTTATTAAAGCATTTAGTGTTGTTGTTTTTCCTGAGTTTGTTTTCCCTGTCACTAAAATTAATCCTTGTGGTTGATACATCATTCTTCTTACTATATCTGGAACTCCTAATTCTTCAAATCTAGGAAGTTCGTTTTTTATTATTCTTAGTGTAAGTACTGGAACATCGTCTGCTGATGATATATTTCCTCTAAATCTCACTTCCCCATATTGAAGTGAAAAATCTATTTGTTTTGATCTTTGGTATTCTGAATCCTTTTCTACATTTCCCCTTATAAAGTATTCATATATTTCAAACATATCTGCTTCTGTTAAAATATCTTCATATTCTAGCTCTTTCAATACTCTTGCTACTCTTATAGATGGTTTTCTGTCACATACCAAGTGTATGTCTGATGCATTATTTTCTATTGCTGTCTTCATTATTTTATCAATATTTATCATTTTTTCCTCCAACTACTTTTATTAATAAAGTATTATTTTCTTATTAATTTCTTCTAATGTCGTTATTCCATTTACAACTTTAAGTATTCCGTCCATTGCAAGTGGTATGTACCCATCTTTTAATGCTCTTTCTCTTATTTTTAGTGTTGACTCATCACTTATTATCATTTCTTTTATTTCATCTGTAAGTGATAAAACTTCAAATATACCAATTCTATCATAATATCCTGTATTATTACATTCACTACAGCCTTTTGGTATATATGTAAATTTATCTTTAAAATCAACTTTTATTCCATATTTGTCGCAGTATGAATTTATAATATCTTTTTCTTTGTCTGAAAATTCTCTTTTTTCTGCACAATGTGGACATATTTTTCTTACTAATCTTTGTGAAATTACTGTTGCTACTGTACTTGAAATATCATAATTTGAAATTCCCATTTTTCTTAATCTTGTAATTACCTCTATACTATCAATTGTATGTATTGTTGATAAAACATAGTGTCCTGTTTGTCCAGCCTGTAAGGCTATTTCTGCTGTTTCTAAGTCTCTAATCTCTCCAAGTAATATGATATCTGGATCTTGTCTTAATACTGTTCTTAGAGAATCTGAAAATCTTAATTGTTCTGTCACTTCTATTTGATTTAATCCTGGAATACGAATTTCAACTGGATCTTCTATTGTTGTTATATTAATATTAGGATTATTTAGATAATCAATTATACTATATAACGTTGTAGTTTTACCTTCTCCTGTTGGTGCCGCTATTATTGTTATGCTATTTCTTTTGTTTAAGTTCTTTCTTATTTCTTCATCTGATTGTGGATATCCTAACTCTTTTAATCCTTTGATGCTTACATTCTTTTTCAATAATCTTAAAACAAATTTTTCTCCATATACATTTGGTTGTGAAGACACACGAATATTATAATCTGGGTACATAAGTATTCTACCATCTTGATCTTCTTTTCTTTCTTGATACATATTTGAAATTGCTTTTAGTCTTCCTATTATTTGTGGTTGTTTTTCTTTTTTTATTTCTGCGACTTTTATTAATTCTCCATCTATTCTATATCTTACTCTTATAGAATCTTCCATTGGTTCTATATGAATATCGCTGGCTCTTTTTTTCATTGCATTCTTTATTATATTATCTACTAATGTTGTTGCATCTCCTGCACTATCTATATCTTCTGAATCTGAACCTTCTAGCTGGTTTATTACATCTCTTATGTTTCTTTCAAAGGTTATGTATTTTTCCATAACTAGACCTTTATTTAAGAAAATTAATCTCATTGCTTCTGTAGCTACATCATTTGAATTATCTGCAAAGCATACCTTTACTTTGCTATTATCAATCTCAAATGGTATTGCCTTATATTTTTTTGCCATATCGACTGGTATATATTTTTTTACATCTATGCTTATGTCTCCATAACTAAACATCATTGTTTTTTCGCCTAATACTTCTCCTAAAGTTTGTAAAAGTATATATTGATCACACAAGTTTAGTATATCAATTATTTCTATTATTCTTTTATCTGGGTTTCTTCTTTGATATTCTAGTGCTTTATCAATATCTGACTGTTTTAAAATTCCTTTTTTTACTAATTCAATTCCTATTGGTCCTCTTTGTGTTGCCATGCTTTCCTCCTTCATCTTCTTTAAAATATCTTTTAAAGCATATAATTTTTTCTTTTGTTTAATATTTTAAACTTATCTTTATTATAATATATTTTGCTGTCTTTTCAAATATCTTTTTGTTATATACCACAATTTACTAAATTATAATAATTCTTCTAATTCTAAGTTTTTTATTTGTCTTACTGTATTCATTTCTGTTGCATATGTTTTTTTTGCAAGCACACATTCTACTCTAACTTTTATTGTTTTTACTAAATCCTTTGTACCATTGGTTTTGTCTTCTGGAATATATGTTTCAACTTCTATTTTCATTTTATATGGTGTTGTTAGCACTGATAAATCTTGTCCTGCAGATAAAGAGTTTTTCGTTTCAGCTTTATTATTTACATATGCTATAAGTTTTTCTTCTGTAACATCATTGTATTTAATAATTTCTGTATGATTAAATACATCTGTTATATATGCTATTTCTTGGCTACTTATTTTTACTCTTTTTGAGTTTAGCACTATATTATATATTAAAGATGTTATTATTCCTGTAAACATTATTAATATTAAAATTGCAAGTATTGCCTCTGAAACTACAAATCCATTTTGCTTTTTTGAAATTTTTACTTTCATTTTTCACCTCTTATATTAAGATAATTATAATGTTCATTGCTCCAATTAGTGAAAAAGCTATAAATGATGTTCTTTTTACTTTTTCATTGTTTACATTTAAATTTATTATCAATAGTGTCAACATCATAATTATATATATAATATATCTATAAATATTTATTACTTTGAATATGTATAGATATGTTATATAAAGTATTAATGAAATAATACCAAATACTAATACACCTTTTTGTACTTTTTTGTATTCTTTAAAAATTCCTAATATCATAAATATTGTACTTATAAAAATAATTCCAAACACTAATGCTACAATCTTATTTATTTCGATATTAAATATATCTATATTTAATGATATGGTAAATAGAAGGAATATCATTCCAGACAATAATTCTATAATTAGATATCTTGGTCTTATTTTTTCATGACAATATCTACATTTTCCTCCTAGAAAAATGTAGCTTAATACTGGTATAAGATCTAAAAAATTCAATCTATGATTACATTTAGGACAATATGACCTTGTGTGTGTTATATCTTCCTTTTTAGGAATTCTATGTATAGCTAGTGTAAAAAAGCTTCCTAGCACTACACCTATTATGTACATGTATATGTATAATATTATTTTCATTTTTCTTCCTTGTTTAAACTATTAATAGAATTTTTGGCATACACATTTTTATAATGTATATGCCAATTAAGTAGCTTTTATGCTATTATGAGTTAGATTCTGTTTCTTGTGCATTAGTATATTGATTTACAATAGCGTTTATTCCTGTTGCACCGTTACTTGTTATTTTTTCATCTAAATGTAGTTCATCATTTTCTTTTTCTTTCCATCCTTGTGTTGCTTCTCCTGCTTTATTAAATAATCCACTTTGAACTGCTGTTGTTACTGTTACTGCTACTAATATTAACATAACAATGATTGTTATAATTAAAGCTATTAATGTAATACCATTTTGATTTTTCATTTGTTTTTTCACCCCCTCTTTGGTTTTGTAATTGTATATATTTACATAATAAATATTACCATAATTTATTTTCCCCTTGTTGGGTCAGTTAGTTTACCTGAATCTCCTCCAGCTGTTGTGTTGTTTCCTGTAGTATTATTTCCTGAAGTTGTTGTTCCTGATGAGTTATCAGTTCCTTCTGGTGTACTTTCTTCATATTGTGAAAATGGATTTGGCTTTCCTTTTTCATATGTATTTTTAGCTTCATAAGTACGTAAATCATTTTCATCTAATATGTATGTTTTTACCAATTCTTGTGTTTCTTTTGCTTTTAATGTTTCTTCTAATTCTTCTCTTACATCACTTTGGAGTTCATATGCTTCTACTTTTTTTGGAATTGTTGTATTTATTGTATTATAATCATAAAAGACCATTACGAAAACTAAGCCTATTGCTATAAGCAATAATATAATTATACCTAATTCTTTAAACATTGTTTTAAACATTAACATCTTCTCCTTAATTTAATCCAATTTTTACATTTTTTATTGTGAATGTTGCTTGCAAATTTGTTGTGTCTGCAGTTACTTTCTGTGTTGTAGTTTTTCCGTTTGTAGAAGTTTTTGTTGAAGTTTCAACTGTCATTGGTACTATTTTAAATTCTTCTATTTTAAAATCTAAAGTATCATCTCTTTCTATGTTTTCAATAAAATTTGTAATATATTGGTAATGACCTTTAGCTGTTATATTCATATTATACAAGTCATTTGAACCATTTTCAATTAAGTCTAATTTTATTTGTATTCCCTGGTCTCTTGCATAGTTTTCTAGAACTGCCCACAAATATTCAATTTTGTATTCTTTTGTTTTTATTATTCCTAGTTCTGCATCTTCTCCTAAGTATTGCATTTTTGCTTCATATTTTGCTTTTGTTTTCTTTAGTTGTCTAGCACTAGTATTTAGTTCTTCCTTTTTGCTAGTATATGTAGCTTCATTTAATTCTCTTGCCTGTTCTATTTCTTTGTCCAAACTTTCTTTAAGCGCTTTTAATTCTTCTATATTTGTACTTTTCCAACTTCCAATTTGAACATTTTTATATACCATCATATAAGCTAGTAATCCTAATAATATGATTAGTAGTAATATCAAAATTTTTTTCATGTTATTCTTCCTTTCTTAACATTAATATGGTAATTCTCCTCGTATTGTAGTTGTTATTATTCCATTTACATTTTCACCTTTACTTATTACAACATTAGTTAAAATTCCTTCTTCTGCAAGTACTGTTTTAAAATATGCTAATTGATCATATTTTTCTGCTCTTGCTTGTATAACAATTGATTTTCCAGTTGTATTTTCAATTGCTGTTAATTGTACTCCTAAAGGAATCGTATTCATTATTTTATTTAGTAAAATCGGAATTTGCATTTTGCTTGAGTATGACTCGCTTGCATTATTACTGTTTTGTTCTATTTGGTCTATTATGCCTTGGTATTCTGTATTTCTTGCATCAATTAACGATTTATATGATATAACTTCTGCAATTTTTCTATTTGTATCGTTTATTACTGCTTGTGTTTCATTTATTTTACCTTTCATATTTGTTGTTAAGAAGTATAATACTCCAACATAGAATAGAATTATAAATACTAATATGTATGCTAATCTTAGCATTCCTTTTTCTACCCCATCTAGTTCTTTTTTGAAACTTGCTTTTAAGTCTATAGACTCTAATATCTTCTTTCCGGTTCCCTTTCCTACATCTGCTGTTAATAAAGTTTTCAAATTACTCATTGTTGTTCCCTTGTTAGAAAAGTTAACGTCTTCTGGTTTTAGTTCTATTCCTTGCATTGCAAGTGATATTGCTGAGTTTACTTCTGCATAATCTTTTACATTTATTTTTGTATTTGTTTTTTCTGTGAAATATGGGATTAATATTTCTGTTTTCTTGTCCATAAAGTTTTCTTGGAAGAACAAGTCAACATTATTTATAACTATTCCTGTACCTGTTAAATAAATGTTATCAATTTGTATTTCGCTTTTATCTATAACTTTTTTTACTTCTTCTATAATGTCTGATAGTCCTACTATAATTTCTTCTAAGTATTCATTTCCATCTATTTTTAAGTTTTGTCCTGCTTTTGTATATACCGTTGTATTTTTACAAGCTTCATATGCTCTAGATAATGAGTTTTCTCTAACTTCTATAGCTTTTAGTATGCTATCCATTCCTTTATCTATTTTATCAATTTTTTGAATTTTTCCTTGAGCAACTGTTGTTATTTCTGTTTTATCTTCAATATTAACATATATACTGTTTTCTCCAGTTGCAAATTGATTTAAGTTTGGAATTGTTAATGCTATTGGTGATATTAATCCTATCTTGTATGAATCTAATAATTGTATTCTTTCTACAACACTTATTTTATTTGCATATACATATATAACATTTAATTTATCTCTATCTTCATTATTTAAAGTATTTGCATTTATTAAGCGTCTATATTCAAGTGTATTTTTATTTTTTGAACTTGTACTACAATAATATTCAAATTCCGTGTCTATTGCTTTTTCTAGGTCTTTTGGCTTTAGTAAATTTAATAAAGTTGAATATTTGTATTTTTCATCTGAAATGTTTATACAAATTGGTATTTGAAAACTATATGTTTCTTTAATAATTTGTTCTATAGTTTCTTCTAGATTTTCATAAAATTTCACTCCATATGCTTCTACTTTAAAATTTTTCTTATCTTTAGACACTTTTGCGTATTTAATTATTCTTTTATCTACATATAAACCTAGACAGCTTGGCATAATAATCTCCTCATTCTTATTTATTTTACATTTTACAACTTTAATTTTACATTATTTTTTTTTTTAGTCAATAGTTTTTCATGATTTATAATCCAAATGTAATATTTGCGTAATATTTCTGTAATATTTAGTCGTATATTTTTTACTTTTGCGGTTAAAATATCTTTATATTTATTTTAGAAAGGTAATGATGTATATGATAGCAAAAAAACATTTAAAAATAACAGGTTCTTCTGATATTTCGTGGAAAGACGCAATTGTTCAAACAATACAAGAAGCTTCTAAAACAATTGATTATATATCTTCCATTACAATATTAGATCAAAGTGCTGAAGTTGATGGAAATAAGATTGTCAAGTATTATACTACTATAGATTTAACTTTTGACATCGATCATAGGGGGTGATTTTTTGAAACAGATTAATACTAATTCTGAATATCAAGAATATGTAAATCAGAAGTCTCCTAATTCTCCTATTCTTAAAAATTGTTTTAACAGTTTCTGGGTTGGTGGATTAATTTGCGGAATTGGTCAAATAATAATGGAGCTTTGTAAATACAATGGCTTAACTCCAGAAATTAGTGCAACCATTGTTTCTATTTCTTTGATTTTCTTAAGTGCATTTTTAACTGCTTTAAATTTATTTAATAAAATTGGTAAATTTGCTGGAGCAGGTTCATTAGTCCCTATTACAGGTTTTGCAAATTCAATTGTTTCACCTGCAATGGAATACAAATCTGAAGGTTATGTAATGGGAGTTGGTGCAAAAATGTTTACTGTTGCAGGTCCAGTACTTGTTTATGGTATTTCTTCTTCTGTTCTTGTTGGAATTATTTATTTTATTTTTAATGGAGGTTAAATTAAATGAAAAAATTAGGTTCACAAACTTTAAAATTTGATAATCCTATTACGATTTTAGAAACAGCATCTATTGTAGGTCCTAAAGAATCTCAAGGACCACTTGCATCTTATTTTGATAAATGTTTAGAAGATGAATTTTGGCAAGAAAAAACTTGGGAAAAAGCTGAAAGCAAGATTATTAAAGAAACTGTAAATTCAAATATAACCAAGGCAAAAATCGCTGCGAGTGATGTAGATTACTGTTTTGCTGGTGATTTGCTTAATCAGTGTATTTCTTCCAGCTTTGGTTTAAGAGAACTTGGAATTCCATTATATGGAATATTTGGGGCATGTTCTACATTTGTTGAAGGATTGCAATTAGGTTCTATTTTTATAGATGGCGGTGCTGCTGATAAGTGTATTTGTGCTGCTTCTAGTCATTTTTGTAGTGCTGAAAAGCAATTCAGATTTCCATTGGAACTTGGTAACCAAAGACCACCATCTTCTCAATGGACTGTAACTGGTTCAGGATCTGCTATTCTTTCCAAAAGTGGTGATGGTCCATACGTAACTTGTATAACTACTGGAAAAGTAGTTGATATGGGAATTAAAGATGCTAATAATATGGGTGCTGCTATGGCTCCTGCTGCTTTAGATACTTTGATTACTCACTTTAAAGATACTGGAAGGAATCCGAGTTATTATGATGTAATTTTAACTGGAGATTTAGGACACATTGGTAAAGAGATTTTAAGTGAAATGTCTCTTACAAAAGGATATAATATCAAATCTAATTATAATGATTGTGGTGTTTTAATATTTGATAAGGCAACCCAAGATACTCATTCTGGTGGTAGTGGTTGTGCTTGTTGTGCCACTGTTTTTTCTGGTTATGTGTTTAATAAATTAAAACAAAAAGAATTAAATAAGGTTCTTTTAATTGCTACTGGAGCCCTAACTAATTCAACAACTGCTCAGCAAGGCGAAAGTATTCCTGGAATTGCTCATGCCATTGCTATTGAGACTAGTATATAGGAGGTTTTTATGAATTTTCAAGATTTTATTAGCAATCTTAATTGGATGATGCTACTTCGTGCATTTTTAGTAGGTGGAGCAATTTGTGTTGTTGGTCAGATTTTAATTGATAAAACCAAACTCACTCCTGCAAGAATTTTAGTTATATTTGTAACACTGGGTGCTATTCTTGGTGGATTTGGAGTATATCAATATTTAGTTGATTTTGCAGGTGCTGGTGCAACTGTTCCTTTAACTGGATTTGGAAATCTTTTAGCAAAAGGTGCTATTCAGAAAGTACAAGAACAAGGTATATTAGGTGCTATGATTGGTGGAACTGCTGCCGCTGCAGGTGGTATAACTGCTGCAATTTTCTTTGGTTACATTGCTTCACTAATATCTAAGCCAAAAATGAAAAAGCAATAATATGCTTTTTCGTTTTTAGTTTCTTTTTTATTTTTTTATGAATATACTGTTATAAAAGGAGACTGTTTATGAACAATAAAGGTTTAGATTTCAAGCATAAAGAAGTTATTAACATTGTTGATGGTAAGCGTCTTGGTTATGTTCAAGATGTTACTGCAAATTTAGAATCTGGTATAATTACATCAATAATTGTTCCTGGAAATAGCAAATTATTTAATATGTTTTCCAATAATGACATCGTAATACCATGGGAAAATATTAAATGTATTGGAGAAGATATAATATTAGTAGAAGTTTCTCAATACCCTCAATAAATACTTTTATACATATTAAGGCAAAAAAAATCTCATAGCTTTACTATGAGATTTTTTTGGTCGGGGTGACACGAATCGAACGTGCGACCTCATGGTCCCAAACCACGCGCTCTACCAACTGAGCCACACCCCGTTTTTAGACACTTAAATATAATAGCATATTTATGAAAAATTTGCAAGTGATTTTAAATATTTTTATAAAAAAACTTGAAAATTTAAAGAAAAGCATTTATAATATATAAGTATTGAACTAGCGCCTGTAGTTTAGCTGGATAGAATGCGAGGCTACGAACTTCGAGATCGGGGGTTCGAATCCCTCCAGGCGCACCATATGTGCGTTGTTGCACAACGCAGTAATTAATTAATGGTGGATAGTGAATGGTGAATAATGCTTTCAAAAAAAGTATATAAAGCACATTTATACTATTCACCATTAACTATTCATTTTTTCGCGATTCACTAATTAATATCTAAAATCAAAGAAGAATTATTAAAACTATAATAATTCTTCTTTATTTTATAATTTCTTTAAATCCTTAACCGTTGGTTCTGTTATAACTTTTCCTTCATATGTGTATCTTGAGCCATGGCATGGGCAATCCCAGGTTTTCTCCAAATTATTCCATGATAATTCACATCCAAGATGTGCACAATATGGTTCAACTATAAATAATTTACCATTTTCATCTTTATAAGCTCCTATCTTTTTTCCTTTATATTCCACTACTCCACCTGAGTTTTTTTCTATTTCATCAAATGCTGTATCTGGTATCTTCAGTTTATTTATTGCTAATGAATATACTGTTTGTTTTAACATGTTTCCAAATTCTTTATAATTTCCAATTGGTGCAAATCTTGTTGCTTTGTATATTTCTTCATATTCATTTTCTTTTTTCAAAATTTTATCTGAAATTATTTTAGCTGCTACATATGATGTTGTCATTCCCCATTTTTTATACCCTGTTGCAACATAAATATTGGGCATTAAATTCGAAAAATCTCCTATATATGGTACTTTATCTATTGAAACACAATCTTGCGTTGCCCATCTATATTCTATTTCAGCTTTTGGATAAATTTCTTTTGCATAAGTTTCTAGTTGTTTATAACTTATATCTAAATCTACACTATTTTCTCCTGTTTTGTGTTCTGCTCCACCTATTATTAAGAATTCATCATTTATTGGTCTAAATGATGCTACTGGGCTTTCTGCTGAAATATACATTTCTTTTGAAAGCTTTTTATTTGGCTTTATTGCTATTGCATATGATCTATCTTGATACATTTTCAAAAAGTGCATCCCAGGAAAATTTTTTATAGGATAATGAGTTGACATTACTACATATTTGGCAGCTATCGTTTTCTCGTCTTCTGTATTTACATTATATCCTTCTGACTTCTTTTTTATTTCTACAACTCTTGAATTTGTAAATATATCTATGTTATTTTTTTTGATAACTTCTACTAATCCATATAAATATTTCAAAGGATGAAATTTAGCTTGATTTGTTAATTTTATTCCTGCCTTTATTTCAAATGGTAGATTGCTTTTTTCAACAAATTCAGCATTCCCTCCTATATTTCTTACAGCATCTACTTCATCCTTTATTTTCTGTATATATTCATCTTTGCATGTATATATATAGTTTTCTACTCTTTCAAAATCACATTCTATATTTTCTTTTTTTATAATTTCCTTTATTCCTTTTATTGCTTCCTCATTTGATTCAAAGTATTTTTGTGCATATTCTTTTCCAAATGTTTTTATTAGATAATCATATATTAATCCATGTTGGCTTGTAATCTTTGCTGTAGTATTTTCAGTAACTCCACTACATACTTCTCCTTTATCTATTAAACATATTTTTAAACCTTTATTTAGTAGCATATATGCTGTACTTATTCCTGTTATTCCAGCTCCTATTATGCACACATCTACCTCTATATCTTTATTCAATTTTTCAAACTGAGGTCTTTTAGTCGTTTCTAACCAATATGAATTATCCATTCTAATCACCTTTTTTTATTTTTCTCAAAAATGCTAAATTTATGTATTTTTTTGCTTTTATAAGTTCAAAACATTTACAAATTTTTATAAAAATTAGAAGTAGACACTTTTTTGTGTCTACTTCCATTTATCATTTTATGCTATATCTTTTATAATATTAATAGTTATATAAGTTATTATATGAAGGATTTGGTACCTGATTAACGATTCCTGATGTTGCAGAAACATAATCAATTATTGATTTTAGAATTTCATTTTTTTGTGCATTTTGGTAAATTTCCATAAAGTCTGCTTCTGTCATGCTATTTGCATTTATAGAATTTCTTACATTCTTCTTTTCAATATCCTTATTGTATTCAACTTTGTATTTTATATTTACTGTAGCTTCTATTCCTTCTTCTTCAACTATAACTGTAAATGATATTTTTCCTTCATTTTCATTTTCTTCTGTAATTACCATTTTCATCATGTCTTTAACATCTTTTGTATCTGTTGAATCTTCATTAATTGAAAATACAATTTCCCATGTTTTATCTTCTGTTTTTGTACCACTAATTAAAATTACTTCATCATCGTCTTCATTTACTAAACTAACGTCAACTTTAACTATTTTATTTCCAGTTTTTTCTGAATAAATATCAATGTTCATGTAGTTTTCTGTTTCTCCAGGATTTTTTAATTCTTCTTGCATCTCTGTAATCATTTCTTTTACTTCACTATCTTGTTGTTCCTTTACTTTATCTAAAATATCATAGCATATATCCCCTAGTTCTTTCATTGATAATTTCATAGTAGATTTGTTAACTTTTTTTGTTTTTCCGTCTATTTCAATTTCAGCTTTTTCTGTCTCAAATTCAGAGTCTTCTATTTTAGATTTAAGTATTTCTTTTATGTCTTTGGTTAAATTTGCATTTCCTTTTGATGTTTCAAAAATAGCTGATACATCAATACCTTCTAACTCGCTTGATGGTATTTCAATATATTTTGAATATAAGTCTTTTAAATAAGCATAAACTTTTCCATCTTGTATTAGTCCTTCAACACTAATCACATCCTTGTTTTGATATTGAGCAGCTAATACTAAGTCTAACAATTTGTTTTCTAAATCAACTTGTACTTCAGTATGTAATTTTGCATCTTTTAATATAGTATTTATCATATTTATTTGTGTTGCTACTGTTGATATTCCTGAACTTGTATTTGTTTCTGTTGCTTTTACTTCTCCTGAAATATCTAATTCCATACTTGCTGTTTTGTATTCTTGTACTTTTTCTGTTTCTTCAAACATCTGATCTACAGCTTTTTCAAATACCTTATCTGGTTTAGAGTTAACTTTGTTTAATGCAAAAAATGTTACAGCACCAGCTATCGCTAGTATTAATAGTATTAATAAAACTATTTTTAGCGTTTTCTTTGAAGATTTTTTTTCAAAATTTTCTTCGTCCATTTTATATCCCCCTTTACTATTATGAATATTTTTTATATTCATTGGCTATATAGTATCATATTAGGCTTGTTTAAGTCAATATGGATAAAGAAATTCTCTCATCATTTTATTTAAAATGCCATATAATCAAATTCGATTATATGGCAAACTTATTTTAATTATACTATTCTTACTGCTAACATCAAGCTAAAAAAAGCATATGCATATTTGTAAATCTTTCTGTTTCTTAATTTAGATAGATAATATGTATATATTTCTCTAATAGCACTATATTTATCTGTAAGTGTTACTATATATGATTCTTTGTATTTTGGAAGCACTACTGTCATCGGCCACATATGTTTTACAATGATATCTTGTTCTTTAACATTTAGTTCAAATTGTTCTAATGCATTTCTTAAAGCAATTTTAGGATGAACAAATCCATGTAATCCATAATTTTTTGGATCTCTGTATTTCATTCTCCAATCATATAAAAATAAATCATGTAGCATTGCTGCGCGTGCAGTTGATTTATAATCTAAACCTAATTTTTTTGCGATAATATAACTATAATACGCAACATGCATACAGTGTGTATAGCAAGATGTATCGCAATGTTGCCTATAATCTTTCATCTTTCTTACAGTTTCATTATTAATAATTTCTGATATAATATTAAAAAATTCAATCCTATCATCATTAATTATTGTTTTCTTCGTCTTTTCTTCGATTTCATTATTTTTTACTATTTTCTTTAACATGTTTTTCATTCGCATCTCCTACTTTCATTATATTACTGTAATCTTAAAATAGTAATATTTTTTCTATTGAAAGTGTTTTATCCTTTTGTTTCGTTTCACTTTTAATCATATATTTATTATATCACAGTTTTATGTTAATTTGCAATTTATAATACATATATCACAGTTCTCTTAACTAATATGTATAAAAATATTTTTGCCTATTTTGTTACTTTTGCAATAAAATGCAAGTACTAATTTATTATTAGTACTTGCTATATATTTTTTATTAATCTAATACTTCTACTTCTAGATATCTAACTCCCCATTGAAGTGCTTCACTATGCGAATTCATATATATATCTATTCTATTTCCTTGGATTGCTCCACCTCTATCTTCTACTGTGTAAGTCACTCCATTTATTACCACTTTTGTTCCAAATGCAAATGTTTTTGGTGCTGCAATTGTACGGTTAGCTGTTGCATGTGTTCCTGATGCTGTTATTCCATTTGTTTTTCCACAACATTGCATACATGCACAGTATGCTGTTACTTTATACACTCCTGATTTTCCTGAGGTTCCTATTTCCCTAGAGAATGAGCTTCTGGCTGTTATTAATGATTTTGTTTGAACTTGAACAATTTTATCAACTGGTTCTTTTATTATTTCTGAAGATAATTCTTCTCTTGATATTTCAATATCATCTTTATATGTTACTTTGTAAGTAACTTTTCTTTCACCATTTTTACCTTGTTGAATTATTGCATTTCTTGTACTTGCAGAACCATTAGATACGTCCTTTGTTACTGTTGCAAAAGGTATTTCAACAATTTCAACAACGATTTCTTCTTTAATATTAGAATATTCTTCTTTTACATCTTCCGCTTTTATCTCAGTTTGTACATTTGTTGCAATTTCTGCTGGTGCTTCACCACGTACACTTATTATTATTGTTTTTTTATCTGTTATCTCAGAATCCATTCCTGGAGTTACTACTTCGTTTTCTTCTAGTACTATGTGATTTTCTTCTAATATTTCAGATACTTTTGTTTTTGCTGTTAACACTGTTATTTCATGGTTGTTAGAAAATTTTATATTTACACTATTTAATTTAATATTTCCACCTAATACTACTGCTCCTAATATTACTACGAATATTATACTAAAAAATATTATCTTTCTTATGTTATTTTTTAAAATAATAATCCCTCCTTAAAGCGACCAACTTCATTATACTATTATTTTCCAAACTTGTCAAATTTTTGTAATATTTTTTGTAACATAATTGTAATATTTATTATATGCAGCTTGTACCAATATATTCCTCTATTTTATTAATTTAAAACATTTTTTTTAAAAATTTCTCCTCTTTCTTTAAAGTTTTTAAAGAATCCATAGCTTGCTGCTGCTGGTGATAGCAAACAAATTTTACTTTTTTCAGTAACTCTTTTTGCCATATCTACTGCTTCTTCCATTGTTGAAACTAAAATTACATTTTTATTTGATTTTTTTAGTCCTTCTGCTATATATTCACCAGTTTTTGGCATGCAAATTACATTTCTTATTTCACTATTATTTAGAAATTCTACTAGATTATCTAATTTTACTCCTCGATCCTTTCCACCTACAATAAGTGTATTAACTTTTTTTAGTGCCTTTATTGAGCATATTGTTGATTCTGGAATTGTTGCTATAGAATCATTATAGTACTCCACATCATCTACTGTTCCAACATATTCTAAGCGATGTTCTAATGGCTTAAAATGTTTTATTGTTTGAAATGCCTTTTCAATATTTAAATTCATTATTTTTACTACTGCTAGTACAAACATAATATTATTTATATTATGTTTTCCTTTCAAATTTATTTCATCTTCATTTATCGTAATAATTTTTTTATCATTATAATATATATCATTTTGTTTTAATTCTATTGTGTTTTTATTCAAACAATTTCCCATAGTTGTTATTCCATAATCATTTTGTTTGTAATTATATTTTATATTCTCATTATCACTATTAAATATAGCAATATCAGTATTTTTCTGACATTTCAAGATATTTAGTTTAGCATCTATGTATTCATTAAAATCTTTATAATGATCTAAGTGTTCCTCGTATATATTTAATAATACTGCAATATTGGTAGATCTCTTTACATATTGCAAAGCATGTGAAGATAATTCTAATACAACTACTGAATTTTCAGTTATCTCTTCTACTTTATCAAATATAGGAATACCAATATTTCCTAATAAATAGCAATCTTTTCCCTGGTCTTTAATCACACTATAAATCAATGAGCTTGTTGTGCTTTTTCCTTTTGTACCAGTTACTCCTATTGTTAAGCAATTATTATATTCTAAAAAAAGTTCTAACTGAGACGTTATTTTATTTGCAAATTTATTAATTTCTATATTTTTAAAAGAAACTCCAGGAGCTTTTAAAATCACATCATATTTATCTAGATTATCTAAATATCCTTTACCTACTACAAATTTAGCAAACTCATCTTTCTTCAATATATCACTTTTTTCTGCTTCATCTTCTTCGCTGCAAAGTATTGTAATTTCAGCATTTTTAAGGTATTTTCTCACGAATCTATATGTAGACTTTCCCTCCACTCCAAAACCTAAAATAGCTATTTTTTTATCTCTTAAATTATCTATAATTTTATTTACCACGATAAAATCACCTCTATTGCTTTTTCTTAATAGCTCCACATGAAAGTTTATTTTTAAAATTTTAAACAACTGTATTAAAATTTTAAAAATCGAACTTTCAGCAAGGTGGAGCGGACTTAATAATTTCAAAATACGAATTTCATTCTATCACTAATATATGCTTTTTGCAATAAATTATTGCAATTCCATAATCAATTGTGATATAATTCATAATGTTAAAATATTAATTTAGGAGGTAATATTATGGGACCACTTGTAATCGTTTTAATAGTAATTGCCGTATTAGTTTTAATAGTAATTAAATTATATAATGACTTAGTAAAACTACGTCAAAAAGTAAGAAATGGATGGAGCCAAATTGATGTACAACTACAAAGAAGATTTGATTTAATCCCAAACTTAGTAGATACAGTAAAAGGATATATGGCTCATGAAAGTAGTGTTCTTGAAAAAGTAACTGAACTTAGATCATCATGGGCAAATGCAACTTCTATAAAAGAAAAATCTAATTTGGATAACGAACTTTCAGGAGCATTAAAAACAATCATGGCAGTTTCTGAAAACTATCCTGATTTAAAAGCTAATCAAAACTTTTCACAATTACAAGAAGAATTACAAAATACAGAAAACAAAATAGCATTTTCTAGACAATTCTATAATGATGTTGCTACAAAATACAACACAAAAATAGAAGTAGTTCCTTCAAATATCATTGCAAATATGTTCGGTTTCAAACCAGAAGAACTATTCCAAGTAGATACAGCAGAAGCTAGAAAAAATGTTAAAGTTGATTTTAATAATTAATCAAACAAAAAGAACTTTGGATTTCCAAAGTTCTTTTTGTTGTTAATTGTTTATTATTCTATATTGAATACTTTTTTTGCATTTTCATATGTTATTCGTGCTACTTCTTCTAGTGGAATATTCTTCACATCTGCAATTTTTTGTGCTATATATTTTACATTTCTTGAATCGTTTCGTGTTCCTCTTAGTGGTTCTGGGCTTAAATATGGGGAGTCAGTCTCTATTAGCATCTTTTCTAGCGGTACATATTCTATAACTTGATTAGCATTTTTGGAATTTTTAAAAGTAATTGGTCCTGCAAATGATATATAAAACCCTAATTTCAAACCTTCTTTTATTAGTTCAATGTTAAGTGGGCAACAATGAAATACTCCCCTCGTTTTATGTGTTTTCAAGATTTCCAAAGTATCTTGTACAGCTTCTCTTGTATGTATTACTATTGGCAAATCTAATTCATTTGCTATTTTTATTTGTTGGATAAATGCATGTTTTTGAATATCCTTGTTTTCTTTATTCCAGTAATAATCCAATCCAATTTCTCCTATTGCTATTACTTTTTCATCTTTGGCAAGTGTTTTTATTTTTTCAAAATATTCTTCTTTTAAATCATCAATATCATTTGGAGAAATACCTGCCGTCGCATATACAAAATCATAAATATTGGCTATTTCTATTGCTTTTTTAGTTGTTTCTAAGTTATATCCTGCAGTTATTAATTTTGTTACTCCTGCTTTATATATTTCCTCTACAATTTCTGTTTCATTTGCAAATTTCTCATCATTATAATGAGCATGACTATCAAATAATTCCATCTTAGTCTCCTTTTATTCTCAAACTAGCTCCATGTGGATGCCCCGATTTTTCTTTTTTGAGCAACTGCTACACCAAAAGAAAATGTCCAACATCCAACAAGATGGAGTGGATTTTAAAGTGCACATTATTCTACTAATATTACAACATTAGCCACTGCATATTCATGGCAATGCGAAATACTTATATCAATATTCTTTATATTCTCAAATTTAATCCCGACAAACTCTACTGCTGGATTTCCATTTTCATCATTTATTACTTGTGCATTATGCCAGCTTATATCAAACTTATTTTTAAGCAATGCTGATACTGCCTTGAAAATTGCCTCTTTTGCTGCAAATCTTCCTGCATAATGATAATATTTTGCTGCTCTTCTGCTTTCGCAGTATTCCTTTTCAGCTGGTGTATATACCAAATTGGTAAATCTCTCCCCTGAATGTTCTATTGATTTTTTTATTCTTTCTATTTCAATTATATCTGTGCCACATAATACTCTCATATTGATTGCCCTTCCTTTTATACATTTAAAGTTATATATTCTAGATTTGCTAAAATATATAACTTCATTTTCATTATTTTGTATAATAAATTCCTTCATTTGATAAGTGCCATTGTCCAATAAAATCGGTATATAAATTACTGTCTAAATTCACAGTTGGTTCTAGTATAAGCTTTCCTGCTCTATCTATGCAACCCCATTTTCCATCTTTTTTTACTGCTGAATATCCCACTTCATTTTGTTCTTTAGCATCATCATAAATATAATCTACAACTACATCTCCTGACACATTCACAAAACCATATTTTCCATTTTTTTCACTTACAAATAATGTATTTTTGGTTAGTAAATCTCTATTTGATTTTTCTTCAAATCTATAATTATAGTATTTATTTTGTCCATCTATTCTTGCCTTTATATATTCTTCTTCAAATACAAATATTCCTTTTAATTTTTGAGCTAAATTACTATCAAAAATAACTGTCTCCGTTTCTGTTAAATCTCCTACTAAAATACTCTTATCTTCTACATAATACATATTTGTATATTCAAATGGAATAATTACTTCGTTATCTATATTTATAATTCCTGTTTTGCCTTCTTGTTTTGCTATATAGTAAACTGAGAATGCATATTCTAAATTTTCATATGTTAGTCCTACTTTTTCTTCGCCCTTTGTTGTTATAATCCCGTATTTTCCATTTTTTTCAACTACTACATTTTCTCCTTTTGCTGAAATATAATTATATGTATTGTTTATCACTTCTCCATTTTTCTTTATCAATGTCCATACATTATCCACCATTACTGCATATGTTTCTGTATTTCCTAAATATTTTATTTCTTTATATGCAGGTGTTACTATTATTGTTCCACTTGTACTAATAACTCCTGAATTATCATTTTCATCTACTATTATGTACTCGTTTTTATATCCTTCTTTTAATGTCTTTATTTCTTTATATTCTATTTTTATAATTTCTTGCCCTTTGCTGTTTACTAAGCCTACTTTGCCATCTTTCTTTACTATAAAATTTTCTTTAACGCTTTTCAATGTTGTTATTTCATCATAATCACAGTTTAATAAAATATTTCCTTCTAAATCTATCAAACCATATTTTCCATTTTTATAAACTCTTAAAATATTGTTTTCATACCATATGTTTTGTTTTGAGTCGAAATTTTCTAGCACTTCTACTCTTTCATAATCAGTAAATAATCTCTCATTTTTTTCATTCATTACTGATGTTTTATACTCTCCTGTTTGTTCATTTACATCATATACACTAACAAATATTGCTTTTTCTTTATTTGGAACTACTATAATTTCATCTTTCATTGCTGCAATTATTTCTTGTCCCTGGCTATTTATTACTCCCCATTTTCCATTTGAATAAACTGTGTAATATTTGTTTTTAATCTCAACAACAGGAGCAATTTCACTTTTTAAAATTTTCTTTATAGATATTATAATCATTACTATAACTGCTATTGTAATTATAACGCCAAAAACTTTTTTCATATTCAACTTTGGTTCGTCATATCTTTTTCCTTTTCCCATATCTATCACCATCAATACTATATCATATGTACTACCTATTTTTCAAGTTATTCCGACATTATTTTTCTTATAATTCTATTGGATATTGTACTTAAAATTTCATAATTTATTGTTCCACATTTTTTTGCTATATCTTCTATTTTTATATTCTTATTATCCCAAATATAAACATCATCATCTATTTTTACATTTTCTATATCTGTAACATCTATCATAAAACTATCCATGCATATAGTACCAACTATTGGAGCTAGATTTCCGTTTATTACAACTTTTCCTTTGCCACTTAGACTTCTTCTAATTCCATCTGCATATCCTATTGGAACATTTGCAATTTTCGACTTTCGTTTAGTTATAAATTTTCTGCCATAACTTATACTTGTTCCTTCTTCAACAGTTTTCATAAATGATATTTTAGATTTTAAAACACATGCTGGCTCTAATTTAACCGTTGTTTCTATATGTTCGTCTGGGAAATATCCATATAACATGATTCCTGGTCGTATCATATTACCAGGGAAGTCTCCTAATTGCATAATTGCTGCACTGTTTGCACAATGTACATATTTTATGGTAGATATTTTACCTTTTACATATTCTACTGCTTTATCAAATGTTTCCATCTGTTTTCGGGTATATTCTAAATCTGTATCGCTTGTTGCAAAATGCGTATATATACCTGTTATTTTGATATTTTCTAGTTTTTTACTTTTCTCAATAAAATCATTTAGATTTTCTATTTGTATTCCTGTTCTCCCCATCCCTGTTTCAATTTCTATATGTACATTTATAATTTCATTTGCTCTTACTGCCTCATAATTTAGTTCTTGTAAAAATTCAATATAGCATACTCCTGGTGTAATATGGTACTTAATAATGTTTGGGACTTCTTCTTTTGCAGGTTGATTTAAAACTACTATTTCCCCCTCATATTCTAAATACTCTCTTTGTGTGATTCCTTCATCAACAAAAGCAGTTCCTATAATATCTATGCCTAATTTATCAATAAAAGCTTTTACATTTCTAGCTCCTATTCCATATCCACTAGCCTTTAATACTGGTAATATTTTTTTATCTGGATGCAATTTCTGAATTTCTTTGTAATTATGCTCCATAGCATCTAAGTTTATCAATAATTCTGATTGTCTATTTTTCTCATACATATAAAAACCTCCTATAAAAAAAGAGCAGGGGTTGTCTGCTCCATATATTAAGCTTTGCTTGCTGTTTTTACTAATTCTGCAAATGCTTTGCTATCTGTAATTGCAAGGTCTGCCAACATCTTTCTATTTATTGATATATTAGCCTTTTTTAATCCTGCCATTAATTTGCTATATGTTGTTCCGTTTTGTCTTGCTGCTGCATTTATTCTTGTTATCCATAATTTTCTGAAATTACTTTTTTTATCTTTTCTTCCTACATATGCATAAGACATTGATTTTAATACTGCTTGATTTGCATTTCTAAATCTAATGCTCTTTGCTCCAAAATATCCTTTTGCTTGTTTTAATACTTTTTTATGTTTCTTTTTTGTGATTCTTGCTGTTTTTACTCTTGCCATTTTATTTTCCTCCTTCTTTATTTAGTTCCATATGGTAATAATTTTTTGATTCCTGCTTCGCATGTTTTATCTGCATAAGCATCTTGTATTTTTCCAGATTTTTTTTGTCTTGTTGTTTTATTTGCTAATAAATGTCTTCTGTTTGATTTTGTTCTTTTTACTTTTCCTGTTGCTGTATAAGAATATCTCTTTTTTGCTGCTTTGTTTGTTTTTAGTTTTGGCATAATTTTCTTCCTCCCTTATATTTTTCTTTATTTAATAGGTGCTAATATTATAAACATGTTTTTACCTTCTAATAATGGTTTTTTCTCAACTGTTGAAACATCTTTTAATTCTTCTATAAACTTGTTTAATACGTCTTCACCCATTTTTACGTAGTTTAATTCTCTTCCTCTAAACCTAACTGTTATTCTTACTTTATTTCCATCACTTAAGAATTTTTTTGCATTTTTAGCTTTAAAGGTAAAGTCATGGATTTCAATGTTTGGTGTTACTCTTAGTTCTTTGCATTCTATAGTTTTTTGTTTTTTTCTAGATTCCTTTTCCCTTTTTGCTTGTTCAAATTTATGTTTTCCATAATTCATTATTTTACAAACTGGGTTTTCTGGATTTTGTCCTGATACTAGAACCAAGTCTAAATCTTTACTTGCTGCTAATTCTAAAGCTTCATTAATTGATAATTTTCCTAATTTTTGTCCTTGGTCATCAATTACTTGAACTTCCTTATAACGTATTTGCTCGTTTATTAATAAATCTTGTTTTATATCTTTCACCTCCGAAAAAAAACTTGTTCTTAAAGAACAAGTAATCCACGCAATCTATATATTAAACTTATATTTAAAATAGATAACCTTTTCCTCTAAAGTAAAGGTGAGAAGTGGATGCTTCTTCTTTAACCTTATATATATTACTACTTTTTTACATAAATGTCAATACTTTGCTTGACATTTTTCAAATTTTGTATTAAAATAGTTTAGTATGAAATTTAAAAATATTATTTTTAATATAAACCCTCGCCCGGTAGTTTATATTTAAGAATATATTTATATAAATTATTTTTAAATTATGAATGGAGGAAACATTTACCATGAACAATATTACTTATTCAGCTAAAAGTAGCGATATTCAAAGAAAATGGTATATAATTGATGCTAGCGGTAAACCACTAGGAAGAGTAGCTGCTGAAGCCGCAAAATTATTAAGAGGAAAACATAAGCCAACATTTACACCAAACGTAGATACTGGTGATCATGTAATTATTTTAAATTGTAAAGATGTTGTATTAACAGGAAGAAAATTAGATCAAAAAATTTATAGACATCATACAGGATATATTGGAAATATGAAAGAAATTTCTGCAAAAGATATGTTACAAAACAATCCTGAAAAAGCTATGATGCTTGCAATAAAAGGAATGCTTCCAAAAAATAGATTAGGAAGACAAACTTTAAATAAACTTAGAGTTTATGCAGGTAGCGAGCATGAAAATCAAGCACAAAAACCAGAAGTTTGGGAGGTAAAATAATATGGCAGAAAAAACATCATTATTAGGAACAGGTAGAAGAAAGAATTCTATTGCAAGAGTTAGATTAGTTAATGGTAATGGTAAAATTACTATTAACTCTAAAGATATAAATGAATACTTTGGTGTTGAAACACTTAAAGTTATAGTAAAACAACCTTTAACAGCAACTAATACATTAGATAAATTCGATGTTATTTGTACTGTAAAAGGTGGAGGAATTAGTGGTCAAGCAGGTGCTATTCGTCATGGTATAGCAAGATCTTTATTACAAGCAAATTCAGAATACAGACCAATTTTAAAATCTAGTGGATTCTTAACAAGAGATGCTAGAATGAAAGAAAGAAAGAAATATGGTATGAAGAAAGCTAGAAAAGCACCACAATTCTCTAAAAGATAATTACAAGCCTATTTGGGCAAGAGGTCAAAACATATATACAAAGCGGTAATCTATTTAGATTACTGCTTTTCTTTTGTTAATGCAATTTTACTCCAAGCCAAATTTATGGTATAATTATATTATGTAAATATCCTTAGCAAATTTCAAACTAAAAATTTAGGAGGAATCCGCAATGAAAACCAAGCACGAAAGTTCTACCCAGAAGGCCCCTACCGCCAAGAAGCTCCAGATTTTCCGCTTCAGCATCATCCCGACCATCATCAGATCTGTACTCTTGCTTCTTTTCTTACTGTTCATCCGTTTCGTGACGCTCCCGCAGTTCTTCTTCTACTTCATCATTTATGAGGATCAGACGCCCATCATTTTCATCACCCTCAAAATCGTCCGTCTGCTCTTCCTGATGCTGGTCCTTCTCACCATCATCTTCTGCGTCCGTACCGCATGCAAGAAGCTCCGCATCAGAAAAGGAACGCTCATGTATCGGCATGGACTTCTCATCAAGAAAACCAAGGTGTTCCCTCTTCCGAGCGAAGTGGAATATTCCTTTAAGCAGTCCTTGATTCAGAAGATTGTCGGAGTTTCGACTCTGACCATTACCCTACCAAAAGGAGGAAAGAAGAAGGAGAAAACGCTTGTTTTCAGGAATCTCAAAAACGAGGAGCAGTTCGTTAAGCTTCTCACTCAGAACTACACTTGATCAATAGCGCCTATGCCATCTGATGTACAATAATTTGTTGAATTCCATTTTTGTTTAAGAACTTTTCGAAATAGCACCCGAGCCATCTGCTTACAAAGCAGGTGGCTCGGGTGCTATTTTTACATTAAACATAATATTGATTCTAACCCAATATTAACATCTATTTTACCTTGTTTTGAATTATAATCTAAATCTATTAATTTCTTTAATATTTCCTTTAATTCTGATTTCTTGAAATATCTAGCTTGTCCTTTGTATTTTGTGGTCAAAAACATCTGATTTGGCTTTAAATCTAAACTTTCAGCAATGTTCATGTTATATTCTTCTGCCAAAATTACCATATATATCTTTTTTAAATGATTATACAAAGTTATTAATATTTTTTGTATTGGTTCTTTGTTATATAGAAGCTCTTTTAATATTTGTAATGATTTAGTTGTATCTTTCTTTCCTATACTATCTGTTAAATCAAATATTACACTATCTAATTCTTTTATTGATAACTTATCTATATCTTTTTTGGTTATTGTTCCATTTTCTCCTGTATATTCTATTAGTTTTCTTATCTCATTTATTAAAACTAGCATGCTTGTTCCACATGTTTCTATAAAATATTGCAATGTACTTTCATCTATATTCACCTTATATCCATTGCAAATTGCTTTAATTCTTTTTGATATTTGTACTGGTTTTAATTTAGTAAATTCACAGGAAATACCTAAATTATCAATTGTCTTTTGCAATTCATTTTTATCTACTTCTTGTTCTATAAATAGCAAAATTACTGTTTCTTTTATAATTTCAATATTTTCTTTGATATATTTTGCAATTTTTTCTTGTAAAGTTTTTTCTTTATTTGTACTTTTGGTTTTTGTAGTATCTTTTTTCTTAGATCTTCCCTCTTTTTTTAATAATCCTGATTTCTTAATTATTATTAGTTTTTTCTCATATCCAAATGCTGGAGTTTCTATGTCTGATATAAGATTTTGAACATTTTTATCATCTATTTGTATATAATTTATACCTGGCAATAATTCACCAAATAACCTTTTTATTTTCTTTACACAAGTTTCTAACAAAAACTCTTCTTCTCCATATAGCAAGTATAAACTTGCTAATTCTCCTTTTTTTAATTTCTGTTCTAATTCTTCTTGTAACATATCTCCTCCATTTTATAATTTCTGTGAAAATTTTGCTGAGTGTGCATGGCATATTGCTGCTGCCATACTATCTGTTGTGTCATCCAATTTTGGTAATTTTTCAACATTTAATATTGTCTTTACCATTTTTTGTACTTGAATCTTATCAGCTCTTCCATAACCTGCTACCGCTTGTTTTATTTGTAAAGGAGTATATTCAAATGTCGGTATATTTTTTTTGCAGCCTACTGTTAACACTATACCTCTTGCTTGTGCAACATTTATAGCAGTTTTAGCATTATTATTGAAAAACAACTCTTCTATTGATATTGCATCAGGTTTATATTTATCTATTATTTCTTCTACATCATCATATATTTTCACAAGTCTTAGTGGAAATGATACTCCTGCTTTTGTTGTAACAGCTCCTGAATCTATTAATTTGAATTTATTTCCTACATAATCTATTATGCTATACCCTGTTATTGCATATCCTGGGTCAATTCCTAATATTCTCATATTTATTCCTTCTATTTTTCATAAATTATTCTAAATATTTCTGATACACTACAAGCCTTTGCTATTGCACCATTTGGTAAATTTGGAATTTTAGAATCATATATCTCTGATATATTCCCTATTGTCCCTCGTTCTAATAATTCTTTTTCAAATGTTTTTTTCGTTTTATCTTTAAATTCTTGTATTTTATTTTGTAATTCTTTTTGCTTTGTTTTGTCTTCTTCTGCTTTTTCCATATTTTTTAAAGAATCATAATATAGTCCCAATAACCAGACCCATGTTATACCCTGATGATAGCTTGAATCTCTCCTAAAGCTATTTCCTTCGTATGTATCTATATATCCTTTTTCGCCCTTTGCTAGTGTTTTTAGTCCGTATTTATTTAGCAATTTTTTCTCTATTGTTTCTACTATATTTCTAGCAGTCTCTGAATTTGGATTTATTACTGGATTGCTTAAAGATAGTGCAAATAGTTGGTTTGGTCTTGTCTTAGTATCTCCTAAAACATCATATAAACTTTTTTTCTTAGTATTGTAAAATTTTTGAGTAAATGATTCTTTGCATTTAGTAGCCATTTCTATATATTTTTGAGTATTTTTCTTATCTCCGAATTTTTTACTTAATGTTTCCATTATTCTCAATGCATTATACCATAAACTATTTATTTCTACAGTTTTTCCATTTCTTGGTGTAAAATATGTATTGGCATATTTTGAATTCATCCATGTATTTTGCACATTTTCTGTCCCTGAAGATATTAATCCATCTTTATCAAGGAATATATTATTACCTTCATAATCTATTCCATCTGTATAATTTTCTATTATTGATTTTAATTTCTTATATATTTTCTTTTCTATAAATTCATAATCTTCTGTATATTTTAAATATTTATTTACTTGTTCAAATAGTAGCAGTGATGCATCTGCACTATTATATATTGGTTTGTCTGTATATTCATCATATCCATTTGGAACTAATCCTAATTTTAAATCTTTCACACTTGTTAATAAAATATCTTGTGCATATGTAATTCTATTTGTTAATAATAAAAGTCCTTCAAATGAAATTAGTGCATCTCTCATTTTATCTGTAAACCATGGATATCCTGCAATAATTGTATGATATCCTGATGATTGTCTATATACTATAAAATTATCTATTGCTGAAATAAAATATTTTAAAATTTTATCTTCTTCTACTTTTTCTACTTTTTTCGTAGTTTTCTTCTTTTCTTTAATTTTAAGATTCTCTAGCTTTTCATTTAATCTCATTATTTCTTTATTTATAACAGTTTTCGGATTGAAATTTTCTGTATCTTCTTCTAAAGAGCATACAAATCCTATTTCTTTTTCACTATTTTCTTTTATTTCTATTTCATATCTGCCTGGTACAAAAAGATCTTCTTCTGGGAAAAATCCTCTTTTTTCTTCTTCAATATAATACATATTTTTAAAAATATCATTTTCATGTTTTATATATTTCCCATGTGATATATCAAAATATATTGGATTATTAGCATTTTCATCTAGTTCTACTTTTACTTTTCTATCTCTAATCTCTTGTTTTACATTAAAGTTATGATTTGTATTCATTGCATGAAAATCTCTAAAGTTTAAAACTGGAGTTATTGTTAATTTTGCATTTGCTCCATTATTTTCTATATGATATAATACACATACTATATTTCTTCCATGCTTCATACATATTGATTTTGTTATAGTTACATCCGCCACCTTATATGTAAAAATTGGTATATACTCTTTTTCAAATTTTTCTAAATATTTGTATCCATCTGATATATAATTTTTACACATATTAGAGTATAGATTGTATCTTTTTCCATCTATTTCTATGCTTTCATCTAACTTAGATAATATTAAAAATCTTCTTGCTGGAGGTGTGAGTGGTGCTACTAATAGTCCATGATATTTCCTTGTATTCATTCCAATTACTGTTGAAGAACTATATCCTCCTATACCATTTGTTATAATCCATTCTCTAGTTATTCCATCTTTTAAATCTAGTTGTTTTTTATCTAATATCATTTGTATTTCCTCCATTTTTAATTTTATCTGTTGTTATTTTTTTGTTGTTTTCTTTGTCCCTGTTGAAGATTTCTTTGTTGCAGTTGTTTTCTTTGATGCAGTTTTCTTACTTTCACTATGTTTACTAGTTTTTTTATTACTCTTTACTGGTTGTTTAATTTCTTCTATATTTGCACTAGTTTTATTTGTTGAATTTGATACTGTTTGTTTTTGTGTAGTACTCTTCTTTTTAGGCGCTTGCTTTGAAGCTGTCACTTTATTTTGCAACTGATTATAAATTTCCATTTCTTTACTTATTCCATTTGGTTCTTCTTTAATTGGTATTCTTTGTTCTATCTTGTTCTTAGTTTTTTTAGCTTGTATTTTTTCTGCCTTCTTTGCTGCTTTTTTTTCTTTATTTTCTCTTTTTATTTTTTCTTCTCTTTTTCTATTTCTTTCTGTATTTTCTTCACTTTCTTTTATTGATAATATTCTATCTTTATATTTATTGCTAAATTTACTCTTTAATTTATATCTTGGTTTTTTCACTTTTACATGTTGTTTTTTTCTTTCTTTTACTTTTTTCTTAGTTTCTTTTAATTTTTGGTTTAATAAAGCAAATTGTTCATCTTTTTGTCTATCTTTAAATTTCAATTCATTAACAATTAAATCTATTATCACTCTTGCTGTTAAATCACTATCATGTCTTATGTATTCTCCTTCAACTGTTGATACATCTGCTCTAATTATTTTTACTCCTTTAATATTTTGTTTATCTAAATCTACCAAATTTGCACCCATATTTATGTATTTTCTTAATATCTCTGGTATTATATCTCCATTATCACATACACAATAGTTTATAATTCCTTTTCCTGCATGTTCTGTAATAGCATTTATATGATCTGATACTGCATAATCATCTGTATGACCTGGCTCAGTCATTATATTTGATATATATATTTTAAATGCTTTTGTCTCTCTAATAGTTTTTGCTACATTTCTTATTAATAAATTTGGAATTACACCTGTGTATAATTCTCCAGGTCCCATTACTATTGCATCTGCTGATTGTATAGCTTCTATTACTCCTGGAGCTACTCTGCAATTCGTAGGATTTATATATACTCTATTTATTTGTGTTGCTTTGTTTGAAGTTATCTCTGCTATTTTTTCTCTATCTTCAATAACTGTACCATCTTCTAATTCTACGCAAATTTTCATTTCATCTAATGTTACTGGTAATACTTTACCTGTTATTGCTAATAAACTATTGCTTTTTTCTACTCCTACATTCAAGTTCTTATTTGCTTTTTCTATAACTGATAAATAGATATCTCCAAATTTTGTATTTCCCATTTGACAATCAAGTAATGTTTTCATTTCTTCTTCATTTTTAGCTAATGCAACCAAGCTACTTCTCATATCATCTGTAGGTCTTCTCTTATTTTCGTTTCCATATGATGATACTGTTACTATCGCAGTCAAATTGTTTGTATAATTTTTTAATCCTTTAAGTACTCTTGTTAATCCTATTCCTCCACCTATAACAACAATGTTAGGTCCTTTATCTTTCAAATCAAGTGATTTTTCTTCTGCTACATCATCTGAAACAGCAGAATCTAATAATCTCTTTTGCATAAAAGCTACACCCAATATAAAACATACAAATCCTGCTACGAATGTTGCTACGATTTTTATAATATCTGCAACTTCTAATCTTTCTAGTACTATTACTTGGGCAAAACCATAACATGCAAGTACCATTCCTATAATTGCTAAGCCCAGCCAAAATGCTATTTTTAACCTTCTTTTTAGTTTTCTTAAAAATTTCTTCATATCTTTAAGTCCTCTCCTATTCTCCAATTATTTTAATTTCTGTTTCTATTTTTATTTTATATTTTTCATATATTATTTTCTTAATGTACTCTATTAAATCTATTACATCTTTTGCTGTTGCCTCTCCTTTATTGACAATAAATCCTGCATGTTTTTCTGAAACATAAGCATCCCTAATATTATACCCCTTTAATCCACATTTGTCTATAGCCTCTGCAGTTATAAATCCATTTTCTCTTTTAAATATACTTCCTGCATTTGGATATTCTATAGGTTGACTTTTTTTTCTTTTCTCTGAATTTTGTTTCATTCTTGCTTCGATATTCTCTTTTATATCTTCTTTTAATTTTAGTTTTGAATTTAATATGATGAAATTGTTATCTTTAAAAATACTATTTCGATATTCAAAATTATGTTCTTTATTAGCTATTGTATGTATATTTAAATTGTTATCAATGTACGTTGTAGATACTACAATATCTTTAAACTCTCCACCATATGCTCCTGCATTCATGGTAATTGCTCCACCTACTGTACCAGGTATTCCTGATGCAAATTCTAATCCTGTTAATGAATTTTCACATGCTGTTTTTGACAACTTTGATAATAACGTTCCTGCTCCAACCTCTATTTCCGTAGCATTTACAGTTACATCTTCTATCCTAATTTGTAAAACAATTCCTCTTATTCCTTTATCTCTTACTAACAAATTAGTTCCATTTCCAATCACTGTCACTGGAATATTTTCTTCTTTTGCAATTCTTAAAACGTATTTTAACTCTTCTATATTTTTTATTTTTATAAATATGTCTGCAGGTCCACCTATTTTTATAGATGTATGTTTAGACATATCTTCATTTAACTTTATATTCTCTTTTGGTATCTTTGTTAATAATTTGTTATACACTTCTTCCATAATCACATTCCTTTTCTAAATAACTCATTATTAATGTATATTCAAACATATTAGATTTTACCATTTTTTTTACAAAAAGTAAAGCAGGAACAGTTTTTAGCTGTTCCCCTATTTTTATATATTTAAAAACTTTGGCATCATACCTATTTTATCTGGTGTATGCTCTGGTAATTGGTAAATGTCATGTCCTGGGAATTCATTTGCCTCTACAAATAATGGTCCATCTGGAGTAAATCCTACGTCCCAGCCCACATATGCCATTTGTGGAACTACTTTTGCAGCCTCTTTACACATCTCTAATGCTTCGTTCCAATATGGGAATTTGAATCCTTTTATTGGTGTACCTGTTGCAGGGTGATTCTCATAAAGTATTTTATTTTTATCTATTGCTCTATCTTGTACTATTCCTGTTTCTACATCAATTGGTGCAACCATTCCGCCACTATTAAAGTTATCTACAAATTTTCCATTTCCAATTCTAAAATATGCACATATTACATGTGGCACATTGTCTTTTAATATTGTAACTACTCTTACTGTATTTATCGCACCTGGATAAATTTTACTTACTTCTTCATTTTGTTTTATAACTTCTTCTAATTCAAAATTTGCATTTGATGTATTTAGGTAATTATATAATTCTTCAGTTGAATTGTAATCTGAAACGTTTATTTTTTCTATCCCTTTGCCACATCCACCATCTATTGGTTTTGCCATAAATATGCTATGTTTCTCTATAAAGTTTAATACCTTTTCCTTGTCTGTTCCTTTTACTTTTACCCAATCTCTTTTTATATATTTATCAAATTTTTCATTGAATTCATCTTTATTTTCAAATATATGAAAATATGCTTTATTATTATATTTTGATATTAATGCGTTATTTCTTCCTCTTGTAATATAAGTGTCTCTTTGTTCATCTGTAAGATTATACATCTCAAATAAATCATAATCCATATATCCCGCACCATATCGCTTTGCACATTTTGTCATATCTAAAAATATTGATATTCTATTTTTGTTAGTTTTTTCATGAACTGTATTTACTTTATCAAACATTGCCTTGTAATCCATTTTTGATAATCTACTTAAGATATATTTTATATTTCCCATATCTTATTTTCTCCTCCTATTTGCTACAACCAATCCGCTCCATTTTACTGGATGTTTTAATTTTTCGTTTTGTCAGGACATGTACAGATAAATCAAAACATTCACATAGAGCTAGTTTGCAATTAATAAAAATATTTACTCTTTTCTCTTCATATCCTTATATTCTGCTAATCGTTTTTCATATGCTTCCATTGTATCTTTTTCATACGCAATTTCTGCATTTTCTACCTTTAGTATATTGTGCAAATAATATTTCGTAAATAATGGATTTAGCGGTAATAACGGACCTAAAATGCTTGTACCTATGAAATTTTTAATCTTTATTCCTTCTAGCTTACTGTTTCTATTTAAACCTGCTCCTCTAATTGCTTTTGAAAAAAATATATCAGAGTTGTTTCCATATTGATGTGCAAATTGATCTTTAAATCCAACTAATTCAATACCTTCAAACTCTCCTAAAAAAATTGAATTATACCTGTTAAACATTTCTCTTTTTGAATATATATCAATTATTCCTAATCCTTCTATTTGACTTTTATCTTCATTTTCAATATATCTACCAAATATTTCAAAACTATTTCCTGTTAATAAAAATGCTTTTTCTAAATCGATTTGCTCTTTTATAGTTTCTGTATATGGCATCAATTTTTTTATTATCTTTTCTTGCACTTTTTCTGTCATTGAACCCATATATACTAAGTCTACATCACCTTTAATAAATTGTGGTTCTTCATTTAAGCTGGTTTCTATGAATTCTGCCTCTGGCAAACATTTTTTTAAATAAATTATGTTTCCGTAATCTCCATATATGTTACAAAATTCTGGAAATAAAATCTCTATTTTCATTTATACAATCCTTCCTGATATAAAATTTCCAAATTATTACTTTAATTTCCGCTCCATCTTACTGAATGTTGGATATTTTCATTTTTGTGCAGTTGCTCAAAAATGAAAAGTACAACATTCACATGGAGCTATTTTATACAAATTTTAAATATCACTATTTTTTAATTGTTTCTCAATAATTCTTTTAATTTTGATGCTACGTCGAATTTGTAAATGTCGTGTAAAATGAATATTGTTTCCACATTTTCTTGGTTTATAAGATTTACTGTTTTTAGTTCATCTTCGATTTTTGACAATTTTTCTTCTGGTACCCCTGCAAGTAAGAGTCTTAAATAATAATCGTTTGCTCTTACTCCTCCTATTATTATTTGTTTTATGCTTTCATCATTAAGAAGTTCAAAGTCAGCATCATATAACCAGGTTAAATTTTCTGATGAATTCTTTGCATCATCGCAGTCATCTATTATTAATATAACTGCTTTGTTTCCTTCTACTGATTTTACATAGTCAAATACTCTTGATGCTGCAACTGGATTTTGACCTTTTGAAAGATGTGTTATAACTTTTTTATCATTGATAACTTCTTCTGATAAACGTGTTTCTACTATTTTTATTTTCTTAATTGAATTATTAATCTCCGTTGCTGATAATCCTATTACTCTTAATATAGATATTGCTGCTAATTCGTTATATATATTGAAAATACTGTCTGATAGCATATTGTATTTATAGCTTTTTACATCTTCTTTGATTATAATTTCTTTACGTTCTTTATCTATGTTTCTTACTAGAAAATTGCTTTCTGGAGATTTGAAATCACAATTTGGGCAATATGCTTTTCCTAAGTGATGATATCTTGCATATTCATATTTTAATTTTGTATCACATACTGGACATGTTTTTATATCTTTAATAATATTTGTTGTCTCTTCTACATCTGTATCTAGCTTATCTATTCCAAAATATATATGTTGATTTTGCTTTCCTATACTACAAGAAATCAAATCATCTGCATTTGCTAAAACTACTGTTTCTTCTGGCAAAGCTGAATTTATAATATCTACTATATAATCTGTATGAGCATTTCTTTTTATTGAATCTCTAAATAAATTTGTACATACTAAATAATCTGGTTTAATGTATTTATATATTAATATTGAACTTCTTTCATCAACCTCAAAAACTGCTAAATCTTTTTTTGTCTTATTTATCAAACTTGCATGTTCTATTAAACTACTAGCAATTCCTGAATTTATATTTGATCCTAATCTATTGTTTAAAACATTATATCCATTATCTATCAATATATCATTTATCATATTACATACTGTTGTTTTACCATTCGTTCCAGTTACTGCAATTATTTTTGTTGGTCTATCAATATATTTTAAAAATTGTGGGCATATTTTTATTGCAACTTTTCCAGGAAAATATGTTGCATTTCTTTTTAATAATCTTAAAAATGCTTGTCCTATTTTTGCCACATAAAATGCTATCCAAAATCTAAATTTCATTCCTAGCCTCCTCTTTTTAGATGTTTAATTTTATTTTGATATTTAGCTCCACGTGGATGTTCATTTTTAAATTTTTAAGCAACTGTATTAAAAATTTAAAAATCGAACATCCAGCAAGATGGAGCGGATTTTATACTCCATGCAATTACACATTAAATCTGAAAAGTACTATGTCTCCGTCCTGCATAATATACTCTTTGCCTTCTGAGCGAACCAATCCTTTTTCTTTTGCTGTAACCATTGAACCTTCTCTCATTAAATCATCATATGAAACTATTTCTGCTTTTATAAATCCCCTTTGAATATCTGAATGTATCTTTCCTGCTGCTTCTGGTGCCTTAGTTCCTTTTTTTATTGTCCATGCTCTTACTTCTGGTTCACCTGCTGTTAAGAATGACATTAGCCCTAATAAATCATAACTTTCTCTTATTACTGTATCTAATCCTGATTCTTTTAATCCTAATGCTTCTAGCATTTCTTGTTTGTCTGAATCATCTAATGTGCTTAATTCCTCTTCTATTTTTGCACAAAGTGGGATGCACTTTGTATGCTCTTGTTTAGCTAATTCTCTTACTTTGTTTATATTTTCGTCATTATCTGTGTTTGATAATTGATCTTCATTTACATTTGCAATATATATTATTGGTTTTGATGTAAGTAAAAATAAGTCTTTTAGCATATCTTTTTCTTCATCTGTTAGTTCCACACTTCTTGCAGATTTTCCTTGTTCTAAAGCTTCTGATAATTTGTCCAAAGCATCTAATTCTGCTTGATATTTTTTATCTGCTTTTAACATTTTTATTGTTTTATCTTTTCTTTTTTGTACTGTTTCAATATCTGCAAATATTAGTTCTAAGTTTATTGTTTCGATATCTCTTAGTGGATTAATATTCCCATCAACATGTACAATATTACTATCTTCAAAACATCTTACAACTTCACATATTGCATCTACTTCTCTTATATGTGAAAGGAATTTATTTCCTAAGCCTTCTCCTTTACTTGCCCCTTTTACCAATCCTGCAATATCAACAAATTCAATTACTGCATGTGTTACTTTTTCTGGGTTGTATAGTTTTGCTAGATTATCTAATCTTTCATCTGGAACTGCCACCATTCCAACATTTGGTTCTATTGTACAAAAAGGATAGTTTGCACATTCTGCTCCTGCTTTTGTTATACTATTAAACATTGTACTTTTACCTACATTTGGTAATCCTACTATACCTATTTTCATTTATATCATTCCTTTTATTCATTTTATCTTCAACATTATATATCATTTTTGTTAGTATTTCAATATTTTTATTTGTTTTCCTGTTGATTTAATGAAATATTATGGATTATAAAAATTAATAACTTTTTAAATTGGATTTTTTAATTTAGATATTTTTAAGATTAAATAAAATTTCGATAAAAAAAATTAAATATTTCTTTTTTATGAACTTCAAAAAATAAATTAGAATTTTGCTTTCCACTAATTATGTATCTTATAAAAACTGTATTAAGCTTTTCTGAAGCAACGTAAATTATTCGATAGTTCTCACAGATTCGTTCTCGGTAATATTTGTTTGGTATCTCATGGACATATCTTCCAATATATGGTGCATATTTTATTAAATCAATCAATTTATATATATTGTTTATAACCCTATTTGCATAATTATCAGAAATCTTTGATGTAAACTCTGTAATATCTTCTATATTACCTTGAGCCTTATCCGATATTGAGATTTTCATATTTTCGCATTAAGTCCTCTTTTGACTCTTCTAATGTACATACTCTACCATTTTTTATATTTTCTTCGCTTTCCTCTAACATCATGAAAAAAACTAAGTTATATATAAAATCGTATAATGTATTTTCTTCTGTTTCCACTTCATTTAAAGTTCTTTTTATAAATTCCATTTTTATTCACCTTCTTCTTTTATATTTTTACCATCAAGTATTTCTTTTAATGTTTCATAATTGAGATGCTTATTAGTTCCTGGAATAATAGTTGTCTCATCTTCTCCATATCTGTTTATATATTCCATCATAAGTTTAAACGCCATTTCTGTTGGTTTTAAACCATCAAAATAATCTTCTGGTACAGAATTTACAATGTCTAGCATTCTTTGTTTTACATCTGGCATATTTTTCTCCTTTTTCTTTAAAATTTATTATTAGTAGTATAACATAATCATAAAATAATCACTACATTTTTCACATGAATTTTTGTAGAACTTCAGTAAATATTATTAAAATTTTACAATTATATAACGAAGTGGCACATCTGCTTTACAAAGCAAATGTGCCCATTTTAAAAGAGTTTAAACTTCAAATCTACTTTTTTAATCAATCCTTTTTATCATCAAAAAATAGAAATCAACTTATATTGAATTTAGTTGACTTTTACTCATAGTATTGTTATAATTTTATTATCTTAACATATAACTTAATAAGTTTTAAATTAATGTATCTTTCTGTAATTTATTAAATATTACATTGCTTTCTTGTTATACATATCAATTCGTGGTGGTAGTTTTTTAGCAAAATTTGCAGTATCTTCATCAAATAATGCTTGTACTTTAATTCCAAATGATTTTGCTATTAAATCTATATTTTTACATGTAAGATTTGCACAGCCTGTTTCTATAACACTTATATATGCCATTTTAAAGTTAGTTATATTAGAGTATTTTTCTTGTGTAAATCCTTTTTGATATCTATACCATTTAGTATTAAGACCTATTAATTCCATACTCGTCATAAATTTACCTCCCAAGATATGTATACATTAATAATTTATAATTTATTAATGTATAAATTATATACTTGTCTGGCGGCAAATTTAACCCCATTATAACTTAATAAGTTTTATATGATAATATTTTATTAAAGGAGGCTTTACAACAAATGAAGAAAGAAAATTTTAAAAACGAAAATCGGAATCACTCTAATTGCATTAATAATAACAATAATTGTAATTCTCATACTAGTTGCTATTACTATTAAAGTTGCTATTAATAGTGGTCTTTTTAAATATGCGGGAAAGTCTGTTAGTAATTACAACATGCATGAGACTAGAGAACGTTTAAGCACAGCACTATCAAGTGTTTTAGTTGAAAAATACTCTAATAAAGACTACAACCAAGATGCTTTTCTCGATGAATATATTACAAATAATTTGCCCAATTGTAAAATAGCAGGTGATGTGGTTCTAATTGACGGATGGGCTTTTGAATTAGATAGAACTGTACCTGAAATTGTTTCTAATTTAGGGCAAGGTAATCCAGAAGATTTTAAACAACCTGATTTAACTATCACAAAAGGAACGCTTGCTAATGATAATTTATCTATTCCAATTAATATTACAGCTTCAGAATCTACTAATGGTATAAGTAAAATAGAAATTTATAAAGAAGGCATACCAGAAAGTATAGAAACGTTTATTTGTTCTAATGAAAAAACACCCGTTATAAAAACATTTACTGCGTTTGAAAATACAAAATATAAAATAGTAGCATATTCTAAATTAAAAACTAATAAAACTATTGAAGTAACAGAAATAATTCTACCTACTCCTCAAATAGGAAATTATGTAAGATATACTCCAGATGAATCAGAAAATTATACAAAAATAACAACATTAACAGGAGGTCATTCTAATCAATCAATCTCTCAAGATACTGAATTAAAATGGAAAATCTTAAGTTTAAATGATGATGGAACAATAGAACTAATCTCAGATAGAGTTATTAGCTCAACTGTATCGCTTCAAGGAGCTTTAGGATATAATAATGGCGTATACCTATTAAACGACTTATGTAAGTCGCACTATTCAAATGCAAGTTTAGGAGCAGTGGGAAGAAGTTTAAACTTACATGATATAGAAAAAAATTTCAATGACGATGGAAAAAAAGCAAGAAACTCTTATACTTATAATTCAACTCTATTTTATGGAAGTAAAAAAACATACTCTGGAAATTATCCTGATATTTACCAAAAGCATGATAAAGATACATCACAAACTGAAAATAATATAGCACAAATAGAAAGTGAAAGTTATTATAGTTCTCCAACAGATAAAGTGACTGTATCTGAAAATAATTTAACAGTAGCCACTACAATTTATGATATATCTTCTCAACCCAATTACTACAATAAAGATAGTTTTCACAGTTTAATCTTTGGTGCTGGAAATACAACCTACTGGCTTGCTTCACGTGCTACTAGCACAGGTTCATATTATCCAGGTTTTAGTTTACATGCTATAAGTAATAATCAGATCACACATTATGAATTATTTAATTGGAGTATCTATACTTATAGTCAGAATATAGCTGTACGTCCTGTAATAGAAATACCTGCAAATTATGAATTGAAGCCAATTCCTGGTACAAATGAATTAAAAATTGTTGAAAAATAAATATATATATTAATCCAATAATCTTAGCATTTTTACAATTAAATTGCTTAATATTACTATATATTTTTATTTTTCTCTAATTTTGACTAGTACAACACAATTACTACTTTTTAAATAAAATAATTTATAAATTAAAATGCAATATCATAAGATGGGGCGCATCTGCTTTACAAAGCAAATGCGCCCCCTCCTTCTCGGATAATCATCGGATGGATTTTCCCATCATAACTCCACGCTGTCCACCTAACATTTTTTTTACCCCGAAGCCCATACTTCTCCAGAATTCTTGTGCTCCAGGGAATGGACACCATAGAATAATTTTGGTTGCTCGTTTTTCCTTGATGACTTTCAGAATTTCCTCATAAAAGATAGTCCCCAGTCCTTTGCCGCGTTCCAAAACAGAAAATTCAAGGATATTGCATTCGTTGTTAGTGAATACAAGCTCCACAATTCCTTTAATTTCGTCTCCGTCCTTAAAGAAATATGCTGCTTTGTCTTTTGCGGCTATGTTTTCAAGGAATTCCCATTTGGTAGGGATTGCACTTTCACATGCATCCCTGACAATTTTCTCGAAAACTGGGTGTGATTCTCCCTTTGGGAAATAGCTGTAATCTACTTTGGAACGAGTCCTCCGATAATCCCGATAATCGTCTGAAGTTATCCGTACTAAACGGTACAATCTCATCACTCCTTTTCAAATTTTTCGGAATCTTGTTAATTATACCACATTATTCCAAGTTTTTCAATATTATGTAAAGCTTGTTCGGTAGTATAAACTTTTAGGAACTACACGGAGATCGTTCCCTACATTTCATTATGTTAAAAGTTTACCCAAATAGACTAATTTGATTGCTTTGTGGTATCCCATCTAAACATCCAAATTTACTTAACAATTCTATCATTGATTTTCCTATTTTTGCTTTTAATTGTAAATCATCTATACACATAAATTTACCCTCTAGCTTTGCCGCATTATATATACTTTCTGCTGCTATTCCTCCAAGTCCTGCTATACTTGTTAATGGTGGTCTTATTTTTCCGTCTTCTATTAAGAATTTTGTATTATGTGATTTATATAAATCAACTGGTAAAAACTCAAATCCTCTTTCATACATTTCTAATACTATTTCTAATATTGTGTACATTCCTTTATCTTTTGTACTTATGCTATTACCTTGTAGTTCAAGTTCTTTCATTTTTGCTTTTACTTTTTCTTTTCCATATATCATAAACTCGCTATCAAATTCATCTGCTCTTATTGAGAAAAATGCTGCATAATATGCAAGTGGGTAGTGTACCTTAAACCACGCTATTCTAAATGCCATAGTTACATATGCCACAGCATGGGCTTTTGGGAACATATATTTTATCTTTTTACATGAGTTTATATACCATTCTGGTACATTATTTTCTCTCATTATTTCTTCTTGATCTGGTTTTAATCCCTTTCCTTTACGTACACTTTCCATTATTTTAAAAGATTTATCTGGTGGTAACCCTTGTTTTATTAAGTATGTCATAATGTCGTCTCTCGTACATATTGCCTCACTTAAAGTTGCTGTTCCTTCTTGTATAAGAGTTTGAGCATTGTTTAGCCATACATCTGTGCCATGTGATAATCCTGATATTCTTATCAATTCTTCAAATGTTGTTGGTTTTGTATCTACTAACATTTCTCTTACAAATTTTGTTCCGAATTCTGGCACTCCAAATGATCCTACCTTTGAGTTTATTTGCTCTGGAGTTACTCCTAATGCTTTTGTTGATGTAAATAAAGACATTGTTTCTTTATCATCTAATGGAATTGTTTTTGGGTCTATTCCAGTTAAATCTTGTAGCATTCTTATAACTGTAGGATCATCATGACCTAACATATCTAGCTTAAGTAAATTCTTATCTATTGAGTGATAATCAAAATGTGTTGTAATTATATCTGAATTTGGATCATCTGCTGGATGTTGTACTGGACAAAACTCATATATTTCTCTTCCATGTGGAACAACTATAATTCCTCCTGGATGCTGACCTGTTGTTCTCTTTACACCAACACAACCATCTACTAATCTTAATATTTCAGCATTTGTTATTGGTATATTTCTTTCTTCAAAATATTTTTTTACATATCCAAAAGCTGTTTTTTCTGCCATTGTTCCTACAGTTCCCGCTTTAAATGTAGTACCTTTTCCAAATATAACTTCTGCATATCTATGTATTTTGCCTTGATATTCTCCTGAAAAATTTAAGTCTATATCTGGTTCTTTATCTCCATTAAATCCTAGGAAAGTTTCAAATGGTATATCCATTCCATCTTTGCATAATTTTGTTCCACATTTTGGACATTCTTTATCTGGTAAATCCACTCCATTTTTTATACCATAATCTGTAAAGTCTGAATATTTACAACTTGGACATCTATAATGTGGTGGAAGTGAGTTAACTTCTGTTATTCCCAGCATATTTGCTACAAATGATGAGCCTACAGACCCCCTTGAACCTACTAAGTATCCATCTTCATTAGATTTTAGTACTAATCTTTGTGCAATTATATATAATGTTGAAAATCCATTTTTTATAATAGAATCTAATTCTCTTTTTAATCTTGCTTGTACTATTTCTGGTAATGGATCTCCATATAATTCTTTTGCTTTGTTTTCACAAGTTTCTTTTATTTCTTCTTCTGCACCTTCTATTACTGGTGGACACTTTTCTTTAGAAATTGGGCATACATCTTCACACATATCTGCAATTTTATTTGTATTTGTTACAACTAATTCATATGCTTTATCTGAGTCCAAATAATCAAATTCCTGTAGCATTTCCTCTGTTGTTCTTAAGTATAACGGAGCTTGATTATCACAATCCGAAAATCCTTGTCCCGCCATCAATATTCTTCTATATACTTCATCTTGTGGATCCATAAAATGAACATCACATGTTGCTACTACTAATTTATTATGTTTTTCTCCTAATTCTACTATTTTTCTATTAATATTCTTTAATGTTTCTTCATCTGGAACCATTCCCTCTCTTAACATGAAATTATTATTTCCAAGTGGTTGTATTTCATAGTAATCATAATAATTAGCTATTCTCTCAATTTTCTCTTCTGATTTATTATTTAATATTGCTTTGTATAATTCTCCTTGTTCACAAGCACTTCCAAGTAATAAACCTTCTCTATATTGGTTAAATACGCTCTCCAATATTCTTGGTCTTTTGTGATAATAGCTCAAATGTGAAATTGATATCAATTTATATAAATTTTTAAGTCCTGCTTGAGTTTGTGTCAATATAATTGCATGATATGGCTTTACTTTTTTCCATCCATCTGTTACATCTTGCGGAATTTCATCATCTGGTACAAAATATGCTTCTACTCCATATATTACTTTTATATCTAGTCCTAAATCATCTACTGCATGTTTTGCCTCTGGAAATGCTTGTACTACACCATGGTCTGTTACTGCTATAGATTTCATTCCCCATTTTGCTGCTCTCTTTATTAACTCTTTTGCAGGAGTTATAGCATCCATTTGGCTCATCTGAGTATGCATATGTAGCTCTACACGTTTTGTCATTGCATTATCCATTCTAACTATTTCTTCTTGTGCAGGTAATTCTATTACAACATTTGCTATTACTCCAATTTCATTTGCATAATTATCATATTGCACATTTCCTTGTAATTTTACCCTCATTTTTGGTTTTATTCTTGCTAAAACATTTGAAACCTTTTCTGGCTCTACGAAGGATTTACATGTTATAGTACTTGTACCATCATACACATCAAACATAACTAGAGTTTTTCCATTTTTTAATTCTCTTGAGTCTGTTCTTATGACTTTTCCTTGAAGTGCTGTCCTTCCATAATCCACTGTTAAATCTTTTATCTTAACAACTTGCTCTTTAATATTAGCTGACCTTCCAATTATCAAAGGAGTTTCTTCTTTTGGTTCTTCATCAGCTTTTCCTTCTCCTTCTACTGGTTTTGCTGCTACTGCTTTCTTTTCATTTGCTATAACTTCCATATTATGAACTAAATTTTTACATACATTATTTTGAATTTCCTCTAGAAAGCTTTGCTGTTTTTGTAATTCTTCTTCTGTTACATCCTCTTTATATTCTATTTTATAACTTTTCCCATAAAGGTTCATAAATATAACATTTAAAACTTTGTCAATTTCATAAGAATGTAAAAAATCTGAATTCTTTGTTTTTAAATTTATTACAGCCTTATTTTCAATTACTTCAACACTGCTATCCTTTAAAATTGCCTTAGTAACTGGAAATCTCTTTGATATATATTTTCTGATATTCTCCCAATCTTCATGAATAGTATTTTTTAGTTCTATGCCATCATATTTTATTCTTATCTCTATTGTCTTTATTTGAAATCTATTAGATAAATAGCTTTCAAAATCAACTAACTCATCCAAAGTTAGTTGATTCCTTACTTTTATATCTACTTCTAATTTATTGCTCTTTTTAAATAGATTTATTGCCTCTATTTCTCCTTCTAATATATTGTTTTTATTTGTATAATCTTGAAATACATCCCTTACTGTCTTTTGCATTTTAATTATAGCGCACTCCTTTTTCTTATATTTTTACAAACTAGCTCCACGTGAAAGTTCATTTTTAACATTTTAAACAACTGTATTAAAATGTTAAAAATCGAACTTCCAGCAAGATGGAGCGGATTTTATAATTCAAACCATACTAATCTTCTTTATAATACAAACTAAAAAACTCGTATGATATCGTTATATGTTACAAATATTGATAATCCAATTATCAGTAAAAATCCTGCCATCTGTATACCTATTTCTGTACTTTCTTTTAATGGTTTTCTCCTTATAGCTTCTATCAATAAAAGCAATATTTTTCCTCCATCTAGTGGTGGAAAAGGTAAAAGATTAGTTACTCCTAATGATATAGATATTACTGCAAGCATGTATAAAAAGTCAATCATTCCACTAGTCTCGATTACTATATCAGAAATACCTACTATTCCAGTTAATTGTTCTACTTGTACTTTACCTGTAAATAATTCTACTATACTTTGCCAGGTCGTCTTTAATAGTTCAACAGTAAAGGCAAATCCATTCTTTATGCCCCAAAGGCTCATTCCAATAAAAAAACAAACTATTAATCCAAAAATGATATTTACCATTCCGTCCAGCAAGTAATATTAGTGCTCTTTGCCATTTACTTTTTTTATTATATGCTCTTTCATCTTCTACTGCTTCCTCTTCTCCAAGCATATTTACAAATCCACCAAGTGGTATTGCTTTCAATTCATATGAAGTTTCTTTTCCCTGTTTTTTTAAAATTGTTGGTCCAAATCCTAGTGCAAACTGTTTTATTTTTACTCTAAAAAGTTTAGCCACTAAAAAATGTCCCAATTCATGAATAAAAACTAAAAATCCCAGCAAAAATGCTATTTTCAGTATATTAATAATTATCATACATCCTCCTGATTTTTATATTCCTAAATAGCTCTACGTGGATGTTAACTTTTTAAAAACCAACTAAGGAGGCTTTTTTTAAGTTTAACATCCAGCAAGATGGAGCAGATTGACCAGGTAAAACTCACACTAAGGTCAACAAATAATATGCGAATGGTGCTATGAAAATTATACTATCTATTCTATCTAACATTCCTCCATGTCCTGGTATAATATCTCCAAAATCTTTTATTTTTGTAAATCTTTTTATACTTGACGCAGCTAAATCACCTATTTGGCTTAAAACACTTAAAAGTATTGTTATACCTAGTATTGCTAAATATGATATATTTAAATCTGCAAATTTATTTATAAGTATTGTATATACTATACTTAATATTACTGCCCCAACTATTCCTCCAATACTTCCTTCTACTGATTTTTTAGGACTTATTGGTGTTAATTTGTGTTTTCCAATTAATGAACCTACAAAGTATGCAAATGTATCTGTTCCCCATGATGCAATTGCTATATACCATATTAGAAATTTTCCATTTTCTACTTTATATATTAATGGTACAAACATTAAAAAACCTAATACATACAATACTCCAAAAGTAGATATAACTACATCTACAAAATTTGTTTTCATATTTGTTATAATAGCTTTTGTAAAAAATATTATTATTATTATTGGTGTTAGTAATGTTATCATCTCTATTGGAATAAAGTCTAAAAATGCTATCAAAGCTGCTACAATTAGACCTATAATTCTATCTCCTTTATCTTTATTCTTAAAGGCATTGAAATATTCACTGATTGCAAGAATTCCAACTATTGAAACTGCTATATTTACAATTGTTGTATTCCCAAAAATTAAAATTACTAGTAATGCACTAAATAAAATAACCCCTGATACAATCCTTTTTATCATTATACTTTTACCACCTCATCTGGTCTTCCACCAAAACGTCTATTCCTTTTTTGATATGCTTTTATGGCTTCGACTAAATCCTCTTCTAAAAATTCTGGCCAATATTTATCTGAAAAATAAAATTCAGCATATGTACTTTGCCAAGGCAAAAATCCACTTGTTCTTAATTCTCTGCTTGTTCTAATCAATAAATCCAAATCTGGTTGATTCGCTGTGTAAATGTTGTCTGAAATTAATTCTGGAGTTATGTCATCTACACTTATTTCTCCATTTTTTACTTTTTCTGCAATAACTTTAGTTGCATGAACAATCTCATTTCTTCCGCCATAATTAAATGCTATATTTAATGTCAAGCCCGTATTATCTTTTGTTTTTTCCATTAATTTATTTATTTTGTTTTGTATATCTGGTGGAATATTTTCTTTTTCTCCAATTACTCTTAACCTTATGTTCTCCAAATCCATTTTTCTAAGCATTGAATCTAAATTTGCTCTTAAAATAAACATTAGTGTTGAAACTTCCTCTTTAGTTCTTTTCCAATTTTCTGTTGAGAAGGCATAAACAGTAAGATATTTTATCCCTATATTATTACAAAATTTTGCTGTTCTTTCTAAATTTTTAGAGCCTTCTTTGTGTCCATCTTTTGTTGTTAATCCTCTCTCTTTTGCCCATCTTCTGTTTCCATCCATAATTATTCCTATATGTTTTGGTAAATTTTGAATATCTATATCTTCCATTCCTTTCTTGACCTCCTAAAACATTTTAATCTATTCTATCATAAACATAACAGAAAATGGAATAGTTTTTTCAATTATTTTTCACTTGTTTTTTACTCTCCGTAAAGCAATATTTTTGAGCCCTCATTTATTTGTATTCCTTCACTTGGAACCTGTTTTGTAATAATAGAGTCTTCTTCCAAGTCTCCTTGTATTTCCAAATTTAATTCTTTTAAAATAGTCCTTGCCTCTTTTAGGGTAATTCCCATTACATTTGGCATCTTTACAGTTTCTTGAATTACAGTTTCACTACTTTTAACTTCTAAATATGGAAGTACTTCACCAAGAACTTGTGATGCTATAGGTGCTGCAATTCCGCCTCCTTGATGTCCTCCTTCTCCTGTTGGATTATATAATATTATTAAAATTACTACATCTGGATCTGCTATATCTGCTACACCAACAAATGAAGCAATGTATTTTCCTGTATCTACACCATCTTCTGATGTTCCAGTTTTTCCTCCTATTCTATAGCCTGCAACTTGAGCTTTTTTACCTGTACCTTCTGCTACTACGCTTTCCATCATGCTTAATACTTTTTTTGAGTTCTCTTCTGAAATTACTTCTTCTCCTTTTTCTACTGCAAAATCTGTTCTTTCTCCTGTTTCAGTATCTATAATTGCCTTTACTAGTCTTGGAGTTACTGCCCTTCCTCCATTTGCAATTGTTGCCACCATCTTGCTCATTTGTATTGGTGTTATTTCAAATCTTTGACCAAATGATATAGTTGCCAGTTCTACTGGTCCAACTTTTTCTTCTTTTAAGAAAATACTACTCGCTTCTCCTGGTAAATCAATTCCAGTTTTTGATAAAAGTCCAAATTTTTCTAAATAATTGTAATATGTTTCTACCCCAAGTTTCTGTCCTATTGAAATGAATACTGGATTACATGAATTCATTAATGCATTTCTTAAACTTTGAGAGCCATGTGGTCTATAGTATCTCCAACATCTTATTCTTGTTCCAGCAATATTTATCGAACCCGAGCAATTAAATTCTCCTGCTCTATCTGTATCTGTAATGCCTTCTTCAAGAGCAGCTGAAGATGTCATTAATTTAAATGTAGAACCTGGTTCGTATGTATCTGATATTGCCTTATTTCTCCACATTTGTTGTAAACTTTCTGTTCTTTTATTACTTTCCATTTCTTGCCAAATCGCTTTTAGCTCTTCATTATTTATTTCATATGGAGAATTCAGATTATAATTTGGATATGATGCAAGTCCTAGAATGTCCCCATTTTTGGGGTTTATTACTATTATGTTTCCTCCATCTGTACATTGATTATCTATACATGCATTCTCTAAGTATTTTTCACATATTGCTTGTATCGTCATGTCTATTGTAAGGACTATATCCTTTCCATTAGTTGCTGAAATATAATCTTCTCCTTCTTTCTCCCTATCTGTTCCTGTTGCATCTGTAAGTTTTAATATTCTACCAGGTGTGCCTTTCAAAATATTATCATATTGCCTTTCTAATCCTTCCAATCCCTGATTATCACTTCCTGTAAAACCTATTATATTTGAAGCCAGTGTACTATATGGATAATACCTTTTTGAATCTTCATCTATATTAATTCCTGTTTTTATATTATTCTCATTTAACCATTTTCTTAATTCATCTGTTTTTTCTTTTTCTACTTTTTTTGCAACTATTTCTATTGAACTTCTTCTTTTTACTTTTTTTAATACTTTTTCATAATCTAATTCGAAGATATCCGCTAATGCTTTTGCAACTTTTTCTTTATTTTCAGAGCTTATATTAGTTGGTGCTATTGAAACCGTTTCTGTGCTTGCACTTACGGCCAATGCAATTTTCCCACTAGCGTCCCATATAGTACCTCTTTTAGGATTTACATTTCGATTTAGTGTTTGCTGTTCATACGCCATAGCTTGAAGTTCTGTTCCCATTATAAATTGAATATAACCTATTCTCGTCATTAATAACATTTCCAAAACAAATACTATAATTAGAACTACTCTTAGCCTTCTCTTTCTCTCTAAATTTGATATTTTCATATTTTTCTCCTCTCTTATTTCTATAAAAATATTTTATTAAATTTTTAAGTTTTTATTACTGTTTCTCATTGCGAAAAAAAAAGCCTTACAGTTAAAACTGTAAAGCTTTAAAAATATATTTATTTAAATAATCCAAAAACAAAGTCTCCTACTTTTTCAAAGAATCCTTTTTCTTCTTCTATTACTACATTTTCTGCTGCTGGCTCTATATAATCTGTTTTTGGTAATTCAATATATTCTGTTTGTTTACTTGTTAATTTTTGCATTCCTAACAAGCTTTTGGCTTGTTGTTCAATATTTTTCAAATTCAAACTACTTTCTATTGATACTTCTAATTGTGCATTTTCCTTTTCTACTGATTCTAAATTTTCTTTTAAGCTTTGAACTACAGCAAAATTCTCGTCTATTTTTGCATTTCTATAGCTTACTAGAAAAACAATCGCAAATGCAATAAGTACATATAACGTAGTTCTTATCTTTTTTCTTTTTAATTCTTTTTGTTTTTTCTTAGAAACATTTCTTTTGGCAGTATTTTTTTTCTTGGGCGGATTTCTTTTAGGAACATTATAATCAGGCTCAAGTTTTCTTGGGCTTGTTTCATATTCGTATCTACTGTAACTTTTTGCCATCTTTTGTTCCTCCTTTTTCTAAATTTTTTCAAAAATCCTTAGTTTCGCACTCTTACTTCTTGAATTTATATCCATTTCTTCTTTTTTTGGTAGTATTGGTTTTTTGGTAATTATTTTTCCTTTTGATTTATTTCCACACACGCAATATGGTAAATCTGGTGGACATGTACATTTTCCGCAATGCATCTAAAAGTGCTTGCTTTACTGCTCTATCTTCTAATGAATGAAATGTTATAATGCACAATCTTCCTTTAGAATTTAAGCAATCTATTGCATTCATTACTGTATTATAAAGTGGTCCGTATTTCATCATTCACTTCTATTCTTATTGCTTGAAAAGTTCTTTTTGCTGGATGTCCTCCTTGTTTAGTTCTCGGAACTACTTTTTCTATAATATCTACTAATTCTAAAGTTGTTTCTATTTCTTTTATCTTTCTATATTCACATATTTTTCTTGCTATTTGCCTTGAAAATTTTTCTTCGCCATAATCATATATAATTTTTGAAAGTTTCTCTTCTGAATAAGTATTTATAACTGTTTTTGCAGTTAAGGCTTGTTGTTTATCCATTCTCATATCCAATTCTGCATCTTGCATGTAGCTAAATCCTCTTGTTCTTTCATCTAATTGATATGACGAAACGCCTAAATCTAAAAGTATACCATCAACACCTTTTATTTCTAAAGTTTTTGTAATTTCTTTTATATTGTCGTGGTTATCTTGAACATAAGTAATATTCTTAAATTTTTGTAGCACTTCTTTTGCTTTTGTAATTGCCTCTATGTCTCTATCTATTCCAATCAATCTGCCTTCATTAGATAGTCTCTCTGCAATTTTGAAGCTATGTCCAGCTCCACCGAAGTGTTCCATCTACATAAATTCCATCTTTTTTTATATTCAATCCCTCTATGCATTCATTTAGTAATACTGGAATATGTTCAAATTCTTTCATTATATTCTTTCCTTAATTTTGAAATAAACTTTTAACAGTTGGTAAACCACCGTTATACCAACTGTTGTAACTTTTGTATTTACTTAAGTCTTTAGTGTTTATCAATAACTTTAGTTTTTAATACTATTCTTTTGTTTCATCTGCTTTTGTTTTCATAAAGTATCTTTTGCTATATTTAAAATTTTATCTTTTGTAAATCTTTCTTTTGTAAAATCTTTTAAATTTTTTCTTTTGTTCTCTTTAAGGTTCTTTCGTATCTTTTAGTTTCTCTCATAGGTTCTTTTGTGTTTCTCATTCTTTTGTTTAATTTGTTCTTTTGTACTTTTTAAAATCTTTTGTATCTATATAAACTTTTGCAAGTTATATACCTAAATTAGACATTTTTTCGGCAATCTCATCTGCTTCCATATTTTCTGCCTCACTATATTTTTGCCATTTATCTTTGCTCCAAATTTCAATCTTATTTAGAACTCCGATAATTACAACTTCTTTTTCTAATCCTGCAAACTCTCTTAAGTTTCCTGATATTAGAAATCTACCTTGTTTATCTATTTCGCATTCAGTGGCTCCTGCTAGAAAAAATCTCATTAATGCTCTAGCATCTTTATTGGTAAGGGGAAATGTTCTTAATTTTTCTTCAAAAACTTGCCATTCTTTTTGTGAATACACAAATAGACATCCGTCTAATCCTTTTGTAATTACAAATTTTTCGCCGATGTCTTCTTTCAATTTTGCTGGCATTATTAATCTGCCTTTTGCATCAATTGAGTGTTCATATTCGCCAATTAGCAAGCTTTCTCACCTCTTTTTCCGTTTCTCCACTTTTTACCACTTTCCTCCACTTCGATGTCATTTTACACCATATCTTTTTAAAAATCAATACTTTTTTTTAAATTTTTTCTAAATTCATTAAAATAAATGTTACTAATCAAAAACCAATTCATTTTATTATGCTGTCCAGCTCCACTTGGATGTTAACTTTTTAAAAACTGATTAAAGAGAATTTTTAAAAAGTTTAGCATCTAGCAAGATGGATCAAATTACATGGAATACTATAAAATTTATCGGATTTTTATATTGGTTTTTATTAATACTTATGATATAATATTTAAAATTGAAAGGGGACAACTATGAAACTTGCTTCAGATAACGAAACTTTAGCGGAAAACAAAGCTTTAATTTTATATCTGCTTTCTAAAGTAAATAAGCCATTAGAAAATACAGATTTTTATAAATTAGTATTATCTTTTCAAAATATGAACTATTTTTATTTTCAACAGTTTCTTTTAGATTTAATGGATAACAAATATATTTTAAAGGGATTGTCAGATAACAATAAAGCTGTTTACGAGCTTACATCTGATGGAAGGGAAGCTGTTACTTTAGTTCAAGATTTGATACCTGGCTTTATTAAATTTCAAATTGATAATAATTTAAAAGAAGACTTACATTCTATTGAAAATGAACGTTCAGTTATTGCTGAATTTATTCCACAAAGTGAGAACTCTTACACAGTAGTTTGTAAAATTATAGAAAATAATAATATTATTTTTGAAGTAAAAACTTTTGCAGGCTCAAGAGAACAGGCAAAAGCAATTGTAGATAATTGGAAAAACAATGCAGAAACATTGTATCCTAGCTTATTAGAATTATTAATAAAATAATCTAGATATTTCATATAATTGAAATATCTAGATTGTTATTTATTAATCATTTTAGCTCCACGTGGATATTCATTTTTAAAATCTTAAGCAACTGTTATTTAAATTTTAAAAACCAAATATCCAGCAAGATGGAGCGGATTTTAAACATAAATCTTATTTTAATTTTTTTCTTACATATTCATACAATACAACTGCTGTTGCCACTGATACGTTTAAGCTTTCAGTTTTTCCCAGCATTGGTATTTTTATTTTTTCATCTGACATTTCTTGTATTTCCTTTGAAACTCCATTAGCCTCATTTCCCATTACAATAGCTACTTTTTTGTATTCAACATCATACATATTCTTATCAGTATCCAAACTTGTTGATATTACTTTAAATTTGTGTTTTTTGATTGTTTTTAAAGTCTCCACCAAATTTTCACTTTCTATTATTTTAACTCTAAATATTGCTCCCATTGTTGAACGCACTACTTTTGAATTATATACATCTCCACTTTTTTTAGATATTATTACTTGTGAAATTCCAACACTATCTAAAGTTCTAAGAATTGTTCCAATATTACCAGGATCTTGTATATCATCTAAAACTACAATAATATCTTCATTATAGTTTATTTCTTTTTCTTTATTTTCTTTTTCTACTACTGCTAATATCCCTTGTGGATTTTGCACATCTGTAATTGTATTAAACACTTTTTCATCTACATATAAGCAGTTTTGTTTTGCAACTTCATACATTGAATTTTGGTTTATTTTCTCTTGTTTTTTGCAATTATCGCATACCAAAATTGTTTTAATATTAGCCTTTTCTTCAATTGCCTCATTTATAAGTTTTATACCTTCAATAACATATTCTCCATATTCGTCTCTATACTTTTTCTCTTTTAATTTACGAACATGTTTTATTGTTTCATTATCTTTACTTGTTATTGTCACTTGCTAAAACCTCCTTAATTTCTAGAATAATATTTTGCATATCCTGAATTTTGTATGTTATATATGGTATCATACCATTCGAAAATTTAATATTATTTTTATATTTTTCAACTAATCTAGGTATATCTATTTCTAATTTATCTTGTTCAATATAAAATACTATATTATTTTGTTTTTGCATAACCTTATTTATTCCTAACTCTTTGCACATTTCTTTTATTCTTGCAATATTTATTAAATTTCTGACTTCTTTCGGCATTTTTCCATATCTATCTGTTATTTCATTTGAAATATTTTCAATATCTTCTTCTGTTCTACATAGTGCAATATTTCTATACGTTTCAAGCTTTTGGCTATTATTTTCTATATATGAATCTGGTATATAACTTGAAACATTTATATCTATAACAACATCTATATCTTCTTCTACTTTAATTCCTTTATTTTCTTTTATTACCTCATCTAAGATTTTACAATATGTATCATAGCCTACCTCATCTATATGACCATGTTGTATTTCCCCAAGTAAGCTCCCTGCTCCTCTTATTTCTAAATCTCTCATTGCAATTTTAAATCCTGAACCAAATTCAGTAAATTCTTTTATTGCTTTTAATCTCTTACTAGCTACTTCATTTATTAATTTATCTCTTTTGTAAGTTATATATGCATATGCTTGTTTATCTGCTCTTCCTACTCTTCCTCTTATTTGATAAAGCTGTGCTAAACCTAGTCTATCTGCATTTTCTACTATTATTGTATTTGCATTAGGAATATCAATTCCAGATTCTAATATTGTTGTACACGCTAATACGTTTATCTCTTTATTTATAAACCTTATCATAATATCTTCTATCTCTTCTCCAGACATTCTTCCATGTGCATATGCAACTTTTGCTTCTGGAACAAGTTTTGATATCTTATCTGCTTTAGATGATATTCCTTCAACATTATTATACAAATAAAATATTTGTCCATCACGTTCCAATTCTTTAGTTATAGCTTCTTTTACGACTTCTTCATCATATTCTAACACATATGTTTTTACTGGTCTTCTATCTTGTGGTGGTTCGTAAAGGCATGACATATCTCGAATTCCCACTATAGACATATGTAAGGTTCTTGGTATCGGAGTCGCAGTCATTGTAAGTACATCCACATTTTTCTTTAATTTCTTAATTTTTTCTTTGTGTTTTACTCCAAATCTATGCTCTTCATCTATTATAAGCATTCCTAAATTTTTATATTCTATATTGTCATTTAATAGTTTGTGTGTACCTACAACTATATCTACTTCTCCTAGCTTTAATCCTTCTATTATCTCTTTTTGTTTTGATGGTTTGACAAATCTATTTAATAATTCTATATTTATTGGATAGTCTTTCATTCTTTCTTTAAATGTCTCATATTGCTGAGTTGCAAGTATTGTTGTTGGAACAAGATATACTACTTGCTTTTGATCCATACAAGCTTTAAAAGCCCCTCTCATTGCTACTTCTGTTTTTCCATATCCAACATCTCCACAAAGTAATCTGTCCATTGGTTTTTCACTTTCCATATCTTTTTTCATTTCTTCAATGCTTCTTAATTGGTCATCTGTTTCAATATATGGAAACTTATTTTCAAATTCCTTTTGCCATTCCGTATCTGGAGAAAACATATATCCTTTTGCCTTCTCTCTTTGAGCATACAATTCTATTAAATCTTTAGCAACTTCTTGCAGATTAGATTTTACCTTTGCCTTTGCTTTTGACCATTCTTTACTTCCTAATTTATTTAAAGTAGGTGCTTTATCAGCTGATCCTATATATTTCTTAATATTATCTAAACTACTTGTGGGTATATATAATATTCCATCATCTTTATATTTTATTTTAATGTAGTCTTTTGTAATCCCATCTGTTTTAATTGTATTAATTCCTATAAATTGTCCAATTCCATTTGTTCTATGAACAATGTAATCTCCTTGTTTTAATTCCGAGAAAATAATTGTTTCACCTTGTTTAAATTGTTCTGGTGACTTTCTTCTCTTTTTCTGAACATTGAATAATTCGCTTACTGAAATCACTAATAGATTAAAGTCATAACATTCAAATCCTTCTGTAAGTGTGCCTTCTGTAATCAAAACCTTTTCCAAATGAGCTTCGTTGGTTATTTTCTCTTTTAATAATTCTCTTACTCTTTTTACATTTTCCTGTGTTCCACAAAGGATAGCTATTGTTGTTCCTGCTCCAATGCCTTCTTGTACTTCCTTAAACAATAAATCCATTGAACTACGAAAAAAGTTGACCTCCCTATAGCTAAAACTATATCCGTTTCTTTTTGCATGCATACTTTGTTTATCTACAAATCCAATATCTTTACTCTCTAAGTATATAGTTTGTAGTCTCTTTAGTCTTTCTATAAATTGTATATAATCTTCTGTTTTTTCTAATACCTGTGGAACTTGCCTTTTCTTTTCTATCAAATTTTTTATTAAATTTTGTGTGTCCTTTATAATGTTTTCTGACCTGGCTTTTAATTTTCCTACTTCATCAAGAAACACTAAGTAATCTTCTTTTATATAGTCCATAAAAGTATTGTTTGAATTTTCATAAAAAATATTCCAGTATTTATCTATCTTTGAAATATAGTTTCCCTCTTCAATTTCTTCTCTATCTTGCTCATCCTCTATATTTTCTATAATTTCTTCTAAGCTTTTTTCTAAAATATATTCATGTGCTGGATATATCTTGGTAGTTTCTAACTTCGATTTTGATCTTTGGCTTGATATATCAAAAGTTCTTATAGAATCTATTTCATCTCCCCAAAGTTCTATTCTTATTCCATCTTTTTCTGTTAGTGCTATATCTATAATTCCGCCTCTTACACTAAATTCTGCTTTAGTTTCTACAACATCTGCTCTTTCATAGCCTAATGCTACTAGTTTTTCCTTTATTTCTTCTAAATCAAAATTATCTCCTGTTTTTAGTGTTATTATATTTTTGTATAAAACATCTTGTGATATTATTTTTTGACTAACAGCTTCTATTGTCGTAACTATTATTTTAGCTTTTCCATCATAAATATTATTTAAACATGAAATTCTATTGTATGCTATATCTTTACTCTCTGCTAAAAAATTATATGCCATAATTTCTTTTTTTGGAAAGAACTCTATATCTTTTGTGAAATATGTTAAATTTTTTATTATCTTTTTAGCTTGCATTTCATTATATGTTATTATGCAAATTGGTTTTTCTGTATAAAAGTAAGTGGAATAGGCAAAATGCACCTTTCCACTATCGGTTAATCCTGAAAGCATAATCGGATTTGTTCCAGTCTTTACATTTTCAATATAGTCATTAAACTTTTTATAGTTTGGCAATACCTTTATAATATCGTTCATAATGTCCCCTTTTTTATTTACGTTTTGCTATTTATTATACCATAGTTTAGTAAGTTTGGAAAGATATTACTTAAATTTCTACAACTTATGAATGTTTGTTTGTGTCTTGTATTGACTTTTTGAAAAAACTAATTGTATAATATGTAATGAAAATAGGGCAAAGCAGAGTATGGTTATCATTTCATCTTCTATATAGAAAGTGAGGTGATACATATAAACCAAAACGAGGACTGAGCTTAAAGCTCTCTCTTTTTTTATGTTTATATAATAACATATTTTTTTCATAATAGTATGTTTTTTTCTAAAATTGACCTATATTTCAATTTATAATATAATATATGTAAAGTTTAATAGATGGAGATGTTTATGGAAAAACCTGAATTACTTGCTCCCTGTGGAGATTTCGAATGTTTAAAAGCTGCTGTTCAAAATGGTGCTGATAGTGTATACCTTGGTACAAGCGACTTTAATGCCCGTGCCAGAGCTAAAAACTTCAATGATGAGACTTTAAAAAAAGCTATTAGATATGCAAAGCTTAGAAACGTTAAAGTTCATGTTACTTTAAATATATTAATTAAAAATGAAGAATTTGAAGATGCTGTAAAACTTGCTATCAAAGTATATAACTTTGGAGCAGATGCTCTAATTATTCAAGATTTAGGGCTTTTAGAATATCTTATTAAAAATTACCCTGAAATTCCAGTTCATGCAAGTACTCAAATGACTACTCATAATTTATCTGGAGTTAAGCAATTAGAAAATATTGGAGTTCAAAGAGTCGTACTTTCTCGTGAACTTTCTATAAATGAAATTAAGAATATTTGTAAGAATACAAATGTAGAAATTGAAACATTTATACATGGAGCGCTTTGTATTTGTTATTCTGGTCAATGTTTATTTTCTAGCATAATTGGTGGAAGGTCTGGAAATCGTGGTCTTTGTGCACAGCCTTGTAGACTTCCATATACCCTAATTGATCAAGATGACAATATTTTAGATAAGGGGCATTTATTAAGTCCTCGTGATTTAAATGCTGTAAGATATTTACCAGATTTAATTCGTACTGGAGTTAAATGTTTTAAAATTGAAGGTCGTTTAAAATCGCCAGAATATGTTGGAATTATTACAAAGTTTTACCGCAAATATATAGATATTGTGTTGAACAATCAAAACCTTTCTAATGAACAAATTTTAGATATTATCTTTAAAGAACTAGAAAAGAAAAATGAAAATACTGATATGTCTGACTTAGAAGAAACAACTCAAGTTTTTAACCGTGGTGGCTTTTCAACTGGTCATCTTGGAAATACTGAAAACAAAGAATTAATATTCAAAGATAAACCAAATAATATAGGTTTTTATCTTGGAAAAATAGAAAGATTTAATCCTAATAAAGGATATATTACCTTGAAAGCTTCCACTTCTCTTGAAATTGGAGATAAAGTCGGTGTAAATTCAGATACTTACACAGTCTCTGAACTTATGATTAATAATCAAAATATTAAAAAGGCTAATGTTGGAGATACTATTACAATTGGAAGAATGAAAGGAAATATTAAATCTGGTTTAGGCATTTACAAGCTTCAAAGCAAAATTTTAAATGACTCTATCTCCCCTACTTTTAAAGAAGATAAAGAATTTAAAAAGCAAAATCTTTCCGTAAAATTATATATTTTAAAAAATACTCCTATGAAATTAGAAGTTTATTGTAATGATATTAACTCTGTATATTATAATGAAGTTGTAACTGTTACATCTGAGGCAATTCCAAGTGAAGCAAAAAATTCGCCAACTACAAAAGAAAAAATCATTACTCAAATTTCTAAGACTGGAAATACTCCATTTGAATTTGAAAATATAGAATTAGAACTAGATGATAATTTATTTGTGCCTGTGAGTAGCTTAAATGAGCTTAGACGAAATGCATTAGAAGAATTAATGTCAAAAATTATAGAAAAAGAAATTACACATAGAAGCTTAGAATTTAAGAATATTCCAAATTCTTCTTTGGTAATAAATAGCAACTCAAATTCTCATCCTAAAGTCAATTTGTTATTAAATATCTTTGATAAAGATTTTAATTATTGTAACTTAACTGGATTTGATAGGTTGTTCATCCCGTTAAAATATTTTATACTTCCAGAATATTCTGAAGAATTAACAGCAATCTGTAAAACATTTAATACATACATCTACATGCCAAATGTATTACGAGATACTATTAAAGTTAACTTTGATAATATAGTTAAATCTTTTAAAATAAATGGCTTTGTTGTATCTTCTATTAATCAATTAGATGTTGTAAGTAAATACAATTTAGAAATAATTGGAAACTATACTTTAAATGTGTATAATATTCACACTTTAAAATCTTTGCAAAATAGAGGAATTATTGAAACATGTATAACACCTGAACTAAATGATTTTGATACCAAAACTTTGATAGAGACATCTTCTTTACCTTTAGAATTAATAGTATATGGAAGAATTCCATTTATGACTATGAATTACTGTCTTCTTGGTAAATCAAATAAATGTTATAAAGAATGTACTAGGTTGTGTAAATTAAATAAAAAATTCTATATAAAAGATAGATTAGGTTTGAGTTTTAGAATTGTACCAGATAATACTTCTACACTAACTACCATATACAACTCAAAAATCACATCGTTTGATTATTCAGACTTTAATGTAGCTTCTGTTAGAATTTCAATCTTGGATGAAAATCAAAAACAAATTCAAGAAATAATAAATACAGTTAAATCTTCAAAAAGATTAGAAGGGCAAGAATATTGTGGACATTTTAATAAGTAAAAAACTTTAAGCGACCTCTCGGTCGCCTTTATCTTATGTTTAATTTTTTCTATCTCATAAAAGAAATGATCCACTTATTTTCTCCTGTTTTTCTGATGGTTAAAATTTTCCTCGGTCCTACAATAATTAGCAGGACAATCAGAAATTCGAGAAGTTTAGACCATGAGGAGTAGTCTGTCCCAATCCATTCTGTACAAAATTGCACTAGGGTTGATAACATAGATAGAAGCCTCCTTCAACATAGAGATATTTTAATTTTAACATGTTTTATGTAAATTTGCAAACATCCCTCTATTTATAGTATAATTTCTTTATGAAAACTTTAATTGTAAATGAAAAATATGATAATAAAAAATTAATAAATTTTATAAAAGACTCTTTCCCAGAGCTTTCTTTAAATGTTTTAAATAAAGCTCTTCGTAATAAAGATATAAAAATTAACAACATTCGCACAAAAGAAAATGTTGTTATTCATAATGGTGATAGCATTGCAGTTTATATCTCTGATGAATTCTTATACAAAAATATTAGTCTTGAAAAAATCTACGAAGATGATAATATTTTAGTGATTAATAAGCCTTCTAATATAGAAGTAGTTAGTCTAACTTCTAATGAAAAAACACTAACTACTTTATTAAAAAAGGATTACGAATTTATAGAACCTTGTCATAGATTAGATAGAAACACTACTGGATTAGTTCTTTTTGCTAAAAATCAAATTGCTTTAGATATACTTTTGCAAAAATTTAAAAATAAAGAAATCAAAAAATTCTATAAATGTATGGTTTATGGTATTCCTAAAAAAGGCTCTGCAACTTTAGAATCTTATTTATTTAAAGATACAAAGAAATCTATGGTTTATATTTCTGATATTCCAAAATCTGGTTATAAAAAAATTATCACATCTTATAACGTTTTAGAAAAAGATATAAAAAATAATACTAGTATACTTAGCGTAACGCTTGAATTTTCCGGTAGAACACATCAAATTAGAGCTCACCTAGCTCACATTGGTCTACCTATTGTTGGTGATGGAAAATATGGTATAAACTCTATCAACAAAAAATTCAATAAAAAAATCCAAGAACTTTGTTCTTACAAAATTATTTTCAATTTTTCAACAGATGCAAATGTTTTAAATTATTTAAATCAAAAAGAAATTTCATTATTTTAAGTTGTACAAACTGCAATTTATCTTTCCTAAAATTACCTTTGATTTCGTCTTCAAATTATGTTAATATAATTTTAGGAGGCACAGAGTTATGGGTGTTATTAAAGATTTTAAAAACATAGATTCTTCAGTTATTAAAATTATGAAAAATGGTTATAAATTTTCTTTTTTACTTGCAATTTTCTCAAGTTATATCTTATTTTTATATACATATAATCCAATATCTCACATTTGGTTTGAAAGTGGCATATTATTATTAAAAGTAAGTATCACTGCTTTTGTAAGCTTTTTGTCTTTCGGTTTTGTATTTGATAAGATAAAAAAAGGCTGGTAAATTTGATTTTTGCTCCTAAGTATGTTATTATATATAAATACTACTTATAGGAGGTTTCGATATGCCAAACGGATGTAAATGTAGTGAATGTGAGCTCAGAGCCGAGTGTCCTCGGCTCAAGCAGCTGATCGACAGTGGTGCACTCGCTGCCGCACCGCCTCCGCAGACTGTTTCTGCGGAAAGTGACATCAAGCGTGCTGCCCCCACTGCTGAGGACTGGGAGGACTTCTGGTACAACTTCAACGACCCCTATTCTCCCGACCACTCTCAGAGGTAACCATTCCAAATTCCAGCCGGCACAGCATTTTAAGTAGCACAAAACCTACACCCCACTTGCTTACTGCGAGTGGGGTGTTTCAATTTACTTATTCAATTCTTCTAAAAACATTTTATTTAACATTTGTGGATTTGCTTTTCCTTTAGTCTCTTTCATAGCTTGTCCTACTAAAAATCCTAATGCTCTATCTTTTCCTGCTTTATAGTCTACTATTGAATTTGGATTTGCTTCCAATATTTTTTGTACTACTTCTTTTATTGCTCCTTCATCAGAAATCTGAATCCATCCTTTTTCTTTTATTATTTGCTCTGGGCTTCTTGGATTTTCAAATAGCTCATCTAATACTTTTTTTGCTATGCTAGAACTAATAGTTCCTTTATCTATAAGTATTACTAACTCGCCTAGTTCTTCTGCAGTAAAAGGTATTTCATTTGGGTCTTTTTCTTGTTCATTTAATATTTTTGTTATATCTGTCATTATCCAGTTACTTACTGCTTTTGGATTGTTACATACTTTTGTTGCACCTTCAAATAAATCTGAAAAATATTTTGAAGAAATCAATATATTACTATCATATTCTGGTAACTTGAATTCTTGCATATATCTTTCTTTTCTACTTTCTGGCATTTCTGGTAATGTTTTTCTAATATCTTCTATCATTTCTTCTGATATCCTTATTACTGCCAAATCTGGTTCTGGGAAATATCTATAATCTTGTGCATCTTCTTTATCTCTCATTGAAAAAGTTTTTCCTGATACTTCATCCCATCTTAATGTTTCTTGCTCTATTTTTCCACCTTGCTCTAAAATATCAATTTGTCTTTCTGCTTCATATTCTATAGCTCTAGTTATTGATCTAAAAGAATTCATATTTTTCATTTCTGTTCTTGTTCCTAATTTTGTGTCTCCTTTTTTTCTTACAGAAACATTAACATCTGCTCTTAATGATCCTTGCTGCATCTTACAATCTGAAACTTCTATATATTCTAATATTGATTTTAACTTCTTTAAATAGCTATCTACTTCCTCTGTACTTCTTAAATCTGGCTCTGATACTATTTCTATTAGTGGAACTCCTGCTCTATTTAAGTCTACTAGACTTCCGCTTCCATATTCATCATGATTTAATTTTCCTGCATCTTCCTCAATATGAATTCTAACCAATCTTATTTTCTTAGTTCCATTTTCTGTTTCAATTTCTACATAACCATGTTCACAAAGTGGCATATCAAATTGTGATATCTGATATGATTTTGGTAAATCAGGATAGAAGTAGTTTTTTCTATCATTTTTGCTGTTTCTTGCTATTTCACAATTTGTTGCTAGTCCTGCTTTTATAGCATATTCAACAACCTTTTTATTAAGCACAGGTAACGTCCCTGGCATTGCCATACATATTGGACAACAATGTGTATTTGGTTCTCCACCAAATTCTGTAGGGCAAGAACAAAATATTTTTGTTTTTGTTGAAAGCTCACTATGAACTTCTAAACCTATTATCATTTCATAATCTTCTCTTGACATATTTATTATCATTCCTTTCAAAAATCTCAATCAAAGTTCTATTTCTTAAATGTTGGCTTATTTCTATCTCTAAACTTTGTTTCTTGCTCATATGTATATGCTGCCCTAAGTAAAGTTTCTTCACTAAAAGCTTTTCCTATTAATTGCATTCCTATTGGCATTCCATTTTTATCTACACCACATGGAATTGATATTCCTGGAAGTCCTGCTATATTTATAGATACTGTACATAAATCTGCTAAATACATTTCTAATGGATTTTTTGATTTTGTTCCTATTTCATAGGCAACGGTTGGAGATGTTGGTGTTATCAATATATCATAAGAATCAAATAATTTTTTAAATTCTTGTTTTATAATTGTTCTTACTTTTTGTGCTTTTTTATAATAAGCGTCATAATAACCAGATGAAAGCACATATGTTCCTAAAATTATTCTTCTTTTTACTTCTGCTCCAAATCCTTCACTTCTTGAATTTTTATAGATATCTTTTAAGTTGCTAAAGTTTTTAGTTCTATATCCATATCTTATTCCATCAAATCTTCCTAAATTTGAACTTGCTTCTGCACAACATGTAATATAATATACTGCCAATGCTTCATTTGCAATATCTAAAGTACATTCTTCAACTATCGCACCTTGTTTTTTATATTCTTCAATAGCCTCTTCTACTTTTTGTTTTACTTCTTCATTTATTCCTTCTCCAAAGAATTCTTTAGGTACACCTATTTTTAATCCTTTAACATCTTTTACTAAACTCTTTGTATAATCTTTTTCTTCTAATTTAACAGAAGTTGAATCCTTCTCATCATGACCAGCTATAATATTAAGTAACATTGCACTATCCTCTACATCTTTTGTTATTGGTCCTATTTGATCTAATGATGATGCAAATGCAACTAATCCATATCTTGAAACTAGTCCATATGTTGGTTTAAGTCCTACAATTCCACAAAGTGAAGCTGGTTGACGTATTGAACCACCTGTATCTGACCCTAATGCCCATGGAACCATGTCACTTGCTACTGCTGCTGCACTTCCTCCACTAGATCCTCCTGGCACTGTATTTAAGTTCCATGGATTCTTTGTTGTTTTAAATGCAGAATATTCAGTTGATGCCCCCATTGCAAACTCGTCCATATTCAATTTTCCTAAACTAATAATTCCTTCATTATTCAGTTTCTCTATAACTGTTGCATCATAAGGTGAAACAAAATTCTCTAACATTTTTGAACTACATGTTGTATTTACACCCTTTGTACACATGTTATCTTTTATACCTATTGGAATACCTGCAAACTTTGACTTTGCTCTATCTACACTTTTTGCAGCTTCCAAAGCCTCTTTATCTGTCCTAGTAACAAAAGCTCCAATTTCGTTTTCTTTCTCATCTATTCTTTTTGAATAGCTTTTAACAATTTCCTCTGGAGTTATCTCATTTTTATCTAACTTCTCTATCAACTCATGAACCGTTAATTCATATAATTCCATAGCTTATCTCCTTCCTTTATTATCTATTTAATGTTTGAAAATCCGGACGATTAAAATCGCCCCTACGAAATGTTAAAAAGAATTGTATTTTGGCTAGGCACATGAGTTTTAAATTTATGAGGCGTATATAGATACGTTGATTAAATTTAAAACGAAATGTAACAACGCCAAAATCAATTATCTTTAACATTTATATTACTTTTGGAATAACAAACATATTCTCATCCTTCTCTGGTGCATTTTGCAATAATAAATCTTTATCAGCAAATTCTTTAATTTCATCTTCTCTAAACACATTAACATTATCTGTGCTTGTTACTGTCTCACTTACATTATCAGTATTTACTCCATCAATTATATTTGCAAAATTTAATATATCTTGAAGATTTTTTCTATATTCTTCAATTTCTTCTTTAATATTTAAACATGCTAATTTTGCAATATGTAAAATTACTTCTCTATCAACTTGCATACATACCTCCTATAACTTTCAATTATTAAATTACACTTTATATTATATAGTCACTTGTTAGCTCCACATAGATGTTCATTTTTAAATTTTTAAACAACTGTATTAAAAATTTAAAAATCGAACATCCAGCAAGATGGAGCGGATTTAATAACGCAATCATGAATAGTAATTATTATATAACTATTTTGCTCAAAAAACAATAGAAAAGTATTGATTTTTAAGATTTGATAATATACAATAATGTTGTTAATTAGCACATAGGAGGAATGTTATGAATAGCAAAGAAACTAAAAAAATTCTGAAAGCTACTATAAATAATAATAATAAATTAAAAATTATTATGAGAGTATTAATGTTGGTTCTCATTTTGCTGGTATTTAGATTGGCTTTTTTACAATTTGTTCAAGGTGAAGAATTAACTAGAAAAGCTCGTGTACAACATACAGCAACAAGAACGATACAACCAACAAGAGGAACAATTTACGATACTAATGGAAAACTTTTAGCTATAAGTGCTGATGTTGATAATGTATTAGTAAATCCAAAAGCTTTAAAACATGTTGACGATACTGATGTTGATAAAGAATTTGTAGCTAAATCTTTCAGTGAAATATTTGGTCTTAATTACGATAAGACTTTAGAAAAGCTTAACTCCGATGTTTCTTCATACATAACACTTGCTTCAAAAGTTGAAAATGATAAAATAGAAACTTTAAGAAATTGGATGAAAGAAAATCAAATATATGCTGGTATTAATATAGATCCTGCTGTAAAAAGATATTATCCGTATAATAATCTTGCTTCACATGTTCTTGGTTTTACTGGTACAGATAATAATGGATTATTTGGTTTAGAGAATTCACTTGAAAACATTTTAGGTGGAACTGCAGGACAAGTTGTTACAGTTATAGATTCTGTTCAATCTGAAATTCCAAATCAACAAAAATCTTATATCGAGCCCAAAAATGGTAGTAATGTATATCTTACTATAGATGTGAATATTCAATCTATTGCAGAAAAATATCTATCACAGGCGGTTATAGATAATAAGGCTGATTATGGAACCATAATAATTATGGAGCCTGATACTGGAAACATCTTAGCAATGTGCAACTATCCTGATTATAATCTAAATACTCCATATACTCCAATTGACCCTAACATTACAACTACTTGGGATAATATGACGTCTCAAGAACAAACAGATTATTTATATTCAATGTGGAAAAACAATGCTGTTCAAAATACTTATGAACCTGGTTCTACTTTTAAAATAATAACTTCTGCAACCGCTTTAGAAGAAAATATTGTTAAATATGATACTCCTAATGTATTTAATTGTTCAGGTTTTGAAACAGTTAATGGTATAAATATTTTTTGTTGGAGAAGTGATAGACCTCACGGGGCTCAATCTTTAAAGCAAGCTTTAGCAAATTCTTGCAACCCTTCTTTTATACAATTAGGATTAAAAGTAGGTGCACCTACACTATTTAAATATTATGATGCTTTTGGATTTTTGAGTTCTACTAATTCAGATTTTTATGGTGAAGCTTCTGGAATTTTCCATAAAGTTGATAATATTAATGATATAGATCTTGCTTCAATGGCATTTGGTCAGGGAATTACTGTTACACCACTTCAGCTTGTAACTGCAGTATCTGCTATAGCAAATGAAGGAGTATTGATGCAACCTAGAATTGTTGATAAAATCGTAAATCCAGATACTGGTGCAGTCACTACTCCTGAACCTGTTGAAGTGCGAAAAGTACTTTCTGCACAAACAGCTTCTCAAATGATGGATATGTTAGATTATACTGTAAGTGATGGTACTGGTAGACATGCTGATGTTGCTGGATATTCTATAGGAGGAAAATCTGGAACTTCTGAAAAACTTACAAGTAGTGATGATGAGTATGTTGCTTCATTCATTGGTTTATCTCCAACAATCAATACTCAAGCAGTAATCTTAGTTGCTTTATATAACCCACAAGGAAAATCTTTCCAAGGTGGAGAAATTGCAGGTCCTGTTGTTGCACAAATTTTTTCAGAAATATTACCTCATTTAGGAGTTACATCTAGTGTTACAAATTCTATACCTTCTAGTTATAAAACAACTCCTTTAACAGATGTATCTGGAATGACAGTTGCTGAAGCATATCAAGCTTTACGAAATGCTGGTTTCTCTGTTCATTCTCCTACCGGAATAGATGAAAGTGAACTAGTAGTAAAACAAATGCCAAAAACAGGTGTAACTTTATTTGAAAACTCAGATGTATTTATTTACACTGAAAACTCTAATATTGCCACAACAGTTAGTGCTCCAGATTTTAAAGGAAAAACTCTTGAGCAATGTATAAATATGGCACAAGAAGTTAATGTAAATATCGTTGCTGATGGTTCTGGTCTAGTTGTCAGTCAAGATGTTCTGGCAGGTTCTGAAATTGAAGCAGGAAGTGTAATAAATATAACTTTAAAAAGTTCAAGTGGTTATTAAATAAGATAAAAAGAGGGTGTCCTAGAATAGGAACCCGAAAGCAAAAATTCCAGCGAGAAATCGAGGCTACTGAAAAAGTAGTTCCAAATTAGCTCACAAAAAATCGTGAATTGGAAAATTTTTCTAGTTCACGATTTTTTCCAGTTAAAATTGGTAGTAGTTTTATCTTTTTTTTTAGAAAAGTTTTTTATACTAGTTTCTAGAATAATGCCATTTATGGTCCTCGTCATCCGCGGAATGAGAACAATAGTCATGATACGCTAGCAACCCATGCGAACAAGGGATTCCCGGCTCCCCGTTACAACTTTGGCAAGGGTGAGCAAATCCCCTTTGCACACAGTTTTTACAGATCATACCACTCTCTCGGAACTCGACGCCGCACTCGCAACGCCAAAGAGGACTAGAATGACAAATCGAACTACGGTTCGTACTAGTATACGGATTTCCCGTCCCTTCCCTAGCACATTGGTTAGACTGAGTAACGGTAGCATAACAACTAACGTACGAACATTTCTGCTGACAAAATCCTGTACTTCTGCAATCCGCACAGAACGAAGCATCATGACAATATTCATGCTTACCGCTACAATAAGTTTTTACTTGTCGTATAGTTCCTCCTACTTTATCCCATTCATCTTCTACTTCTAATGTATAAATATAATCTGTATATTCCTCTAATTTTGTTATCTCTAATGTAATTTCCGTCCCTTCTGTAATACCTGTTTTTGTTGTGCTTGCTGTTGGCTTTTGCTTGATTAATTCAACTTCTTCAATTGCTTCATCTACTTTTTTCCACATTTTTAGGATATAGGTTAGTTTATCATTTTCTGTATCTGTAGCTTTTGTTGTTAGCCTTACTAAATTTCCTTTTTCTTCATCAATATCTCTTTCTATCTTTACAGTTCCAAGTACTGGTGCTGTATTTATCCTGTTTGTGACTACTTCTCGTATAGTAGTTTTCACTGGTGTCAATCCATCTGTTACTTCGATTTGATAATAATATTTAGTATACTCATCTAACTCTTCTATTTCCCATATTACTTCTTTTCCTTGTATTTCTTCTCTATCTTCCCCTTGTTTTACTAAATCTCCTTCTGTTTTTCCTAAATATAAAGTGTAGATTAACTTCTCATTATTCTCATCTGTTGCTATCGCACTCAATTTTAATGTAGAAAATGTACTTGAAATTAACCCTACTTTTGTAAATATTGGTTTTTCGTTAGTTACTATGTTAATTTTGTTTTCTAAATCTTGCATTCCTTGTTGTTCTTGCTTTATAGCTTCTTCCGTTCTACTCTTAGCTTCTTGTGCTTTCCTTAGAATGCTATTATCCCCCAATACAAATTTTAACGTGCTTCCTGTTAAAATGAGCAAAACTACGATTGTGATAATTAATGCGATAAGAGTGATACCACTTTGTAAGATTTTTTTCTTTTGCATATAAAAATTCCTCCTTCGAATATTGCGACATAATATGTCATGTTCGATAACCCAATTATACTTGTAAAATGAGTAATAGTAAATAGAAAAAGTGAAAATGTAATATAAATGTAATATAAATTAGGTGCAAAAAACAGCTCCTCGTGGATGTTCATTTTTAAAATTTTGAGCAACTGCATCAAATATTTTAAAAATCGAATATCCAGCAAAATGGAGCAGGCTTCAATTTATATGGCGATTTTGATGGTTTATGCCTATAATACTAGTTTTTTGTCAAATTATAGTGTATAATTAAATAGTATTTAAAAGAATAAAGAAACGTACTAATTATAAAATATAATAGAAAGAGGTTTAGCTAATGTTCTCAAAATCAGGAGTATATGAGGCATGTGGAATGTTTACAATAGGGCATTTTGTTTTAATAGGAATTACAGTAATTGCAATTATCATATCACTAAAATTAACTAGAAAAAAAAGCAAAGAACAAGTACATAAAATAATAACGTGTCTAACAATTCCAATATGCATATTAGAAATAGTAAAGATAATATTTAATATAACAATAAATTCTGTTAAAAATATAAACACATATGTACCGCTATATTACTGTAGCATGCTAATATATGCTGGATTACTTAGTTCCTTCGGAAAAGGAAAAGTACGAAGAATAGGAGATGTATTTTTAGCAACAGGAAGCATAGTAGGGGGAATAGTGTTTGTATTATTTCCAACAACTTCTATACCATCATATCCAATATTCCATTTTATAAGTTTACATAGCTTTTTCTTTCATGGAACAATGATATATTTAGGACTATTAGTAAATATAACAAACTACATAGAATTGAAAAAAGATGACATTAAGTATTTTGTAGCACTTGTAGGAACAATATGTGTATTTGCCTTAATTGTTAATAATATATTTGATAGTAACTTGATGTTCATATCAAAAAACTTTCCAAATTCTCCATTAGAAATAATATACAATCTAACCAATGGAACAATTTTATATAATTTAATAATGATATCAGTACAATTAACATTACCATTTTATGTACCATATTGGATTATAAAAAAAGTGAAGAAAGTAAAAATTGAGGAAGCTGAAGTAAAAGAGACAATAGAAGCATGTTAAAATAAAGAGGGATCCTAAAATAGGAACCCGAAAGCAAAAATTCCAGTGAGAAATCGCTGGAATTTTTGTATATAAATTTTTGATATTATATCGTATAAAAATAGCTTTTGCTATTGCTATTTCTATACTCTTTTCTATATCTTTCCTATTCGTCCTTTTTATATTTAATGCAAAGCATAGAAGGTCCTATTCTAGGTCAACTTTTTCAAAACCTCTAAGCAAGAACCGCTTGAATCCCATATTCCATTTTATTTGCCCAAATATTCCTTCAGAATATTCTGCTCTTTTTCCTCTCATTTCAATACCTTTTTTAGACATAAGATTTATTTTGGCTTCTTATTTTAGTTTCCACAACTTCTTGTTAAATCTAATTTGTCTATTTCGCTGACAGCCCCCTTGGTAAAGGGGCTTTTTTGTTAGTCCTTCGAAGCACGGGTCGCTGAGGGTAGCGACCCCTACAACGTTTGCAATAAATCTTCTCATTTATTTTATTAGAAATTTCTTCGAAGACTGGCGATTGATAATCGCCCCTACACCTAATTTTATGCACAAGAGTAGCTCCACGTGGATGTTTTAATTTATTTGTGCATGTCCTGACAAAACAAAAAATTAAAACATCCAGCAAGATGGAGCGGATTTTAAGAAAAAGACAAACTGCAAGCTTTATTACAAATGCTTCAGTCATATATTTATTGTAAATTTAATATAGTTATGTTATAATTTGTTTTAGGTGATAATTATGTTTGAAGATATAAAAAGAAATAAAATGAAATCTGGTTTCATTATAGGTAGTTTTATTTTAGTAATTACCTTAATCATTTACTTCCTAGCAATGGCTTTTGATATTGATGCCCCTATTGCAATAATAATTGCAATGACATTTTCAATTCTATCTAGCTGGGCTTCATATTATAATAGTGATAAAATAATATTATCTGTAACTAAAGCCAGACCTGCAACTGAAGAGGAAGATACAAAAATAGTCCATATTTTAGACGCTCTAATGATTTCTGCAGATCTTCCAGTTCGTCCTAGATTATATGTTGTTGATGATCCTCAACCTAATGCTTTTGCAACAGGTAGAAATCCTGAACATGCAGTAATCTGTGTAACAACTGGTCTTTTAGAAAAATTAGAATATTATGAATTAGAAGGAGTTATTGCTCATGAGATGAGTCACATTCGTAACTATGATATTATGCTTTCTGCTATTATCACAGTTATGGTTGGATTTTTAGTAATGATTTCCGATTTATTCTCACGTTCATTCTTTTGGGGACGTAGCAAAGATGACGATAACAATGGAAATGCAATATTAATGGTTATTGGTCTTATTTTATTAATTGTTTCTCCAATATTAGGAAAGATAATGCAAATGTCTTTTTCTAGACGTAGAGAGTTTTTAGCAGATGCCACAGCAGTTGAAATTACACGTAATCCTCAAGGTTTAATATCTGCTCTTCAAAAATTAGATGCTGATTCAAATGAATTAAAAGCAGCTAATAATGCAACTGCTAATTTATTTATAGTAAATCCTTTTAAACCTAAAAAAGGTAAGAAAAAAGCTGGATTGTTTGATACTCATCCTACTATTGAAGCTAGAATTGAAGCTTTACAAAATATTGAATAGCTTAAAATAGCTCCCATTCATGGGAGCTATTTTTTGTATGATTTTTTAATTATTATTTACACTTAATTTTATTATTAAATCTATGTTATCATCTTCTGCTGCTTTATTTTTTCTTATTTCCCCACATTTTCTGCATTTATGAATTATTACATACCCTTTCTTGTTACTTATTTCTACTCCTATTGGTTCTAATAATCCATGACAGTCTTCGTTTCTATCTCCTGGGTTTTTATCTACATGTTTTGAACACAAACAATTATTACAATGATTTCTACATGAGTATCCTAGTTTAGAAACTTTTTTACCACAATTTTCACAAATAAATTCTTCATCTATTTCAGTAAATAAACTATCCATTTTTTCTAAAACTCCTTATTTAGTTTGTTTCTTCAAATACACTGCCACCAATAAACTCTCTAATCAATGATTTTATTGGAATATACTTATCTGGTATGCTTTTAAAATATTTAAGCATTGTAAGTAATCTTTTGGCTTCAGAATATAATGGAGATTCTACTTCTATTTCCTTTAATAAAGGTTCTGCATATTTCTTTAGAACTCCTAATTCGTATATCAATGATGAATTAAACATTGCATCTGCTTCTTCTTGGAACTTAAATATATTTTTAAGTTCTCCTGCTTTTACAGATTCCCACATTTCTAATGTATGTTTTGCACTATATCCTCTAAATTGATTGTCTCTTACTATTCTTCTGATTAATCTAGTGTCTGTTGTTGAAATTCTATTATAATAGTCCATATTTAAAACTGTTAATGCACTAATATATATTTTAAATTTTTGTTCTTTTGGAATTAAATATGTTAGTTCATCATTTAAGCAATGAATTCCTTCCATTACTAGTACTTCATCTTCTCCTAGTCTCATCTTATTTCCTCTATATTCTTTATGTCCTGTATGAAAATTAAATGTTGGTGCATCTATTTCTTCCCCATTTAATAATTTTATTAAATCTTGGTTTAAAAGTTTTGTGTCTATTGCTTCAATACATTCAAAATCGTATTTTCCATTTTCATCAAGTGGATTTTCTTCTCTTTCCACAAAATAGTTGTCTACAGAAATTGTTACTGGTTTTAAACCATTTATTCTCATTTGTATTTCTAATCTTTTTGAAAATGTTGTTTTCCCTGATGATGAAGGTCCTGCTATTGTAATTAATTTTATATTTTTATTTTTTACAATTTCATCAGCAATATTGGCTATTTTCTTCTCATGTAAAGCTTCATCTAGGAGTATATATTCCTTTATTTTGTTTTCTTCTACGGCTTTGTTTAACTTATATATTGTATCTACTTTTAATATTTTATGAAGATTATCATATTCTTTTAGTGTATTATATAATTTTGGTGTTTCTTTGAATTCTACTAATTTTTCTGGATGTTTTTCACTTGGATATCTTATTAAAATTCCATCATCATATTTAATAATTTCAAAGTTTTTTATAATCCCTGTAGATATTGGCATTACTCCAAAAAAATAGTTAAAGTAATTCTCACAGTAATATAATGTTATTTCCTCTTTTTCTTCTATATCTAATTGTAACCTTCCCATTAATGTATTGTTTTTTTCATAGAATTTTTGTGCTTCTTCTCTTGTCATCATACGTTTTTCTATTTTTAAATCTCTTTCTATTATTTCTTTTGCTTTTTTTGTAACTTTTTTTATTACTTCATCTGTTATTTTAATATTGTATATATTGCAAAACATTGAATTATATAATTGATAGTTAACTGTAACTAAACTTTCTGGAAATAGTTCTTTGAAAGCTTTACTTACAATATATATAATTCCTCTCATATATACTCTCATTCCATCTTTATCCGTTAAATATACAGGTTCTATATTTCCATCTGTGCAAATTTTGTAGTTTAAACTTTTTATTTCATTATTAATTTTGCATGCTATTATATTGTCTTTTTGTTTTATTATTTCCTCTTTTAATATTTCTTTTGCCCTTGTTCCTTCTTCTATTTGAATTTTATTACCATTATATATTATTTGCATTTTACCACTTTCCTTCCAAAATATCATGTAGGTTATAATGATTGCTCTTTTTCTCCTTTTGTTGTTATTCTTTTAACTACTATTTCATTATCTTTATTTTCTGTAACATATACTACCCATTTATCTACTATTGCAAAGTCTACTTCTTTTTCTAATTTTTTTATAGTTCCTTTATTCCCTGCTTTATAGTTTATTGTAGAAATTTTATATCCGTTATCGTTTTCGATGTAGTATATTGCATCGTCTTGCATGTTTATGTTGCTTATCTTTTCTGTAAAAGAATATATTCTTTCTTCTTTTTCTCCATTTTTTTTCATTTTATATAGTTTATAGCTCTTTTCATTTTCTTTTACTATATAATATATTTTATTTCCTTTTACATGTAATGAAACATATTCTGAATCATTTAGTTTTCCTATTCTTATGTTATTATTTTTTCCATTGAGCTTCATTTTTGCTATATAGCTTTCTCCCTCATTTTCATAAATATAGTACATCATATTTCCGTCTATTTCATAATAGCTAATTTTTTTGTCAGATATTTTTTTACTTCTACTTCCATTATCTTTTATACTGTACAAACTTTCATCTTTAAAATAATATATTTTTCCTTTAGTTGCTGTTATTGGAGAATGATCTACATTTCTTGCAATTGTTTCTTTTTTGTTTCCATTTGTTTTCATTTTTACTAAATTGTATTGATTTTTTTCTTGGTCTTTCTCTAAACAATAAATATATTTATCAACTACATTTAAATATTCAAAATATCCACTTTTTATCTTTTCTGTTTTTTCTCCATTCTTTTTTACCTTATATATTCCTGATGGTTCTCCATCATCAAATTCTATATAATAAATCCACTTTCCTACTATTACTGATAATCCTTTATTTTGTATTAAATTTCCTGCTGAATTTCCTATTTTTTCCTTTTTGAAAGCAGATTTTATAACAAGTATTGTTATTATTATTATCAATGCCGCTAATATTCTCAAAGCTAGTTTTCTATGTTCTTTTATGAAATTAATTACCATATCTTTTATTTGTAACACTTTTTCCATATGTTCCTCTTTCCTCATCTTTTATGACAATTATACTTTATTTTACTATAAAAAGTATAATAAATCAAGTAAAACTGTTTCCTTATATTTTCGGTAATTTCATTTTATCTTTAAATATAGTATATTAGTTAAAATATCCTTTAAATAGTAAGAGAGTTAGCATTTCTGTCAGTTTCAAGGCACGTCCACTTGCCATCTCTTATCTCTCCTTTAGAGAGAAGTTGATTTGGATTTAATATACACTATACTATTTACATCAATAATAAAAGACACCACATATGCTTTATAAAGCTTTGTAGTGTCTCTTATTTTATATTAATTTGTTTTCCAAACTTTTCTTGTTAAGAATAATATTACTATGATTGTAATTATACCTATGATACTTATTATATATACTATTTTTTTATTGTCTTTTTGTTCTATATTATTTTCTAAAGTATTTTGAATATTATTGTCTTTATTTACATTCTCTACATCTGTAGAATTTTCTATAATATTTGTGTCTTCATTATTATTATCATTTGGTATGTCTCCATCATTTAAATCTTCTCCTTGATTATTTGTAGATATATTTGCTGATGGCTTTGTTATAGTTCCAGTACTTGGCTTATTTGATTGATTATTTCCTGAGTTAGAACCTTGGTTACTTCCTCCTTGGTTAGTGTTTCCTGAATTACTACCTTGATTATTTCCTCCTTGGTTAGCATCTTCTGAATTACTACCTTGATTATTTCCTCCTTGATTGTCGCTTCCTGAATCCTCATTATCTAGTTCTACTATAGCAATATTTATAGAATTTCCACCACAATTATTTTCTTCATCTCCATCTGATATCTCAAAGTTATTTATTTTTATCCAGGCACTACTTTCAGCTTTTCCTTTTTCATTTACCTCAAATATTATCTTGAATACACTTTCATTACTTGTTGATAATTTATTTTTAACTGATGTAAGTTTTCCATTTGATTCTTTATAAAAAGGATCTGACCAATTATTTTCCCCTTTGATATCAACCAATGTCAAAGAATCTGTATCATAACTTAGTATTGCTCCTATTGCAATTATTCCCTTTGTTGTCTGTAAATCAGATATTGAAACATATATAGAGAACTGTTCACCATATGTTACATTATCCTTAGATTTAGTTAAATTTACATTGCCATTAAGTGTTGCATATGCTTTGTTAGTAAACATACATACGATTAATATTATCATAATAAAAACTATATTTATTTTTTTTAAGTTGTTCATTCCTTTATATTTCTCCTTATCTCAATTTGTTAATCTCTTCCTACTAATAAAAGTTGCATTTTTGCTAAATCTGTTATAGTTATTTCATTATTATTGTCTATATCTGCAGCTTCAAAATATTCATCAACTAAAGGTGTTTCATCTATATAGTGTAAGCATATTTTAGCTAAGTCAGTTAAATTAATTATACCATTTCCATCAATATCTGCTTTTACCACAAAAGTATATGTATTTTCTCCTACATAAGCTTTCATTCCTGTTCCTATTTTTGATGTTTCATTTAATACATTTTGATTTTTGTCTTTAATTATTATATCTTTTTTAGATTGTATATTTTTAATAAATTCACTCATTTCAAGATTTAGTGGAACTTTTCTAATTATATTATCCTCTATTTCATATATACTAGAAGTAATTTCATCATCTTCATCAGGATTTTCTTCTGGTTCTTTTTCCTTAATCCATGTAACTTTTGCTGTTATAGAGTTCGTATTTCCTGCTTCATCAACAAACTCAAATTTAAATTCTCCATTTTTCGTAAATGTATATGTGTTGTTTCCATCATTGTTTGTAATTGTAACATTTTCTTTATCAAATTCTACTGTTACTGTTACATTTGATTCTGTTTCTTCTGTAATATCATAAACTAAGGTAGCTTGTGGTTCTACTTTATCAATCCAATCTACTATTGCGGTTGTACTTCCTCTATGTCCTATTTTATCTACATATTCAAATGTAAATTCTCCATTCTCTGTAAATTCATATTTTAATGGATCTTCACTTTCTGTATTATTTGTAATAGTTACTTCTTCACTTGGAATTAATGTTGCAATAACAGATTGATTTGTTTTAGAAGTTATATTAAATTCAATACTTCCTGTTGGAGCTTCTTTATCAATCCAATCAACTTTAACATTTATAACTCCTTTGTTACCATTTTCATCTACATACTCAAAATTATATTCACCATTCTCAGTAAATGTATAAGTATTTGAACCATTATTACTTACTATTCTATATCCTTCTTCTATATCCAATGTTACAACAACATCTTGGTCAGTCAATTCCTCTGTAGAATATGTTAATGTATATTCTGGCATCTTTGAAATCCAATTTACAATAGCTGTTGTAGTTCCTTGATTACCTGCTTTGTCTACAAATTCAAAGGTAAATGTTCCATTTTTAGTAAATGTGTATGTCGTCTTACCTTCATTATTTAAAATTGTTACTTCTTCACTTGGTTCTAATGTTACAGTAACTGGTTCATCTGTAAGATTAGTAGTACTATAAGTAAGTTTTGCTGTTGGTTCCTCCTTATCAATCCAATCTACGGCAATTGTCTCAGTTCCTATATTTCCTAACGCATCTGAAAATTCTAATTCATAAGATGCATTAGATTCAAAGGTAATTGTTTTACTTTTATCTACTGGATTTTCAGCAATCTGTATATCTTTTGAAAGTATTGTTACATTTTCTTTATCAAAGGTAATTGTTGCTACTACATCTTCATTGGTTAGTTCAGTTGTACTAAATTCAACATTTGCTTTAGGAGGAGTTTTATCTATCCAGTTAACTGTTGCTGTTGTACTTCCCTTATTTCCATTTTCATCAACAAATTCAAAGGTAAATTCTCCATTTTCTGTGAATGTATAAGTCTTATTTCCCTCATTATTTGTTACTGTAATAGGTCTTGTTTCATTAATCAATTCTGCTATTACATTTTTGTTAGTTGCATTAGTAATGTTATAATTTACCTCTGCTCTTGGTATTTCATTTACGATAACATTTTCATATAATTTGATAACAGATACAGTAAATACTTTATACTTAGCCGCCGAATCCATTGGTGGGTAAATACTTTCGCATTCAAATTTAACATATAAAGCTTTTTTTGGCTCTGGTAAATCAATATGTTTTAGAGAAACATTCTCTCCTAAATTATCTTTACTAGCTGCTAATTCCCAGTTAGTACCATCCATACTTACATAAATGTTAACCTTCTTTGCTATACCATAAGGAACTTTAACAATATTTACTGCACTCTTATCAGGTACATAATCTAATCCTGATATATATCTTGGTTCATCTAATTTAATTGTTACATAAGCTGGAAACATACCTGCTTTAGAACGCCAATAGGTATTAATATTTCCATCAAGAACATTCTTATAATCTCCTGCACCTGTTCCATTTACTTCAACTACCTTTAAATTTTTAGATTGAATATACCATTTTGTATCATCTGAATTATTTTCTTTAAAAGTAAAGTATACTGGATCACTAGCAATTTGAGTACCTGATGCTATTACTCTAACATAAACTTTTTTATTACCATTAAATATTGGATTACTGTTTGCAAATGAATTCCATTCTCCATTAGGATCTAGAGTCCATTCCATATCACTAGTTGCATTCAATATACGATTTTCTTCATCATTAATTGAAACTACTCCACTTGGAAATGTTCTTTTGGTAATATCAATTGTATAAATGTTTTTTTCTGTCATTGGTAAGCCTGATATATGAATTTTAATATCATCATTTACATTGATACTTGCAATCTCTTCAGTTGTAAGTTGTACAGAATGTTCATAACATTCGTTCCATGTATTACCACCATCTAAACTGTAACTCCATGTTACTTGAGCACTTTGCAATTGTTTTGATAAATTTATTTTACCTGCATTTGCTCCACTAAAAGAGAAGTTTCCTATACTAGAATCAACTACACCTAATATTGCATTAGCAACCACTGGCACTTCTTTATAATATAATGTATTTGCACTTGTAGCTTTTGTAGCTTTATGCAATGTTTGATCTTGTAGCATTATCATTTTACTATGATATTCTGGAGATACAGTTTTAGTAGCAAGTCTTCTTGTTAAATCATACATTGGTAGTGGATGATAAGCCATAACATCAGCAATTTCTTCTGCTAAAGAAATGATATCTGCTTCTGTTCTAGTATCATCTGTTATATATATATTTACTAAACCAATCCAAGCATCTAAGTTAATTATTTCTTCTTCTAAGGCATCACGATAAATTTGCTCTAATTTTTCTTTATCATCTTTATATATGTCTTCTTGCAATAATATTAATTCTGATTTCTCATACTTATCATATTCATTTTGTGCCTGTTGAGATAAAAAATGATAAGAAGCATTTTTTATTATTGCACCATTAGTTGCATATCTATTACCCCAACCATTTGGGAAACGTCCTCCGTGGTTAGTGTTTGCCCATGCATTAGCAGCAACATTATAAGATAATTGCCATGCATAATTTCCACCACCAGCATTATATAAATATATGTATGCAGCATGTGCTGGCTGACTTACAACTTTAGCTGCATATCCCCATACTCCATAAATGTTAGCTGCTGTTTTAGAAAGTCCTCCACAAACTGCTCCTTCTTCAAATACTACCCATAATTTAGGTTTTCCTGATTCATATGGAACGTTATATTCTGATAAATTATATTTTTGATCCCATTTTTCATAATTTTCTTGACTATAATATTGTGGTCTATAATAACCATATCCAGTTCTATACTGAATATATTTAAATGGATTAAAACGATCCGTTAAGTTTGAAAATCTTTTTTCAGAATAATCACGTAACCATAATATTTCTTCATCATCTATATTGGTGAACATAACAGCACGCATTTCTTCAATTGTATAACTTTCAAACATTGCATTAGATGCTAATTTGTTATCTAAATGCATTTGTTTATAAATTTCATATCTAGTAACAGCATTAGAAAACTGATTTCCACCAATCCATAAACCAACATTTGTTGAGTGAGATAAAGATAATGATAACATCATCTTTAAATATAAATCTTTATATTTTACTCCATTAGCTGTTACTTCCTCATTTGCTAAATCTTCTTTATGTGCATGGTATACCTCACTTAATACTTCTAATGCTCTTAAATATGTACCATTTGGGGTACCACCAATTGTCCATAGGCGTAATGCTTCTTCATTATTTAAAAACCAATCTAAAGTTTCTCTGTTTTTAGAATCTTCTTCTAGAAAAATTCTAAGTTGGTATTGACCAACTCTTTTTATAAAATCTCTTTGTAAAAGAGTTAATTTTAAATCATCTTTAACTGTTCCCGGCTCATAAACTGATTTGATAATTTCATCAAATTCTTCTACTGTTGTCATAACATTATCACTATAATCTTCTTTTATCAGCTTAGCATCTCCCCATACTGCATGATCATTTCCATTAGACCCATTATCATTAGCATATAATCTAATATAATTAGCATTTCTAATATCTATTTTAACTTGTATTGCATTATTTGAACTTTTAAGTGCAACTGGATTTTCTTCTGTACGTAAAGTCCAGTTTTTTCCATCTTCAGAAGTATAAATATAAAACTTTACACCATTTCCTTTATTTCCTGAAGTAGTGTTTAATCCATAAAAAGTTGTAAAATATGCATAATCTTTATAATTACTAATATCGTATTCTATAGTAGATGTAGCATGAGCCCAAATACCTTTTTTTATTACTGTACTTGAACCATTTAACATCAAAATAAGTGATCCATTATCATTTGTCTTATCTAATGCAATATTTCCCCAAGCTGTTTGACCTTTTTTGTAAGGAATATCAGATAAATATATTACTTGATTTTCCCTACTATTAATGTTAGCTAAATTCTCATTTGCAATTTCTTCATTACTATAAGCAAGTATTTCATGTGACTTTGCTCCTTCATAACTAACTTCTGTGTATTTAAAGAAAAATACTTTATGTGTTAAAACTATTGCGCAAAAGGCTAATAAAAATAGTACACAAAATGTTATGAAAATAAATGTGTTTGATTTTGATAACTTATTCATTTTTATCTCTCCTTATTAATTTGGAATAACAACATTTCCATATTTATCCTATTATATCACATATTATTTTATCATATTTTCATTTTTATATCAATATCTTTTTACTTTTTATGGTATTTTTTAATCTATCTACATTTTCTTATTGTGCATAAAAATAAGCCAGAAAAGTTTCTTATAGAACTTTCCTGGCTTATTTTTTTATATTTTTATAATTTATTTATCTAAAGTATATTTTATACCTTTTACTAATGGCCAATATTCCATTTCTTTTGTTTCATCTGTTAATACCCATTTTCCGTCTTTGTTTTCTGTTATATTTATTACATAAGTTTCTGGTATTTCTAGTATTTGTAATTCATTTTCATTATTTATTTTAAATGAAATTTCTCCATTTACTTGTTGTTTTGGTGAATATTCTCCATATGCTGAAGTTACTTTACAATTAATCATATCGTTATTTACAATTTCATAAGTTCCTTCAACTAGATTTCCAAAACCCATGTATATTGAAAATCTATTATCTTCTAGAAATGCAATTTCATAATTACAGTCTTTAATTTCACTTCCCGCCTCTGTAAATTCACTTCCTAATAAATTTTCATCAAATTGTATAACATATTTTAATGATTCTAAGTTTATTTGTTTAGTGTTGTTGTCTGTTTGACTAGTTGTATTTTCTGCTTCTTTTTCTTCTGTTTTACCTGGCATAAGTCCTAAATATTTAACCATTACTGCTGCAATTGCTGCTATTATAACAACTATAAAAATAGCTATTACTAAATTAATTTTTCCGTTTTCTTCTTTCATTTATTTTTCCCCCTTATATATTTTATTTTGCAAGTTTTTTTATACGTTTCTATTATAAAATATTCTTACAAAGTTTTCAACTGGTGTTGATTTTTATATGTTTTTTTAATTAGTATATAGTGAAAAATAAATAGTTAATGGTGAATAGTACAAATGTGCTTATTAGCTTACATTAAATCACTATTCACCATTAATCATTCACTGCGACTTGTTAAAGTCGCACATTTGGTGCAAACGAAGTAGACGTTTACAACTTGTCAGCTCTCCTGACGAATGACTAAATAGCCATTCAAGTTATAATCACTTTAACATAAATTTTATATTTTTACAATAGAATATTAAAAAATTTTCTATTTTTGTTACTTATAGTCCGTTGACTTATTTTCGACAAAAAAATATACTTATTGATATAAGGGGGCTTAATAATGATTAAAGAAAAAGTAGGATTAAAAATAAAACAAATAAGATTACAAAATAATTTAAGCCAAGAAAAATTAGCACTTTTATCCAATTTAGATAGAACATATATTGCGAGTGTTGAAAGTGGAAAAAGAAATATCTCTATAGTAAATTTAGAAAAAATAATAATTGCATTAGATACTACATTAGAGAATTTTTTTAAAGGATTATAGAGGTGATGATATGGAATATTTAATTAATGTTTCTCACAATGTTGAGATAAATAATAATATAATTTTAACAAATAAAAATATTGTTAATGCAATTAATTTTTGCAATACAGCTATTAGAAAGCTTTATGAACAAACTAAAGAATTTGATATAAATATCTTTGAAATATTAGGTATGAGAAATTTGAGTGGAATGGTTGGTGAATATTTTGCAAAAAGCATACAAAAATTTTCAGAAGGAAATTTACATTCAAATTTACATCAAGATGGTTATCCAGATTTATTATTAATGGATACTGAAGATAAAAAACAGTATTTTAATACACTATTTTTTGAAAAGAACAAAAAGATATATCCAAAAGATAAGTCATTATTTAGTCCTTATAAATATGGTGGTATAGAAATAAAAGCAACTTGTGGTAGTACTCCTTCAGCTTCTCATGTAGCCAAACCAGTAATTGGTGACAAAAGAATACATCTAGTTAATAAATTTGATTGGAAAGCTCACCATAGAAAAACAAATAATTTACTTGCTGTTTTTTGGGATTTTATTGACGAAGTTCCAACTATAGTTGCATGTTTCTATCGAAATGATTTGATAGAAGATGATTGGGGAAAAATAGTACAACCTAAAGAAGGTGCTGGTAGGACAACTAGTGTATCAATTATGAATAGTAATGGTGTAAAAAAAATGTGTGATGGCTGGATTGCTTTTATTAATGAGGAAGAATACATTAATGTTTTTAATAATAGATGGATTAATAACATAAAATAGTATTACATTTGATGTAATACTATTTTGTTATTTTTATTATATTCTTGCAGATTAAATCTATTACTCTAGGTGGAACACTTTCACCTATGGTATCTCTTATTAAACTATCAGATGATTTTTTACCATTAATTTCAAAAGAATAATTGTAATCAGCTATAGTTTGTAATTTTAAACCTTCATATAAAGATAATACTCTAGATTGATCTGGATGTATTTTATTATCAGAACATGCATATTGAAAATTCTGTGTTAAAGTGCTAGCTGGTTCATCCCAATTCATTCTTTTATAAGCACTGGTAAATCCTTTCATTATTCTTAATTTTCCATTTTTATCTTCAACATATGGTCTAGGTAGTAATTCTCCACATTTTTCACAATATAAGGGTGTGTCATTACTTGCTTTATTAATTCCATCCGTATCTCTTTGAGTTCCATGAATTGGATTATTTTTATACATACATTTTGGATTAATGCATTGATTATTAAAAGCTGTTTCGCCTTCTGGTGTATGATCTATCCAAAATAACTTTTTTTGATCTAATAATGGAACTTTATGTAGTGTGTTAAATGATTTATCTTGATTTTTATTTTTTTCTGCTCTAAGTTTAGGTAAATTTCCTATTGCTTCTCTTAAAGTTACCCAGTGTTTAGTTATTAATGTATCTTCTTTTCCATTAGTAGGAGCAGGTATAAATGATTTATGAATTTCAAAATATTTTTCCTTTTCAATATTTTCTTTTTTTCCTAATACAGTTAATAATCTCTTTCTATGTTGTGGTACTCCATAATCAGCAACATCTATTACTTCTGGTTCACCTACATAATCATTACCTAGTTCTTTTTTTATAAAATCAATAATATTAATCAAATTATTTTCTTCATCATATATTAATGTATTAGTCATAGTTGGAACATTCTCTAAAATAACCCACTCTGGTTTTAATGTCTTAATAATTTCAATCGCTGGAATAATTAATCTATTTCTAGGATCTTGTTTTGGTCTCAATCCTTTTCTGTAGTCGTTTAACATTTTACCCATTCCATTACTAGACATTCCCTGACAAGGAGGTGTAGCAATTATTAAAAATGGATTTTTTTTATGTTTACTCTGATAATAATTAATAATTTCTTCCTTTAAATCCCATATATCTCCAACAAAACATTTACATTCTGGGAAATTATTCTCAAATAACTTTGCTCTATCTTCTAATAATTCACAAGCAACAACTGTTTTTATACCATTTTCTTTTAATCCTAAATCGCCTATTCCAGATGAAGAAAAAAGGCTAATTGCATCATAATTCATATAAAGTTCATCTCCTTTGTTGATTATAAGTAACATTATATATAATTATTTTTTTATAGTCAATACTTATATCTACAATTCTAAAAAAATTTTATCACATAAAAATTTATAAAACAAGAGATACATAATCATCACTTGTTTTATAAATTAAAGTAATTGTTTAGTTATACTTTTGAATAATTATTACTTATAAATAAATTCTTTATATACAATTTCTTCAACCTAATTTTTAATAGCATTCATAGTTTCAACCCAATAAAGCATATCTGTGTTTTTCATTTTTTCAGTTAAATCGCTATTATCTTTTAGTTGTTAATAATTTGTTCAACCCTTGATGTAGCTATTTTCTGAAATTATTTTCAGTGAGTGTTTAATGTACTATCTAAAAGCATTGTTCAATAATCAGCTTTCTCTTGCTTTTTTAAGTTTAAGTAGTTTAACCTCATTCTATCTGATATTCAATTCAAGTTTTTTCATCTATCTTTGTTTTTGGTAATTCATAATTCATATATTTTTACTCCTTTGACCTTTCTTCGTAGCACAGGACTTTGACCTTGTCACATGTCCTAACCCCCTATATGTTATGACATTCTATCATAACATGGGGCTCTGCGAGGTAATAGAATTTATTTACACTTACTGAAAATAGCTGACATTTTGCAATAAAAAAATACCATCCTTTTCAGAATGATATTTGTATCTATCTGTTCTATAAAAAGTTCGAACAGATACGTCATTGGTGCCGATGGTGGGACTCGAACCCACATGGTTTCCCGCATGATTTTGAGTCATGTGCGTCTGCCAATTCCGCCACATCGGCATATATATGGATATTTCTATCCATATTATTCTGGTTTATATGCATTTTTTGGATCTCTTCTATCACTTTTTGCTCTTTTTTCTTCTTTAGTATTGAATTCATTCTTTCTTCTTTCTTTTTTTCTTCTTTCTTCAAATAATTTTCCTTTTGAATCTATTACCATCTCTTTTGTCCTCCTTACATTTTTTCTATTAGCTCTTTAAATTTTCTTCCTCTTTCTTCAAAGTTTTTGAACATATCAAAGCTTGCACTTGCTGGTGAAAATAGAACTATTTGTCCTGGTTTTGCATTTTCCTTTGCTTTTTTTACTGCTTCTTCTAGGCTTTCTACTTTATATATTGGAAGTTCCATTCCTTTTTCATTTAATTTATTTTGGACTACACCTAATATCTTATTAGAAGTTTGCCCCATTAGTATTAAAGTTTTTACATTATCTATAATTGGTTCTGCTATTGGTTCATAATCTAAATGTTTATCATATCCGCCTGCAATTAAAACAATTTCTTCTGTGAATGCTTTTAATCCTGCTATTGTTCTTGTAGGACTTGACGCAATTGAATCATTGTACCACTTTGCTCCATCTATTTCTTTTACAAATTCTATTCTATGTTCAACACCTGTAAACTGTTTTATTGCTTCTACTTGTTCTTCTATTGATACTAATGAACTTGTTGCTGCTATTGCTGCACAAATATTTTCTGCATTATGAACTCCTCTTAAATGTGTATCTTTTAATTTTATTATGTGTCTTCTTAAACCATCTTCACATGACTTAACTATATTATCATGATAAATTACTCCATCTGATAATTTTTCTTTGCTACTAAACAAAATAACTTTTCCTTTTGCATGTTTTGCAAATTCTCTAGTTATATCGTTGTCATAGTTTAAAATTAATAAGTGGTTTTCATTTTGATTTTTAAATATATTTTTTTTTGCTTCTATGTATTCTTCATACGATTTATGAATGTCTAAATGATTTGGTGTTACATTTGTTACTACTGATATGTGTGGACTATGGTGCATTTTCATTAATTGAAAACTACTTAGCTCTAGCACTACAATGTCTTCTGGTTTCATTTCTGATATTTTAGTAAATAGTGGTATACCAATATTTCCTCCTAAATAACATTTATATTTGTTCTTTAGAATTTCATATATCAGTGATGTTGTAGTAGTTTTTCCATCACTACCTGTAACCCCTATTATTTTACATGGGCTTAATTCCAAAACCAACTCTATTTCAGATGTTAATTTTGCCCCATTTTTAACTTCTTCTTCAATCTCTGGTAAATCATATCTGCATGAAGGAGATTTAAAAATTATATCAAATCCTTTTAATTTAGACAAGTAGTTTTTACCAAAAGATTGATTTATTTGATATTTTTCTAGTTGAGTTAATATTTCAGAATCTATTTTATCTTTTTCTTTATTATCAAAAACTGTTATTTCTGCTTGTAAATTATATAAATATTCTATAAGTGGTTTATTACTTACTCCTAAACCGATTATTGCCACTTTTTTGTTTTTTAAAGAATTGTTAAATTCTTTTAATTTAGTATTATTCATACTGTCCATTCAATTCCTCCATAATGTCCTTAAAAATGTTATCTGCAACTGTTTCTTTCATATTTTCTCTTTTGTCATTTTGTACTGTAATTTCTTTTGTTATATATTTGTTAGTATTATTAATGTAAATTGAATAATACACTCTATTTTCATTTTTATTTGTATTGCCTAATTCTCCTGTAACACCTATTCCTATGTTACTCTTAGCAATGTTTGATATATTTCTTGACATTTCTTTGGCTATTTCTCTACTATATACAGTATATTGTTTTATTATATTTTTGTCAACTCCAAAATGTTCCTTATATTCTGTAGAATAAGTAACTAAACTAACTTTTAGAACATCTGATGCTCCTGGTATATTTGTTATAGAATTGGCTAAAAATCCACCTGTACAAGACTCCATAAAAGAAATTGTACAATTTTTATTCTTTAAAATTTCTACTATTTTTTTACAAATTTCTTCCATTATTTACCTTCTCCGTTTTATTCAAAAATCTGTCCTGCCTGCATTTGGTTTCCATTTAAGTATTCTGATATTGTCATTCTTCTTGAATTTTCTGCTTGAACTTCATGTAATATAACTATTCCGTCTTTTGCTTTTATATATACTCCTTCTTTGCTATCTATATATATAATTGTTCCTGGTTCAAGTTTCTCTACTCTGCTTTTTTCTGTTTCAAACTCTTGATGTTTTTTGATGAAATTTTCTAATTTTTGGATTTCTACTTTCCATACTTTTAATTTTTTCCCTTGAAGCATTGAATATGCTCCCATAATTGGATTTAGTCCTCTTACTAAATTTTTTATTTCTAACATATTTTTATTTTGCCAGTCTATCTTTGCTATTTCCTTATTTAACATAGGTGCCATTGTAGCTGTTCCTGTTTGTGGCATTCTTGGAGCTGTTCCTTTTTCTATTTGTTCTACTGTTTCTACTAAAAGATTAGCTCCTATTGTAGATAATCTATTCCATAGTTCTCCTGTTGTTTCATCTTCTCCAATTTCTACTTCTTTTTTCAAAATCATGTCTCCTGTGTCCATTCCTGCGTCCATGTACATAGTAGTAATTCCCGTGGTTTTGTCCCCATTTATTACTGCCCATTGTATTGGAGCAGCACCTCTATATTTTGGAAGTAAAGAACCATGTACATTAATTGATCCTAGTTTTGGTATATCCAAAATATCTTGTGGTAAAATTTTTCCATATGCTACAACACAAAATAAATCTGGTTTTAACTTAATCAATTCATCTTCTATTTCTCTTATTTTATTTGGTTGAAGAACTGGAATGTTCTTTTCAATAGCAAACTCTTTTACTGGAGATGCTATCATTTTCATTCCTCTTCCTTTTGGTCTGTCTGGATTTGTAACTACTGCCATGATATTATGACCTGCATTATATATACTTTCTAATGATTCTTTTGCAAAATCTGGTGTTCCCATAAAAACGATATTTAACATTTTTTCTCCTTTTATTTCACAATTTCTAAAGTTCCTGGAATTATTTTATCTATAAATACTTCCCCTTCTAAATGATCTAGTTCATGGCAAATTGCTTGTGCTAATAATCCTTTTCCTGAAATTTCTACGACTTTTCCTTTTTCATCTATTGCTCTTACTTTCACTTTTTCTGGTCTCTCTATTTTTGCAAATTTATTCGGAAAGCTCAAACATCCCTCTTCAACTGTTTGTGTTCCTGATGTAGATATAATTTCTGGATTTATTAGAACATACTGTTTTCCTTCTTCTCCTAAATCAATTACAACAACTTGCTTTAAAATTCCTACTTGAACAGCTGCAAGACCCACTCCATCATATTTTTTTAAAGTTTCAAACATATCACGCACTAACTCTTTTATTTTATCATCTACCACTTCTACTGGTTTAGATTTCTTTTTTAAAATTTCGTCTCCTTCTGTTCTAATAGTTCTTATTGCCATTCTTCTCATTCCTTTCTATTATTCCTATGATATTATAAACTTATTTCTTATACTATGTAGCTTCACGTGGATGTTTTGTTTTTCGAGGCGTGCTTTAGTTGAGCCTGAAAAACAAAATCATCCAGCAAGATGAAGCGGACTGTATAGAATACTTTGAATAGTACCCTATAACATATTATTAGGATTTATATCTGTAATAATTCTTGTTTTCTTGTATTTCTTCTTATAAAATTCTTCTAAAGATTTATTTATTCCACTTATTATACTATTACTTAGCTTACACTTTGCAATTATTCTCCACCTATATTTATATTTTATTTTATCTATTGGTGCTGGCAATGGTGGCATTAATTGAATTTCTTCTCCAACATTCTTTTTTAAAATTTTATATAAATCTTCTGATGCTTTTTTTATCTCTTCTTTATCTGAAGAACTTATGCCGAACAATATTATATCGCAAAATGGTGGATATTTCAACTGTTTCCTTAATTCTATTTCTGTATCGTAAAATTCTTTATAATTTTGATTCTTACTACATTGAATACAAAAATTTTCAGGTGAATATGTTTGTATAATTACTCTTCCAGGTAGTTTTTCTCTACCTGCACGTCCTGCCACTTGAACTAGCAAATCAAAAGTTTTTTCGTTTGACCTATAATCTCCTACATTTAAGCTAGCATCTGCTGCAATTACACCTACTAATGTTACATTAGGGAAATGATGTCCTTTAACAACCATTTGAGTTCCTATTAAAATATCTATATTCTCATTTTTAAACTTATTTAATATATCTTCATGAGAATTCTTTTTTGTAACTGTATCTACATCCATTCTAATTGTTGTACATCCTGGAAATTCCTTTTGTATAATCTCTTCTAACTTTTGAGTTCCACTTCCAAAATGTCTAATATTTTTACTTTTGCAAGATGGACATACTGAAATATTTTTCATTTTGTAGCCACAATAATGGCACTTCAATTCATTTTCTTTGCTATGGTATGTTAAACTTATATTGCACCTTTTGCATTTCATCGTATAACCGCAATCCCTACACATAACAAATGTTGAAAACCCTCTTCTATTTAAAAATAATATTGTTTGTTTTTTATTCTTCAAATTTTCTTCTATTTCTCTATGAAGCTTTTCACTTATTATTGAACGATTACCATTTGCTAATTCTTGTCTTAAATCAACTATTTCAACTGTTGGTAAATTAGAACTATTTGCTCTTTTAGTTAACTCTATAATATTTTGTGATTTGTAGTAAGTTGAAATTTCCGGTGTAGCACTTCCTAATACTAATGGGATATCATTTTTCTTTGCTATATATTTAGCTATTTCTTTTGCATTATATCTAGGTGCCATATCTGATTTATATGATGTATCATGTTCTTCATCTATAATTATCAATCCCAAATTTTTTATTGGTGCAAAAATAGCTGACCTTGCGCCTATTAATATTTTATATTTATCTTCCTGCACTTTTTTCCATTGTTCATTTCTTTCTCCAATAGATAACTTACTATGTATTACACATATGCAATCTCCAAATCTTGCAGAAAATCTATCTACCATTTGAGGAGTTAAAGAAATTTCAGGAACTAAAACAATTGCTGTTTTCCCTTTATTTATTGCACTTTGTATTAATTGTAAGTACACTTCTGTCTTACCTGAACCTGTCACACCATATAATAAAAACTCATTAAATTTGCTATTATCTATAATATCAAAAGCTTTTTGTTGTTCCTCAGTTAGTTCTAATGGTTTATCTCTCTTTATCTCTCTATTTTTAAAAATATCTCTAGCTACTTTTTGTTCTATAACTTCTATATATCCATTTTTCTCTAAAGTCTTCAGAACAGCTCTGCTTACCTCTGTTATAATTTCTAAATCTCCTATATAAATTCCTTCATTTTCTTCTAGGAATTGTAATACTTTTATATGGTTTGGACTTTTAATTTTTTTTATCTCTATATCTTGTTCTATTTCGTCCATATCTTTTTTTAAATACACAAAATTTGCAGTTTTATCTTTTATTCTATTACTTAAATTTATTGTTTTTTCTCCTGGAGGCAACATTAGTTTTATGCAATCAGATATATTAGAAAAATATCTTTTTGCCATTAATTTCGCAAGTTCTATATCTTCTTCAGTAAGAACGCTATCTTCTATCTTTACAATCTCTTTATTTGCAAACTTTGATTCTTGTTTTATACCTATAATGTACCCTTCTGATAATGAATTTCTTGATCCAAATGGCACAAAAACTCTATTGCCAATTTTTACAGTGTCTATTAAATTATCTGGAATTATATAGTCAAAAGTTCTGTTTAAATCTTTGGCTATACTGTTTATTATAATTTCTGCAACCATTTTTTCTCCTTAATTTATCTATTTGGGAAATAATCACTTATTTCTTGTAAATCATCAAACTTATTTTGTCTAAAAATTTCATATGCAACTATAGCAACCGAATTTGATAAGTTTAATGAACGCAAATGTTCTCTCATTGGAATTCTTGCTGTTTTGTCCAAATATCTTTTTAATGTATCTTCAGGTAATCCTTTTGTTTCTTTCCCAAACAATACAAAGACTTCATTTAACTTAGAATAATCTATATCTGAATAACAATTCTTTCCCTTTGTTGTTATAAAAAACATATTATTTTCTTCTGGTTTATATTTTTCTAGAAATTTTGAAAAGCTCATGTGTTCTTCTATATCAAGCTTGTCCCAATAATCTAAACCTGCTCTTTTTACTTGTTTTTCTGATATAGAAAATCCCAATGGATGCACCAAGTGAAGTTTAGCTCCTATTGCAGCACATGTTCTTGCAATGTTTCCTGTATTTTGTGGTATTTCTGGTTCTACTAATACTATATTTAATTTCATCTTAAAAGTCCTCCTTTATGCCTGTATTATTATATATTCTTTTTTTAGTTTTGTCGAGATAGAATATTATTTTTATTCTGTTTTTTCGTTATGTAAACTCTTTCGGGTCATGTCTTATCCCGCTCTTTTATTTATGTTACATCTTTATT
>CANDIF010000003.1 GCA_947384775.1 uncultured Clostridium sp.
TATGACTTTTGATTCTTTCATATTTTCTTTCTCCAATCTAAACAAAAAATTACTATTTGTACTTTTTAAGTAACAATAGCATACATTTTCATATCTAAAATTTTATTCTTCTTAACTGCATTGTTTCTTAATGTTCCTTCTAGCTCAAATCCTGCTTTTTCTAAAACTCTACAAGAAGCTATATTGTAGGCAAATGGCTCCGCAAATATCCTAATTATATCTGTTTTTTTAAATATATAATCGCATACTTCTTTTATAACTTTAGTCATAATACCCTTACCCCAGTATTCTTCTGCTATATAATATCCCATCTCTGCTGTATAGCAATGAATGTTGTCTTTCCTAAATACTCCTATACTACCTATTACCTTATTGTCTACTACTATTGCCCAAGAATATTGAGTATTAACAGGTGCATTTAAAGTTTGAATAATAAATTCTCTTGCATTTTCTATTGTATATGGATATGGTATTCCATCTCTTAAATTATCTAAAATTTTTTCATTATTTAAAGCATCTTTTAATTGTTCTGCATCTTCTATTTCCCACTTTCTAATTGATATATCCATATTATCACTCCTAAAAAATTGTAATTTTCTAGATAATTATAACACAAAAGATAGATAATTCATAATTATCTATCTTTTTTTAGCTATTTTATCTTTATAATATCTATTACTGCTAATTCATTAACATTATAATTTTCTATACCATAATTTAATAAATGTTTACCTAATCCTTTCCCTCTTTCACTATTTTTAATAAATAACATTTCAAGTTTTTTAGCTTCAATTCCCATAAAAGCAATTGGTTGATAACTTTCATTTTCTATAATAATTAAATGTTCAACGCCATTTAATGCTTTTGGCACATATCTTTTTATATTTTCTATTTCTTCGTTTGATAGAAATAAATGTGTTGCTTTTACTGAATCTTCTCACACTTCTAGTAATTCATTTATTAGTGTTGATGTTCTATCATTTACTTCAATTATTCTCATATTTATATTGCTCCTATATTATAGTTTATCATCTTTTATTTTTAATATATTTAAAATTCCTTAACTATATTTTCTTTATTTGTTACTCCTACAAATGTTTTTGTTACTTCCCCATTTTTCATTATAAGCATAGTTGGTATACTCATAACATTATACTTTATTGCTAATTCTTCGTTTTTATCTATGTCTATTTTTACAAATTTAACATCTGTATGTTCTTTTGCTATTTCTTCTATAATTGGTGTCATTGTTTTACATGGCATACACCAAGTTGCATAAAAATCAATAAAAACTACTCCACTTTCATTAATTACTTCTTTCTCGAATTGTTCAGCACTTTTAATTTCAATTATCTCCACTTTTTCTCCCTCCTCACTATTTTTTAACTCTTTTTCTGTTGTAGATTCTTCAATCTTCTTGTTTGTTACATAATTATATCCAAATGTTATTCCTATTAACAATATTATAAATAAAATAATTTGAATGATTAATTTTTTCTTTTTATTCATTGCTTTCCTCCTAAATAATTAACATTATTCCACTAAAAATTAGTATAATTCCTGCTATTTTATTAATGACATTATAATGCTTTTTAATGTTGTTAAATGTAGTTTTTAGTTTTTCTAAAAATATTGATGTTAAAATAAATGGTATTCCTAGTCCTATAGAATAGATAAATAGCATAAGTCCACCTTTCAAAACATTCTGTGAAGTAGCACTCATCATTAATGCACTGCTTAAAAATACTCCTACACATGGAGTCCAGCATACAGAGAAAAGCATTCCAAAGATGATAGCTGAAAAAAAGCTTAATTTATCCTTATTCTTTTGAATTCCTTTAGATTTATTCAATATTTTTATATTTAATATTCCCATATAATGCATTCCAAATAAAATAATTATAATTCCAAAAATTATATTTAGATATCTACTATTAACTGTTATTAATTTTCCTAGTGTACTTGCAAATATACCCAATAATACAAAAATAATCGTAAATCCTGAAACAAATCCAAGAGAATTTATTACTGTTCTTTTCAAATCTTTATCTTGTCCTGCAAAATAAGATACATACATTGGTAACATTGGCAATACACATGGTGATAAAAAAGACGCAAATCCTTCTATAAATATAATAAAAAAATCCATTTTACCTCCCATATTATGTTTGTCTTAAACAAGTATTTATATTCAATATAGTTTATACATTAGTTTAATAATTTTAAAATTTCACTATGAATTAATCCATTTGTTCCAACAACACACTGTTTTTCCACTTGAGTAAAGTCTATATTTTCTCCATTAATTTGTGTGATTTTTCCTCCCGCTTCTTCAATCATCAAACAAGATGGCATAACATCCCATAGAAAACAATTTAATTCACAATGAATTTCAATTCTTCCACATGCTACATAACAAATACCTATAACTGTAGAAAAAATCTTTTCTACATTCATAATATTATCAAGTAAATTTTTATGTATGTTGCAATGTAATTTTCTAAAATCTTTTTGTCTATTATTAAATCCAATAACTGCAAGAGATTTATTTAAGTTATTTGTTGAAACATGAATTTGTTCTCCATTTAAATAAGCGCCCTTACCTTTTTCACATACAAATAATTCCTTTAGTTTAGGAATATACACCGCTCCTCCATATGGTTTTCCATCTTTTAGATATCCTATACTTACTGCATAATATGACATACTTCTTGAAAAATTCATAGTACCATCAAGCGGATCAATTACCCATGTATATCCAGACTTACTTTCTTTTGAACTTCCCTCTTCTGCTACAAAGCCATCATTTGGAAACATTTCAGAGATTGCATTAACAATCATTTTTTCACTTGTTGTATCAGCAATTGTTAATACATCATTACATCCTTTTTCATGTGTTTGCATATCTCCATTTTGTATTTCTAAAATAGCTTTTCCTGCTTTTTCTGCAATTTCTTTACTTAAACTTGTTCTCTCATTAAACATTGTAATGTTCTCCTTATTTTAATCATTCTATACATCTTACTGTCAAAATCTATTATCATTCATATAGTTATTCAATTTTAATATTAGAATAATATCATAAAAAAATTTAATTATCAAATTAATTACATAAAAACAAAGGAGCTATTGGCTCCTAATTATATTTTATTAAAAGTTATTATTTTCTCTTTCATTGATATTTTCCCTACTTCGTATCCATATTCTTTTGCTTCTTTTTTATAAGTTAAAAATGAATGGTCTATATCAAATCCCAAAATACTCTTAATTTCTTCATATGATAGTTTGTAAATCTCTTTTTTATTCTCTTTTAAATATTTCCATAAAGGTTCATATTTACTCATATTTCAATACCTCATTACTTTAAATCTTTAAGCTATATTTTCTGAAATCCAATCAAAGTATTTTTTTCGTTTTAAAATAGATAATTTGTATTTATCTCCATTTTTCATCGTAACTAAAATTCCGAATGGAAAGAATGGCGGTGTTGTACAAGTTTTTACTTTATCAATATCTTTCATATCAATTTCCCAACTTACACTTTCTGTTCCAATTAATCCTGATGCTAAAAATGCAATACGTTTATCAGTAAAATAATATTTTCCTGAAACCTGTCTATTAATGCTTACTTTAGGCATTTTCCAGCAATCTCCTGAAACTTTACCTGCAAATAATTGCTCATTGTCAGCTACTTCAAATACTTTTTTTCCCATATTATCTCCTCCAAAGTTTTTAATTTTTATATTATATAATTATTATTTTATATTCATAAATATTATCATAAAAGGAAGTAATTTTCAAATTACTTCCTTTTACTTTTTTATTTATTTTATACTATCTGTCCAATTTTTTATATCAGAATCTAAAGTATTAGAACTAAAACGATGTCCTTCTAACCAATTTCCTGAATTTGCTTCTTCTTCAAGTAATTTTCCACTTTGTCCTAAACCAGATGACGCTGATGTACAAAATGGAATTACTGTTTTTCCACTAAAGTCATTTGCTTTTACGAAAGTATCTACCGGCCATGCTGCAATTCCCCACCATATTGGATATCCAATTAATACTGTGTCATAATCTTCAAAATTATCTACTGTATCTTTTACTAATTTAATATCTCTTAAGCTTTCATTATCATGTTCTTTTGATACCCTAGAATTGCTATTTGAATAGTTTAAATCCTCTGATGTATACTCTTGTTCTGGTACAATTTCAAAAATATCTGCATCTAAATTGTTTGCAATTTTTTCTGCAACTGCTTTTGTATGGCTTTGAGCTGAGAAATATACAACTAATGTTTTCTTATTATTTTCTTGTGTGTCTCCTCTGTTTGGTTCTGTTTGATTTCCTATTGTTGTATTGTTTTCTTTTACCTCATTACCATTATCATTATTTTCATTTACTTCATTGCTTGATTTCTCAGTATCGTCTTTATTTTCCTTTTGCTTGTTTTGGTATATTGCATAACCTGCAGCTCCTCCTATTATTAGTATGATTACAATAATTACTGCTAATAATTTTTTATTCATTTTTCATTCCTCCTTATTGATTATGTCCTATATATATCACTTGTAGTTAACTATAAGTCAATAGTTTTTATAAAAATTTTCAAAAAAATGTAGCAGATTTTCTATCTACTACATTTTTCTATATCCGTTAATTATTTTATTGTTACATTTCCGCAATCACATTTTACTTTTAATGTTACATTTGAATTTCTATTGCTATTTGCTATATTTGTTTTTCCTAAATCAACATTTGCTTCTATGTATATGTCATTTGTATTATTTATATCTATATTTCCTAGGTCTGCTTTTATGCTAGAGTCTTCTTGAATAGATATTCTATCAATACTAATATTACCACAGTTTGCCTTTATATCACATTTATTTAAAATTTCTTTAGCTTCTACATTTCCATAATCACATTTTATTGTTGCATTTTTTACTTTTCCTATTTCTACATTTCCCGCATCACAGTCTATGTTTAGTGTAGCATTTTCTAAGTCTGTAATCTCGCAATTTCCATAATCATTTTTTATTTTTATTTCATTTGCATAACTTGATGGCAAATAAATTTCAATACCATTCTTTCTTCCACCAAAAATTATTCTATTCTTTTTATGAGTATTATCTACATTTAATTTTCCGTTGTTTAATTCTACTTTAGCATCATTGCTATCCTCTCCATAAAGAACAACTTTAATATAGTTTTCTGAAGTTTCTTTTATTATAATATCTCCAGCATCTTCTCTAATCTCTATATTTTGTATATCTTCTAAATTAAATTGATTATCATATATTACATTTGCACTTTTTGAACCAAACCCAAACATTATTCCTCTAAAACTTATCCTTCCTGTTAAACACATTACTAAAAACATTACTAAAAGAAATACTACAATAGAAAGTAAAATTATTGCTGTAATAATTAATCCATTATTCTTCATCTTCTTCGCCCTCCTTTAGCATAAATATTAATTTAACAATTTCTTCTATCATTCCCATAATGATAAATATTACCCAAGTTATATGCCACGCCATAGTTACAAAACTTACAATAAAGTATATTGCAACTCCTATTGCTCCTATAATATCATTTATTTGTTTTACTACTTTATCTCGTTTTGCTTCTTGTTTTGTTTTTTCAAATTTGGGTATTGACATATAGTGTTTTACAATTCTAGTTACTCCAAAGCCAACCATTACTAAAAAAGCACATCCTGTTACAACAGGATTCCACATCATTACAGTAGTTCCAATAGCTACGAATGCTATAGCAGCAATGAATATTAAAATTGAACTACTAACTACTTCAGCTGACTTTTGTTTTATTTGATTTCTATTCATTCTTGCATAACTATCTTCATCATCTTTTCCTCTAGTAAACAAATGATTTTTTGCTTCACTCCAATTAAGTTCTTCTTTGTTTTCATTATTAATTGTTTCCTTACTTTCTCCTTTTAATAATTCATTTGGTGATATTCCATATAGTTCACATAGTGGAAGTATCTTATCAAAGTCTGGTGTACTTTGATTTGTTTCCCATTTTGAAACTGTTTGTCTTGTTACATTCAATTTTTCTGCGACATCATCTTGCGTTAAATTTTTAGTTCTTCTTAATTCAAATAGTTTTTCTCCTAAATTCATTGTTTTTCCTCTCTTTCTATGATTAAAATTATACCTCTTTTTTTAGTTGCATTCTATCAATTTTAGTTGGAAATTTAGCAACTAAAATTAACATTCCAGTGTTTTCAAGTGTTTGAGAGGTTGTATTTTTAGATATAACTTCGTTCATTCTATCACTCATTAATTAAATTATATCTTTTAAATATAGTAATTATCATGCTATATACTAACTTTTTCCCTAATATTTCTCTAAATTTGGTTGTTTTGTTTTTTCCTTCATTTCTTAATTTTTCTAACTCTTTACCTAAATAGTCATACTCGTTAAGAATATCATTTAAAGCTTTCTCAAAATTTTCTAATCGTTCCATTCGTTCTCCTAACTTTAATTAATCTGATTATTTATCTAATAATGAAAGAATTACTTTATATTTTCATACAAAGTAACTCTAATTATTTACTATCTATTACAATTTCTTCTACAATTATGTGTTTTTGGTAAACATTGATTATATCTATTTGCACAATCTATATTTTGCTCATGTATTTGGCAATATTCATTTTGATTACAAATGTTGCAATCTCTTTGCCCATTTATACATATTTGACTACTCTCTCTTCTATTATTTCTTGTTTCTTCTCTAAGTTCTTGGTTTCTACCTAATCCTCTTTGCTTTGATAATGCTTGAACCTGTGAACTTGCAAATACTAATCCTAATGCTAATAAACTAAAAATACAGAAATAAATTATAAACTTTTTCTTCATAAAAATAATTGCCTCCTCTTTATTTTTAATACTCAAATAATTTATATTAATAAATAATATCATAAAGTGATATATTTATCAACTAAAAAACTATCTATTTTTTAAGTTTCATTGTATTTCTATATCTTCTGATTTAAAATTACTATAATATCTTGCTGAACTAGAAGTAAACTTTAATACACAATAATCTGGATCAGTTACACCTTTTTTATAATACATAGTGTCGCCAAATTGCCATATCATTTCTTTTGATTCTTTATCTTCTAAAACTTCTACTGTTCCTTTAAGCATTATTCCTCTATAAAATCTCTTATCACAAAAATAAACACAAGCCTTTGGATTGTCTTTAAATGATTGCACTTTTAACGAAGATGTATTTGTAGAAAAATATATTTTCTTTATCCCATTTCTTTTTCTAGGTTTTAACATTGCTTTGGTATTTGGGAATCCCTCATTATCAATAGAACTTATATAGCAAATACTTTGTTTATCTATCATCTTACCAATAGTTTTTTCTATATCTCTCATACTTTTCCTCCATTTTAAATTGTAATTTGTTTCTATCTATTTTTTATATAATTTAATATTTTAGTTGTAAATGGCTTGAATATTAAATACATTATATATCCAATAATTCCTCCTAATACATTAGTTATTAAATCAGTTATATCTGCTGACCTAACTCCATTTATTAAAGGTTGTAATAATTCTATACCTAAACTTAATAGAAAAGTATAAAAAACGATTTTTAATAATTTAGTATTTTCTTTTTTTATTAAAGGTAATAAAAATCCAAAAGGAATTGTCATTATAATATTTAATCCTACCTGTCTAGCAAAATCTCCTCTGCCGAAAGTAACATCTATAAAAGGTATTAAATTCATTGGAGCATATGGGTGATTAAATATAAATGGTAAAGATGTTAATATAGGCATTAAAGTAAAATATAATACAAAAGATAAGTATATATACATTGTAGTATTTACAAGCAATACATCTCTATCTTTTTCTTTCCATTTCTTATAAAATTTACAAAAATATATTATTATTAAAACTACAAAATCAACTAACACTTTCATATTATTTTCTCCTCAACAATTACTATTTGTATTAGTAAATAATACCACAATATTAACCGATTTTCAAATTCATCTCTAGTCATTATTTAAAAAATTCATTACTAAATCTATAATAATTTCTTTTTCCTTTGGATTTGATTCTGCTATTAGTAATGTTAGTGCTGCCAATGTATTATTATCTATCGTTTGTTTGCCATCTTTGTATAAGATATCATAAAAATTCAAAAAGTAAATAAATAATGTAGCTGCAATTCGTTTATTTCCATCTACAAATACGTGATTTTTTACAATTAAGTACAAAAAATTTGCTCCTTTTTCTTCTATGCTTTTGTATATGTCTTGCCCAGCAAAGCTTTGATAGATATTTCCTATTATTGAATCTAGTCCATTATCTCTTTCAATAGCAAATAAATTGCTTTCTTCATTAAATCTTAACTTGTTGATTATTTTTATACATTCTTTGTATTCAATTTTTCTTTCGTCTATATTACCTTCAATTTTCTTTATTCTTCTATGGTCGTAGTCATCTAGTAAGTTTAATGCTTTTGAATATTCTCCAATTACTTTTAAAATTTCTTTTGCATCATTACCTTGTAATCTTTCGTCAATTCTATTTGCTATGTCAATTAGTTTTATTGTTTTTTCTAAGTATTCTAATCTCTTTTTATTTACTGCATATCCTTTTAACATGTAGTCTTTTAACACATTTGTTGCCCATTTCCTAAACAAAATACCATTTTGTGATTTTACACGATATCCAACAGATATAATCATGTCCAAATTATAATAATTCGTTGGTTTATCTGCAAATTCGGAATTTCCGAATTTAGTCATTGTTTCTTTTTCTAGTAATTCTCCTTCTTTGTATATATTCTTTATGTGCTCATTAATAGTAGATTTAGCTTTTTGAAATAGCTTTGACATTTGTTCTTGTGTAAGCCATACAGTTTCATCTTTTAAATTCACCTCCAATTTTACCTCTTGATTTTCAAACAAAATAATTTCATTCTTTTTTTCTTCCATAATTTCGTGCTCCTTTCAAACTTTTGTTTGCGTTATATTTTATTATTTACTTTTTGTCAATATGTTTTTGCGAGTTTTTTAACAAAAAAGCAAAAAGTAGATGATTATTTAATAATCATCTACTTTTCTTTCCTATTTATTTTAAACTACAAATTTCATCCTTTTATCTTCTTTAAATTGCTTTCTACTTGGGTTTCCTTCAACTCTATAAATTTTCTTATTTCTAATATCATATATCACAGACCATACTGTATCTGCATTTGTTTTTCTATCATATTGACACATAAATCCATATTTTCCTGATAGAATATCTTTTGCTAATTCTATTGAAAGCCCATCTTTATTTTCTTTTAATGATTTATATGCTGTCAAGTATCTTTCTTCTGCTTTCCAATTATCTACACCATAATTATTGTATTTTTTCATTTTTGGTGAATTGAATTCATTAGCAATAGCTACAAAATTTCCATCTTTACCTGGTTTTATTACTTCAATATGTTCCGAATTACATTCTATAACTACTATATTTCCTCTACTGTCTGCAACAGTTAAGGTTTGCTGAGAAGCTATTGGTATATTCCTTAATTTTTCTATTACTTCATCAGTATTCTTACACTTCTCAAGTAAATATCTTACTAACATTCCACTATTTAATCCTGCATTTATTACTTTTGGATATATAAAAGTTAATCCTATTGCTAGTCCATATTCGTTTATTCCATCTTCTATCTCTACAAAAGCTGTAGTATTTCCATTAAAAGCATAACTGTTTTCTAATCTATATAAACAATTCATATATAGCTTTTCTATCTCTACTAGGAAATCACTATTCCTTCCAAATATTATATTATCATTATCTCTAAATGCCAAACAAGTACAGTGATTACTAAACTCAAAACAATACATACTTAATAAAAAAGTATATAAATTTTCATAGGAATCTCTTTGTCCATCTGCAATGCCTTTGATTTCTTCTAAAACTTCTGGATAATATTTTCTATAAATTGGCAAACATTTATCAGCAAATTCTTTTCTTTCTTCTGTAATAATAAAAGTAGGTTTATTACTTATAATATTATTGTTTTTATACAATAGCTCTCCCCATTTATATCCTGCATTATAATGGGTTCCTTTAAATCTTGAATGATACATTTTTAATTTTCTCTCCTTAAATTTATTTTGTAAGCACTTACTAATCTAAGTTTAGAAAATTAAAAAATTTTTGTCAATACTTTTGTTTAACATAATAATTTCTTTTTGTAATCAATCTTTACGATTGCTTTGAACAATATACATAAAAAAGAAGGAGTTTAGACTCCTTCCTAACCTACTATTCTAAAATCTTGATTTTTCATAATTGTAAGGAATACTTGTACCTACAACTACATCTTCTATTTTTTCGATAATTAACCAATCGTCCATATTTCCTTGATGGTCAAAATCTAAAGCTGTAATTTCCTCTACATTTTTAAATTCAACTAAACACAAGCATTTTTTATGCCATCTTTCTTTTTGCTTATCAGTTAGCTGTAATTTATTGTTATTATCTTCAATAGTTTTTGTTATTTCTTCATCACTTAATTTTACATAGTTTTGAACATCTGTTACAATTGCCTTTGCTGTTATTTTCTTTGTTCCTTTTTCCATAAAATAAAGTATTTCATCTTTAAATACTCTACTATGTGGTATTTTTCTTCCTGCTGCTCCTCTTATAATCATTGTTTTACTACCATCTAAAATCTTATTTAACTCTTTTGATTTATCATCACAATATACTAAATGTACCATAGTTTTACCTCATATTTCTAATTTTAAAATTACTATCTTGCATTAAAACATTTCACTAACTATCTGTCCTAATTATTTTCCTGTTGTGCTTCTTTTTTCTTTGCCTTCGCTTTTGATGTGTACATAGATGATAAAATTAGCATTCCAAAAGTTCCAAATAAAAATACAAAGTAAACAATAGCTACAGGTGATGTAGATTTTATCCCCTCAACATTCGCATATAATTTTTCATTAGATAATAAAGCTTTTACACTTTTACCTTCATAATATCCAGAAAGTCCGTGAACATTTTGTAATTCATATTCTTTTCCTTCATATTTTACTTTAACTTCATAAAAATTAGTCCTTGATCCTGTTTTTTTATTCACAACTTGTTTTGTAGAAGTGCTTGTAACAACTGCTGTAACTTCTTCATAATTAACTTCTGCTTTATTCATTAAAAACCAAAATACAACAGTTAATACTAAACAAACTGCTGTAATAATCCACATAATTGCAACTTTATGTTTCATATTTAATCATCCCCCTTTTATTGCTAATATTATATTACTCATATATGTTTTTTTCAATATATAAATTAATATTTTTTTCATTGTAAAAAAGAGCAGAAAAGTCTGCTCTTCAGTTCATTTAACTAATTTATTTATAAAATCACTTTTATTCATTATTAGATGTGTCCCCATACATTTTTGCTTTTGTATCTTGTTGTATCTCGTATCCATATTCAAATATATATGATATTCCAAACAAGAATAATATTTGTATTATATCAAATAACTCAAATCCAACATCTAAATCGGTTGATAGTATTCTTTCAAAAACTATTCCTCCACAAGTTGGTAGGGCAAGTGCTACAATCATAATTTTAGCCATTTGTTTTATATATCGAACATTTTCTAATGTAAATGGTGTTTCTCCTTGATGTATATTGATGAATAATTTTTCTAATCTGCTTAATGTCATTCTATACAATACTACACAAAGTAATACACATCCAAATCCTAATTCTAGGAATGCTATTATCTCTACTTTTGAATTGTTTTCTAATACATTCTTCATTTTCAAAATTGTATCTTGATTTTTTTCATTAGCAATTAAAATGTCATTTGCTCTCAATTCTAAACTTATTCCATCATTTGTCTTTGCTTCTGTTATAGTTAACCTATCATTAATTCTTACACCTTTAAATACTATAGTATTATTTTTTAGTTCTATATTACTTATAAATATAGGGGTAACAATTAACAATAAAGCAATTATTGGAATTGCTATTGTTGTAACGATTTTTCCAATTCTTGCAATTACATAAATTGCCTTGCTTATTCCTTTAACCTTTCTTTGTTTCTCTTCCTTAAATTTAACTACACTCATTTTTATATCTTCATCTAATGAATCTATGTCTGTCATGTCCTCGTGTACCAAGTCATTTATTTTGCAATGAAAAATATTACATAATTTCATTATGTTTTCCATCTCTGGATAACTTTCTGAATTCTCCCACTTTGATACACTCTGTCTTGATACATCAATTTTTTCTGCTAATTTTTCTTGGCTCATTTTTGCTGCCTTTCTTAAATTATATAAATTCTCCCCAAATTTCATTAGATTACTCCTCCTTCATTTTCCATTTTAGTGTAGTTTCTTTTTAAAAGCTATCAACTTTCAGTTGCACTTTATGAAAATATACAAAATGCAACTCAAATTTTACATTTTGCATATCATATTTTACTTTTATAACTTACAAATGATTATAGCATAAGAATGGCATTTCGCCAAGCAATCCTTCGAAGAAAGAGCGAAATACATGCCACGAGCTAAAGCTCGGGCAGACTAAGATAGTCTAACCTTGTTGTATACGGAAAAATCATATATACTGACAAGATAAAAGTCGATTTTTCCTATACAAAAAAAGAGATAATTTTCAATCAAATTATCTCCTTTTTTCATAACTCTATTTGCCTCCATTGGCTAACTTTTCTTGTTTTTCTTTTAATTCTTTCATTTGCTTTTTGTGTTCTTCTTTTCTTTCTTGTTCTTCTTCCTTTAGTCTAGATTTAGTCTCTTCAATAGTTTCTCCCTCTTTTTTTAGGTACTTATCAACAAATTTATCTTCGATTTTCTTATACCCATTTACTGCACCATTTTCAATTTTTTTGTATGTACCTACAACTCCTTCCTCAATCTTTTTGTATGCTCCTACTACTCCTTTTTCTACTTTCTTATTTGCATCTTTTAATTTTGACATTTTTATCTCTCCTTTCATTATTCCAACACTTGTATTTTGTTGTTGTCTATATTATAATTGCTTTAGATTTAATAAACAATCATCAATTTTTCTATAAGTGTTGGAATAATGGAGGTTATAGTCAATGAATACACCTAATAATCAAAGAAAAAAGCTGTCTAAGGAAAAAATTAAGAAAGCATTTATTGAGCAAATACAACAAAAGAAATTACATCAAATTTCTGTTTCAGATATAGTTAAAATTGCTCACATTAATCGTTCTACCTTTTATGCTAATTATATTGATATATATGACTTAACGGATAAAATTAAAGAAGAAATGTTTAATAATATTCTTGAACTATATAAAGAAGAAGCAATATCTCGTAAACATTCTTATAACTACTTGAAATTATTTAGACATATTAAAGATAATCAGATTTACTATAAAACTTTATTTAAACTTAATTTTGATTTTTGTGAATATTTTAATACTGAGTTAGAAAATGATGAAGCTATAAAGTATTATGGAACTACTAAAAATGTTGATTATCATATAACATTTTTTCAAGCTGGATTAAATGCTATACTGAAGAAGTGGTTATTTAATGGGTGTATTGAATCTCCCGAAGAAATTAATGAAATATTAAATAGTGAATATAAAGGAAAAAGTCTTGAAACTTAATTCAAGGCTTTTTATCTATATCAATATTAGCTAGTTTTGCTTGTTTACACAAATCTTTTGTCTGTATTTTGTATTGTTTTCCATCTTTTATTGTATAAGTTCCACATTGTCTAAACTCAAATTTAACATTTTTTCTTATACACTGTTCTCTAATATCTAATGCCCAATCATAATTAAATACTCTAGCATTTATATCAGATTCTCCACCAACTACCACAAGTTCTATATCGTCAAGATATTTTTCTATATCTATTTTTTCTAATAATGGTTGTGCTGTAATACATTTATGTTTTATCGGCAAATTTTTAAATATTGATAATTTATAGTCAACATTTTTTTGATTTTCAACCGTAGCACATACAACTACGTTATCATAGCCATCATTCCAATCATCTGGAATGCATTTCATAAATCTATCTATTCTTTTCGTTAGAAACAAGAAAGTGCAGTCTTGCCTTTCTTTCATCATTCTCCAACAGTCTCCTCTCCATTCATCCGCTTCTTCTATAAGAAAATCTGTTGAAAAACATAAATATACAATTCCAGGTTTCATTTTATAATTACCATTTTTTAATTTTTCTATTGGTTTTTCAAAATCTTTTGTCTTTACAATTTCATTAGTATCAACATTTCTTTTTAAATCGCCTTTATGAATATAGCAATGTAAACATCCATCACTACACTTTTTACATCCTCTCCAAGGATTCCACATTGACATACAACCATTCTCCTTAATTTTAATTACTACTTTGTATTTCCTTTATCACTTTTTTACTTTTTCTATACAAAACAAAACTAAACACAAATACTAATGCAGGTGGTACTATTAATTTAACTGGACTTTCATTTACTATAAATTCAACTGGACTTTTATCTCCTAAAACAGTGCACATTAAACCTGCTATAAATATGAATGCAGATATACTTGAAAGTATTAAAAATATATTCTTTTTTATATTTTTTTCTTAGATTAAACATTTTTATCACTCCTAAATTTCGATTTATCTTTCATCATCTATCTCATGGATTGGTACCGAAAGTTGGTTACCATTTATGTCTGTAATAGGTAATTTGTTAAGGTTATGCCTTCTTAATAATTCAGTTACTTTTTCTATTGCTAAGGTTCTATATCTTTCACTTTTTATATCAATTACAATAGCAATAAATTCATCTATTCCTATACCATCTAGTACTTGTTCTTCACCTGGATCTGGAGAATAATTAATCTTATTTCTAAAATTTAATCTTTCTGCAATGTCTGGTCTTAATGCAATAGAAATTTTTCCTTCTATAAATTCCTCAAAAGCTGTATCTTCTACTTGTCCAATTCTTTTGCAGATAGACACATAATTATTTATCATATTAACATCGGCAGAATTTATATGATATCCAAATTCTGGAGGATAATATATATTAAGCCCTTTCATTTTTTCTCTCGAATATATTCCTTTATGCTGTAATATACTATTTAATTTTACCATACTAAGATATAATCCATCTTCCGGATACATAACAAAATTAACTTCTAATCCAGCCACTCCATGAAAAAAAGCTTTACTTAAATCTGTTATATTTTCATTCACTATTTTATAATCTCCTTTATAAACTTTATTAAATGATAGCATAAAAGGAAGAATTTATCAAATGATAAATTCTTCCTACTAATCGTTTAAAATTCCTTGTTGATACTTTATTCCTCTATTGTATTTTTTCCATCTTCCTCAACATATACAATTTTATATCCATCATAATTTTCCTTAATATATTCTAAAAATTCTTTTACTTTATCTTCTCCAATGTAGAATCCTTTACCTGTATCAAGAATATTTGTTAGAAGATAGCCTTTATCTGTTAATGAAACACTTATATTTTTATATCCTAATAATGGAATATCTACACCTATATCTATGCTTTCACTAAATCTTTCTGATGAATATATAGCATTATCACTATATATATTTTCTAAATTTAGATTACTAAATAGTTTTTCCCAAATAATTTTATTATCTACATTATAGAATTCTACATCTACATTTTCTCCTGCATCCTTATCCCAATATCTATAGTATATAGTTCCAAAAGAAGTATTTTCTTTTAAGTTTAAAGCTTCCATGAATTCACCAAGTGTATTTGGTCTGTAATATGCATTTACATATACATAATAATCTGTATCTCCTTCAAATTGAACGGCAATAGCACACTCTTTATCTATATCTTTTATTGAATATAAATCTCCTTTTTTACTATAAGTAGTTTCAGCATATGTGTCATATCCTGTTAATGTTGCGTTTCCAATATTTTCCATTATATTGTCTTTTGAAATTTTGGCTACTCTACTTGAATATTTATTATTATCATGTTGAACTTCTCTAAATTGCTGACTAATAGACATTTCATCCCATTTTGGAATTCTTGCAATTTCATCAATAGTTTTATTATCTTTCTTAACTTCTTTTATAATCCAGCCATCTTTCTTTGAAATAGTAATGTCTGGTTTTTGGGTAAATATGCCACTTTCATAAACTCCTATAACTGCAATAATCATAACACAAATTGGAGCAAGAATATATTTTAATTTTAAATTTCTCATAATATCTACCTTTATTTTTGGTTTAATTCGATTTCTTTCTTTTATATCATTTGTTTCTACTAAATATTTATCATCAATATTTCCAATGGCTTTTAATAAATCTCTATTATTCATATAAACCACCTTCTTTCAAATAATCTTTAAGTTGATTTCTAATCCTCATTAATATAGCTTTTGTATTGCTTTCACTTATTTTATTATTAGAAGAAATTTCTTTAATCGAATATAAATACCAATACCTTTCTAAAAAAATTTTTCTTTTATTTTGCGATAATTTTGCCAAAAAAGCATTAAGCATTTTAATTAAATCATTATATTTTAATTGTTCCTCTACATTGTTGTTTGAAGAAATACATTCGTTTAATTCCTCAAGAGCAATTTCTAGTGTATAATCTCTCTTTTTAGCCTTTTTTCTTTCATATTGATTTATAGCCAAGTTTCTTGCAATTTTGCCTAAATATACTTTTAATACGTTTGGTCTTTGTGGAGGAATACTATTCCATGTCTTTAAGTATGTATCATTAACACATTCCTTAGATTCTTCTTTGTTTTGTAATATATTAAATGAAATTGTATTACAATATTTTCCATACTTTTTATCTGTTTCTAATATTGCTCTTTCTTGTCTATTCCAATATAAATCTATTATTTCTTCATCTTCCATCTTTTCCCCCTTTCTATCTATAAAGACAGAAATTATTTTCATTGGTTACATTTTTTTAGAAAAATTGAGCAAGATTTTTCACTTGCTCATATTATAGTTCGTTTATATTCCAAATTCTTTTGCATACTTTACCGTGCCTATTATTTCTTTATCTATGTTATTCAATTTTATAGCCATAAATTTTTCATTTGGTATTTCAAATGGTGCTTTTATTCCATATTGTATCGCAGGAACATAACCACTTTTAGGGTAATAATTCTCACTACCTAAAACAATAGAATAGTGATATCCTAATCTTTTAGCTATTTTATGACCTTCTTCTATTAATTTTTTTCCTATTCCTTGTTTCTGATATTCTGGTAAAATCCCTAGTGGAGCTAGAGCTAATTCTTCATGTTCTCCGATTTTTATTTTCGTAAATAATACACATTTCCATCACTATGCTCTGCTGTTGCAAATGCCATTTTTACTACATTATATACTTCTTCATAATCTTTTTTTATTTCTTGCCTTATTACTACCATTGTTAATCCTTTCTATAAATTATAGTTCTTTTAGTCTTTCCATTGGTTTGTAAATGCTTTTAAATCTTTTTTTGTTTCTTCTGATAGCTGATTATATTCAGTATCACTAATTGCTCCTTCAAGAGTATATAGATGCATTAAACATATTTCTGGATACTTCAATTTTAATCTAAACCAAGTATCTTTACTCCCAATTTTTTTCAGTTCTTCTGCTGAATTTATACCTATTGATTTTAGTTTTCTTTCAATTTCTTTTCCAATATTTTTTAGTGAACTTAATTCTGCCATTTTTGAATCTCCTTTAGTTATTATATTTTATCTATTAGACCCCTGAATTACTATTTTACTTGCCTACATAATAGCATAAAAGGAAGAATTTATCAAATGATAAATTCTTCCTTTTTATAATTTACAATTCTTTATGCTTATATATTTTATTTGATATTAGATATGAAATGCTCAATAATATTAAAGAGCCTATTGGAACTGCTATATATACATATTCTTCTAATCCATTTACCATATTTACAATGGATGTCATATCAATAAATCTTGAAATTAAAGCTATCACTGCCGCTCCACCAAATACTAATGCAAATAGTATTATTCTTCCATTTGTAGCACCAAATTTAAATATTATTGGGTAAAGTAAAGAAATTATTATAACAGAAGATAATATTGTTCCCATTAATGAGCTAACTATTTCTTCTAAGTTTACAGCATTTGTTTTAATGTAGCTAAATCCTATTGATATAACTAATGTTACTATCATTAATATAATTGTTAAAATAAGTGAGGCTATATATTTTGCTCTAACTACATTTTTTCTTCCATTTGGCAATGTTACTGCATAAGAATTCCACTGATTAAAATCGTCATAGCTAAATGTTGATATAAATAACATTATTCCTATTAATGGAACTATAAATGTAACATCAAAAGTTCCTTGAAATGCCATCACTAAATATATTATGAATACGATAGCCATTGATTTTGCATTTGCTTTTATAAGTAAAAAATCCTTTTTTATTAATCCTAACATACCTTTTCCCCCTTAATTACTAATACCATTAAATCTTCAAGTGTAATTCTATCTATTACACATCCAACATATTTTCTACTTGCTTGTTCTTTATTACTAACTAATATTTCATAAGCATATTTTGTTTTCCTATATGATACAATGTCTTCTTTATCAATATTTGAAAAATAATCAATATCACATTTTAAAATTCCATAGTTATCAATTATCTCATCTCTTGATTTCTGCATTACTTTTTTTCCTTTATCAATAAATATAATTTCATCTGCAATATGCTCTAAATCACTTGTTATGTGTGTTGATAATAGTATAGAATGTTCTTCATCTTGTATGAATTTTTGAAATATCTCTAATACTTCAGATCGAACAACTGGATCTAATCCACTTGTTGGTTCATCTAAGATTAGTAGTTTTGGTTTATGTGCTAATGCTGTTACTATTTCTAACTTTTTTCTCATTCCTTTTGACATTGATTTTAAAGGTTTGCTATCTGGTAAATCAAATTCTTTCAAATATGAGAAATATAATTTGCTGTCCCAATTTTTGTATATGTCTTTCATAGACTTATTTATGTCTTTAGCATTTAGTATTTCTGGAAAAAACATATTATCCAAAACTACACCTATATCTTCTTTTATAGATTTTTCCTGCTTTTTGTAATCTTTTCCAAATATCTTTACTTCTCCATTATCTATTTTAATAATATTTAACATTGACTTTATAAGTGTTGTTTTTCCTGCACCATTTTCTCCAATAAGTCCTACTATAACTCCCTTAGGAATACTTAAACTTATTTCTCCTAATTTAAATTTATCATCATATTTCTTTTCCAAGTGTTTAATTTCTATAATATTATCCATTACTCTTCCTCCCTATAAAACATTTTAAACATTTCAATTATGTCTTCTTCTCCTATATCAAATCTTTTTGAAATGGCAACTATTTTTTCTATATATGTTTCTATATCCCTTTGTGCTTGTTCTTTTGCAAGTTCTGTATTTTTAGGTGCTACAAAAGTTCCTTTTCCTTGTATAGATTTTAAATATCCTTCTTTTTCTAATTCGTCATAGGCTTTTTTTATTGTCATAGCACTTATTTTTATATCTCCAGCTAATACTCTGATAGATGGTAATAGTTCATCTTCTTTCAGCTCTCCTTCTAGTATTTGATTTATAATGGATTTCTTTATTTGTTCATATATTGGAACAGAACTGCTATTACTTATTATCATCTTCATATTATCGCCTCCTATGTTATACAGTATATAACACTATATAACAGTTGTCAATATTTTTATTAAATTTTTTTATTGAGAACACAAAAAAAGCAGATATACTCTGCTTTTTTGACTTCCATAATTTTTACTTCTTTCTTGTAATAAATATTGAATTAAATAATCTAATTTTTCCATTACAAACCTTTCCTATTTTTAATTATTAGAGATTTATTAACTGGAGCAAAAAGATTTGGAGAATTGAAAAAGTCTTTATCTGGCATTACTCAAAAGGTTTTAACTAATAATTTAAGACAAATAAATTAAGAATAACATTTCCTCTTTCTTGCATAGTTCCCTATGCTACATTCATCACATTAACACTTCCATCTTCATTATATGTTGCAACCATTAGTACAGGCATTGGAAATATTGCCTCTGTTTGCTTTATTACTTCTCTTTTGGCACATTTTGTTATGTCACTATCGACATTTTTGCATTAATTTTTTATTTTCTTTATCGCCTTTAGTCCTCCACATATAAACAATGTTAATGGTAAGCAACTAATTATCATCAATACTAAAAACATGATTAAGAATTGCACTACTGAGAAATCGCTTAAAACTGAAAGTACAGCTGAGCCTGTCCCCATGAGTAGTATTTCAATAGGTATAACTATCATTAATACTGTTTTTAATAATACTTCCATTCTATTATATAATTCCTTTGATGTATCTACATCAGTATAAATTTTATAATCCTCTTTTGGTGTCCCTTCTACATATTCTTTTCTAAACATTGAAAATCCATTAAAGGTGTTGTCTAAAAATTCCCATCCTTGCTCACTAAACATTTCTAGATAATTTTCTCTTGCTTTGCCCTTTCTTAAAATCACTGTATTAAAATCTGCATCATATATGTATCTTTTACTCTCATCTTTCTTAAATATACTACCCGATAATAATTTTAGTTTTTCTAATTGATATCCTTGTTTTGATTGTTCGTTACATATATCTACAATTCTTTTAAACTCCCAAGCAGGACTTGTTAAGGTTATTTTCTTAATATCTTTATCCATTTTTTTCAACCTCCTTTATACTTTTTAAAATCATTTTATATCTTTCAATTTCATTTTTTAAAACATCTTCTCCTTCTTTAGTAATTTTATATTTTCTTCGTTTTGAATATTTACCATCTTCTGTAGCTAGTTCTTCCACCCAACCTTTTTTCATCATTTTACTTATTGCTGTATACATTGTGGCAGATCCGATATTTACTTTACCTTTTGTAATTTCTTTTGTGTTTTTCATTATGGCATATCCATAATCTATTTTCTTACTTAAATTTAATAATATATAAAAATAGCTTTCTGTTAATGGTTCATAATTATCCATCTTTACCACCTCCTGTAAAACTTATCTTTATTAATTATATTATACCTCAATATATGTCGTATGTCAACATATGTCTTTCTCTGATATATAGTTGTCACAAAAAAGAAGAATCTATCGGATGATAAATTCTTCTTACTAATCGTTTATTTCTCTTGATATGCGTATGTAAATGAACTTCCGCGTTAGTAAAAGTACGTCATCTCCATAAGCAAAATATTCCAAAGGTTCACTATCATTAAGAATAATAGTATTATTTTTAATACTATAAGTTCCAGAACGATTTTTGCTTACTTCTTGATTTGTTGATGTATATGTATATGTTCCATCTTCTTTTAAATTAATAGTAATATTTGAAAAAGCCATACTTGTTTCTATTAATTCACTACAATTTCCAGTATAATTTCCGTAGTGTAAAACATAGTTTCCAAGATTAAATGTTTTTTCTTTCTGAGGTTCTTCTATTGTTTCATTTTTTGTTACTACTTGATTTACTTCCTCAGATACATTAGTTTCGTTTATTTGATTAGTTTCTGGAATTTCATTTTTCTTATCAGCTTGTTTCTTTTCATTTTTTGTGCTATTTTTTTGATTATTATCATCAGTATCGATTGCATTATCATTATTTATTTTATTATTAACATTAGAAGCTGGAACATTGTTTATACTATTTTCATCATTTTGTTTGCATCCTGTTAAACAAAATAACATTGTAATTAGTAGTAATATTACTCCTAAATATAAAATTTTATTTTTCATTTTTTCTCCCTTTTTTTATTGATTTTTAAATATTCAAAAAAATTATTTGTAAATTATAAAATATTTTTCTCCATATTTATATTATTTTTTTAAATGACTACTAGTACCATTACTATTTTCTCTTGATTTTCCTTTATAATTTAAGTTTTCATCGTAGTATGATGTATATCCATTACTATTCTTTTCACTTTGTCCTTCATAGTTTAACTTACTATCAAAATATTTTTCATTTCCTATGCTACCTTTTTCTGATTTTCCAACATATTTCATATTTTCATTCCAGTAAGTTGTTTCTCCTGTTTTTTCATTATATCTTGATATGCCAATTGTTCTACCACTTGCATCTTGATAAATTTTACTACCATCAGATCTGTTAAAGGTAGTTTTTGTATTACCAATTAAAGAACCAACATTATCAACACTTGCACTCGAATCAAGCAGAGTTCCATTAGATAATGTACCAACAAAAGATGCAAATATAAGAATTAATAGTTTATCAAAGTAAGCAATACATACACACAAAAGAATAATCTGAATAATTCCCATTTTTTCTAATCCTAATAAACTACTTGCACACGCTAAAATGAAAAATCCTATAAATACTGATAATCTACTTATAGTATTAAATAGTTGTGTGTTTTCAGGTCTACCCTTTTTCTTTATAATCCATAAAATAAAATTACAAATTAATCTATATAAAACTGGAACAACAGCAAGACCTATAACAGCATTACCATCCCATATATTTAAACTTATAATTATTGGAATTATTGTGAATATTCCCAAAATTACTGTAAATTTATTATTCATAAATCCGAATTTTATTTTACTTGTTAAATCACTGAAGTGTTTTTTTAACTTAATTTTACCCATAAATTTTCACTTCCATTAAATTTTCTCAAAAAGTATCTACTAAAATGCTTCCATCAGCATTTAATACTTGATGTTTACCATCTTCTAGAGTTACCACCCATTTACCATCTAATAATAATTGATAAGATTTATAAACAGTATCATTAATTTTTTGTCCTTCACTATTTACTAAATACCAAGGATTAGTATAAGTTTCTTCTCTAACCATAGCTACATTGCTACTATTGAATTCTGAAGTTTCATAGTAATTAAAACCTGTTAATAATTCTTTATCTCTATTGATTATTGCATATCCTTCTTTACTTTTGGCGAAAGCGTAATCATTATCATTAGGTTTAGTTATTTGCCAATATGTTTTATCTCCTATTTGATTTCCTTGCTCATCAATCAAGATATAAGCATTAGATAATACAGCATTTTCTACTACTGCAATACCATTAGCATTAAAACCTGTTCCATTAGAACCAAACTTTTTATCATCAAATGCTAATGAACCATCTAATTTAATATATTGCATTCCAGAATCACAAACAACTCCAACTATTCCACTTTTAGAAATATCTGTCATTCTAGTATATTTTCCATCCGGAATAATAACTTTTTGTTCTTTATCTATTAGCATTTTAGAGTTATATGTTTTAGTACCAGTACCACCCTTGTTTTCTGTTTCTATTACTGCATAGCCATTATAAAATGATTTAGTCCCATGCCCATATTTGTCTTCAATTACTAATTCTCCTTTTTTATTTATAAAACCTACTACATAACTTTTATTAGAAGTCCAAACCTTTGCTAAACCTGTTTCAGGGTCAAAACCAGAGGCAGATATATATTTAGGCTCGATTACCCATTTCCCTTTATTATCTACATACCCAAACTTACCTGATTGCTCATCTTTTACGGGATATAATGCTACGTCTTGACTACTATTTGATGAATTTTTCCCTTCTTCATTATTTTTTTCAGTTGACTTATTGCCACAACCTGTTAAAGTTACTAGCATTACCATAAAAATTGCCATTATTCCTAAAGTTAAAATCTTCTTTTTCATTATCATATCATCCTTTCAAAATTTAATTTCCATTATATATATAATCGACTCCAGAACCTTGTGTTAATCTTTTTCCATTATCTTCTGCATATAAATAGAAACTATTTATTCCATTGAAAAATATTGCATCTACCATATCACTGCTAGAACTGTCTTGTGAAATATTTCTTCTTCCTATACTATAATTATATTTTTCTCCATTTAATGTTGCTGTTGCATCAGAATTTATTATTAAAGTATTTCCCATAACTGCTGCGTCTCCATTATATGTACCGTATTTAACAAAAATATTTCCTAACTTTATTCCTTCTGCTGTTATATTTGGATCTCCGTTTGGAGCTATTGATTTTGATGTATTTGGTGTTGTTGTACTATTATTGTTATTTTCAGTATTTGTATTATTTATAGCTGGTGTTGTATCTACAGAATTTTTATCATTTATTACTGTTTGTTGTTGATTGCTTTTTTCTACTATCTTCCCCGCTAAAATCGCTTTTCCACTTTTATCAATAAATTCAAAATTTACAAACTCATCTTTGTACACTTTTGCAAGTCCGTCATTAAAATCAAAGCCATGACTATATTTATAATCAATTACTAATTCACCTTTTTTATTTATGTATCCAACTTTATCATTTTTTTCTACTTTTGCCATATCATCTGAAAAATCCATTGCTACATTAGGTTCTATTGTGAATACTTCTTTTCCTTCTTTATCAAAAAATATTGTCTTATCTGTATCATAAATTCTTACAATTCCGCATGAATAATCTCTTAATATTGTATTATCTCCATAAGGATATTTAGCTTCTATTACATACTCACCTTTTTTATTTATATAGCCAATCTTACCATCTTTTACTACTCCTGCTACTTCGTCTACAAAAGGTCCAACATGATCATAAATATAATCTATTACTATATTTCCTTTTTCGTCTATATATGCCCACTTTCCATTTTTCATTGGATTTGTATCATCTTTTGCAATTTGCTTTACTGCAATAAGTCCATCTGAACATTTTCCGCCATCCGCTATACTATCAATAATGACATTTCCATTTTTGTCAATAATGTCATATCCTCCATCGTTTGCACCTGTATAAGCTCCATCTACAAAGAACAATCCGTCTGATACAACAGTGATATTAGCCATATATTTATTTGGTACAATAATTTCATTTCCTTCTTTATCGATTACACCATAGTAAGTTCCACTTCTAATTACTGCATAGCCAAATTCAAAGCTATTTGCTGTTCTATATTTAAAGTCAACAACTACATCTCCATTGTTGTTAATATAACCATACTTTCCGTCTTTTTGAACTGCTACTAAGCCTTCCGAAAATTCACCAGCACTTTCATATAAACAGTCAATAACTATATTTCCTTTTTTATCCATGTATCCCCATTTTCCATTAATTTTTACAGCTACTAAACCTTCAGAAAATTCTCTCAACTCTTCTACTTCTAAATCTAATTTACCAATTTCTGTGTTAGATTCATTTTGTTTATTGTTATTATTTTCTTCTTTATTTCCACATCCAGTTAAAGTTAGTATCATTATTATAAGAATTGTTATTATTTCTAAAGTTAAAATTTTCTTTTTCACTTTTTACTCCTCCTTTAAATTATTTTTAGAAAACAAAAAGAAACCTAAAGTATGATTGCAAGCGGAGTGCAATCATAATCTAAGTTTCTTATATTTTTAGGTATACTAAAAGTTTTGCTATTTTTAGCAATTAGTCTTCTAACAATTACTTGTGTGTGCGCGCGCGTGTGTGTGTTACAGCCCCAAGGGTTACAAGACTTTTCCATTTTTTAGTACCTACCTTTCTATTTTCCTTTTAATAGTATAGCAAACTTTTTCAAAAAAGTATATGTTTTTGAATAAATTTATTTAATTACATTTTTTTATTTATCAAAAATATACCGAAATAATAATATTATTTTTTCTATAACTCAAATTGTGAATTGTATAAATCTGCATAAAATCCTTTTTTCACCATTAATTCCTCGTGATTTCCCTGTTCTATTATGTTTCCATCTTTCATTACTAATATTAAGTCTGCATTTTTTATAGTTGATAATCTATGTGCTATTATGAATGATGTTTTTCCTTCTGCTAACTTATCCATTGCTTCTTGTATTAGTTCTTCTGTTCTTGTATCTACATTACTTGTTGCTTCATCTAGTATTAAGAATGGTGTATCTTGTAGCATTCCTCTTGCTATTGTAAGTAACTGTCTTTGTCCTGCTGATACGCTGTCATTATCTGCAACATTTGAATCATAGCCTTTTGGTAATGTTCTTATAAAGTGGTCTAATCCTACTGTTTTACATATTTCTTTTACATCTTCGTCTGTTGCATCTTTTCTGTTATAAATTATGTTTTCTTTTATTGTTCCATCAAATAACCATGTATCTTGTAATACCATCGTAAATAAGTCATGTATATTTTCTCTTGTTAAGTTTTTTGTTGATATTCCATCTATTTTTATGTCTCCAGAGTTTATCTCATAAAACTTCATAAGTAAATTTACCATTGTTGTTTTTCCTGCTCCTGTTGGACCAACTATTGCTATTTTTTGTCCTGGTTTTGCTATCGCACTAAATCCTTTTATTGTTGGTTTATCATTGTTCTCATATTGGAAAACTACATTTTCAAATTCTATTTTTCCTTTTGCCTTTTCTTTTGGTAATATTGTTTTTATCTTTGATTCATCTGGCATTTCTTCTTCATCTAAAAATTCAAATACTCTTTCACTTGCTGCTGCTGTTGATTGCAATAATGTCATTGCTTGTGCCATTTGTGCCAATGGTGATGTAAATAATCTTACATATGCTATAAAAGCTACTATCGTACCAAATGAAATGACACCATTCATAGTAAGTAATGCACCAACTATACATACTGCAACATAACCAAAGTTACCTATAAATCCCATTATCGGTTGCATTAATCCTGATAAGAATTGACTTTTTAAATTTGAATCATATACTTTTCTATTTAATTCATCAAATTTTTCATCTACTTCTTTTTTGCCATTATATGCTTTTACAACATTTAACCCTGAATATACTTCCTCAATATGTCCATTTAATTTTCCAAGACCTTCTTGTCTTGCCACGAAATATTTTTGTGATTTTCCTAATATTATAAACATCAATACAAATCCAATTGCACTTGCTAATATTGCCGTTATTGCCAATATCCAGTTTGTATAGAACATCATAATAATTGTTCCAAAAAACAAGGTAATACTACTTACTAATGTTCCTAATGATTGGTTCATTGATTGTGCAATTGTATCAATATCATTTGTAACTCTTGATAGTATATCTCCTATTGAGTTTCTATCAAAATATTTTAATGGTAATTTATTTATTTTTACAGATATTCTTGTTCTTAAACTTCTTGCAAATTTGTTTGCAACGTCTGTCATACAAAGTGCTTGTATAAAGTCAAATAATGCAGTACATATATATACTATTGCCAATGTTATAGCAATTTTTTTAATTTCATCCATATCCATAAATGGTTTAACAGCTTTTTGCACATTTTCTGGCATTTCATCTATTTTAGAATATATCTCTGTTGGTGTTGGATTTTCTCCTATTGTAGACATTGTTTCTAGGAATTTAGCTTGATCCTCAACTGAAATTTTAATTCCATCTACCTCTATTTCTTTCATAATTCCTTGTGCAAAATTTGAAGGTACTTCTTTGCTTAGATATTCTAAATTATCTTTATTTACTGCTAAACCTTCTGATATTTTATCAGTTAATTTAGATAGTCTATTTGGAGCACTTATTGCAAGTATTGATGAAGTTATTGCTAATACAAGTGCTATTGCTATTATTATTCTAAATTTTCTAAGTTCTTTAAATAATCTTTTCATTGCACTTTTAAAATTTTTTGCTTTTTCTCCTGGTGCTCCCATTCCTGGTCCCATTGGTCCTCTTCTAGGAGGTCTATTTTCATTATTTTTAGCCATTTTCTAATTCCTCCTTTGACAATTGAGATAAAGCGATTTGTTTATATACTTCACAAGTTTTTAATAATTCTTTATGTGTTCCTTGTCCTACACATTCCCCATTTTCTAAAACTATAATTTTATCGCTATTTATAATTGTTCCTATTCTTTGTGCAACAATTAGTGATGTTGCATCTTTAGTATGTTTCTTTAATTCCTTTCTTAAAATACTATCTGTTTTATAATCTAAAGCTGAAAAGCTATCATCGAAAATATATATTTCTGGATCTCTTGCAATCGCTCTAGCTATTGATAATCTTTGTTTTTGTCCTCCAGATATATTAGTTCCACTTTGTGCCATTTGTGTTTCATATTGGTCATCCATCTTTTCAACAAAATCTTTTGCCTGTGCTACTTCTATGGCTTCTTTTACTTTTTCTTTGCTAATTTCTCCTTTTCCGTTATCTCCATAAGTAACATTATTTGTAATTGTATCATTAAAAATTACTGCTTTTTGAGATACATATCCTATCTTATTATGTAAAAGTTCTTGAGTATAATCTTTTACATTTACACCATCAACAAGAACTTCTCCATCTGTTGCATCATAAAATCTCGGTACTAAATTGATTAATGTTGATTTTCCACTACCTGTAGACCCTATAAAAGCTACTGTTTGTCCCTTTTCTGCTTTAAATGATATACTTTTAAGCAAATATTCATCTGCATCTGGATATTTAAATGATACATTTTTAAATTCTACTGTTCCTTTTTCCTTGGTTGTATCTTTATCAATTTTTCCATCTTTTATTGTAATATCTGCATCTAATACTTCATTAATACGTTCTGCTGATACTTGTGCACGTGGTACCATCATAATTATCATTGCAAGAAGTAAGAATGACATTATTACTTGCATTGCATAAGAACTAAACACTATCATATCGCCAAATAATGATAATTTTTCTACCATTAATGCATCTTTAATCAAAAATGCACCTATAAAATAAATTGCAAGTGTTAAAAAATACATTACTAAAAACATTACTGGTGAAAGTATTGCAAAACACTTTTGATTAAATAATTGCATATTAGTTAATTTATTATTAACTTCTTCAAATTTATCTTCTTGATATTTCTCTGCATTAAATGCTCTTACTACACGAATTCCTGTTAAGTTCTCGCGTGTTACTCCATTTACTCTATCTATTAATTTTTGCACAATTTTAAATCTTGGCATTACAATTACAACCAAAGCTATGATTGTTGAAAGCAAAATTAATATTCCTACTGCTGTAGCAGCACTCCACTGCCAGCTTTTATTTAAAATTTTTGTAATTGCCCAAATTGCAGTTATTGGTGCTCTTATAGAAATCATTAATCCCATAGCAAGAACCATTTGCAATTGTGTTATATCATTTGTAGTTCTTGTAATTAAACTACTTGTAGAAAATTGTTTTACTTCATTCATTGCTAAACTTCCAACTTTATCAAATAGTTTCTTTCTAACTGTCATTGAAAAGTTTGCAGATATTTTTGCAAAAAAATACCCTACAATTACTGATATTGCTAATGTTCCTAGTGCACACCCAAGCATATATGCCCCATTCTTCAAAATATCATTCATATGGCTTCCTTCAGTTTGTACTAGTTTAGTTATTTCTGACATATAGTCTGGCATTTTTAATTCTAGTGCTACCATTCCTACAATTAAAATTACAGCTACTATTATTAAACATACTTCTTTTTTCCCTAAATTCTTTAATAGTTTAAACATTGTTCTCCCTTCCTTGTTCATAGTCACATCTTATTATTTTAGTGCATTTTAGTAGGTTTTGTCAAGAATCAGGCTAAAATTGCACTTAAAATTTGAAATAAATTTTGAATATAGTACAAAAAATAGCTCCACGAGGACGTTAATTTTTTAAAAACCGATTAAAGAGGATTTTAAAAAGTTCAACATCCTGTAAGATGGAGCGGATTTTTATTTAAATGTTTTCCTGCTTTTTATGTATTCTCATTATTTTATTATCTAAAAAATTGACTAACTTTGCATAAATAGTAAGTTTTCTCGAATCCCAAAAAGATAACTTTTTAGTAGATTTATACTTCATTTTATGTTCATTTGTTGCCCAAAAATCCATTGCCATTGTTCTTAATTGTATTTCTACTTTTACAGGAATAATTTCGCCATTTATTTCTACATCAGTTTCTACTATTAAGTGATAACCAGAATATCCACTTTCTTTTGGTTTCTTTATATAATCTTTTATCTTTATAATTCTTACATTAGGTATTTGCTTTATTACATTTACCGTCTTGTATATATCATTTTTTAGTGGACATGTTACTCTTACACCTGCAATATCATTTATATTTTCAATAAGATTTTTGTAATTCATTTCATAATGTTTCTTTTGCATTTTATTTACTATACTATTAGGTGTCTTTATTCTTGTTGTAATGTTGTTAATAATATCATAACCATAGATCTTATTAAATGATTTTTTTATTTGAGTTAGTTCTTCTTCTACTTGTTCTAATGCTTTATCATATAAGCTCATAAGTATATTAAAATTTCTACCTCCTACATTTATTGGAACTAAACCACTTGTTGCCATTTGTTTTTCTTTTAAGTCTAAGTTACTTATATTAACTCCTCCCTTCTTTTGTTGTATTCTATAACAGTTTTATTAAAATAGCATTAAAAAAATTTATTTTTAAAGTCCGCTCCAATCTTTTGGAGCGGACTACTTTAAGTGTTTTAACTTTTCTTCAATTTCTTCTTTGTTACAATATTTGTCAAAATTATAAATAGTAATGAAAATCCTAATATTATTGCCATATTAATAAGTATTGGAGTTAGTGTTTCTAAATTAAATACTTCCATTTCCTTTAGTATATCATTATTTCTAATATAGTAATATGATGGTAAAACATGTGCTATTTTTAATATTGAATCTGGTAGCCATTCTGCTGGTACAAATGAACCACATAAAAAGCTTGATCCTAATGCTACAACATTTACAATTCCATTTATAGCTTCTTTATTGCTTAATAGATTTCCGATTAAGAATGCTATTGTTAAAGCACAAAATGTAAGTACAAATAAGTTTATTATTGAGAATAATCCATTTAATGTAAACATTGTATCTCCGATTAATATAAAACTTAATCCTGCATATAGTAACGCTAAAACAAATGCAAATAACGAATTTGATAAAAGTAATTGAATATTGTATTTTTTATAATTCATACTACTTATAGTTGTTCTTTTTCTTATCATTTCACTTTTGAAACTTGATAAGATTATACATATAACATATACACATCCTGCTAACATACTATAATTTGCAAAATTATAGTAAAAAGCCATTTTTGATAAACTGTCTGTATCTAAATTTGATGTAAGTTCTACTTTTGTTTCTTTTTCTAATGTCTCATTTATACTGTTTATTATTTCTTCTTCTGAGTCTAGTGTGTTTGTATATGTATTGGCTATTCTAAGATATCTTTCAAGCATCATTTCTGCAAGTGATGATTGATAATCTCCTGTACTTTTTATTTCTATTTTAGGATTTTTCTTGTTTAAAATATCTTCTCTAAAATTTTCTGGAATATAGATAATATAGTTTACATCTCTATAAAATAAAGCATCATTTCTTGCTTCTTCGTTATCTTCTACTTCCATAATATCACTATTTTTTTCTATATACTCTATAAGATTTTTTGTAATTCCTTCTTCTACATCATTGTTTATTATTAGTATATCAGGCTTACTTGCAACAAAATTGGTTGGATTATCACTTGTTTTCATATTAAATATGCCAAAACATACTAATATTACAGTGTACATTATAATTGTGCCTTTACATTTATTTAATACTTTCAAAAATGTTTTAAATACTGTCATATTTTTGCCTCCTTAAACTGATAAATGATATAGCTATCATTATCAATGAGAATATTAATAAACTTGCCACATTGAAAAAGTATCTATTAAAAGTATCATAATAGTAAAGTGAATAGAATCCATCTGTTATCATAGCTGCTGGATTTAGTTTGTTTACTATTGGCACATTTTTGTCCACCATATATTTCATTGTAATTCCCATCATTCCTGATAAAAAGCACCCTAACATTGTTACAGAAATTATGATTCCTGTTTTCATATTTTCATTTGTTTTTAGTAGTGTTCCAATTGCTACTCCCATAGTTAAACCAGCAAAACTTCCTGCAAGTGAAAGTAATATAATCAGTAGCAAATTATCTCCATAATCTATTTTTAGGACAAATACCGTAAATACGAATAGTAGTGCCAATCCTATAAGTTGTACAAAATAGCTTCCTATAACTGTACTTATGACTACTTTTCCTTTACTTGTAGGTGTCATAGAAACTCTCTTGCCTTTACTGCTCATATTAGCAAGATTGTTATTAATTGCAGTAACTCCTAATATTCCTCCATATAGGCAGGTCATAGCAATTAGTGTATAAAACTCTATCATCGTATAACTTAAGTTTTTGTTTGATATATTTTCTATGTTGGCACTGTTTTGTTCCATAATTTTTGATATTTCACTATATAAATTACTATAAAAAGCTTGTGGATTTTCAATACCTTGACTTACTTTGCTTTCTATAACATTTTTCATTATGCTTTCTGTTTGGACTATTTCTTCTGTTACATATTTTAAAATAGTTTCATCTACACCACTTGTTCTAACAATTACTTTTGGTTCATCTTCTAAAATAATATAACCTGTAATTTGTTCATTTTTCAGTAATTCCTGTGCCTTTTCTTCTGTTACATATTGAGTATTAAATAATCTGTCTTCATTTTGTTCATCACTTAAGACTTTAAATGTTTCTTTAAAGGCATTGTTATTCTTAAAGTTCTCATTTTCAACAATCGCAATGTCTATAATATCTAATTTTTCACTGCTTTCAATATTGCTAAATGCCATATTGAAAAAGGTTCCTAATATTATTGGAAAGGCAAATGTCCAAAATATTAGCATTTTACTTCTAAAAAGAGTAAGTATTGTATATTTTAAATTGTGTAACATATTAATCACGTAATTCCTTTCCTGTTAATTCTAAGAATACATCATTAAGCGTTGGTCTTTCTGAATAAATTTTGTTATATTTAATATTTTCTCTTTTTAGATAATCTAGTAAATCTCCAAAGTTATTTTTGCCTTTTTTGTATTTTATAAATAATATATTATCTTCATAATTTATGCTTTCTACATTTTCAAATTTGCTAATTTCATCTACATACTTTGAATCTAAATCACTTACTTCTACTGTAACCTTTTCCTCTATCTTTGCTAATTCTTTTAATTCATCACAAGTTCCACTTGCAATTACTTTTCCTTTATCTAAAATGATTACTCTATCACAGATAATTTCTACTTCTTCCATATAGTGCGTTGTATATACTATTGTTGCACCTTTTTCGTTTAACTTCTTTATTCCATCTAATATATTATTTCTACTTTGTGGATCAACTGCAACTGTTGGTTCATCCAAAAATATTAGTTCTGGTTTATGTGCAATTCCACAAGCAATATTTAGTCTTCTTAAAAGACCTCCTGATAATTGTTTTGGATAGAATTTTCTAAACTCATCTAATCCAACTAATTCTATTGCATCTTCTATATATTGTTTTCTTATTTTTTTATCTTTAATATATAATCCACAGAAGTAATCTAAATTCTCATATACTGTTAATTCTTCAAATACTGCTATTTCTTGAAATACTACTCCTATTTTTGCTTTTATGTCATATTCACTTGGTTTCATTTCTTTTCCAAATATTTTTATGCTTCCACTATTAAATTTTAATAGTGATAATATGCAGTTCATCGTTGTTGTTTTTCCACTTCCATTTGGTCCAAGTAAGCCTAGTATTTCTCCTTTTTTTACATCAAAAGACAAATCATCTACTGCCTTCATCTTTTTATAATCTTTTACTAGGTTTTTAACCTCTATAACATTTTCCATTTATGTATCCTTCTTTCCTTCATTATTTTTCTTATATCCTATAAGTAATTCTCTTACTGTTGTTTCTAGCATTTTGCTTATTTCATCTTCGTTTAAAGTACAAGTATTGGTAGCTACTAACATAGCTAATCCATGTGTAAATATCCATACTTTTGTATGAAATTTTATCTGTTCTTTTTCATCAAATCCTGTAAGCTTTTGTCCCATTTTTATAACGTCATTTCCTGTATTGTCTGCTCTTATGAAATTACTTGTAGTTAAGCTAGTTTCTCTCATAAATAGCACCTTAAAAAACTTTGGATGTTCCTTAGCAAACTTAATATATGCCATTCCCATTCCTTTATATGCAAGTTTTTCTTCAGAACCTTTTTTCATATATTGTTCATATGTATTATGAATTCTTTCTATTGTAGCATTTTTCAGTTCTTCCATAGACGTAAAATTATGAAAAATAGGTTGAACTGAGCATCCTAGTTCTTTTGCTATTCTTCTTGCATTGATATTCTCAAATTCTTCTTTATCTGCTATTTTATAAGCAACTTTAATAATATCATCTTTATCTACCTTTTTAGCTGGTGGCATACTTACCTCCTTCTGATAACGCTTGTTACATAACGTATGTTATTATACATCAAAAAAAAACATCTGTAAATATTTTTTACAAATGTTTTTAATATTTTCTAATATTCTATCTTCATTTACATCTAGTTTCACAAATATTTCATAACTTACTAATGAACATAGTCTTTTAATTTTCCTTTATATGTAACATTCAATCCCTTTAATCGTTGAAAATCTGTTGGTATTATTATTTCTGGTAGCTCTGTATCAATGTACGCTTCATCCAAAACATATCTTACAAACTCAGCACAATAGAAATAGTTCTTTCTAATTATTCTCTTTTTAAATGCAACTGCCAAAAATCCTTTTATATTAAATTTATACTTCTCACTTTCTTTTTCCATATCTTCTATTTCTTTTTCTATCTTTTTATATTGTCTGTTCGATACCTCTAAATAACCGAATTAATGCATCTGTATTCTTAAATTTTTTAAATATTCCTTTATTTATATACTCATGTAAAAAACCAGCATTAAATATATTGTACTGTCCTAATCGGGCAAATGAATACATTCTTGTTAAGCTTTCATCTAGAGAGATTGATACATGACTATATCTCTTCTTAGTCCAAAACCTTATGACTTTAGCTGGAATTGTACCGGTATATGTCAATACAATAAATACTTTCTTCATTATTATTAACCTCTATATTTTTAAAAAATTAAATTTATAACTAATGCAGATATAAACCCTATTGCATATAGTAAACCTATTATAAAAAAATTTTCCTTTTTATCTTTATTAACTTTGAATAAAATTAGTAATCCTAACCCTGAATTAACTAATAATCCACCAATCATAGTTCCTAATTCTATTATATTCTCTAAATACATTTCTGTTAATATTACTGAACTTGCACAATTTGGTATAAGCCCTATAATGCAAGATATTAATGCTCCTAATAATGGTATATCAGAAATTACACTTGCAATTTTGTCTTCTCCTATTATAAATAATAAAATATTTATAATTAAGCTTATTATAAAAATATATGCAAATACCTGTACTGTATGTTTTATTGTTGATTTAATTATTCCATCTTCTTCACAATTACAGTGTTCATGTTCACATACATCATGTATTTTTTGTTTTTCTTTTTTTGTTTGCTTTTTTCTCAATATTATATCTATTATACATCCAAAAAGTATACCAATTCCAATCTTTATTCCCAATATCTGTAATATTAGATTAATTGGTGCACCTTCTGAAATTAATATTGGTAACATTTCATCAGATGTTGATAAAAATATTGATATGAGTGTTCCTATTGTTATAACTCGTCCTGCATACAAATTAGCTGCTGCAACAGAAAATCCACATTGCGGAACTGCTCCTAAAAGTCCTCCTAATATTGGTCCAAATCTTCCTGCTTTCTTTATTACATTTGTTGTTTTATCTCCTGCTTTATGTTCTAATAATTCCATTATTAGATATGTAATAAGTAAAAATGGCAATAATTTTAAGCTATCTATTAATGTTTCTTCTAATGCTTCTAACAATTATTTTTCTCCTCTATTTTTTCAAATTGAATTAAATTCGATTTATTATATCATAAATTAGCATAGATTTCAACGGTAAAGTATTCCACTTTTGGCTTTTTGTTTTACATTATCTATCGTTTTAATACATTTTTCGACACTAACATTAAATCTCATTTTATTAGTTACTAACAAATGCTACTTAATTTGATAAAGTAGGCATAGTATAATAAATGTAATATAATATAAATGTAAAATAAGAAAGGAGTACTATATGGATAAAAAGGATAAAGGTAAGAAATTAAAATCAAAAAATCTTATAATTATATTGGTACTAGCAGTAATTACAATAGGAGTTAGTTGCTATATTGTAAATAATTCATTACAAAAAAGTGCGCAAGGTCAAGAACACTCTAAAAGAGCTAAAACACTAGAATATTATTTTTCTAATAGTAAGGTTGAATTTTTAGAAAGATATAAAAATAAAGATATTTATAAAATATATTTAGATGAAAAAATATATTATGTAGCTTATAATAAAGATGGAGAAAGTATTGACAACCCTTCTGCTAATGCTCACTTAGTAAAAAACTATAATTCAACTCAAATAATGTACGCAAATGTAGATGAAACAGTTATTGTAATTTATGAAAATAAAAATGATAAAAAAGGAGACTATGTTTTAACATTATATACTTCAATATCGGATTTAAAAGAAGTATTAGATGTGATTGGATAATTTTATAATGTTACAAAGGCAGAAAAGTTATACAAATGACTTTTTTCAGTTACTCATATAAAATAAAGAGAGGAAGTAATGTAAATGAAATATGTATATATAAGACAAATAATAATTATAATAGGATTTGTTGTTGCAATTTTGGGTTCGTATTTTTGTATGGAAAAAGGTTCTCAATATGAATTAAACAGTTTTGAGAAATATTCAGATGACTATGTAAAATTTTATGCTAAAGGTAGTACAGGTAATTTAGATGCTTCTTCAATATCAAAGTTTATAGATATAAAAGAAGAACAGAAAAAACAAGAAAATATTGGAAAGTTTATTCAATTTGGTGGCTCTATAATATGTATCGCTACTGGAATTATAATTGTGAAAAAAGCTGACAAGATACTAAATTTAATAATAAAAAAATAAGAGTATAAAATTATGGAATAAGCTGTACAAATGACTTTTTCCTGTCACTCGTACAATCAAATAATATCGAAAGTTGTCATTATGCTTTTTAGTGGAATATATGCTTATTGAATAGTGAAAAATGATATGTTTTAAATAATAATAAAAAACCTGTTCAGACCTATTGCGACCTATACAGTTAATAACAAATTAATAACAAATGCTGTAATACAAAAGCTACATTGCTTGATATTACAGCATTTCTACCTATTTGTGGTGACCCCTACGGGAATCGAACCCATGATTCAGCCTTGAGAGGGCTGCGTCTTAACCGCTTGACCAAGGGGCCATATATTCTAGCTATATGCTAGAATTATTTTAAATAGTTCATCTAGTCTATCTTTTTGTTTTGTTAAATATAAGTAACCTATTAATCCTTCTAATGCTGTAGAATACATATATTCTTGAACATTAGCATTTTTAGGCAAGTGATGATTTTGTGTATTTCTAGCTCTTCTTACAATATCTTGTTCTTCTTCTGTTAAAATTTCTTGTAAATTGTTTAAAATATCTGCTTGTGCTTTTGCCTTTACATATTTTATAGATTCTTTATGCAAATTATTTGGTTTTAAATTAGTAGTATCTACCAAATAAGTTCTTACATAAAGCTCATACACTGCATCTCCTACATATGCCCAAGTTAATGGCGACATTTGATTAATTTGTTTTTCATCCTTCATTTACTTTCTCCAATGTTATTCTTCCTATTTTTGCTGTTCTGAAATCATTTAATATCATAACTGCTACTTTTTCGTAGTCTATCTCTCCTCCTGAAACAATCGCTCCTCTTTTTCTTGCAATTATGTTCATAATTTCTAAAGTAACCTCACGTTTATCTATTATACTATCAAAATTCTCATCTGTCAATTTATATCTTAATTTTAATTCTTCTTTATAATTTTTTATTAGATAATCTAGTAAAGAATATGCTATATCTGTTCTCTGTAGCAATTCATCTTTTATTGTTCCAGTATATGCTAATTTTAAAGCAACATCTTCACTCTCAAATTTCGGCCATAAAACACCTGGAGTATCTAGCAGTTCAATATTACTTGATATTCTGAGCCATTGTTTCTGTTTTGTTACACCTGGTCTATTTCCTACAACTGCAGATTTTTTATTAATCATTCTATTTATAAAAGAGGATTTTCCTACATTAGGAATTCCTACTATCATTATTCTAATATTCTTGTTAATTCTCCCTTTACTTGCAGCTTTTTGAATATCTTCCTCCATCATTTTATTTATTGTTTGAAGACATTCTTTAATTCCTTTTCCATTGTTTGCATCTGTTGGAATTGCAGTAATTCTTTGTTTTTTGAAATAGCTAACCCATTTTGCTGTTTCTTTTTCATCTGCTAAATCACATTTATTTAATATAATAATTTTCTTTTTATTTTTTGTTATCTCTTTTATGTCAGGATTTTGACTTGCAAGAGGTATTCTTGCATCACAAATTTCTAAAACTATGTCTATTAGTTTTATATCCTCTATTATCTGTTTTTTAGTTTTTAACATATGTCCGTGGATACCAGTTGATGTTAGTCTTGTTTAAATTTTGTTCATTGTTCATCTTATCACTTCCTTGATTATTATTAAATTAGTTTATATCAATTAATAGATATATATTCTTCATACTTAGCATTTTTTAATAAAGACTCCTTTACATTAATCCAATAATCCTGCATAACTGTTTTAGATTCATTATTATATTCCTCTTTAGTTAAACTACCTCCTAATGATTTTATTGTATTTGCAGAGCCTAAGTTTGTTTTATCACAATCTAGCATAACTTTTTCTAAACCATTTTCATTACATACTTTAAGTGCCATATATAAATTTATTTTATTATATCCTTTTCGTCTTTCAGTAGGTCTTATGCTATATCCTATATTTCCACCATACTTTCTTAAGGTTTCATTTAAAGCAAGTCTAATATCTATCATTCCAATAATTTTATTATCATTTTTTCTAATAAAGAAATATGTATGTGAAGGAACTAAGGTATCAGATACTTCCCTGTTCCAATTTTCTTCGATAAATTTTAACCAGTTTTCATAATTATCCATATAATTATTTAGTCCACTTACACCATGAATTTCAGATTTATTCTCTAAAAATTCATTAATATACTCTAATGCTTCTTCTTTTCTCTTTAAACTCGGTTTTTCTAAATAAAACTTTTCCATCCTTATTCTTCCTTCATAATTCAAATTTAACTAGTACTTTAACTTCATATTATTAAAATGGGTGCTCATCAGTTGGTAGTCTGTCTTCAATATCTAGGTATCTAGCAATAGCTCTTTCAAATCTTCTACTTCTTCCATAAAACTTATTTGTTTCAATACAATCCATTATTTGTTTTTCTTTATATTCATCATCTAATGGAAATATTTCGCCATCACATTTATCTATTATTTCTAATTCGTCTGGTTCTAAATCTCTATAAATATGAGGTACACCCAGTAAAGACATATGTATAGCATCTAATGGATCTATTTCATCTACTCCTGGATTAATATCTTCATATGCTACACAAAAATTTCTGAGTTGATAGAAATCTTCTAAGCGTACTCTTTTTCCACCTTTTTCTTCTATTCGTTCTATTTTAATCATATCTATCCTATCTGGTACTCTTGTTGTATTTGTATAATATTTAACACCATCTGGCCATTTTTGTTCTAGCATTAGGTTTTCTTCCATTCCTTCTTCATCATATGTACTAACCCAATTTTCCTTAGTTCCATCTATTTTTGGTTCACAATAAATTTTTCTTAATTTCATATCATCTTCATCAAAATAATATTTAGTACTAGATACGAAAGGATTTCTTCCTTTATTTTCAAATATAGATATACTACCATCTGCCTTAATTATTAATATTGAATTCAATAAATTAATTCCTTCTTGTGAAAATGCTTTTACACCAGCTTTTCTCATCAATGAACTAATTTTCCATAAAATTGAATCAAATCTTGGATGGCTTATAATTCTATTTGATAAATTAGTTTTTTTCAAATATTCTTTAATAAATTCTATATTCCTTATATTTTCTAGTTTCTTCGCTTCCAATGAATTCAATTTATAAATCTCCTTTTAAAAATTCTTTAATTTTTTTCAAATGATACCAAAATTATATTTTTGTCTAAATCAAAAACACCAAATTCAATTTTTCCATATTCAGTTTCAGTATACTCCATGCAAAACTCACAAAATTCATTTTTGCATTTATTATATAAATTTTTAAATTCTTCAAAATCATTATATTCAAATTTAATTATGTTACTAGAATTAGTTTTAAGTGGGATTTTTTCTATTTCTTTTGTTACTATATTATAATCCTCTAACATAATTCTAAAATTATCTTTTCTTAATTGCACCCAAGTTATCGGATTCCCATCTGTGTATTCAATTTCAAAATTAAAAATATTTCTATAAAAATCAATTGAACTTTCTATATTAGAAACTGTTAATTCATTTATAATACCAATTAAACTCATTACTACAACTCCTTTTTATACTATAATATTTTATCATACATTTTGAAATTAAAAAAGTCTTTATAAAAATAAAGAGCCATAAGTCTTATACTTATGCTCTTTTATGATAACATGTTACAATTTATATTGGTTTGTATCTGCTCTTTCATCAAACTCTCTCTCATAGTCATTTGTTCCATAAAACCAATCAGTTTTTTTGTTTTTTCCACTACTTTTTTTGCCTGATGCTAATCCTATATTTGCAAATGCTAAGAATGGAATAATTACTCCTACAATTGATACCATCAAATTCAAATAATTTATACTATCTTGTGTTACACTTTGATATATATCTACTCCAAAATATGCACAGTGTGCAATCAGATAAATTATTGCTCCAACCATATTTCTCTTTGCAATTAAAACAATACAAGCAAAAGTTACAAATAAAAGAACTATTTCAAAAGTCATATTCATTGGTTGTACTGGAAAACCACTCTCTCCTGTAAACATCATTGTAACCACTAATCTAAATAGCCAAAATATTCCTGCTAATGTTGTAACCATATATCCAAACATCCTTTGTTCCCCCTTTTTATATTATAATTTTATTTTATATTAATCTACTTTTTTTGTCAATATTTTTTTTACTTTTATTATAATATAAACAGAACAAACCAAGGAATCTCCTCCTCCTTGATTTGTTCTGCAATTTTTGGACTTCGCATGCTTTAGAACCCCCAAGATTGATATTCTTCTTCACAATGTACCCAATGGTCCCAGTCCTCCCACTCTTCATCAGTTGGCACATAATCCTCTTTGTCCCAGCTGGGACGTTTCTGGAAGAGGCCATCCAATTTGTACAGTCCGAAGGTGCTGAGCATGGCAATTGCCGCAGAGAAAACAATCCACTGGAAGGAATATCCCTCAACCAAAGTGCTAACAAATGCCAATGGTCCCAGTATGCTTCCCATGAGTAATGGCATTTGAGCAATCCAGCATGCTACGCCCTGCCAAACTGGCTTTTGTTCGTTTGGGTTGGAGTTCAGAACCACGAAATAGCACATGCCAGTCTGTTGTTTCCATTGTTGTCCAATGTGCAGGAAAGTGATCTTTGTGATGAGTTCCATGAGTTGAATTTTTTTCATTGGTATGCCCTCCATATAATTTAGCGTATTGCCATTGATAATTTAATTATACCACCTTTAAGACTAATTTACAAATTATACAAATAATTAATAACGAAATTGCAAATAAAGATAACGAAATTTATATTTTTATTTTTGCATTAGTGATGTTTTGGACAAGTAAAAAAATAAATATCAAGGTTTCTATATTTTTTTGTGAAAGCCTTGATATTTCAATTTCTTGGCTGGGGTACTAGGATTCGAACCTAGGAAATGTCGGAGTCAGAGTCCGATGCCTTACCACTTGGCGATACCCCAATGTTTATCTAATTAATAGTAAATAGATTTTGTAGATTGTTTTGCCATCTCTGGCAAAACAATCTTTATCATGTTTATTTATTAAATGCTTTTATTCCTGGATATACTGCAATACTTCCTAATTCATCTTCTATATTTAATAGTCTATTATATTTTGCAACTCTATCTGTTCTACATGGAGCACCTGTTTTTAATTGTCCTGCATTTGTTGCTACAGCAACATCTGCTAAAGTTGTATCTTCTGTTTCTCCTGAACGATGTGATACAACTGCTGTGTATCCGTTTTTCTTTGCAAGTTCAATTGCATCTAATGTTTCTGTTAGTGTTCCTATTTGATTTAGTTTTATTAATATACTGTTAGCTGTTTTATTGTCTAATCCTTTTTGTAATCTCTTAATATTTGTTACAAATAAATCATCACCAACTAATTGTAATTTGTTTCCTAATCTATCTGTTAGCTTTTTCCAAGCATCCCAATCTTCTTCTGATAGTCCATCTTCTATTGAAGCTATTGGATATTTATTAGCTAAATCTGCTAAATAATCTATCATTTCATCTGGTGTCTTTAATTCTTCTGTTTTCCAGAAGTAGTAATTTCCTTCTTTTCCTATTTTTTTAGCTTCATCATACATTTCTGTAGCTGCTACATCTAATGCTAATACTACGTCTTCTCCTGGTTTAAATCCAGCTTTTTCTATAGCTTCTACTATAAGTTTTAAAGCTTCTTCATCACTTGATAAATTTGGTGCAAATCCACCTTCATCTCCAACACCTGTTGATAATCCTTTTGATTTAACAACTGTTTTTAATGTATGGTAAACTTCTGCTGACATTCTTATACATTCACTAAATGTTTTTGGTCCTACTGGCATTATCATAAATTCTTGAATATTTACTGTGTTGTCTGCGTGTTTTCCACCATTTAATATGTTCATCATTGGAACTGGTAATGTTTTTGCATTTACTCCACCAAGATATTTATATAAGCTCATTCCTAATGCATTTGCTGCTGCTCTTGCAACTGCAAGTGATACACCAAGTGTTGCATTAGCTCCTAGCTTTCCTTTATTTTCTGTTCCATCTAATTCTATTAATTTTTTATCTAATTCTACTTGATCAAATGCATTCATTCCTTCTAATTCTGGTGCAATTATTTCATTTACATTTGCAACTGCTTTTGATACACCTTTTCCTAAATATCTTGATTTGTCTCCATCTCTTAATTCAACTGCTTCAAATGCTCCTGTTGATGCTCCTGATGGCACCATTGCTACTCCATTTGATCCATCTGCTGTTATAACCTCTACTTGTACTGTTGGATTTCCTCTTGAGTCTAAAATTTCTAATGCTTTTACTTCTTCAATAGGTAAGTAATCTTTCATAAAATATTCCTCCTTTAAAATTTGTAAAGCTTTCGCTTTATTTATATATTTAAAAATTAATATCAATATTATTCTTCTATAATTAATGATTCTCCTGTCATTTCTGCAGGTTTTTCTATATTCATTAATTTAAGCATTGTTGGTGCTAAATCTGCTAATCTTCCTTCTTTTAGTTTAGCTTGTTTTCCCACTAACACTAGTGGCACTACATTTGTTGTATGTGCTGTGTGTGGTTCTCCTGTTGCATAATCTATCATTTGCTCTGAATTTCCATGGTCAGCTGTTATTAACATTACACCTTCTGTTTTTTCTATTGCTTCTACTACTCTTTGTACACATCCATCTATTGTTTCTATTGCTTTTATTGCTGCTTCTAATATTCCTGTATGTCCTACCATGTCTGGGTTTGCATAGTTTAAAATTATAGTGTCATATTTTCTACTTTCTATTGCTTCTACAACTTTATCCGTTACTTCTATTGCACTCATCTCTGGTTGCATATCATATGTTTCAACTTTTGGAGAAGGTACTAATATTCTATCTTCTCCTGCATATTGTTTTTCTTCTCCACCATTGAAAAAGAATGTTACATGTGCATATTTTTCTGTTTCTGCTATCCTTAATTGTGTTAGTCCTTTATTTGAAACAATTTCTCCAAATGTATTTTTTATTTCATCTTTTTTAAATACAATTTGCACGTTTTTTATTGTTTCATCGTAATTTGTGAAACACGCATAATATAAAGGAAATTTTGTTCTTTCAAAACCTGTAAATTCATCATCTACTAAACTTCTTGTTATTTCTCTTGCTCTATCTGGTCTAAAGTTAAAGAATATAACTGAATCATTTGCTGATATTGTTGCTATTGGTTCATTTTCTGTGTTGCATATTAATGTTGGAACAACAAACTCATCAAATATTTCTTTTTGATATGAATCTTCAATAGCTTTCGTAGCACTTGCACTTTTTTCACCGATTCCATTTACTAATGCATCATAAGCTTTTTGAACTCTTTCCCATCTTTTATCTCTATCCATTGCATAAAATCTTCCTGTTATACTTGCTATTTGTCCAACACCTTTTTCTGCCATCTTACTTTCTAATTCTGTAATGTAGCTTTCTCCTGATGCTGGTGGGGTGTCTCTTCCATCCATAAAACAATGTACATATACATCTTCAAAATCACTTCTTTTTGCTAATTCTAAAAGTGCATATAAATGTCTTACATGACTATGAACCCCTCCGTCTGAAAGTAAGCCCATAATGTGCAATTTTGAATGATGTTTTTTACAATTTTCTATTGCTCCCATTAATTCTGGTATACTAAAGAAATCTCCATCTTCTATTGATTTTGTTATTCTTGTTAATTCTTGATATACTATTCTTCCTGCTCCTATATTTGTATGTCCTACCTCTGAATTTCCCATTTGTCCATCTGGTAGTCCAACATCTAATCCACTTGTTTTTATTGTTGTGCTTGGATTTTGTTTAAATATTCTATCTAGGTTAGGAGTATTAGCTAATGCTATTGCATTTGCTTCTGTATTTTCATTTATTCCAAATCCATCTAGAATCATCAACATTGTTACTTTTTTATCCATATTTATTTTCATTCCTCCTTAGGTCCGTCTTAAAACTATGTTGAAAAATTTGACTTTAGTACAAAATTGTAATTATTTTTTAACCGTTCAAAGTTAATTATTTTGCTAAACTCACTCGCCTCTAAACTTGCTCCTCCAACTAGTCCCCCATCTATATCTGACATAGTAAATAATTCTTTACTGTTTGATGATTTTACACTTCCTCCATATAGGATTTCTACTTCTTGTGCATTTTCATCACCATACATATTTGCAATTTCTGCTCTAATTCCTTTTATTGTGTTATTTGCATCTTCTGCTGTTGCTGTTTTTCCTGTACCTATTGCCCATATTGGCTCATACGCTACTATTGTAGTTCTAATTTGTTCATCTGTCAAGCCTTCTAATCCTAAATTTATTTGTTTTTTTAATACGTCTTCTGTTTTACCTGTTTCTCTTTGTTCTAAAGTTTCTCCAACACATACTATTGGTTTTAATTCATTTGCATGTGCTGCTTTTAACTTTTTATTTACAGTTTCATCTGTTTCTGCAAAATACTCTCTTCTTTCAGAATGTCCTATAATTACATATTCTACTCCTATTGATTTAAGCATTTGTGGAGATACTTCTCCAGTATATGCTCCTTTTTCTTCCCAGTGCATGTTTTGTGCACCTATTTTTATATTTGTATTTTGTGCAGACATTAGTGAGTAAAATAAATCTGTATATGGTGCACATATAATTACTTCGTTTTGAGTATCTTTTACTAATGGTGCCAATTCTTCAAAAAATGTCATTGCTTCATTAGGTAATTTATTCATTTTCCAATTTCCTGCTATAATCTTTTTTCTCATTCTACTTCCTCCTTCTATGTTTGCTCATCTGCATCTATTCTATATATATATCCCTCTTCATCATATGACAATATAATTTTATAATCTGCTTCATCTTTTATATCTCTAAGTGATTCTAACTCTCCTGAATATAATGTTATATTATGTTTATCATCTCCCTGATTAGCTGCTTTTATATCGTTTATCATTTTACTTTTTACTACAGTACCTTTTACTATTTGTCCTGAATATTTTAATAAATTTTGATTAAACGCTTGTACTTCTGGTGGTAATTCTGCACCCTTTCCTCTTTTTATTACAATTTCTGTTACATAGCCTGTTGCATCATCGTAATTGCATTCCACTATATACGTATATTCATTACTTAAATATTGTTGTGCATTAGATATTTCTGTTGTATCATCCGTTCCTTCTTCTAAATTTGTATTCATTATTTTTACTTTTAATTGACGTTCTTCATTTTGATTATTTGATAAAATTATTTCTGAAAGCAATGATTTTACTAAAGTTGTAGATACTTCTTCTCCTACATATGATGTAAATTTAGTATTAAATTCATTTAATTTTTTTTCTTTTTCTACTCTTTCTAATTCTTCTGAATTTGTTGGTGCATCTACAATTATTTTTTTTGAAGAATTTTTTCCTTTATCTATAACTATTAGTATTATTCCTATTATAAGTGATATTATTAAAACTCCTATCATTACTCCTAGTAGCACTACCATTTTACTTTTTCTCATTTACGCCCTCCACTCCTAATTTTATATCAAAATTATTTCTTCTGTAGTTCATCTATATTATTTATTTTTCATTTAAACAATCTATTCCTGGTAAAACTTTTCCTTCTAAAAATTCAAGCGAAGCTCCTCCTCCTGTTGATATATGAGTCATTTTATCTGCTAATCCCAAGTTTTCTATTGCTGCTGCTGAATCTCCACCACCAATTACTGTTACTGCATCACTATTTGCAAGAATCTCAGCTACTGCTTTTGTTCCAACTTCATATTTAGAAAATTCGCAAACTCCTAATGGACCATTCCATAATACTGTTTTTGCATTTTTTACAACATCTTTAAACAATTCTATAGTTTTTGGTCCTATATCTAATCCCATATAATTTTCTGGAATTTCTGTTTTATCAACAATTTTATCATCTGCATCATTTGAATATTCTGCTGCTACATGGTTATCTTCTGGCAATACTATTTTTACACCTTTTGTTTCAGCTTTTTCTAAAATAGTTTTTGCTAAATCTATTTTATCTTCTTCACATATTGAAGTTCCGATATTTAATCCTTGTGCTTTGTAGAATGTATATGCCATTCCACCACCTATTACAAGTGTATCAACTTTATCTAACAAGTTTTCTATTACACCTATTTTATCAGATACTTTTGCTCCACCAAGTATTGCAACAAATGGTCTTGCTGGGTTTTCAAGAGCTCCACCTAGAAATTCTAGTTCTTTCTCAATTAAAAATCCTGAAACTGCTGGTAAATAGTGTGATACTCCTTCTGTTGAAGCGTGTGCTCTGTGTGCAGTTCCAAATGCATCATTTACATATATTTCAGCAAATGAAGCTAATTTTTTAGCAAATTCCATATCATTTTTTTCTTCTTCACTATGAAATCTTACATTTTCAAGTAACACAACTTCTCCTGATTTTATATTAGAAGTTAAGTTTTCTGCATCTTCTCCTATTACATCTTTTGCTAACATAACTGGTTTTCCTAGTAATTTACTTAGTTCCTCTGCAACTGGTTTTAATGAGTATTTATTATTAAATTCTCCCTTTGGTCTTCCTAAGTGTGAACAAAGTATAACCTTTGCATTATTATTTAACAAATATTTAATTGTTGGCAATGCCCCTCTTATTCTTCTATTATCTGTAATTTTTCCTGTTTCTCCATCTAGTGGAACGTTAAAATCACATCTAACCAATACTTTTTTGTTCTTTACATCTATATCTTTTATAGTTTTCTTATTCATAAAAAACCTCCATTTTATCTTTTCGTTTACAGCATTGTAGGGTTCGCCTTTTTCAAAGCAAAACCCTGCAAAATTTTTCACATATTATCTTTTAGAAATGTAGATAGCTAAATCTACTAATTTATTTGAATATCCCCATTCATTATCATACCAAGCTACTAATTTTACAAATGTATCTGTTAATTGGATTCCTGCTTTGCTATCAAATATTGATGTGTGGCTATCGTGTATAAAGTCTGATGATACTAAATCATCTTCCACATATTCTAATATTCCTTTTAATTCATTTTCAGATGCTCTTTTTACTGCAGTACATATCTCTTCATATGTTGCTGGTTTTTCTAAGTTACATGTTAAGTCTACTACTGAAACATCTACTGTTGGTACTCTAAATGCCATACCTGTTAATTTTCCATTTAATTCTGGAATAACTTTTCCAACTGCTTTTGCAGCTCCTGTTGATGATGGTATTATATTTGCAGCAGCTGCTCTACCACCTCTCCAATCTTTTTTAGAAGCTCCATCAACTGTTTTTTGTGTTGCTGTTGTACTATGAACTGTTGTCATTAATCCATCTTTTATTCCAAAGTTATCATTTATAACTTTAGCTAAAGGTGCTAAACAGTTTGTTGTACAAGATGCATTTGATACTATTGTCATACTTGGATCATATTTATCATTGTTTACTCCCATAACAAACATTGGAGCATCTTTTGAAGGTGCACTAATTATTACTTTTTTAGCTCCTGCATCAATATGTGCTTGTGCTTTTTCTAATGTTGTAAATACTCCTGAACATTCTAATACAAAATCTACTCCTTCTTGTCCCCAAGGGATATTGTGTGGATCCATTTCATTATATACATTAATAGTTTTTCCATTAACAATTAATTTGTTTCCATCTGCTTTTATATCTCCATTAAATCTTCCATGCACTGTATCATATTTTGTCATATATACCATATAGTCTGCTGTTATAAAAGGATCATTAACTGCTACTACATCAATATCCTCCTTTTCTAAAGCTGCTTGGAAAACTAATTTTCCTATTCTTCCAAAACCATTTATTCCTACTTTAACTGCCATAAAAAATTCCTCCTTTTTGACACTTAAATTTGTGTCATTTTTTATTTTTACATGCCTATTCTATACCAAAAAAAAAATCTTTTCAAGTATTTTATAAAAATTGTTTATATATGTTTTTAAATTATTATTTCTAATTAAATTTAAGATTATTCACAATTATTTATGTAATAGCACTTTTCTTTGAATATTTTATTCTTATATTTAAAATCACATAAACTTCAATAAAAATCGTTTGACAATATTATACATAATATATCCTCAGTTAATTTTAGATTTACTGAGGATATATACAAATTATTTTAATTCTATAATAAGTAACTTTCTCATTTTTTTACAATTTGCCACTCTGAACTTCCAGAAATTGGTTTTAATTCTAAATCAGAAGGTAAGGTTACAATTGGACGAATAGAATAATTAGTATTACCAATATCTTGATTAGAACCAAATAGTGTTATACCATAAAAACCGACTGTTAGTATTCATTATACAACGCAAACCAAAAGCAACAACAGAAACACTATCACTGGTAAATCGAGATGCAAGCCAATAAGTAGTACCTGTATCAAATATTAATTTATGGAAATTAGAATCATTATAATAATTAGTTTGTGATTCAAATTTATAATAAGTTTGTGTAATTGTTAAACTATTTTCTTGTGTTGATGTTAATGTAGTTGGTTCTGAATAATAATTTTCGCTTTCCCTTTGAGCAATGTTATTAGGTTTAATTGTTACGTTTTTATCATGATTTTTGTATATATTTGATGTATGTGCAACCCCTGCTCCATAAGTTTTTTGTTTTCCATATTGTAAAGTATTTACTATGCATTCATCTCTTTTCGTTGTACCAAGCTCGTTAAACTGTTTTTCGATATCTGCTAAATTTAAACTTCTTGATACAATGCCCAAACTAACATTAGAATATTGTGATTTGCACAAATCATTTAATAAAAGTACCCCGTTGTTATATCCTAATGCCCCTCCAAAATATACAGTTAAAGCTGTTGGTTTTTCTGCTATTAGTTGTATTGTTCCATCATCATTTATATTCATTATTTGCCATTTTAGAGTTGTGTCCTGTGGTATTGTTTGGTTTGATGTGTGTCCTGAATATTTTGCTTCGATTAAATAATCCGATGCTATATTTGGTGTGTATGATACATAGTCTCCTATTTTTAGTTTTGGTAATATGATTTCATCTACATTTACATATCCTGTTATATTGATTTCTGAGTATACTCTTACAAAATATGTTCCATTTTCTGTTGCTGTGAATGTTCTTGTTATTTCTTCTTTGCTACCATTGCAGTCATCAAATTCTTTTACTAGTTTTCCATTTAAATATACTTCTATTTTACTTATTCCATATTCTGTTTCACTTGCTGTAATTATAACTGGTATTGATAGTTTATCCTCCAATAATATTCCTTTTTCTATGTTTAATTCTGGATATGTAAATTTACCCTCTTGTCCTAAGTCTTGTCCAATTTTTGGTGTGTTTCTATCTAATTCAAATGCCCAACCATCTAATATTACTACGTTGTCTACTACTTTTGAGCCTGGTAAATTATCTTGAATATATTTGTCCAAATAATCATTTTCGTTATAATTTTTATTTGTATATTTTTCTGCCATAGCACCAGTAAGTGTTGTTCCTAATTTTACTCTTGCTTCATGCATACTATATCCATTTATTGCTTTTTCGGCATGACCAAACAGCCCACTTTGAATTACTGTTTTAATTGTTACTGCTATTATGATTAACATTACAATTATTGTAATTATTAGTGCTATCAATGTAATTCCCTTGTTTGAATCTTTAAAAGCATAATTCTTCATTAGTAAATCCTCCTTATTTTATTGTGTTTTATCAATTATAATAAATTTGATTTGTATATGCTAACTATATTGTCTAAAATATTACTATACCTTATTAAGTACATTATAACTTATGTACGTTATGCATTCAAGTTTAATTGCAAAATGTAATATTTTGTAATTGCATTGTAACAAAAATGTAATATAATAATTTTCTTTTTGCTTGACGTTCACCCCCTATTCATTATAGAATAATTATGTATAATTGTATTTTATACAAAAAACTAGATTTAGCTTGAATGGAGTTATTTATGAAAGAATATAATTTTAATTTTTATAGTGATGCTAATTTAAAAAGCTATAACTTAAACGAAAGCATACGATATCAACTTGGAATGTTAGATAGTCTTGATGCTTTTACTCGTAGGCATTCTGAAAATGTTGCAGCTCTTACATGCAGACTTTGTGAGAAATTACATATGAGATCTTATTTTACAGCATATTGTACTACTTGTGCATACTTACATGATATTGGAAAACAATTTATTCCCGAAAAAATACTTCAAAAAAATGGTCCTTTAACTGATGAAGAATATGAAATAATGAAAACTCATACTACTATTGGCTATAAAATATGTATGGCTGATATGAAATTAAGACCATATGCAAATGGTACTTTATATCATCATGAAGCATTAAATGGTACAGGTTATCCAAATGGTGCAACTGCGCAAGAAATTCCATTAGAAGGAAAAATCATTAGAGTTGCAGATGAATTTGATGCCATTGTAAGCAAAAGGCAGTATAAATCACATGTTGGTATTTCTGATACATTAAAAATTCTTTTTGATGAAATCACTCCGCCTGCTGTTTCTAAAAAATCTATTGATAAATTAAACAAAATAGATCCTAAAATCTTTAAAGCTTTAGTAAAAAATGTTATTGAAGATACTGAATATGAAATCGGTTGCCTAATGGATTATATTGACTATATTGATGAAAACATTAAACGATTGCATCAAATTCAACTTTATAATGCTAGTTTAATTGATGCAAAAAAAGATCATCAAAAAGAATATTATAAAAAATCCATTGAATTATTATTAGACCCTGGAGAGACTCTTGATAATTGGGCTCAAGTAGCTTCAGAATATAAAACAGCTCGTGCCATTAGGTCAGAAGAACTTAATAAGTTACGTGCAGAGTTGAAAAAAATAAAAAAATTTAAATAATTAAGAATACTGGCGAATTAAATTTCACCAGTATTTTGTTTGTATTTATTCTCCATATTTACTAAAGTATTTATTAAATAATCTACATCTTCTTTTGTATTTTGTTCTCCAAAAGTTATTCGGAGTGCTGTTCCTGCTGCTTCTTTAGGTAGCCCTATTGCTGTTAGCACATGTGATGGTTCTCCTGAACTTGAATTACATGCAGAACCTGCTGAGCCACATATTCCAGCTTCATCTAAATCAAATAAAATTTCCTCTCCATTCATATCTAAAAATGATATATTTGCATTTCCTGGAAGCCTATTCGTTCTATGTCCATTTATCCTTATATTAGGAATATTCTTTTCTACTTGATTTATATAGTATTCTCTTAAGTCTAATAATTTTTTATTATATTCATCTATATTTTGATATGCAAGTTCTATTGCTTTTCCTAAACCTACAATTCCTGCTACATTTTCTGTTCCCGCTCTTTTATCTCTTTCTTGATGTCCACCTTCTTGTTGTTTTTCAAATTCTATTCCTTCTCTTATATAGAGTGCACCTACTCCTTTTGGTCCATAAAACTTATGTGCTGACATTGATAATGCATCTATATTCATTTTTTGAACATCAATTTTCAAATTTCCCATAGCTTGAACTGCATCTGTATGGAAATATATATTATGTTTTTTAGCTATTCTACCAATTTCTTCGATTGGCTCTATTGTTCCAATTTCATTATTTGCAAACATTATTGAAATTAATATTGTTTCTTTACATATTGCATTTTCTAATTCTTGCAAATTTATTAATCCATCTTCATTTACATTTAAATATGTCACCCTAAATCCTTGTTTTTCTAGGGTTTTACACGTATTTAAAACAGCATGATGTTCAATTTTAGTTGTTATTATATGATTTCCTTTTTTATTTAAGCTATGAGCAATTCCTTTTATTACTAGGTTATCACTTTCACTACCACAGCCTGTAAAGTATATTTCCTTCGGTTTTGCATTTATAACTTTCGCCACTTTATGTCTTGCATCTTCTATTGCTCTTTTTGCTCTTCTTCCTATGCTATATACAGAAGAAGGATTCCCATATTCTAAATTAAAAAACGGTATCATTTCTTTTAATACCGCTTCTTTTACATATGTTGTTGCAGCATGGTCAAAATATTTTATATCATTCACACAAATTCCTCCCAAACTAAATTTGCTAAATCTATTCCCTTATTAGTTAATTTTATATAGTTTTCATCTATATTAACTAGTTTATCCATAACTAGTTTGTTTAATTCCTCTCTATATAAATATATGGGATTATCTACAAATTTGTTCTTGAAATTTTGTATATTTATTCCATCTATTTTTCTTAAGCCTAACAACATATATTCATTTCTTTGATTTTCTACAGTTTGAACTTCATGAACTATTCTATTTTCTTCAACATTCTCTAAATACTTTTTCAAAATTTCTGTATTCGAATATCTTTTTTGGTTTAAATATGAATGTGCCGCTAATCCAAATCCTATGTATTCTTTTTGATTCCAACAATCCATATTATGTTTTGATTCATATCCTATTTTTGCAAAATTTGAAATTTCATAATGTTTATATCCTAATTCCTCTAATTTATTTTTTACTTTCCAATACATTTTTCTTTCAAGTTCTTCAGGTATTTCTTCTAAATCGCCTTTGCTTAATAAATCTTCTATTTTTGTATTTTCCTCTATAATTAAAGAATATACTGAAATATGTTCTGGTTTTAATTCTGATATTTGGTTAATAGATTCTTCTACATCTTGCAAATTCTGAGTTGGTAAACCTATTATCAAATCTATATTTATATTCTTAAATCCCACTTTTCTAGCAATTTTATATGTCGTCATAAATTCTTCAAAGTTATGTATTCTACCTATTGTTTTTAGTAATTTATCATTCGTGCTTTGTAATCCTATACTTATTCTATTTATTCCTGCATTATAGTAATCTTCAAGTTTTTCCTTGGTTACTGTTCCTGGGTTAACTTCTATTGTAACTTCTTTTGCCTCTTTTACGTTAATCAATTTTAATATTTCTACAATATATGAACTATCTATATATGATGGAGTTCCTCCACCAATATAGATGCTTGATATTTTATATTCTGAAAGGTTTTGTTTAATTATTTCGTTTTTTAACTGTTCCACATACTTTTCTATATACTCATTACAATTTTGGAATGATGTAAAATCACAATAGAAACATTTTTGCTTACAAAATGGTATGTGAACATATACTCCTATCTCTTTTTTATTCATATTTAATCATATTCCTTTATACAGTAAATTTGGTTGGAAAAGAATTAAATTTGGGCTAGGAAAACGAATTTAAAATTTATGAGGCGTACTAATTGTACGTTGATTAAATTTTAAATGAAGTTTGACAACGCCAAAATTCTAATTATTTTTCAACCTTTTGTAGTTCCTTTGCTATTTGGTTAATCCTATTCAGCCTATGACTTACTCCTGATTTGCTGATTGGTTTATCTAATAATTTTCCAAGTTCTTCATAAGATAAATCTGGTTCTTTTATTCTTAAATTTGCTATTTCTTTTAATTCTTCTGGTAAAGTTTCGAATTTTCTATGTTTTTTTAAATATTTAATACTTTCTATCTGTGTGTTTGCTGCATTCATCGTTTTTGTAATATTGGCAGTTTCACAATTTACTATTCTGTTTATGTTATTTCTTGCGTCTTTTAAAACTCTAATTTCTTCAAACTTTATAACTGCTTTACTTGCACCAATAAGGGCTAAAAATGATACTATATCTTCTCCATCTTTTATATAAACTATATATCCCTGTCCCTTTTTAGTAATTTTAGAATTTATTTGAAAATTATTAAGCATTGTTTGTAATTCTTCAGCTTTTTCTATGTCTTTAAATAGTACTTCTAAATGATAATCCTTATCTGGATTGTTTATAAAGCCAGACTTAATAAAAGCTTCTCTTATCAAAAGCCTTGACATCTGTTCATCTTGTTTCATACTACTATTTACATCCCACATCTTTAATCCCATTAATTCTTCTTTTATATCTGATGCAAAAGACATACTTTTTCCTCCTAGTTTATCTGTATTTTGCAATAATTACTCTATCATTTCCAGCTAAGTCTTTTTTGCAATATATATCTTGATAATTATTACTTTTTAATAATTCCATAACCTCTTCTTTTTGATTTTCTCCTATTTCTAAACATAAATAACCGTCGTTATTTAAATATTTATATGCATTCTCTGTTATGGCTCTATAAAACTTCAATCCATCTTCTCCGCCGTCTAATGCTAATTTAGGCTCTTGTTGAACATCTTTTTCTAAACTTTCTATTACTTTTGTTTTTATATATGGTGGATTTGACACTATTATATCAAATTTTTCATCACATAAATTTTCAAACATATCTGATTGTTTAAAAGTAATTTTTCTTTTTCTATCATTTTTATTTGCTATTTCTAATGCAGTTTCACTTATATCAGTTGCTGTGACATTAGCATTATCAAGGTTTTCAGATAATGATATTGCTATACATCCACTTCCTGTACATAAATCTAATATTCTTTTCTTATTTTCTTTTTTTGCTATTTCTATTACTTCTTCTACTAAAATTTCTGTATCTGGCTGAGGTATTAAAACATTTTCATCCACATAAAATTGCATTCCGAAAAATTCTTGTGTCTTAGTTATATATTGTAGTGGTTTCCCCTTAAGTAATTCTTCAATATGTTTATTAAATATAATTTCCTTTTCCGAATCTAATTCTAGTTCAGAATTTATTATCAAATATTCCTTTGGTTTTGACAGAACATATGCAAGTAAAGACTTCGTTTTTATCATGCTATCTTCTATGTTATGTTCTTTCAATTTTTTAATTGCATATTCTAATGTTTGTTTAATCGTCATTTTAGCTCATTTTCTCCTTGATTTTAGACAAAGTATTAAGTGCATCTATTGGTGTTAATTCATCTAAATTTATTTTATCTATTTCATGTGCTATTTCCGCTAATTTGTAATTATATAAATTCAATTGTCCTTCTGGTTCTTTCTTACTTTCTTGCTTCTTTTGTCCTAGCATACTTTTTCTTTCTAAGCTTCTTAATATTTCATTTGATCTTTTTACAACTGCTTGTGGAACTCCTGCTAGTTTTGCAACATGTATACCATAGCTCTCATCTGTTCCACCATTTACTATCTTTCTTAAAAAGATTATATCTTCTCCTTTTTCTTTAACAGCAATTGAATAATTTTTAACACCTTCTATTTGATTTTCTATTTCTGTTAATTCATGATAGTGTGTTGCAAATAATGTTTTTGCTCCACATTTTTCTTTGTTTGATATATGTTCTACTACTGCCCATGCTATTGAAAGTCCATCATATGTAGATGTTCCTCTTCCTATTTCATCTAGTATTATCAAGCTATTTGCTGTTGCTTCTCTTAATATAGTTGCAACTTCTGTCATTTCTACCATAAATGTGCTTTGTCCCATACTTAAATCATCTGAAGCACCAACTCTTGTAAATATTTTATCTACTACTCCAATTTTTGCATAAGAAGCTGGTACAAAGCTTCCTATTTGCGCCATTAGTGTTATCAATGCAACTTGTCTCATATATGTTGATTTTCCTGCCATATTAGGACCAGTTATTATTGCCAATCTATCTAAATTTTTGTCTAGGTATGTATCATTACTTACAAAAGTTCCTGTATCCACCATTTTTTCAATTACTGGGTGTCTTCCTTCTTTTATATCTAATTCTCCACTATTATCAACTATTGGTTTTGTATATTTCATGTCTTCAGCAACAATTGCAAATGATGTTAGAACATCTAAATTAGCAATAATATTTGCTATTTTTTGTAGTCTTACAATATTTTTTGCTAAATGATTTCTTATTTCTATAAATAAGTTATATTCTAAGTCTATTAGTTTTTCTTCTGAACCTAGTATTTTACTTTCTAACTCATTTAGTTCTTCTGTTATATATCTTTCACAGTTTGTTAATGTTTGTTTTCTAATATATCTTTCTGGAACCATATTAAGATTTGATTTCGTAACTTCAAAGAAATATCCAAATACCTTGTTAAATCCTACTCTTAAGTTTTTAATTCCTGTAAGTTCTTTTTCTTTTTGTTCTAGTTCTAATAACCATTGTTTTCCTTCTGTTGATGCTTTTCTATACTCATCAACCTCTTCATTATATCCTTGTTTTATTAATCCACCTTCTTTTACTGTAATTGGTGGTTCATCAACAATTGCGTTTTCTATAATTGTTGCCAAATCTTCGCAAGTTTCCAAATTCAAGTTTAATTCTTTTAATAAATCTGCATTTAATTCATTTAGAATCTTCTTTATATCTGGCAATTGTGCTAAAGAATTTTTTAATGATATTAAATCTCTACCATTACTATTCGAATAAGCAATTTTTCCAACTAGTCTTTCTATATCATAAACTTTTTTTAAACTTACTTGCAATTCTCCTCGCATAATAGGATTATTCTTTAATTCTTCCACTGCGTTTAAACGTTTTTGTATTTCAGTTACATCTAATAATGGCTCTCCTATCCATTTTCTTAAAGCTCTTCCTCCCATTGATGTTGAAGTTTTATCTAGTACCCACAATAATGTTCCTCTTTTAGCTTTATCATGTTGTCTTTCTACTAATTCTAAATTTCTTCTTGCTGTAATATCTAATGACATATACTTTTGTAAGTTGTATAAATTTATATGTTGTATATGTTCTAATTTCATTTTTTGTGTTTGGTTTAAGTATTCTAATAAAGCATTTATAGCTGCTACTTCAAGTGAATTTTCATGTAAATCTGTTACTTCTTGGTTTTCATATATAAAAGTGTAGTTTTCTAATAAGTAGTTTGTTTCTTTTTTAAACATTTCATCCTTGGCATTATTTATGTATATATTAAATCTTGTATTTATCTGCCCAATTTCTTCTGCTGAATTATATAGAAAACTATTTACTATTATTTCTGCAGGATTGTATTTTGCAAGTTCATCTAACAATACTGGGAAATTATTTTTTTCTACTATTTTTGTAGCATAGAAATCACCTGTAGATACATCACATACAGCTATTCCAAAATATATTCCTTCTTTAAATACAGACATTATATAGTTATTCTTTTTTTCATCTAGCATATTACTTTCTATTACAGTTCCTGGAGTTACTACTCTTATAACATCTCTTTTTACTATTCCTTTTGCTTGTTTTGGATCTTCTAATTGCTCACAAATTGCAACTTTATATCCTTTTTCAATTAATTTTGAAATATATGCATCTGCTGCATGAAAAGGCACACCACACATTGGCGCACGTTCTTCTTGTCCACATTCTTTACCTGTTAAAGTAATCTCTAATTCTCTTGAGGCAATTTTCGCATCTTCAAAAAACATTTCATAAAAGTCGCCTAATCTATAAAAAACTATTGCATCATTATATTGTTCTTTTATATCTAAATAATGTTGCATCATAGGTGAAAACTCTGCCATTTTGTTCCCTTCCTTCTTAAACTATATCTTTAAAATTTGTTGCAATTATATCATAAAAATATATAAGTAACAATAAACTCTAGGGTTATTTTTTCATAAAATTACTTACTGACACAAATTAGCAATACAAACAAATATCAATAATTATATCAGTTTGTATTGCCTATAAAATTATTTAACTTATATTCTCTATACTTATCTTAGATCTTTTCTCTAATTATTTCTTTCTTTTAAAAAAAGTCTTATCCACATTACAAATAGGGCATTTGTAATCATTCGGAACATCATCGCCATAATAAACATACCCACATATTGTACAAATCCATGCTGTCTTGTTTTTCTCTGTTTTTACCTTTATTAGTTCTTCCTTATGTTCTTGATAATATGCATAACTCATAGTTTCCTCTTCTTTGAATATATCTCCTTCTATTAGTCTACCTATAAACAATGTATGTGTATCATTTTCAATACTATCTACTATTTCACATATCATATATCCTAAAGAATTACTAATTACTTTTAATCCTTCTACTTCTGTTGTATCTATATTTTCAAACTTATTTATATCTCTCATTGAGTTCATTCCAAATGTTGTAATAATATCTCCGTCTACATTTTTTCCTAATACTGAAATAGCAAATTTTGTATTCTTTTTCATTAATTCATTTGTGTAATTGCTTTTCATTACAGCAACAGATATTAATGGATTATCTCCAGCACTTATTTGAGATATCGCATCTACCATGCATCCACCATTGTTTGTTGTTAAAACATACATACCTTGTGTTATCTTCCATGTTATATTTTTATTTTTCATAATCTAATCTCCTTTACCTAATAGATTATATCATTTTTATTTTTCATTTCAAATACTTTATTTCAAATGTTGTTCCTTTACCTATTTCTGAATCTACTTTTATATAGCCATTATTCTGTTCTATTATAGTTTTTGCAAGTGATAAGCCTATTCCAATGCTTTCTTCATGATTACTCTTAGTTTTATAGAATCTTTCAAAAATATGTTTTATATCTTTTTTCTCTATTCCTTTTCCTGTATCTCTTATCTTTATTTTTAAAAATACTGCATTGTTTTCTACATTTATATATATTTTTGAACTCTGATTACTATACTCTATTGCATTTTTTACAATGTTTGTAAGTGCTTCTAATTGCCATTTATAGTCTGCTATAAATGTACTATTTTCATCTATCTTTGTAACAACTTGAACGTCCTTTACTTCTAATAGTATAGATAAATTTGAAACAACATTATTGATTAATTCCTTAACATTAATTTCTTCATTTTCCATCTTTATGCTTCCTGCATCAAATTTAGCCATTTTTAATAATGATATAACTAATGAACTAATCCATTCCATTTGTTTACTTATATCTTTTAAGAAATCTTCTCTAACTTCTTTTTCCATCTCAGGATTTTCTAGTATATTATCAAGCATAATTCTTATTGATGTTAGTGGTGTTTTTAGCTGATGTGAAATATCTGCTAATGAATTACTTAACTGTTCTTTTTCTTTTTCACTATTTAAAGCATTTTCTTTTAATAATATTGTTGTTTTGTATAATTCGTTTCTAAGTTTTGATAATTCACCTTCTCCATTATCTTGAATTTTTAATGTATAGTTTCCATTGTTAATTCCTTTTAAATATTTATTGATTTCTTTAATTTTTCTATCTTGTATTATTGCGTATATTACATATATTCCAAGTGATGTTGCAAAAAATATTATCAAGAAGATTATATTTTGCGTAACATTTTTCTTCATAATATCATCTATCTCTTTAACTGCAACTATCTCCTCATCGTATCCATATTTTTTCAATATTTGGTCTCTGTTGTTGGACTCTTTATTTATAGATTTAATGAGTTCTTCTTCTTTTATTTCCGGATGGTCTGTAATTATTTGTTCAATTATGCTATCTATTTTTGAATTAAATGCTTTTGAATATTCTTTGTTTCTAATTGTTGTCATTATAAAAAATGCTATTATGAATACTAGGATTAAACATATATTTATTGCTAAAGTTTTTTTGAAATTTTCTTGGCTTAATATTTTCAATTCTTTATCTTTCTCCCTCTTCTAAAATCCGCTCCACCAAAGCTGGATGATTTTGTTTTTCATGCTTTGGCTAAAGCACGCATTGAAAAACAAAACATCCATGTGGAGCTGCTTTGTATATAAATCTAATTTGCGCAAATTCAACTCATTCTTCTTGAATTCTGTATCCAATTCCCTTTACAGTTTTTATAATATTTTCATCTCCTAGTTTTGCTCTTATTCTTTTTATATAAACTGTAAGAGTGTTGTCATTTACAAAATTTCCTGCAACGTCCCATACTTTATCTAAAATCTGGTCTCTTGTTACTACTTTTCCTATATTATTAAATAGCAATAATAATAGCTTATACTCTAATGCTGTAAACTCTACTTCTTCATTTTTTACTTTAACTATTTTTGTATCTAAATTTATTTCTATGTTTCTGTATGTTATATTGTTGTTTCCTTTATTTCGTCTTCGTAAAACATTATTAATTCTTGATACTAATTCTTTTGATTTAAAAGGCTTTACAACATAGTCTTCTGCTCCCATATCTAACCCTTTTACAATATCATGTTCTTCATCTTTTGCTGTTAAAAAGATTACTGGAATATCGCTATATTGTTTTATGTATTCACAAAGTGAAAATCCGCTTCCATCTGGCAATGTAATATCAAGTATCGCCAAATCTATTTCTTCTTTTCCAATTAAATTCATAGCATCTTCCATATTTAAACATACATTAACACTAAATTTTTCTTGTTCTAGTAAATATTTAAGACCTTTTACAATTATTTCATTATCTTCTACAATTAAAATATTTTTCATAACTTTCCTTTCAGTGTATAATTATATCATAAAATCAAATAAAACCAAATAAATAATAAAGCCCCTTTAACAAGGGGGCTGTCGACGATAGTCGACTGGGGGTTCTTTTGACTCTCTTTAAGAACCCTCCGTCAGTCCTTCGGACTGCCACATCCCTTGATAAAGGAGGTTTCTTGCTATTTCTCCGAAGAAAAATACTAATTCTATTATTTCTATATGTTATCTTTCCTTATTGTTTCAATTATATTTTGTTTGTTAATTTTATTCAAAGAATACTTCATTGTAATTCCTATTATTATAAATACAAATACGACTGAAATCAGTATTGGAATTAGTGGTATGTTATAACCTAAATCCATTTCTTTTGCAAATCCATAATATATTGCATATGAACCTAACACTCCCAAAGGAATTCCGATAATCAATGATTTTGTACCATACATTATGCTTTCTAGTCTTATCATTTTATTGAATTCTTTAGTTGTCATTCCTATAGATTTTAATGTTGCAAACTCTTTACTTCTTAATATCATATTTGTTGTAATTGTATTAAATATGTTTGTTACACCTATTAAAGTTATTACTGTTATAAATCCATAAAGGAATATTGCTGCTACTATTACTATTTTCTTTTGTTGTTTTACAAATGTATCTAAGTTTGTTACTTCAATATTTAAGTATCCCTTTTCATTTTTAAAGTCATTTATATCTTCTTCCATTTTATCTGCATCATTTGAATATATTAATAAGTTTCCTAAAGAAAATGACTCTTTGAAGTTTTCACCAAAGTGTTCTCTTGCAAATTCTTGAGATACTAATAGTTCACCACCATAAGCATATACACTTTCTAAGCCCATTGGTCTTTGGGTTGGATTTTCTGATATCTTTACACTTACTGTGTTATCTCCTATTTTTAAATTTACTGTATCTCCCTTTTTTAAATTATTATATATTTTTACTAAATTCTTTGAACTATCTGCATTATATTCTAATTCATCATCTATTAATATTGCTCCTGCTTTATAAACTTCCTCTTTTAAGCCAATTTCTTTCATGTATTCTTTAAAATATTCATTGTTATATACTATTACTCTACATTCATCTGTTTCATCAAATCTTCCATCACTATATTTATACATGTCACTTGGTACACTTGCTTCCCAAGTATATGAGTATTTATCTATTCCATCAAGTTTTATAATTTCATTATATATTTTTTCTTGTTCTGTTGCTGAAACAACATCTGATTTACCATAATTTACATATAAGTTATATGAGTAATCTGTATAGTAATAACTTGTCACATCCATTCCATAGCTTAAAAAGCTTGATAGAGATATGAATATGAAGATACTTACTACTATTGATATTACTGTTGTTCTATATTTCTTTTTACTTCTTTTTAAGTTTTTGCTTGCAATTACTCCACCTATACCAAATATTTTCTTTGTAACTTTTGAAGTTCTAACTTTTTTAGATTTTATCTTTGTGTCTTTGTTTCCACGTATTGATTCTATTGGAGAAATCTTTGCAGCTCTCTTGGCTGGAATTAGAGTTGATAGATAAATAGTTATTAAAGATATTACTACTGATATTATTATCCCTGGTATATTAATACTATATACGAATTCCATTCCCATTAGTACATCACCTAATATATAGTTTACTACTTCCAATAGAATTATTATAGCAACTATTCCAAGTAGTATTCCAAGTGGTATTGCAATTAATCCTACCACCATTCCTTCAAATACAACATTTCTTTTTATTTGCTTAGATGTTGCTCCAATACTTGCAAGCATTCCATATTGTCTATTCCTTTCTGATACTGATATACTAAAACTATTTCTTATAACGAATACACTTGCTATAATAATTATGATGATTACTACTGTAGCAATAGAAATTACTGCTGACATTGCAGTGTCTCCTAGACCGCCTTGAAGTATTATTAAGTCCATATTCATTTCAATATCTTCTGTGTCTAAGTTTTTGCACATTTCCTTGTTAAGAGTATCATAATCTTTTGCGTTTTTATATAATACTGAAATGTTTTCTGTATCTCTTACAGCTTCTTTATATGTTATTACTTTATACCCTGGTGAATAAAAGTTTTCATAATTTAATCTTTTAGTTATTCCCACTATTGTATATGTTTTAGTTTCCGTATTGACTATGCTTTCTTCCATCCCACCTTCTATTTCTTCACCTTGACTATCATACTTTTTAAAAAATGGATTAGATTCACCAAGTTTAACTCCGTCTTCTGCAAATCTTTCTCCTACATTAATTGTAATTTTATCTCCAACTTTCCAATTAACTTGTGCATTTGTTCTAATGTGCTCTGATATTAAGATTTCATTTGAATTTTCTGGAAGTCTTCCTTCAAGAAGTTTGATTCCAAAATTCTCTAATGCTGTTTTATCATATTCCATTACTTGAACATATGGTTTGTCACTATTTTGACCTCCATCTAACACTGCCCAGCCTAGTTCACTTGTAAAGAAGTATTGTTTTACTTGTTGATTTTCTGTAACATAGCTAAATTTATCTTTTGATACATTATTAAATTTAACATGAAAGTTACCATCTGTTGCTATTGTTGTGTCTACTAAAGTTTTTTGAAAACTAGATACTAATCCTGCAACACCACATATAAGTGCTGTTGATAGCATTATTCCAATAATGGTAACTATTGTTCTTTTTTTGTTTAGCCTTAAATTCTTAATAGTAAATTTATTTAAAATTTTCATTATTTTTTCATTCCTTTCAAAATAATCCGCTCCATCTTGGTCGTATAAAATTTTAAAAATGAATATCCACATGGAGCTAATCTAGTATAATCAAATATCTAGATCTATAAAATAACATATCCTATAGAAAATTGTTTAATAAATCTCAATTTTTTTCGTCTTTAATTATTTTACCATCTTCTATTGTAATAACTCTTTCTGCCTCTTTTGCTATTTCTAAGTCGTGTGTAATTATTATAACTGTTTGATTGAACTTTTTATTTGAAAGTTTTAGTAATGAAATTATTTCCTCACTTGCTTTTGAGTCTAAGTTTCCTGTTGGCTCATCTGCTAGTAATATTGCTGGATTATTTATCATTGCTCTTCCTATAGATACTCTTTGTTGTTGCCCTCCTGATAGTTCATTTGGTAAATGTGTTTTTCTATTTTGTAATCCTAATGTTTGCAATAAGTCGTTTAGTCTCGTTTTATCCGCTTTTGTTCCGTCTAAGTCGCATGGAAGTGTTATATTTTCTTCTACATTTAATATTGGTATTAGATTATAGAATTGATATATTAATCCTATTTGTCTTCTTCTAAATATTGCTAAATTGTCATTATTTAATGAATATATATCTTTTCCATCTATATAAACCTTTCCACTATTTGGTCTATCTACTCCACCTATTAAGTGTAATAATGTAGATTTTCCACTTCCACTTGCTCCTACTATTGCAACAAATTCTCCCTTGCTTACTGAAAACGAAATATTGTCTACTGCATTTATCTTGTTTTCTCCTTTCCCATAAGTCTTTGTTAAATTCTCAACTTTTAAAATTTCCATTTTTATTTTCCTTTCTTTTTATAAATTTTAATCTCTACGTAGCTCCATGTGGAAGTTAACTTTTTAGAAACCGATTATAAAAAGGATTTTTAAAAAGTTTAACTTCCAGCAAGATGGAGCGGATTTTTTAAGCATATCTTCTAGTGATTTTTAATTTGAATTTAAAATATTTTTTGCTTCTTCTTCGGTTAATGCTTTATATCTTATCATTTTTGCCAATACTTGTTTTTGTCTTTGTTTTGCTAAGTCTGGATTCTCAGTTAGTGCATATACTGATGGTGCATTTGGAATTCCTGCAAGCATAATACATTCACTATCTGTTAGGTCTTTTGGTAATTTTCCAAAGTATCCCATTGATGCTTCTTTTATGCCATAGTATCCATTACCAAAATAGATTGTATTAATGTATAATTCTAATATTTCATCTTTTTCATATTCTTTTTCTAATTTAAATGCTAAAAATGTTTCTGCAATTTTCCTTGTCATCTTCTTTTCTTGAGTAAAATATTGATTTTTAGCTAATTGCTGTGTTATCGTACTTCCACCTTCCACAAAGCTAAATGCTCTTAAATCATTAAGTGTAGCTCTTCCTATAGCAATCACATCTATTCCATGATGCTTATAAAATCTGTGATCTTCTACTGATACCACTGCCTTTTTATACATTTCTGGAACATCTGATATCTTAGTATAGTCTTCTTGTTCTCTTATCTCATTAATTTTAGTTTCTATTGAAACTTCTTTTACTGCATCTTTATACATCTTGTATCCTTGACCAATAAATAAAATCCCAATACTTGCTATTATTAAACCTATTACAATTAAAATCTTTAAAACATTTTTCATATATTACCACCTCTTTTTTTACTATTTCTTATTAGGTTTATTAGTTCTTTTATTTTATGATGTTATTTTAACATTCTAAAGTGACATTAAAATGACTTAAAAAAAAATTTTTAAGGCAACAAAAAAAGACGATTTCTCGCCTTTTTTGTTGATTACCTTTTTATTATAATATTGCATCCGCTTTTTAAACTTGAAAATTTACTTCGCATAGCTTCGTCTTTTACATATATAGTTTTTAGGGAATTTGTATCAAAAAAAATATCTCCCGTTTTGGTTGTCTCATTTATTGTAAATCCGCTTACATCTAGTTCAATTAAATTTCTATCCATTAAAAACATTTGATGCATATCTTTAACATTTCTTGTATCAAAACTGCTTAGGTCTATTTTAGTTATATGTGTACATCCAGAAAACATGGCACTCATGTCAGTAACATTTCTTGTATTAAAACTACTTAAATTCAAATTAGTCAATGATGGACACGATGTAAACATTTGCATCATATCTCTTACATTGATTGTATTAAAACTTGTTAAATCTAATTCTGTAAGTTTTTGGCAATTTGCAAACATTCCTGCCATTGTAGTAACTTTATCAGTTTTAAAATTTCTTAAGTCTAGATTTCTTAAACTTATGCATGATCTAAACATGCCTTCCATATTTGTTACATTTCTTGTATCAAAGTGACTTACGTCTAATTCTCCTAGCATTTCACATCTTATAAACATAGCATGCATATTTATAACATTAGATGTATCGAAATGTCTAACATCTAATCTTATTAAATTTGTACAGAATCCAAACATGCCATCCATATCCATAACATTTCTTGTTACTAGATTTTCTATATTAAGATATCTTAGATTGGAACATTGGTAAAACATCTCTCGCATTTCTATTGCATTTGGTGTATAAAAATTCTGTAAATCTAACTCGCCTAGGCTATTACAATTTTTAAACATTCCATTCATTTTTTTTATATTTATTGTATCTATATTTTCCAAATTCATCATTTGAATCGTATCCGTTACATCTGTTCCAATAGCTCTACAAAACCAATATGAAGTATTTACTGGATAAATCTTATCATGTACTAATACTTTTTTTATGGGTTGCCTTGACCATTCTGGTAAATTTGTTTCTGTATAATTCTTTTTAGAAATATCTCCATAGTCCTTATAAAGTTTTAAACTATCATCTATATAATCTGTACTACTTAAAAGAAAAGTTCCATCTTCATATAATCGGGCATATATGCTATCTTTTTCATTGTTCTTTTCTAATGCATATTCCATTACTCTTCTTTGTTCATCTATTTCTGCTGTCACTTTAAGTATTTCATCATTTTCTAATGAAAAAGTGCAATTTGTTAAATGTTCTGTAATTAATACATTATCGTTCATGTATAATTTTTTATCATTTGCAACATATGTATATTTATTTCCTTCTATAAAGGCTATCTCATTAGCCATTACATTTTCTCTATCTAGTTTTTTTCCTTCTCTTATTTCCTTTGATATCTGCATGTTTATTTTATCAAACTCTATATCCTGTATTGCTTGTACATCTAGTTCATTGAAGTTATTTCTAAAATTTGCTGTAATTATTGCTAATACTGCTATTACCATTATTGACAATATTATGTATCCTATTAGTGTTATTAACGTTATACCTCTATTATTTTTCATTACTTTTCTCCCTTTTTCCTTCGTAACTTATATAACGAATTATAAATACCTATTTTACAATTTTATTCTAACATAAGTAATTACAAAATGCAATCAAAAATAGTTGCATTTTGCAATATTCATATTTTACCAAAAGTACTTAATTTTGCATAAAAAAAGAGTAGTTTTCTAACTACTCTTAAAGCTTTTTTCTTTATTCTATTTCTAATATTTTCTTTGCTCTTTTTATATCATTTTCTGTTGCATTTCTTACATTTTCTAATTGGTATTCATATCCTAGTTCTTTCCATTTATATGCTCCCATGTTGTGATATGCATGTAGTTCTACTTTTTCTACTGTTTTTAAAGATTTAATAAATTCTTTTAATTTTATCAAGTCTTGTTCATCATCTGTTATTCCTGGAATAATTACTTGTCTTATCCATATTGGAATATTGTTATCGCTTAAAAATCTAGCAAATTCTAACTCTAATTTATTAGAAAATCCTACTAAGTCTTTGCATTTTTCATCATCTATATGTTTTATATCTAATAATACTAAGTCTGTTAATGATAATATCTCTTTTATATCATCTGTTAATATAAACATTCCGAGATGTGTCTAATGCAGTATGAAATCCTAAGTTTTTTAGCTCCTTGAAAAGTTCTTTTAAAAACTTTGGTTGTAATAGTGGTTCTCCTCCAGTGGCTGTAACTCCACCATTTGAATATTTTATATATTCTTGATATTTTTTTATTTTCTCTATAATTTCTGAAACAGTATATAGCTCTCCTGTTTTTGTATTCCATGTATCTCTGTTATGGCAATATTTACATTTTAAAGCACATCCCTGCATAAATATTACAAATCTAATTCCTGGTCCATCGACTGCCCCAAACGTTTCAAATGAATGAATTCTTCCTTTTATCTCTTCCATAATTTCTTCATCCTTTCCTTTGCATCAATTATTAATTGGAAAAGATTTTACAATTATCTATTTTCCAATTTTATATCCTACTAAATCATAGTTCTTTACTTCGCTAATTTCACAAGTAATCCAATTGTCTACAAGATTTTCTTTTTCTTTTGGTATAAATACTAATCCATCTGTATCTGGTATATCCATATAACTTCTTCCAACATAATACCTATTATCAAAAGTGCTATTTTCTATCAATACTTCGTAACTTTTTCCTATTCTTTCTTCTAATTTTTCCTTTGAGATTTTTTGTGCTAATTCCATAATTTTTTTGTATCTTACTTCTTTTATTTTATAGTGTACTTGCTCTTTTAATTTTGCTGCTGGTGTTCCATCTTCCTTAGAGTATTTAAATACTCCTAGTTTATCGAAATATCCTTTTTCTACAAATTTATATAATTTTTCGAAGTCTTCTTCTGTCTCTCCTGGAAATCCTACTATTAAAGATGTTCTTAAAATTACATTTGGAATTTCTTTTTTTATTTTTTCTAGTAATTCTTCTATTTGTTTTGATGTACTCCTTCTATTCATTCTTTTTAATACACTATCTGATATATGTTGAATTGGTATATCAAAGTATTTACATATTTTATCATTATTCTTAACTACTTGTATTAATTCATCTGTTATACTTTCTGGATAAGCATATAAAAATCTTATCCATTTGAATTCTTTAATCTTACATAATTCTTCTAACAGCTCTGCCAAGCGTGTTTTTCCATATATATCTAACCCATATTTTGTTGTGTCTTGTGCTATTAATATTATTTCTTTATATCCTTTTTTAGCTAATTCTTTAGCTTCGTTAACTATTTCTTCAAATTCTCTACTTATATAATTTCCCCTTATATATGGAATTGCACAATATGTACATCTGTTACTACATCCTTCTGCAATCTTTAAATATGCAGTTGTAGTTCCTGTTGAAATTACACGATTTAGATACTCTAAGTTACACACTGGTAGTACTGGTTTTGTATTTGTTATAAGCTCCTGTATTTTTGTTCCTATATTGTTATATTCCTTAATTGGAATAAATAAGTCTACTTCTGGTAGTAATTTTTTTAGTTTGTTTAAATATCGTTCTACTAAACATCCCATTACTATTAAATATTTACATTTTCCTATTTCTTTATATTCTGCCATTTCTAGAATTGTATTTATTGCTTCTTGCTTTGCGCTTTCAATAAATCCACAGGTATTTATAACAATAACTTCAGCATCTTCTACATTACTTACTATTTCATGATTTTGTTCTTTAAAAATTCCTATTGTCATTTCTGTATCTACTAAATTTTTAGAACATCCTAATGATACAAATCCTACTTTCATTTTTACTCCTACTCTTCTCCATAATAATCATTATTACACATATTCTTTCTCGTCATTTCAAATAAATTTAATTTTGTAAATCCTATTAGTTGTGTTTTTGCTCTATCTTTATTAAAACATTCTTGTAAGAATTTTTGAATTTTTGTCTTGTTTTCTTCTATGTGCATATCTATATAGTCTATTATTATTATTCCGCCAATGTCTCTTAGTCTTACTTGTTTTGCAATTTCTATTGTAGCTTCATAATTTACATTATATATTGTTTCTTCTATGTCTTTTTTTCCAATATATTTTCCTGTATTAACATCAATAGCTGTTAGTGCTTCTGTTCTATCTATTGTTATGAATGCTCCAGATTTTAGCCAAATTTTTCTTCTTTCCGTTTTTTCAATTTGGTTTTCTAGAGAATACATATCAAATAAATTTGCCTTTTCACTTAATTCTACTGTAATTGGTTTAACATTTGATAATACAGCTTCCAAATTTTCATATGTTTTTTTATCATTTACTATAATTTTTTCTAATCCTCTATCAATAATATCTAGCACTGTTCTTCTTATAAGTGCTTCATTATCATATATTAGTGCTGGTGTTTCTGATATTTGTTTTGACTTTTTTTCTATTTTTTCCCATTTTTCTTGTAAGTTTTCTATATCTTTTTCTATATCAGTTTCTGATATTTTTTCACTTGATGTTCTTAATATTGCTCCCATATTTGGCTTTAGAACTTTTTTGGCGATATTTATTAATCTTTCTTTTTCTGCTAGATCTTCAATTTTCTGTGATACTGTTACAATTTCACAGTTTGGCATTAATACTGCAAATCTACCTGGTAGGTTTATGTGTTTGCTTAACTTTGCCCCTTTGTTTGCTGTTCCGTCTTTTTTTATTTGTACTAAAATATTGTCTCCAACTTTTACTTCTTTTTCTATTGAAGTTTCTTGTAAGTTTTGTTCTTTAGTTATATCTATTTTAGGTAAAATATCACTTAATTTTATTAATGCATGTCTTGCTGCACCAATATCAACAAAGGCCGTTTGCATTCCTTTTAATACGTTAACTACCTTTCCTAAATAGATATTACCCTCTAATCTTTGTTGATGTTCATGTTCATCATGTTTTTCTAACAATATTCCATTTTCTACTAACATAATTGTTTTTAAGTTTTTTTCTTTGTTTATCAATAATTCTAACAATTTTAATTTTCCTTTCAGTTATATTTATTCATGGCAATATCAACACCACTTTTTAGAATTTCTAAAGTTGCCTTTGCAGCAATATCAACGCCTTGTTTTAATATTTCTCTTGTTTTATTAGTTGTGGGTCCTATAACATATTTTATAATATCTTCATTTTCCCTTGGCTTTCCTATTCCTACTCTAATTCTAGTAAATTCATCTGTTCCTAGACACTCTATTACTGATTTCATTCCATTATGAGTTCCAGCGCTTCCTTTTTTCCTTATTCTAATTTTTCCTTCTTCTAAATCTATATCATCATAGATTACAATTATATCTTTGTTCTCTATTTTATAAAAATTTCTAAAAGCTGCAACACTCTCTCCACTTAAATTCATATATGTCTGCGGTTTTAATATTAATACTTTTTCTCCTTCAATTGTATCTTGAGCATATATGCCCTTAAATTTAGACTGTGACACTTTTATACCACAGTCCTCTGAAATTTTATCTATAACATTAAAACCCATGTTGTGCCTTGTAAATTCATATTCTTTACCTGGATTTCCTAATCCTACTATTAAATACATGAATTACTCCTTTACTGGTACAAATTTGTAATTTCTTTTTGGAAATACTGGAGTACCACCACCTGCTTTTAAACATTTTAATATTGCGTTTACTCTTGTTGGTACGCTTTTTGTTTCATTATTGATAAAACTTAGTAAATATGGTTTGTATTCTTCTGGTGTAATCATATATAAATCCATCAAATATGAAAGCATTCTATACATATCTGAACATCTTCTAATAGAAGGTGTTGACATTATACTTCCTTTTCTATTTCTATAATATTTGAAGGTAGGGAATTCTCCAAATTTATATGATTTTGCTAATATTGTAGCATGTGTTGAATATACCATGTCTTCATAATATATTCCCTCTTTAAATTCTATATTATTTGATTGTACAAACTCTCTTCTCCAACATTTACTTGGTACAGAAAAGTTTATATCACATGTCAATCTTGCTTCTTTAGTTGAATTTTCAGCTGTTGAAAGGTGTGTTTTGTTGAATCCTCCCACATCTTGAAAACCTAAATAAATTATATCTGGCTTGTCCTTTCCTATTAATTGGTCAATCTTTTCTAATGTTGTAGGCTCATATAGGCTATCATCTCCATCTAAATGAACGATATATTCTCCTTGAGCTATGGCAATTCCTTTGTTTCTAACTGCTCCTAATCCAACATTCTTTTTATTTTCAATTATTATTATTCTCGGGTCATCATACTCTTTAATTTTTTCTAATGTGCTATCTTTAGATGCATCATTAACTATTATCAATTCATAATTTGTAAAAGTTTGCTCTAAAACACTATTGATTGCTCTTTGTATGTAATTTTCAATATTGTAGGCACTTATTATTACGCTAAATCTTTTATTCATAAACACCTATTCCTTTTCTTTTTTTATTTCCCCTAATTAAGTATTATAGCACATGTTAAATTATTTGTAAAATTTTACAAGATTTTTGACCTCTAATTTGCCAATTTTTTTTAAAATAAATGAGCGATTAAAATCGCTCTCATCATTTTATAAATTCACAAAATATTCTTCTAATATGTCTATTACCTTTTCTTTATCTTCTTCTGTATTTATCATTTGTCTTATCCCAGTAGAGTTTTTTAGATTTTTAAGATACCAACATATATGTTTTCTCATTTCTCTTACTCCTACATATTCGCCTTTTTCTTCTATTGCTAATCTATAATGTTCTTTTATTGTTTCCAATTTTTCTTTTGCTGTTATTCCTTTGTTTGTTGTCTTTCCATCTACTCCATCTATTATTTCTTTTAACTTCCATGGTTCCCCTAAAATTCCTCTTCCTACCATGATTCCATCTACTCCAGTATATTCAAACATTTTCTTTGCATCTTCTGGCGTTCTTATATCTCCATTTCCGATTACTGGTATATTTGTTGCTTCTTTCACTTTTTTTATTGTTTCTAAGTCTACTTGTCCTGAATAAAAATCTTCTCTTGTTCTTCCATGTACTGTAATTAAATCTGCTCCAGCTTCTTCTATTACTTTTGCTATTTCTGGTGCAACAATATTTTCTCTGTTCCATCCTGTTCTTATCTTTACTGTTAGTGGTTTTTTAATGTTTTTTCTTACTTCATTTACTATTCTATACACTAATTCATCGTTTAATAGTAGCTTACTACCTTCATTATTTTTTACGACTTTTGGTGCTGGGCATCCCATATTTATATCTATTATATCTGCTTGAGATTCTATCTTTTTGGCTGCTTCTGCCATAATCATAGGGTCATCTCCGAAAATTTGCATTGATATGGGTCTTTTTTCGCCCTCTGCATTTAATAGTCTTTCTGTCTTTTTATCATTATGATATAAACCTTTACTGCTTACCATTTCTGTACATACTAATCCTGGATTTCCATATTTTTTGCATATTTTTCTATAACTTAGGTCTGTTATTCCTGCCATTGGTGCTAATATTACATTATTTTCGAGTTCTATCGCTCCTATTTTAATTGGTTTTATGTACATGTATTTTCCTTTCTGCATTATTAGGGCGAGTAAAATCGCCCCTACGCTTTTTATTTCATACAAAAAATTGTCACTATACCTTTATTCTATTTCAAACATTGATTTTGTCCTTTTTTGTCCAATATTTATTAATAGCCCTATGCATATTATATTTGTAATTAAAGAGCTTCCACCATAGCTTATAAATGGTAAAGGTACTCCTGTTATTGGTAGTAATCCCATTGTCATTCCTATATTTTCTATAAAGTGAAATAAAAATATTCCGTGCTATTCCTATAGCTATATATGAACCTGTTTTGTCTGATGCAGTTTTTGCTATGTTTATTGTTTTTGTTATTAACATTGTGTATGTTATTACTACTCCAATACATACAATAAATCCGAAATTCTTCTCCGATTACTGAAAATATAAAGTCTGTTGTTTTAGGGTATAGAAATCCTAATTGAGTTTGAGTTCCTTGTCCGCCACCCTAGTCCAAATAATCTACCTGCTCCTATCGCTAACTTTGATTGTATTATATTATATCCAGCCCCTCTTGGATCTAGTTCTGGATTCAAATATACATCTATTCTAGCTTTTGCATGATATGGTAATACAAAAAAGTATAGCAAAGGAACTAATATTACTACTAAAATAATTGAAACTATTATATATTTTCTATCAATTCCAGATACAAATAGCATTGCAATTACTGCAAATACATATGCAAATGCTGTTCCATAGTCTGGTTGTAATATTATCAAAATAATAGGAATTAAGCTTATTCCTATTATTTTTAATATATTTGTAAATTTATTGATTTCTTCTTTTGATATTTTTGACATTGTATTCGCTAGAAAAAGTATAAATGCTATTTTGGCAATTTCGCTTGGTTGGATTGAAACTGTTCCTATTAAAAACCAACTTGTCGCTCCATTTACAGAACTTGTTAATAGTACAGCGATTAGTAACACTATAGTTCCTATATAAAAAACAATACTTATTCTACTTAAAAAATTGTAGTTAATTATTATTGATACAAATAATACTGGTATGCTTATTGCTAACCACATTATTTGTTTTTTCAAATCTTCTAAATCAGAAGATTTACTTGCACTATATAATGCAAATAATCCTATTGTTATTAGGATTATTGTACATATTATTATACTCCATTCATTGGATTTAAATTTATTTTTATTCATTTATACCCTCTCAGAATTTTTAAGTAATTTATTTTGCTCCTTCTGATACTTTTTCTTTTTTTGGTTCTTCTTTATTTTCTGTCTTTTTTCCTTTAAGATCTTTTTTTTCTTTTTTTACGTCTTCTTTTTTCTCCTCTTTTTCTCCTTCTTCTGTTTTTTCTTTCTTTTCTTTTTTTGCTTCTTCTTTCTTTACGTCCTCTTTTTTCTCTGTTTTTTCTTCTTTTACTACTGGTGTTTCATCTTTTTTCATTTCATTTCTTATATTTACAATTGGAATATTTGCATATAAAGATGGAGCACCTGTTGTTCCGTCTTCTTTTATTTCGTTCGTAAGCCTTACGTCTATTTCGCCTTCTTCTACTTCTATATATTTCTTTATAACATCAATAATTTCCTGTTTCATTAATTCTAAGAAATCAGCAGAAACATTAGCTCTATCTTGCATTAAAACAAGATGTAATCTTTCTTTAGCTTTATCTTTACTTCCGCCTGTTTCTTTACTTTCTGTTTTACCCACTTTTTTAAAAAAGTTTATTATGCTCTCAAACATATTGTTCCTCCATATATCAGAATGATTTATTTTTTAGAAAATAAGCCTTTTAATTTATTAAAAAATCCTCTTTCCTCTCCTGGTATTGTAACGTCAATATTTTCTCCTAAAATCCTTCTGGCTATTTCTATATATGCTTTTCCTGAAGGTGCCTTTTTATTTTTTATTACAGGTTCACCCTTATTTGTTTGTGTAATTATATTCTCATCATCTGGAACTACTCCTATTAAGTCTATTGATAATAAATCTACAATGTCATTAACATCCATCATTTCGCCTTTTTTTACCATTCCTGGTCTTAACCTATTTACTATCAATTCTGGATTTTTTATCTCAGCTGATTCTAATAATCCTATTATTCTATCAGCATCTCTTATTGCTGATATTTCTGCTGTAGTAACAACTATTGCTCTATCAGCTCCTGATACTGCATTTTTAAATCCTTGCTCTATTCCAGCAGGACAATCTATTAATACATAATCAAATTCTTCTTTTAGTTTTTTTGTTAATTCTTTCATCTGTTCTTCGTTTATTGCTGTTTTATCTCGTGTTTGGGCAGCAGGTAATAAAAATAATTCGTCAAAACGTTTATCTTTTATTAAGGCTTGTCTTAGTTTACATTTTTCTTCAATTACATCTACTAAGTCATACACAATCCTATTTTCTAGTCCCATAACAACATCAAGATTTCTTAGTCCGATATCTGTATCAACTAATACTACTTTTTTTCCTGCTTCTGCTAAACTTGAACCTACATTTGCAGTAGTTGTAGTTTTACCAACTCCACCTTTTCCTGATGTTATAACTATTACTTCTCCCATAACATCTATCCTCCTTGTATTAATTACCATAATATTTTATAATTTTTTCGCTAAAAAGTCAACCATTTGCATAAAAATGTAATATTTTATTTATTAACTGTACTGTATGTTTATTCTATAAAATCCGCTCCATCTTGCTGGATATTCGATTTTTTAATACAGCGGTTTAAAAATAAAAAAATGAATATCCATGTGGAGCTATATAGTACACTCAAACAAATTTGACTAGAACTTAATTTTACAATATTAACATCGCATCTCCAAAGCTAAAAAATCTATATTCTTCTTTTACTGCTTTGTTATATGCCTCTAAAACAAAATCCCTATCTGCTAGTGCAGATACTAACATTAATAATGTTGATTCTGGTAAATGAAAATTTGTTATTAATTTATCTACACATTTAAATTTGTAACCTGGATATATAAATATTCCTGTATCTCCTTCTGTTTCTTTTAATTTACCTTCATCATCTGCAACAGATTCTAGTACTCTACATGATGTTGTTCCTACTGCAATTACTTTGTTCCCGTTTTGTTTTGCAAAATTTATTTTATCTGCATCTTCTTGTTTTATATAGAAATGTTCTACATGCATTTTGTGTTCTTCTATATTTTCTACTTTTACTGGTCTAAATGTTCCTATTCCTACATGTAACGTTACATTTGCTATATTTATTCCTTTATCTTCTATTTTTTGTAATAACTCTTTTGTAAAATGTAATCCTGCTGTTGGTGCTGCAGCAGAACCTTCATGTTCTGCATATACAGTTTGGTATCTATCTTTTTCTTCTAGCTTTTCTGTAATATATGGTGGTAACGGCATAAGTCCTATTTTATCTAGTATTTCATTAAATATTCCATCATATTCAAAATGTACTATTCTATTGCCATTTTCTAGTATTTCTAAAATGTCTGCTTTTAAAATACCTTCTCCAAATTCTATTTTTACTCCAGGTCTTATTTTCTTTCCAGGTCTTACCATTGCTTCCCAATTGTCATTTTCAATCTGCTTTAATATTAATATTTCTACTGGTTTTTCCGATTGCTTTCCAATTATTTTTCCATATAATCTTGCGGGAATTACCTTAGTGTTGTTTATAACTAAGCAATCTCCTGGATTTAAGTATTCTATTACATCTTTAAATGTTTTATTTTCTATTTGTTTTGTTTTTCTGTTTAATACCATTAGCCTAGATTCATCTCGTTTCTCCATTGGATGTTGTGCTATAAGTCTTTCTGGTAATTCGTAATTAAAATCTGATGTCTTCAAATTTTATCGTCCTTTCTTTTTAGTTACTTATTAAAATGCCTTTTTTATCGCTTTGAATATTCCTTTTATTTCTTCAATTAAATTACTTGGTTCCTTATTGAATTCTATTTCTGTTGAATATTTAAAGTCTGAATGATGATATGGTTGCATTAAATATACCGCTTCATCCAAACCAACTTTTTCTCCCGTTTCTTTATTTAAAATGTTTTTTGTCATATAATCTGAATACCACTCTCTTAAACCTATTGTCGCATCTTCTATATATCCATATTTTTCATAATCATGTAACTGTGGAATCTCATATCCATCTTCTTGTAAAATTCTTTCCAATGAATGCAAAAATTCATGTATATACACTTCTTCCGGTAATTTATTAAATGTATTATATTCATATAGTGAAGTATTTCCATTTTTGTTTATTCTTACTATTGAATATCCTATACCGTAAATATCCATTGCTCCGAAGCCCTACCCAGTTTCCTTTAATTGGTATAGTGAATTTTCCTTGTTCATCTTCCATTCTAACTACTATAAATACATGATCATATTCGTTTTCTTTTATTTTGTCATAAATTAATCCTTTTGTATCATCTGGTCCTATATAATATCCATGTTCTTCATCATATGATATTGTAGTTATTGGCTCTTCTATCTCAAAAATATCATATTTTACACTCATTTTATTATCAGATATTGCTGCTGCTGTTGATTTATATCTTGCCATGTTTTCATATACATTTCTTATATCTTCACTATTTGTTCTGAATTTCATCTGCTGTCCATCTATCTCAACATCGACATTTTTTAAAATAAAGCATCCTACTTTCCATTCAGTGTCTGCATTTTTTCTTCCCTTTTCTAACTTAAAATCTGAGAACCACGCTGTTCCTGTACAGTTATTATTATTTCCTCCTAATCTAAATGCAATATCAATTGTTTTTCTGTTTTTAGAATTGAATATTAGCTCCATTTCTTGCCAGTCGCTACTTCCTGTAACAGGAACTGAATATTCAAATGTATCCATTATCCATATCATAGCACCAGCATCTTCTTTTGGTTTTTCACTTTTTACATCTTCAGTTTTTACCATGCAGCTTAACCTATATGGAGTATTAGGTTCAACTTCTATTTGCTTATAAAAAATTGCATCATTAAACTGTTTGTTTTCTATTTTGTAACTACTGCTTTTTGAACACTTAACTTTTGAATCTCTAATTAGTTTAGTTTCTGCTTGTTGGTTTGTTACAGCCTTTGTGAAATCGTTAAAATAATTTTTTTTATATATATTGAACAAAATCGATAATGCAATAACAACTATTATTGTAAATACTATTGTGGAAATTCTTATAAAACCCTCTTTTGATTTCATTTTTATCCCTCCATAATTTGCCTATATTCTTTTTAGTCTTTCTGTAACTTTGTTCTCTCCTAGTATTTGAATAATTTCATATAAGTCTGGTGTATTGCATTTTCCTGTTAACCCAACTCTTATTACTGTGCTTATATCTCCTACATGTCCTTTATATTTTTCTGGTTCTTGTTTGTATTCTTTAACTTCTCTTGCATATCCCATTTCTTCTGCTAAGTCTTTCATTTTATCAAACCATGTCTGTTTATCATCATTTATATTAAAATGCTTTTCAATATATGATGATAGAATTTTCTTTATTTCTTCTTCGTCAGTTATTTTTTGGAATTCATATGTATTGTTATTATCAAATATTTCATCATACATATATGATATTATTCCTTTAACTTCTGACCATTTTGAAATGTCTTTTCTTGGTTTTGCATTTCCTCTTTCTATATTTAAAACTTTTAATGAATATTCTTTATGTTGTTCTAGTAGATTTCTCAATTCTTCATCATAGTTTTTTGCCCATTCTAATGTTTCGTTATATATCTTTTCTGCTGTAAACTTTGATATTACATTCTTAGATACATCTAATAATTTAACCATATCAAACACAGCTCCACTTACACTCATCTTGTTTAATTGTAAGTCAAATTCACTAACTTCAGCATCTTTATTGGCTCTTCTCCAAGGTTCAAAGTTTGAATTTGCTATGTTTAGTAAATACTCTATAACAGCTTCCTGAGGTATTCCTTCTTCATGATAATAACTTACTGCTGCTTCTGGGTCTTTTCTTTTACTTATCTTCCTTTTTCCACCATTATCATCTTTCATTATTGTTGCTGTATGAGCATATTTAGGAGATTTAAATCCTAATGTTTTAAATAGTTCCAAATGTAATGGAATTGATGATACCCACTCATCCCCTCTTATTACATGTGTTACTCTCATTAAATGATCATCTACAGCATGTGCAAAATGATATGTTGGCAGTCCGTCAGCTTTTATTATAACTATATCTTGATCATTTTCTGGAAATTCTATATTTCCTTTTATAATATCTTTATGTTTTATTTTTCTATCTTCTCTTCCTTGTGATTTAAATCTTATTATATATTTTTCTCCATTTTTTATCTTTTCTGCTGCCTCTTGTAAAGGTAGACTTCTATATTTTGCCCATATTCCATAGTATCCTGGTCTTATCTTTGCCTTTTCTTGTTTTTCTCTTATTTCTTCTAATTCTTCTGGTGTACAAAAACATGGATATGCAAATCCTCTTTCAATTAAAGATTTAGCATATGCTTGATATATCTCTTTTCTTTGACTTTGTTTATATGGTCCGTAATTTCCCTTTTCTTCATCTTCTCCAATCATTCCTTCATTTGGAATAATTCCAAAATTGCTTAATCCTTTAACTATTTGTTCTGTTCCTTTTTCTATTTCTCTTTTTTGATCAGTATCTTCTATACGCAATATAAATACTCCATTTGTTTGCTGAGCAAGTTTTCTATCAACAATTGCTCCAAATAATCCTCCTATATGTACAAATCCTGTTGGACTAGGTGCAAAACGTGTAACCATTGCTCCTTCTGGTAAATTTCTTTCTGGATATTTTTCCTCATAGTACTCTATTTCTTTAGCATTTGGGAAAATTAAATCTGCTAATTCTTTATGATCCATATTCTTTTATCATTCCTTTCATTTTGTTTTCGTTTTGTTCAATTTGCTTCAAGATTTCCATTTGTGCTCTAACTCTTACTAAGTTGTGATCTTCAATTTCTGGATTTACTGAAAAGTATACATCTCCATTTAGATAATCTGCTAAAAATCTTATTAAATTTTCATATGTCATCATCCATGCTCCAAGTGGTAACATTTCCTTTTCTTCTTTTGTTATAATATTTTTTGTTTTTTCTAAAAATCCTTTTGTAAATGCTTCAAATCTTGACATATCAACCTTTACCTTAGATATATCTTGTTCATCTTCTTTTGCTGTTGTTATTCCACTTCTTATACCTTCTCCAAAGTCATAAACTATTGAGCCTGGCATGATAGTATCAAAATCTATTAAGCATACTGCTTTATCTGTATCTGTATCAAATAATATATTACTTAATTTTGTGTCGTTATGTGTTACTCTTAATGGAATTTCTCCTTTTTCTAATTTATCTGTTATCATACTTGTTCTTGCCATTCTTGCTTTATCTGTTAAAAATTCTATTTCTTTTTTTGCTTTTGCAAATCTTTCCGGTCTTCTTTCTTTGTTTTCTTTGCTTTCTAAAGCTTCTTGTAATTGTTTTACTCTATTTGGGGTGTAGTGAAACATTGGAATTATTTCATAAAGACTCTCAGCTTTAAATCCTTCAACTTCATTTTGGAAGCTTCCTACTGCTTTTCCTGCTTCATATAGCTTATCTAAGCTCTCTGTAGCTAAATATGTTTTTGTATTATCTATAAATTTTTGCATTCTCCAATTTTTGTTATATATGTAATCTTCTGTACCTTTTATTGGTATAAATTTTATTGTTGTAGAGTTTTCTTTTTCTCTCATGTATTCTGTTACTCTTTCAGCATTACTCATAAGTTCCGTTAAATTTGGGAAAACATTAGTATTTACATATTGTAGAATATATTTTTCATCATTATCATAATCTACTAAATATGTTTTGTTTATATGACCTATATCTATTAGTGTCATATTTGTTGGATTTGCATCAATATCAAAACTTTGTGCAATTTTTGTTAATTCTTCTTTGTTCATAAAAACCTCCATTTGAACATTTCATTCTGTATTGCAACTATATAAGTATTAAAAATCCTGCTATTGTACTCATAATAAATCCTACAATTTTTAATGTTAAAGTTGCTTCATTTTGATCTCCAAAGCTAAATATTTTTTTAGCTATTGTTCTTGCTTCATATATCATTATAACTCCTATCATTAGTATAATTACTTTGATTGTTTCTAGAATTATTTCTAACATTTTACTACTACATCCTTTTTATTTTACTATTTCAGAATTATATCACATTTTGATTACCCTTGTACAGCTTTATTAATAATTTATATTTTTAAACATGAAAAATGCACATCAATTACATTAATGTGCATTTCGTATGTTGTATCATTTTATTGTATTTTATTATTATTTTGCAACATTTGGCTATAATAATTTTGCATTGACATATCTCTATTTTTTATTTCTGGCATATATTTAACTCGAGCATATCCAGCAGGTGTTATATAATTATCGTTTTTCATTTCCATAGAATAAGATGCCGATGCTCCCACTTCATATCTTTCATAGCTTTCTTTGTTATCTTCTAATATATTGTCATAATTCTCTGTTATTATTTCCGCATTTTCTTTTATTTGCTTCTTTTTAATATTTATTTTCCTTACAAAGAAAATAATTTCAGCTAAAATTATAGTTGCTGTAACTGCTCCTATTATTATAAACGTTCTATTTGAATCTTCTATTGTTTCATGGTTTTCGATTGGCTTTAATATAGATTCATTATTTTCAGTAATAATTGCTTCGTTTTTTACATTTTCATTAGTAGGATTACTCTCAGTTGTTGTTCCTATAATTTCTGAAGTTTCATTCTTTTTAGATGTTTCTACTGTATTCGTCTTATTTGGTTTGTTTTTTGTATTTGTTTCTGTTTTATCTGTAACTGTTCCTACTGCTAAATTTTGTGCTGGTTTTTCTTTATTTGTTTCATTCTTTAAATTTGTATTATTTTCTTCGTTTGGTTTTGTTGTTTCTGTAGTTGTTGTTTCATTTGGTTTTTGTTCTGGTTTTGGTTCTTCTACCGGCGGTTCAATTGGTGTTGGTTTATTTTCTTCACCAGGTTCTATAACTATTGGTTTTATCATTACATTTACAGCTGTACTTTGGCTTGTTTTTAAATCTTCTATCCCATTTGATGCGCAGATATTACTCAAACTTATTGATGTATTTTTTTCTGTTTCTCCAATTGCTTTAAATGTTGCTTTTATTATGTTTCCTGGTTGTTTTGTGTAATCCCTATCTATTACAAAACTTCCATTTGTGTCATTATAAAGAAGTCCTGACCATCCTCCTAATGGTTCTATTTTCTTTAATTCTAAAGCATTTTTATCATAATTTAATGTTGCTCCTAACATAAAAATTCCAATATCATCTTCTATTTTTGATATTGCAAAAGTTACAATTACTTCATCATTTTTCTTTACTTCGCTATTATTAATGCTTGAAATTACTGTACATGAAGATTCTGCATATACATTTGTTATTAAGCTCATCATTATTAACATAATTGTGCTAAAAATCACTATTTTTTTCATAGTTTTATTCCCCTTTTTTGTTTCATTTTAATCTTATTTTTTATCAATGTTTGATTCTATTATCATCATTTTCTTTAGTTATATTGTATCTTTAGTTTTTTTCTTTAGCACTTGTGAACTTTAAAATTATATCAAAAAAGCTTTTCTTTTTCAAGTACTTTTTTGAATTATTTCTTGTTTTTATGTAAATTATTTTAAGGTTAATATTTTGCCACAAAAAAAGCACTACTCAAATGTAGTACTTTTTTATGTTTTACTTATTATTGTTGTTGTTTTATATATCCAACTAAATCAGATACTGCTGATATTTTATCTGCTTGATCATCTGCAACTTCTATATTGAACCTTTCTTCAATTGCCATTACTAGTTCAACAACGTCTAGTGAATCTGCTCCTAAGTCATCCACAAAAGATGCTTCCTCTGTAACCTTTTCTTCTTCTACTCCTAGTTGTTCAACTATTATTTCTTTTAATGTTTGAAAAATTTCCTCTTCGCTCATTTTCTTCATCCTTTCTATTATAAATTATACACTTATTTTTTTCTTAAGTTCTTCTGCCCTTTTAATTTTCATTGTTGTTGTCTTTACAAATTCATCATTTTTTAGTTCCAATTCCTTTATTACTTTATATGAAACTAACTCTTTATTTATTTCTTTTATTTTTTCCCAGATAATTCTGTGTATTTCCTTTTCAGGCAAATCTTTTCCATATTTTTCTTCGATATATTCTTTATTTGGAATTGCTCTTACTGTTATTTTTAATTCATTTCCTTTATCTTCTTTTCCATATACCATACATTCTTTTATTTCATTAATTTTTCCTAACAATAGTTCTATTTCTTCTGGATATATATTTTTTCCATTCTGAGTTACTATTACATTTTTACTTCTTCCTGTTATATATATAAATCCATCTTCATTCATGTAACCTAAGTCTCCTGAATGGAACCAGCCGTCTTGAATTGCTTCTTTTGTTGCTTCTTCATTCTCATAATACCCTAGCATTACTGTAGTACTCTTTATTAATATTTCTCCTTCGCCTTCCTCATTTGGATTATCTATTTTAATTTCTGCACAGATAACTGGTTTTCCTACTGATCCAACACTTGGATTGAAATCTGGTGTTAAAGCTGCTATTGGAGCTGTTTCTGTTAATCCATACCCTTGTAAAAATTTTATTCCTATGTCTGTTAACCATTTTCCTACTTTTGCATCAATTGGAGCTGCTGCAGATACTATAATTCTTAAATTTCCTCCTAAGTTTTCGTGTATTTCCTTGAATACTTTTCTTTTTATATCAATATTAACAGAACTCAAAGCGTTTGTAATATGAATCATTGAATTAACAAGCTTATCTTTTTTGCTTTTCTTTATTGTTGCATTTATTTTTTTATATACGCTTTCTATTAATAATGGTACCGCTAGCATACATGTTGGATGAGTTTCCTTTAAGTTTGGCACAATATGTTTCAACCCTTCACAAACAGCTATGCTTGAACCACATGCAAGTGGCACTAAAAATCCTATTGTAGATTCATAGCAATGGTGTAATGGTAGTACTGAAAAGAATCTATCTGTTGGATATATTTTTACATATGCTGATACTGCATTTACATTTTCAGCTAAGTTTTTACTTGAAATCATAATTCCTTTTGCTTCTGATGTTGTTCCTGAACTAAATATTAATACTTTAAATTCTTCTGGATCAATGCTTATGTTTAGAAAACTGTCTTTATCTTTTTCTGCAATTTTCTTTCCATCTGCAATGATTCTTTCAATTCCCATTGTCTTAGTTTCTTTATTATATTCTTCGTCTGAATTCATCTCTATGAAATATTTTACTGTGTTAAGACTTGATTTAGTCTTTGCTATTAATTCTTTTTTTCTTCCATGATATATAACTATATCTGCTCTTGCTCTATTTATGACATTTATAAATTCATTTTCTGGCAATTCTTTATCTACTGGTACTGCAATTCCTTCTGAGCAAAGCATTGTCATATATGATACATACCAATGATATGTAGTTTGACCTACAATAGCAACTCTTTTTCCTTTGAGCTTTATTAAATCTTCTAGCCCCGTTCCTAATCCTATTACATCATTTCTAAAGTCTTCATATGTTTTTGTTTCAAATTTTTTCTTTGAATCAAATTTTTCTAATACGAATTCTTTTTTTGCATATTTAATAGTGTTTTTTATAAATATTTCCTTTATTGTTCTATATTTAGTAGGTTCATAGACAACTGGAATTTTTTCATTCTTCATCTTTTTTTCAAGTTTTGAATAATCTATTTTTAATTCTTCAATGTCTTCTACACCTTTCATTTTTATTTTTGAAAATTTTAATTTTGGAATTTTTTTCAGTATGTCCATTGTTTCTTTTCCTCCTATATTTTAGCATCTATATTTATAACACAAAAAAGATGTAATGTCATTAGACTGACTGGTCAGTTTTGCTCTTTTATATGTTTAATCTATTTTTTTACTTTTTTAATCCTTTTACTACAGTATCTATAAATCCTTCATACACTTGTTTTACATCCACTTCTCTGTTTTTTTTCAATCTATATACTAAGCTTGAAACTGTAACGCCAAATATTCCTGAAGCTAAGGCTTCTACATTTCCATCGTAAAATTCTCCATTGTCAATACCCTCTTTTATTACGTCTTCTAATACTTTTATATATTCATACACTGCTTTTCTACATTTTTTATTTTTATTTTCTTCTCCCCAAAATTCGCTAAAAATAACATTTAGAAAATTTTCATATTTAACGGTTACTTTTATTTGAACCAATGTAATTGCTTTTACTTTTTCTAAAGCTGTAGAGCAATCTTTAGTTTTTAGTTCTATATTATTTTTTAATAAATTTAAGCCTTCTTCTAATAGCATATCGAATATATCTTCTTTTTTTGTAAAATGATAATATAATGTTCCTTTTGCGACTCCTGCAATTGCTGTAATTTCTTCAATATTTGTATTATCATACCCTTTCGCTGAAAACAATTCTACTGCTGTATTAAATATTCTTCTTTTCGTTTTATTCATTTACTAAATCCTCCTAAATGAATTTTTAATTATAGTATTATATCATATTTTATTACAAAAATCTACTTTTTTCGAATTGCTTACTTTCTCTTTTTATAAGTTGTCCATTTTTTATATTTTCCTTTTCTCATAATCTTTATTCGATAATCTTTTTTATATTCATAAGATAATAAGAAAAAGCTAAAAATGCTTTTTCTTTCATTTTTAGCTTTCAGTTATATCTTTTCACTATTTTCTTTTATTGCGACATAAAATAAGTCTGTATCTACTTTATATTCATTTCCATTGTATCTGTAACTTTCTCCTTGTTCATATATTTTGTAACCCATATTTTTAAGTCTTATTGTGCTGTATTCTAGAAAATTCGCTACTTGTTCTTTGCTTAGTTTTTTTCTCACAACTATATCATAAAATTTTATTTTTAAAATTTCTTCATTTTCTAATATCTTGTTATCTATGTAATCTGTTATAAATTCTAAAGTTAATTTCATTTTTTCACTCCTATTTTAAGATGCACTTGATATTCTCTTTTTGTATTCTGCTATTTCTTCTTTATAATATTTATCAATTATCTTTAGTTTATCTATATCTAGATTTTTTAGTGCTTCTGGATCTTTTTCTACTAGTTTTATTATTTCAGATATTTTCTTTTTCTTATCCACCACATCTTTTGTAGTATTAAATGTAGGGGCATTTGATTGGTAAGCTTCTCTTAGTCTCGCTGCATTTATTTCTATTCTATCTCTCATCTTTCTTTCTGCTTTTGTTTTATCTTTTTTAAATATATTTTTTACGAAGTTAACTACTTTTTTGAAAAATGTTTTTTTTATTCTTTTCTGTTCTATAGGTAAATTGCTATTCATCTATTTTTTCTCCTTCTATTCTAAACTTCGCTAATTGTTCTTTAAGTTCATTTAATTGTTGTTGACTATCTTTAATACTATTTAATAATGCTCTCCTCATTTTTTGCTCTTCTAATATTTCTATTGACAAATCCTCAGTTCCTTCTAGAGTAAAGTTGTCTGTTTGTATACCTTTTGCAGCTTCTTTTATCTTTTCAGCTTTTGCTATTCCTTCTATCCACGCATCTAATTCTTCTTCATCTAATGAATTTTCTGAATTTCCTATGTTTCCTAATACTTTGTCCACACTTATTGTTGTTCCTGCTTCTAGTTGTTTTTCTTCCTCTCCTGCAGATTGTTCTTGAGAAGAATTTGGTGTAATTTCTATTAATCTTGCAATTTCTGGTAATTTATCAGGTTGTTCTTCTACTGAATTTCCACTTTCCAATGCTGCATCTATCATTTCTGCTAGTTCTTCTGCTCCATCTATTTTAATTGTTTCTTCATTTTTTTCTTCTATTTGCTCTTGTTCTAGAATTGCTACTTGCCCATGTTCTTGAGCTGTTGCTTGGATTTGTTCTGGAACTATGTCTTGTCCTTGTTCTGGAATTGTTATTTGGCTTTGTTCTAAAACTGCTATTTGCCCTTGCTCTTGAATTTCTACTTGACTTTGTTCTGTAACTACTGGTTGTATATGTTCTAGAATTGTCGTTTCTAGCGTTTGAATATCTGTTTTAGTGTCTGGTTGTTGTATTGAAGCACCATCATTTGTTTCTGGCTTCTGGTCTAAGTCTTCATTGTTTATTTTCACTTTTTGTTCTATAATATTTTCTTCTGTTTCTAGTTCTGCTAATTCTGAACCGGTTTCAGTTCTTTCCTTAAGTAATTCTTCAATGCTAACTTTCTTTACTGTTTTTGCTTTTTTTGCGTATACTGCTGGAATTATTTCATCTCTGTTAAATAAATTTTCTTTATTTATATAATTATCATATGCTATTTTATATCTTCGCACTATTTCTATAAGTCTATCCATATTATCCCAAATCTGTACACGTCTTGTAATATATTCGTCTAATTTTATATTACATACATTTAATACATTTGCTAAAGATTCTTCTCTACGTCTTTTTTCTTCCTCTTCTTCAGATGTTTTTAAGTTTATTCCCTTACTTCTAAGTAATACTATTATTTCTTTTGCAGTGTTTAATCCTATATATTTCTTGTTTATTAATTCTAGTTCAGAAATTTTAATTAAATCATCTATTGTATTAATAGCATTACGTTTTAATCCATTAATTGCTCGTGCACTTAGTTCTAATGTTTCAATTGATGTTTTTAATGTCTCTTCTGTTATTACTGGTTTAGTTGGTTGTGCACTTTCTAATAAGTCTTTCATAGTTTTATCTTCAACTATTCCATCTGCAAATATTTTACCAGAAACTCCTATTTCGGCTAGTCTTACATTTGGTATTTCACTTTTCAAATTTCCTTCTTCATCAGTAATAAACTTTCTAATTGCATTAAAATCTTTGATATATCCTTCAATATCATCATATTCTAATTTATATTCCTCTAAACTTCTTTCGTCCTTTTTTCCAAATCCTAAAAATCTTTGAACTGTATTAGAAGAAAGTAATTTATTTATTGCACTTTGTTCTAACTGTCTTACTTTTGGCAAAGTAAGTCCAAGGATTTTTACACAATCATCTAATGAATGCTTTTTTCCATCAAATTCAAATCGTAATTTTATAATTTGATTTTCTCTTATTGAAAGATGTTCTGCTAGAACATTTTCAAGTTCATCTATATCTATATATGCTAGAGGTTCTATTTGTATATTTTCTTTTATTGCTTTTACTAAATTATAATATGCTAGTTTTTGAGTTGCAGATACATCTTCTTCTGATAATATTACACATCTAGCTCCAGTAAAAACATCATCTCCAAAAGTATAGTCTACTTCTTTATTTTTATATTTTACTAAAAATTCCTCATATGAACCATATTTTCTTGCAGTGTCTTGAACATAACGAGCTGGGATTCCATATTTTCTCATTGCTTCTGCTTGTTCTTCTTTTGAATAATTTAAAAATCCTGCACTTATTAGATTTGCTATTTGTTCTTCTGTTAAATCTAATTCTCCATTATTATACTTTGCTTGTAGAGAATTTCTTACTGTTGTAAATGGCAAGCCATTACCCATTGTTGCTTTTTGTATTACTCTTTCACTTTTTCCTGCAAGCTTAATTAAAAAGTCATATTTTTCTTTAGTAGTTGCTTTTTTCTTTCTCTCTTTTTTTTCATTTATAATTCCATTTTCTATGAACCTTTTTAATAGCTCTTCTTCCATCTTTAGAGTTCCATTAAAATAAGCTTGTCTTAAATTATTTCTAATATGACCTATCTGATAACCTTTATATTCTGTGTGTGCTTTAATTTTTTCGCCTGTTACTCTCGTATATTCTAGCATTAATTCTAGTTTTTCTTCATTACTTAATCTACCTGCCATTTTTCTTCCCTCAATAATTAATTTTTTCTTTTTTATATTCTATCATACAATATCATTCTATAACAACAGTTTTTATCATAATTTTTTAAATATTATTTTTTATTTTATAATTGTTTACTTTTTATGTAAAATGTGATAAGATATTCTTGTTTTATACTTTTGTAGCAATATGCTAGTATACTCAATGCTAAAGAGTGTAAGGCAAATATTTTGAAAGGTGGGATATTCCCATGAAACAAATTGGCAAAGGCAAAGTTCGGGACATCTACGACTTAGGAGACCAGCTGGTCCTGGTGACGTCGGACAGGATTTCTGCGTTCGACACCATCATGCCCAGCATGGTTCCCCACAAGGGAGCTGTTCTGAACAAGATGTCTGCGTTCTGGTTCGACCTCACCAAGCAGTTCGTTCCCAACCACATGATCTCTGTGGACAACGCGGACATGCCCGAGGAGTTCCAGACCCCCGAGTTCGCCGGCCGGTGCATGCTGGTAAAGAAGCTTAAAATGCTTCCGCTGGAGTGCATCGTTCGTGGCTACATCACCGGCTCCGGCTGGGAAAGCTACAAAAAGGACGGCTCCGTCTGTGGGATTCAGCTCCCTGACGGTCTGAGGGAGTCCGAGCATCTCCTCAATCCCATTTATACGCCTACAACCAAGGCTACCGAGGGGCATGATGAGCACATCTCGTTCGAGCAGACTGTAGAGCTCATCGGTGAGGATCTGGCCACTCAGCTCAAGGAAACGAGCATCCTGGTTTACACCATGTGTGCCTACTATGCACGTACCAAGGGCATCATCATCGCCGACACCAAGTTCGAGTTCGGCACCGATGAGAACGGCACGCTGGTTCTTGCTGACGAGGTTCTTACCCCTGACAGCAGCCGGTTCTGGCCTGCCGATGACTACGTCGTCGGCCAGTCTCAGAAGAGCTATGACAAGCAGTATCTGCGTGACTGGCTCAAGAACAGAGGCTGGGGTAAGTTCCTTCCGCCGCCCGAAATCCCTGCGGACGTGATTTCCGTCACGTCTCGCAAGTACATCGAGGCCTATGAGTGCCTTACCGGCACCAAGTTTTAGTTTCAGTATTTGCTAAAAACAGGAAGCCCTGTCCCGAGAGTTTGGGATTGGGCTTCCGCCTTTTTTTAATAATTATATACATATTAATTCTAGCAAGTACAAATAAAGTATTATAAATTATCTTTGTAAAATTAAGGGGGCGTGCAATGCACGCCCCCTAATCAAAAAAACAGTGTCTCGGATTTTAAATTTCTCTCACTAAATTGCATTCTCCTGCATTTATAAACTGTAAATTTCTGAATGTGTACTCGTTAGCAAGCTTCTGCTTAAATCTATCTATGTTTTGGTGAGTTGAGATAATTATAATTCGTTTTTTATCCAAATTAGAATATCTCACAATGTACTCCAAAATCCTTTCAGCATCAATTGAACCAGATTCTGACTCTTCATTAAGAGCAGACGTACATTCATCAAGCACTATAACATCGATTTCATCATTTAACCAGTATAACATTTTTGCGATAATAAGCCGCTGCTTCTGTCCATTTGAAAGAGACTGTTCAAATTGTTTTTCTTTCATCCATTTCCATACATCAAAGCAATTAGATTTTATTTCGTCCCATAGATGGAGATTTTCTAAAATCCTTTGCATCTTAGTAAAATCTGGATTTTTATTGCAACAGAACAGCTCTTCAAAAATACTCAAACTACCAAATCTTAATTTCTCATCATAAAATAAAAACCTTGACGTCGATGGAACTTCTGTGTTTCTTTCTAACTGAATTCTTCCAGTCAACATTTTCATAAAAGTTGATTTTCCACTACCAGAAGTTCCATATAAAACAACTACTTCTCCGCTATTAATCTGTATTTGTTTCTTTGAACTTAAAGTGAAAGGCTTATCATTTTCTGACTCTTCAAAATACTGAATCAAAAAAGGTGCTATATTTATATTGTCAACAACTTTGGGTTTGGAAATTTTTTCAGATTCATTATGAAATACATCCAAAATCAAAGACATATCTTGTTTTTCTTTTTCCAGTATTGTAAGTCTTTCACAATGGTTGATTAACGTTGTAGAAATCCTACTAATTTGCTTAAGTGCTGTTTCAATAATTATAAGCGTTGCAGTAATTTCTGTTATTGTTGCCAAGCTAATACTATCCCATTCCACTCCAAGCAGATATAATATTATAATTCCATACTGAATAAATAATTCCATTAAGGTTACACACAATCTTGATAAACTCATCTTGTTGTGGAATCTATTAACATTCTCATTACTCTTAGCAACAGTTTTCTGAAATTTATTAATTCTCATATCCAAGTCATCTCTGACTATTACTGGAATACGAAGTAAATCGTTGATTATCAAAGACTGCTCGTTGTTGTATTCTCTATGCTTCTTATAAAACTCCTCCCTGTTCAAACTAATATTTGCTGAGCTAAATAGAGTAATAAACACAAATACAATAATTAAAGGTATAAAAATAATTTGTGGAATAGATGTATTAGTTAGTATGGCAGCAACTAACATAATTATTACACTCAGTATTTCAAGTACATCAAACGTATGTTGGATTTTCTGTTGCCACAGATTTTGCAAATAATTCTTAATACTGTTTAACACCGCTTCATTACTCATAACTTTGTATAGTTTATTCGATGTGTCATATTTTAAAACCTTATTTGATGTTTTTCCAACAATTTGGGTACTTCTGAAAACAATTTCGTCTTCTAAAATGAGTTCAAATTTCTTGCTTTCAGAATTTTTAAGAAAACGAAGTGCTTCTTTTATAGCCCGCTGTCCACGATAAAGCATAAATAATATTATTCCAAATAAAATAAGTCTGTGCTCAATCAAGTTGTTTGTAGCTTTAAGCATAAATGCAAAAAGACTAGAAACTATGGTAATGCCGAGGTCCATAAAACCTACTTTAAATCCCCTCCGTTTAATGTTTTTTGGAATAGTAAGTATCTCGTCTGAAATACGATATGGCTTAAGAAATTTAATAATTAGATTAATCATCTCCCGAATTATTTTTTTTATTTTTCCCTGTTTTTTCATCTTGTCTTCCTCCCATATTATATGAAATAGAAAATCTTCACGAGATTATGTATACTACGTTTTCTATTATACTACATTAATGTGCTATTTTCCAGTTATATGGTAAAAGCCTTAAGTTTAGAAATGTATGGAAAGCTTATCTATTTGCTAATTCTCTTTTTCGAATCCTCTTTATCATTTTATTTTGCTAAAAAATAAACTAGTATAACAACTAGTTTATTAGCTTATATCAATGAATACTATTAGTAAATAGTTAAAAATGAATAGTTAATAGTGAATAGTACAAATGTGCTTTTTTACTTACGCTAAATCACTATTCATTATTAACTATTCACTTTTAACTATTAAATGCGACCTGTTAAGGTCGCACATTTGGTGGGCAGGGATGGATTCGGCAAGCCGCGTCCTAAAAACAGTCCTCTGGACTGTTTTTGCCTTTACTTCGTTCAGGCACGTCCTTTTCGAATCCATTCTATTTTAATTCTTCATTATATAAAAAAGAAGTAGATTTTATTACTCTACTTCTTGGTGGGCAGGGATGGATTCGAACCATCGTACTCGTATGAGAACAGATTTACAGTCTGCCGCCTTTAGCCACTCGGCCACCTACCCTTATATGCTTCTTTATTTTTAAGCACTTAGATATTATACTATTTTCCTTTTTTCTTGTCAATACATTTTTTAACTTTTTTATACTTTTCCTTCAATCTATTGATGCTCACCCCCTTCATAAATTTGATTATATTATGTAAATATGATAAAATTAAATTAGTTAAACTTAACCACTGGAGATGCTGTTTTGCCGTTACCCAGAGAAAAATAGGAGGTTCCTCATGAAAAAGCTTAGCATCATCGTGGCCATAATTGCACTCACTGTAGTGCTTAGTGGCTGCAGCACCAAATCCATCCAAATGCAAGACACTATTTCGGCAAGCACCCTCGCAGCTGAACCCACAAGCTGGACTTCTCAGGATTCCATTGATACCTTGTACCAAACTAATCTTCCTGCTGAGCTGCAGAAAATCTATACGGATTTGATTGGCAGAGGCTACAAAAAGGTTCTCTTGAAGGATCCTGAGGGCGCGCAAATCGAGGTCAATTCAGATCAAAACGGAATCTATATCGGAGTGAATAGAAATATTATTTTAAAATATTTCCAAAGCTCCTCCGGAAATGTCGTTGAAGTAGGCAAGAACTACAGAACTCTGAATCGCACTGAGTACTTCAACGGAGAAAGCCAATATGCGTATGATTCCTTCGAGCTGGATTACCTCCCTGATGACACCAATTTGATAAAAGTGGCCGTCACTGATGACTTTTCCATCATGTACAATACCGCTGAAAACACTTACCAGTGTATGCAGTACGGAGAAGTCATTGGTACAAGCCCTGTTACGAATTGGGATGCCATCCTCCACCCTGAGAAAGCGCCCCGCTCTTATGGAGCTAACAAAGGTTTCAGCTACAATAAGGAATGGTATATCCCTGTTCTCGAGCGGGATGGAGATAGCGTTACTTTCCAAGTTGTAAAGGAATCTGAGTTCGAGCCCAAGGGCAACCCGTCGTTCTCCTATGTGCCGATGAAAATTGGCAATCTTGAGGTGAACGCCTGCGAGATCAGTTACTGACGTACCTACAAACCGTTAACGGCAAAACGGCAATAATCTCCAAAAGTAAAATGAAGCAAACCCAGACTGCATATGTTAAAGCAGTCCGGGTTTGTTTCTATATTTAATATCATATGTTAAAAAATATTTTTGTTTTTTTAGATTGATTAATATTTTATTTTAATACTAAAAAGGTTAATAATGAAAAATGAATAGTACAAATGTGCTCTTAAATCACACTAAATTACTATTCACATTATTAACTATTAACCTTTAACTATTAAATGCGACCTAATAAGGTCGCACATTTGGTGCTCCCTCAAGGATTCGAACCTTGGACCCACCGGTTATGAGCCGGTTGCTCTGACCAACTGAGCTAAGGGAGCATTTCTTTAAGCACGAAAATAATTATAAGATATTTTTCGTCAGTTGTCAATAGTTATTTTTAATTTTTTTGATTTATTTTATAAATCTACTGTTTCATCTTTTATAAAATATTTTGTTCCTAGCATTTTATTTGGTAAATATTGTTGTTCTACTTGGTGATTTGGATAGTCATGTGGATATTTATATCCTACTCCATAGCCAAATTGCTCCATTCCTTTTGCTGCTGCATTTCTTATATGCATTGGTATTTCTCCAGTGTCTTTATTTTGAACATCCTCTAATGCTCTATTTATTGCTAAGTATGAACAATTTGATTTTTTTGATATTGCATTATATATTGCCGCTTCCGCAAGTATCAATTTTGCTTCTGGCATTCCAACTGCTGCAACAGCTTGCATTGCTGATGTTGCCACTACTAATGCATTTGGATTTGCGAGTCCTACATCTTCTGCTGCTGCTATTACTATTCTTCTTGCTAAAAATACTGGGTCTTCCCCTCCGTCTATCGCTCTGGCTAAATAAAATACTGTTGCATCTGGGTCACTTCCACGCATAGATTTTATAAATGCACTAATATTATCATAATGGCTATCTCCAGATTTATCGAACATTGCTTTTTTCTTGCCCATACATTCAGCTGCAATTTCATTTGTTATACTAATATATCCATCTTTATCTACATTTGTTGTAAGTACTGCTAATTCTAAAGTATTTAATGCAGTTCTTACATCTCCGCCTGATAACTTTGCTATTGCTTCTATTGTTTCATCCTCTATATTAATATTATAACTTCCTAATCCATCTTTATTTGTTAATGCATTTTTTAAAATCCTAAATATATCTTCATATGTAAGTGATTTTAATTTAACTACCATTGACCTTGATATTAAAGCTTTATTTACTGAAAAATATGGATTTTCAGTTGTTGCTCCAATCAATATTACTGTGCCATTTTCTACAAATGGTAATAATGCATCCTGTTGTAATTTGTTGAATCTATGAATCTCATCAATAAATAATATACATTTACCTGTTGGATTTAAAAATGCATTCTTAGATTCTTCTACAGCCTTTTTTACATCTGCAACTCCTGCTGTTACTGCATTTAACTGAACAAACTTATATTTAGTTGTATTGCTTATAACTTTTGCTATTGAAGTTTTTCCACAACCTGTTGGACCCCAAAGTATTACACTTGATAGTTTGTCCGCTTTTATTGTTCTATATAAAATTTTATCTTTTCCTAACACTTCTTCTTGTCCTATAAATTCATCTAAAGTTTGTGGTCTTACTCTATGTGCTAGTGGCTGATTTAAGTCCATATCTTATCTCCTTTAACCATTTTTCTATTCAAAAGTAGTTTTCATTTAAGATGAAAGTAATGTTAATGCTTTCTTTATAATTTCTTCCACACTCATTCCTGTTATGTCTATCTTTTCTAAGGCTTTTTCTATCTCTTTATTTGTATAGCCAAGAACTTGAAGAGCACTTACTGCTTCACTATCTTTATTATCCTCTCTTATAGCAGTTTCTATCTTTTCATTTTTCTCTATTGCAGTTTCAGTTTTTAACTTGTCTTTTAATTCTAATATCATTCTTGCTGCTGTTTTTTTACCTATTCCAGGAATTTTTACCAACTTAGAGTCATCACTTGTTATAACTGCTAATGCAAAACTTGATGGTGTTATTTCTGAAAGTATTGCTAATGCTGATTTTGCTCCTATTCCACTTACTGATAATAGTAATTCAAACATTCTTAATTCTTCATTACTTAAGAAACCATATAAACTTATGTTATCTTCTCTAACATAATAATATGTATATACTTTTTGTGTCATCCCTATTTCATTTAAGCTTTCTAGTGCTTTAGTTGACATGAATATTTTGTAGCCTACTCCTCCTGCATCTATTACTACATAATTATTTGATTTATCTGCTATTTTTCCATTTATATATGCGAACATTTTTTACTCCTATCTAATTTTATAATCAAATAGCACCACGTGAATGTTGGACATTTTCATTTTTGTGCAGTTGCTCAAAAATGAAAAGTGCAACATTCAGCAAGATGGTGCGGATTTTAATAGTGATTTGTTATTTTACTCAACTGTTACTGATTTTGCTAAGTTTCTTGGTTTGTCTACATCTAATCCCTTTTCTTTTGAAATATAGTATGCTAACAGTTGTAATGGTACTATTGAAACTAATGGTGATATTTCTGTACTTATTTCTGGTATTTTTATAACTGTTTCAAATCCTTTATTCTCTAAATTTTGATTTGTAACTACTAAGACTTTAGCCCCTCTTGTTATTACTTCTTGAATATTGCTTATTGATTTTTCTACAAGTTCAGGGTTTGTGATTATTGCTACTACTGTAACTCCTACATCTATTAGTGCAATTGTTCCATGTTTTAATTCTCCTGATGCATATCCTTCTGAATGTATATATGAAATTTCTTTTACTTTTAAAGCTCCTTCTAAACTTGCTGCATAGTCTACTCCTCTTCCTAAAAAGAACATATCTTTTTCTTTATAGACTTTTCTTGCAAATTTCTTTATTTCTGATGCATTTTTTAATACTTCATCTATTTTATTTGGTGTTGCTAATAAATCTTGTTTAATTCTTGAAAGTTCTTTTTCTTCTGCTCTTTCTAATGTTTCTGCAAAATACATTGCAACTAATGTAAGTAATGCTATTTGTGATGTATATGCTTTTGTTGAAGCAACTGCTATTTCTGGTCCTGCATGTGTATATATTGAATAATCTGCTTCTCTTGTTATTGAACTTCCTATAACATTTGAAATTGCTAATGTTTTAGCTCCTTTAGATTTTGCAAGTTTAAGTGCTGCAATGGTATCTGCGGTTTCTCCTGATTGACTTATATAAATTGCTAATGTTTTTTCATCTATTAATGGATCTCTATATCTAAATTCTGATGCGACATCCACTTCTACTTGTATTTTGCATAGTTTTTCAAATGCTGTTTTTGCAACCAATCCTGCATACATTGCTGTTCCACATGCTACTATATATATCTTATTTATACTTTCTAAATATTCTTTAGTAAAGTTTAATTCTTCAAATTGTACTTTCCCATTGCTTAGTTTAGTTCCTATTGTTTCTCTTATTGCCATTGGTTGTTCATGTATTTCTTTTAACATAAAATGTTCATATCCATCTTTTTCAGCACCTTTACTATCCCATTCAATGCTTTTTGTTGGCTTTTCTATTTCTTTTAAATCCATATCATAGAATTTTGCTTCATCTCTTTTTAACATTACAAATTCATAATCATTTAAGAAGTAGAAATCTTTTGTATATGAAAGTATTGCTGGAATGTCTGATGCTATATAGTTTTCTCCATTTCCTTTTCCTATAACTAATGGACTATCTTTTCTTATTACTATCATACTATCTGGATATTTGCTTGAAAGTATCCCTAACGCAAAGCTTCCTATAAAATCTTTACAAGCATTTCTTACTGCTTTTAAAAATGCCATTTCATCTTCTGTTTTCTCCTGTTTGTAATAATAGTTTATTAAGTTTGGAATTACTTCTGTATCTGTTTCTGATACAAATTTGTATCCTTTTTCTGTTAGCATTGATCTTAATTCAGTGTAGTTTTCTATAATTCCATTATGTACTACTGCAAACATATTATCACTATCAAAATGCGGATGTGAATTTTCTTTTGATGGTTTTCCATGTGTTGCCCATCTTGTATGTGCAATTCCTATTGTTCCTTTTAAATCATCTATTCCATCTAATTTATATAAATTATTTACTCTTCCCTTATCTTTCATTATTCTTACACCATTGTCTTCCATTGTTGCTATTCCTGCTGAATCATACCCTCTATATTCTAGTCTTTGTAATCCTTGTATTAATATAGGACTAGCCTTTTTATTACCTATGTAACCTACTATTCCACACATATTGTTACCTCCTATTTTTCAAATATTTTGTATTATATTATATTATGAAAAATTAAGCAAGTTTTGAGACACTTTGTAAGTCTAAAATGTAGTTATTGTCAAAAAGTGTGTCGTATTTTCCGCCTTTTTCCTACATTTTGTGGATGAAAAATTTTTTTAAAAAAGTTCACTTGAATTACAATTTATTTAATACTTCTATAGACTATACAGTAAAAACTTGCCATTTTTAGTCCGCTTGCAGCATTGCTACAAGCGGACCCCATTTTTATTACATTCTTATTAATTAATTTTATCCCAAAATACCATTTTATCAATTGAATTTCTATCTTCATGTCTCTCATTTGGCTTTGAATCTTCTGATGGATATCCAATTGGTAATATAGAAACAATTTCAAGATTTTCTGGGATTTCATATACTTTCCTTACCTTCATTGGGTCGAAATATCCCACCCAAGTAGTCCCTAAGCCTAAATTATGAACTTCAAGCATCATTTGTGTTGTAACTATACTTGCATCTACAATTCCTTCATCTTGATTATCATATTTTCTTTTCCAAGAAATATCTTTATCATAACAAATAATCATAATAACAGGAGCTCCCCATCCATATCTTGTACATTAACCCAAAGCTTCTAATTTTTCTTTATCTTGTAATACTAAAATCCTTTGTGGTTGAATATTCATAGCAGTTGGTGCCACTCTTCCTGCTTCTAGTATTTTATCAATTTTTTCTTTTTCCACCTTTTTATTTGAAAAACTTCTACAAGAATATCTATTTTTAATTAACTCTAAAAAATCCATAACTTAACTCCTTTATTTTATTGAATTATATTATCATAAAATTTCATAAATATCAATCTTTCAGCTTGTGTTCATATTAATATTTTTTGCAAATTTTCCATTTTTGTGGTATAATTATTTATGTAAACCCTTTAGGTTTCTTATCATTATTTTTTTGTGAAAGGAAGTATTAGACATGGCAAACAAAATCAACATCACTGCAGAAAGAATGAACGGCAACTTTATGCTGGTTCGGGTGATCGACACCACCTCCGGCAACATCGTCATCTTCGGCACATACCGTGGTGGCTACGAGGGACGACTGGTCGTTCCTCCTCAGAGTATCCTGACCACGGCGACCGCCTCCGAAATCCACGACCAGCTCACCGCCCAGTTCCCCGACACCATCTGGACCATCAACTACGGCGAGGATCCCAAGAGCTACGAGGAGCTCAAAGAGGCGTTCGAGTCTGCGGGCATCCACGAGGAAGTCCCTGAGCCCCCCGTCGAGGAGGGCGCCGAAGTCCCCGCTGAAGAAGCGGGGAATGATGGCCAGGGCACCCCCGTCACCGATGGAGACAACAACATGTAATCCCTATTCGCACAAACTCGCCAATGGATAATTCCATTGGCGAGTTTGTTGTTAACATTAATTTTTATTTTCCCTTTCTACTATATAGTTTGCAAAACTATTACTAATTTTCTCTGCCCCTTTATAAGAAAGATGTCCATAATCATAAAAATCCTCTCCGTTTACTAGATTTAATTCTTCAAAGTTTTCATTATAATTGATAAAATCTATATTTTGCTCATTTGCTATTTCTTTTACAGTATTATATTTTTTCACTTCCTTAGCAGATAATTGATTAGGTGATTTCACAAATATCAATTCAATGTTATTTTCATGTGCAAGTTCTATTATTTTATTCAAATATACTTGATTTTTCTTTAGTAATTTTTCTTTTTCTTCCACTTTTAACATTTCTATATTGTTAATTGAAATTTCTTTGTTTACTGGTAGTCCTATAAATCCTCTATTTTGTATTGCTTCATTGTGAATGGATGCTATTATTTCATCATTTTCTATCTTCTCATCTCTTGAATGATATTTCATAATATTAAAATAATACGTTTTTCCAATTAAACTCATGAGTTTCTTCAAATTGTTTCAATAAATCCTTTGATTTTTCTATTGGTCCGGCAACAAGTTGTGGAAAAAATGACACAAACAAAGCATATCTACTAAAATTTCTCTCTACTTTTACATCTTTTCTATATACATCTATTGTATGGCTAAGTGCTTGGAATGTATAAAAACTTATGCCTACAGGTAATAATAAATTTAGAGTATTTGGTAATTGAATTAAATTTATTCTACTAAATACATTATTTTTACTTAATTTGTCAACATTCTTTTGCTTTAAATCTAAAAAATAGTAGGTCTTTCCCTACTATTTTTTGATTTATACATCATATACCTTATCTAATTTTTTTAATTCATTAAATGTGTCTATTTCAATCACATCTTCTTTGTTACATTCTCTTACATATATATTATAGTTTTCTTTTTTTGCCACTAATTGAACTTGTTCCCAGTATTTTTCTTTTCCTCCTGGTGAGTTAAATACTTCATCTATGTCTTTACTTAATTGTTTTCCGTCTTTTTTGTCATAGTAAGATATTCCTATCATTTGGTAACAATTGGTTCCTCCTATTTTTTCTTTTACTATAACATCTTTTTTTGTCTCAAAGCACCAGTCATCTGTTACTTCTACTGGAAAACCTAAGAAATTACTATGATACTCATATTTTCTTATTATTTTTGGATTTGATAATACTAAATCAGATTCTAGGACATAGCTATTTTCTAGCATGTCCCTAACCATGTATGCTGATGATATATTATTTGCTTCGTTATATAATGGATTTTCTACAAATTTTATATTAGGATATTTTTTTAATAGTATATCAAATTGCTCTCCCAAATATCCTCTTACTATTACAATTTCTGGTATCTCAGCTTCTACTACTGCATCTAGTAAAGTTTCTATCATCTTTTTTCCATGTACTTTTATTAATGGTTTTGGTGTATTTAATGTTATTGGTACCAATCTTGAACCAAATCCTGCTGCTATAAATATTGCTCTTTTAACTTTATATGGTTCTAAGTTTTTTAAACCTTTATCTGTTATTTTTGAATTTGTATCTATTAATTTATTCTGAATTAATTCATTTATTACTTTATTTACTAAACCTACTGAATATCTTGTATCTTCTGCAATATCTCTTTGTGAGTATTTTTCTTTTTTATTTTCTACTAATGCAACTAAAACATCAAATTGTTTTTTAGTTAGCTCCATTTTCTTCACTCCTCATAAATTCTTTTCTATTTATCATATAAACAATTCCTTTAACAATTATGTTAAATGTAAGTATTATCAATGATACTATTGCTGCTTCTCCTAGCATCATTGTTCCTTCATAATTGTTAATTAATAGTGATAATGGCATTGTTCCAACATTAAATAAGAACGCTATTGCTGATATTGTTATCATTGAGTTTACAAAGAAATATGCTATCATTTCTCTAATTGTCTTTTTAGTACATGGTACTATTACATCTTTGATTAATTTAAATTTTGGTATACTACAACTTTCCGCTACTGCTTCAAAATTTTGATTTACTTTTTGCAACGCATTATATGCCATTAAATATGGTGTTGCTATAAAGTGTACTATGTTTACTAATATTAATATTATAAAGGTGTTATAAATAAAACTATTTTTAAATCCAATACTATATGATAATCCAAGAACTATTCCTGGTACTGCCAATGATAATATCGTCAAAATATGTACTATCCTAGCGGTTTTTCCTTTTACTCTTGCTGTAGTATATGCTGCAAAGTAAGCAACTATTGTTCCTACTATTGCTACCATTATTGATATAATTAAGGAATTAAAAATATATGTTCCTATTTCATTATCAAAAACATATTCAAAATGTGTAAGTGAAAAACTTCTATCTAAAGTATAGTTATTTATAAAAGCATAATACACAAATGAACCTATAAGCACTACTATAAAGATTAGTACTAAATATGTAAATGTTGTTAATAAAATATCTCTTAGTTTATTTTTAGGTATTATATATCCTTTATTATTTGATGTATTTGTGTGATCTTTTGTAAAGTTATCAAATAAAAATGAGATAAATGCTGGCACTAACAAGAATAATCCTATAATTGTGCCTCTTGAAAAGTCCAGTAACCCTATAACTTCTTTATACAAAAATACTGGCAACGTTAAAAATTTTCCCCCCACTGCTAATGGAACTCCATAATCTGTAAATATCATTGTAAATACTGCAAATGTTGCTGATATTATTGGTTTTTTTAAATAACATAATGTTACCTTTTTAAATGTTTGCCATTTGTTTAGTCCTAATGTTTTTGCTGCATCATACATGCTATTATCTATATAATTAAATCCATCATCTAACATTAAAAATGCTACAGGGAAAGAATATATTATACTTCCCATAATTATTCCAATGCTACCAATTATATTGAAGCTAAGTGCTTTTGATATAATTCCATTTACTCCAAATAAGTTAATTAATCCAAGTCCATGTGATATAGATGGTATTAGCATTGGCAATGTTAATAGTACTTTTAGTACTGCTCTATGCTTTATATTTGTTCTATTTAACGTAAATGCTAATACATAAGCAATTGCTATTGAAATGATTGTTGCAATTGTTGTTACAAATAGTGAATTAGTTAATGATTCTATAAAATTATGAGACGTAACTAATTTACTAAAATCGCTCCATTCTACTCTTACTAGCATTTCTATTAGCGGATATAATACTGCTATTATTAAAAATATTATTATAAAAATTTTTGTTTTACTTTTCTTTCTCATTATAAATTCATTCCTATACATTTTTCTATTGAAGAAACTTTTTCTGCTAAATGCTCAACTACAAATCTTTTTACAAAATCACTTTTTGGATTTCTGTACATGTGGCTTGGAGTGTCTAGTTGTTCTATGTTTCCTTCATTCATAATCATAACTCTATCTGATAGTGAAAATGCTTCTTCTTGATCATGTGTTACATATATCATTGTTGTTTTAAATTCTTTTTGAATACTTTTTATTTCTCTTCTAAGAATTAGTCTATTGTCTGCATCTAATGCTGACATTGCTTCATCAAATAATATTACATCTGGATTTAATACCAAAGTTCTCGCTATTGCTACTCTTTGTTGTTGTCCACCTGATAGTTCATGTGGATATTTTTTTATATGCTCGTCTATTTTTAACATTTTTATCATTTCTAGTGCCTTTTGTTTTGCTTCTTCTTTGTTTTTTATTTTTAAATTTAGTGCATACATTACATTTTCCAATACTGTCATATTGGGAAATAGAGCATAGTTTTGAAAAACTATACCCATTCCTCTTTTTGATGGCTCAATTTTTGTAATATCAACATCATCTTTGTATAAACTTCCTGATGTAGGAGTTTCTATCCCTATTAAAATTTTTAATAATGTTGTTTTTCCACAGCCACTTGAACCTAATATTGATAGGAACTCTCCTGATTTTACATCAAAGCTTAAGTTATTTAGCACTAATTTTTTTCCATATTTTTTATTTAAATTTTCTATTTTTAAATTAGCCATTTACTTCTCCCCATGCTTCCATTAATTCTTCTTTCTTTTGAATGCTTTCAATACTTATCATATTTGCTTCATTCAAATCTGTTGGATAATTTTTTACATTATTTTTTTGATCTTTTAATACTTTATCTGGCATGTAATTTTCTTTATCATATACACCAAATTCATTCATTAACCAGTTAAATACTTCTTTTACTTCGTCTTTTGTTTCTTTTCCTTTAATTATTGCAAATGCTGTTGTATTATATGGTGCTCCTGTTTCTAATTGAACAATTTCAAAATTATATCCTGCATTTATTGCATCTGCACCTTGACTTGTCATTCCTAGTGCTATTGCTATTTCTCCTTGTTTTAATAGGTTTGTAGGTCCTGAACCTGATGCTGTATATTCTCTTAGATTATCTTTTAATTGTTTGAAATATTCTATTGCTCTATCTTTTCCCATAATGTTTACTGCATTTAAGTAAAATGCATATCCTGTTCCAGAAGTTTTAGGATCAGGCATTGCAATTAATCCTTTATATTCTGGTTTTAACAAGTCTTCATATGTTTTTGGTACTGCTAAATTATGTTCTGTAAAGTATGCTTTATCAATAATTAAACTCATTGTATACTTTACCCATGTAAAATAGTTATCTGATGTATTCATTCCTTCTAAATAAATACTATCATCAAAGTCTTTTAAGTCTGCAAAGTTTTCTTTTAAATTTTCTGCATGTGCAGTTTCTAAGTCTACTATAATATCTGCCTCAATATTTGTACCCTCGTTTTTTATTTTTGCTGCAGTATTTCCTGTTGATATTGATTGAACCTTAACATCAATATCTTTAAATTTTTCTTTTGCTTGTTTCTTTAATTCTTGAACACGATTTTCTTCCATACAAGTATAAATAATAACTTCTTTCTTGTTTTTCTTTCCTCCCAATAGTAGTACTACTGCTATTATAGCAATAACTGCTACTGCTGCACCAATTAATAATTTCTTTTTCATATTTTTTCCTCCTTTTGTTTTACGAAAATAATTCTACTACCATTTTTGAACAAAGTCAATACTTTTTTTAAAGTTTTTTGTTTTTTATTTTGTTTTTTGTTTTTGTATGTGAACAGCTTTATTTTTTTGATAGATTCTATATAATTGTCCTCACTATAAAAAAGCACTGTAAAATACAGTGCTTTTTATTGTGTAAACAACAAAGTTCTTGTAAATATTTATAATTTAAAATCTAAAATATATAAATGGGTTATATGTTGAACTTGTTAAAAAAGTTATACATAACATAAACATTCCTATTAAAATAATGTTTGATACTAAAATTACATATTTATTTTCAAGCTTGTCCTCTCTTATAACTTTCAGAATTGGCAATGAACAAATTATCGCTGGTATAAAATATAACAAATAATATAATATCTTAGAATTTTCAGAAAGAATTGCTATCCAGTTAGTTTGTTTATATGTAAATAAATTTACTAAAAATGTTTCTATTTGTCCAATAGAAGTACTCCTAAATATTACCCATCCAACTACAATTAATATTATAGAATATATCCATTGTAATATTTGGGGTATCTTCTCTAAAATCTTATTAAGAAATACCTTTTCTAAAATTAAAATTATTGCAAAATAAACTCCCCATATTATAAAATTCCAAGAAGCTCCATGCCATAAACCAGTTAAGGACCATACAACACAAATATTAAACAACCATCTAGCTTTTGAAACTCTATTTCCTCCTAATGGTATATATACATAATCCCTAAACCATGATGAAAGCGAAATATGCCATCTTCTCCAAAACTCTGTTATAGACTTTGATATATATGGATAATTAAAATTTTCTAAAAAATGAAAGCCAAAAATTCTACCTAATCCTATTGCCATATCACTATAGCCTGAGAAGTCAAAATATATTTGAAATGTATATGCCAATGCTCCTATCCATGATATAGATGTCCCCCCAACATTATTATCAAATATATAATCTGCTATTACTGCCATTTGATTAGAAATTAGTACTTTCTTTGAAAGACCTATTATAAACCTCTTAAATCCATATGCAACATCTCTCAAATTTTCTTTTCTATTTTGTAACTCTTCATAAACTGTTTCATATCTTACAATAGGTCCTGCAATTAATTGTGAGAATAATGAAACATATAAAGCTAATGTTAATAGATTTTTTTGCACTGGTATTTTGCCTTTATATAAATCAATTAAATATGAAATAATTTGAAATGTATAAAAGCTAATTCCTATTGGTAATACAAGAGGAAAATGTTTAATAGATAAATTAAATATAGCATTCAAATTATCTATTGCAAAATTATAGTATTTGAACATAAATAAATTTCCAATTATACATATTAATGATAGTATAAAAAATGCTTTTTTAAATTTTAATTTTTTCTTTTTTGAAAAATAATCTATAATAAGCCAAATATATAGCTAAATATGATAACTAATATCATTAGAATAATATATTTAGGCTCTCCCCATGCATAAAATACTAGCGAGAAAATTAGTAAAATGGCATTTTTTATTTTTATCTTTCTACATATAAAATATAGCAAAGTTAGAATTGGTAAAAATGCAAATAAAAACGTTAAACTACTAAATAGCATTTATTCCACCTCCACTAAGAATTGTTCCATTACATAGAAATCTATATTTCCAATAAATACTATTTTAGAAATGTCATTATTTTCTATATATTTATTAAAATTAAATTTTTCTCCTAAATCCATTTCATATGCTCTTAAATCAACACAATATGTTTTATTAAAATGTGCTGCCAATAACTCAATAATAGCATTATCATAAGATTCACCGAAAATTAATATATTCTCAGCCTGTGGATTGTTATAATCAAATATAACTTCTCCCTCATCTCCTCCATAAAACTTTCCATATGAAATTTCATTGTCGTTTTGTATGAATTCTATATTATTATATCCATATTCCTTTTTATTTTTGCTAATATAAGTATCATGAGTCGGTAATTCAAATCTATATACATAAAAAGGTTCTATATATATATCTTTAACTCCCGCAGAAGAAGCCTTTGATCCACTAAAATTATCTGATATTTTTATTGTCTCTAATGGTTCTACGGCATTTTCTGTTGGCTTTATCATTTTCAGAATTTGTAAATATGCATTATATGAACCTTTATAATTCCAATGATGGTCTGTTTTATAGAATAACTCTTTAAATTCATTAAAACTGTTAATTTCTAATTTTCCTTTATTTTCTTTTGGAATATTAGTATTCTCTAAAACATATTCAGCTAAATTGCTTTTTTCGTTAGTATGAAAATATATATCTGTATCCTTTTCAATATAATATAAATAAAACTTTAAATTTGGATTTTTCTGATTTAACTCATTTATATTATTAATTCTAACATCCAAATCGTCTTTTTCATATGATAAATACCTTTGTCCAAAGACTAAATTTCCCTCTGCTCCAATTCTATATACTCCGCTTGTTATATAGAAATATTGATTGTTAAAATATTGTTTTATGCATAAATTAAGCATTTTATCTGCTACACTATTACTATATAAGTTATAATATTTCTTCATTCTTTGTGAAAATGGTATTTGATCAGCCAACGCAAGTTCTAGTTCGTCCTGTAATTTTCCATTAACAAACTCCTTTATATTTATATTAGAAATCTTGTTAGCAGGCCTATTTTCATAATAATTTACTTCTTTTGGTAAGATTATAGACTTTATAAAACCTAATGTCAGAAAAGACATTATAATAATTACAAACAATATATCGAACAAGTTTATTTTTTGTATAATCTCTTATATTTTTTATTTTTCTTTCATTCATTTTTCTAATTCCTTAATTACTAGTCTAAATTATCTAGAACTTTTTCCCAAGATTTTATTATTTTTTCTTCTTTGTACTCATTTGTTTTTTCTATACATCCGTTTGCTAATTTGTGTCTCAAATTTTCATCTTTTAATAGCATATTTAATTTTTCTACATATTCAGCTTCATTTCTATTGTCTACCACAAATCCATTTGTTTCATTTATTATATCACATACACCACTTTGTGTTTTATACGCTATACATGGTATTCCAAAAGACATTGCCTCTAACAATACCATTGGAAGACCTTCTGATACAGATGTCATTGCAAATACAGAAGCTTCTTGTAAATATTTAACTTGATCTTTCTTATTTAAGTAGCCTGTCATTATTATCCTGTCTTGTAATCCTAAGTCTAATATTTGTTTTTGTAATCTTTCCTTTTCATCTCCATCACCAATTATATATAATTTAGCTCCTTTATCTTCTAATTCAGAAAATATATTTACTAATTCATTTATTTTTTTGCCTTCATGTAACCTTGAAATGCTAATTATATCTTTTTTGTTTAGCTCTGAATATACAGTATTATCTGCAATTAACATATTAGGTACAGTTAAAATTTTAGTATGTTTGTTATTTTTTAGAAATATTTCATAGTCTTCTTTTAATCCTTTTGTTAAAGCAAATAGGTAATCTATATTTTTATATTTATGTTTCAATATATTTATATATTTTTTATCATTGTTATGATGATGATGTTCTTGTGCTATCTTTATTGTATTTTTTCTCCCAAACTTACTTAAAAGTATGCTAAAATCATATCTTGTTGAGATTAGTGCAAATGAATTTGAATTTATTATTTCTCTTTTTATTAGCACTTTCTTTTTAATTAAAATGTCTATTGCTTTAAATCCTTCTTTTAATATTTTAATAATATTCTTTTTTCTTATAGCTCTTTTAAATTCTTCTCTATTCGGTTCTCCATTATATAAATACTTTACATTTACATTTTTGTTTATATATTGAGCTTGACTTTCTTTCAAATTATAGAAAGATATCAACTCTACCTCATATTTTTTAGATAAGCTATTTGCAGTATTAATTGTTGCTGTTTCTATTCCTCCATAGCCTAGATGGAGTAATAGAAAACTTAGTTTTTTTTTTGTATTTCGTTTTTTTTACAATAATTGTTTAAATTAAAATATAATATTACTAAATATAATGTTAAATATATATTAGCATTTGATTTTCTTAAAAATGCTCCTGAATGTTCTCCTCCAAGAACTAACAGTACAAGTAAAAAGAATAACGCTATGCATTCTTTATCATGAATTATTGATTTATCTTTAAAGAATACTATCGCACCTTTTATTATAAAGTATGTTAAAAACATTATATAAATGGCAAATCCTAAATAACCATAATAGAAAAATATCGCTCTCAAATCATTTTCCAAATCTAAACTATTTACAGATATCCTGCTATAACCAATTCCTAATATCTTTGTTAATATATCTGAGTTTTTATATTCTATTTTTGCATTGATTACTTTGCAAAGTCTATTATCTGATAAGGCTGTAGCAGATAAATATGGTTTCATCTCTTCATATACTGGTCTTTCTCCTTGTATTTCCATAATGTTCTCATATATATAACTTGTTTTTAAAATTTTTACACACATTTCATAATTATTTATGTCTATATTGTTAATATCAATATCAATTTCTGTTTCTGTAGGATTAACTTCTGTTTCAATATCCTTTGGTTTACTTGCTATAACAACATTTTCTATGTCTTTTGAATATTCTCTAGTTACGTTATTTGCAATTATTCGTCTATCATTTGTAGATGAAAATTTATAAAATATTACTGATAATATTAAAAACACTATTGTTATTATTATTTTTAATATCTTCTTTGTTTCTTTTTTTGAGACTAACAATGCAAAAATCATTACACATAGTGAACCTAGTAATGTAAAATAGCAAGATCTTGTAGCATTAGTAAATAGTATGATAGCTCCTGTCATACATGTTATTAAATAAACCAACACTTTTTTAGAGTTAGAAGCCATATATATTACCCAAGGAGTCAATGCACACAAAATCATACTTGCTGTATTTGCACTTGAAAACCAACCAGTTATACCTATTCCTTCGGCGTATGTATATTGATATGTTTTAGTAATATATGCTACTAAAATACTTATAACAAAAATAGTAAAACTCCAACAAATTCCTAGTTTTATTTTATTTAAATCATAATCTGTATTTTTTATATAGTCAACTAATGCTATGCATAATATTGGCATTTGGAATACTAAAATAAAATATTTTGTATCTTCAATTATGCTTATTTTATGTATTCTGTATAAATTAGCCATATGTATTATAAAAAATAATGCAAATGGTGAAATTTTTAATATAAACTTTTTCTTATCTTTTGAAGCTACAAATGAAATGAATACAACTATTGCTACAAGTGCTACTCTAATTATCCAAGAATATGAATTTCCTATGTATTTCATTTGAAAATACGATACTATGTCTAATACTGGTTGTAAAATAATTATAAATAATATCCAGTTATTTTTTAGCTTTGAAACTATATTTTCCATCTTTTTCTTACTTCCCTCTTTTATTTGTTTCTTATTATACCATATATTTTAATAAGTATAGCATTTTGAATATAAAATATATTACATGTTACTTTAAATTTTAAATTTTGCTTTTTATAATATTTATTTTTTTTCCAGTTTGGATAATCATTGTTCATAATTTTTTTAATTTCTTTGAGTTTACCTTTTCCTTCTTCATATTGTAAAAATCTTCCTGTCCCTGCATATAATAAATGTTCTATTACTATATATTCTAGCTCTTCACTGTATTTTTCATTTAATTTTCTTTCTTTAAATTCCTTTAATAAATAATCTATAGCAACAAAAATAGATTCTATTTTTTTATTGTATGTCTGTTGTCTCATTGTTGATCCAGTTCTAATAATATAATTATATAACGGTTTTTTAAGATATGAAACTTTATTAATATATCCTATCAAAATTGGCATAGTTGCCATATCTTCATAAATGTGGTGTTCTAAAAATTTGATATTATTTTCTCTCATAATTTGTGTCTTTATTAATTTATTCCAAGGACTTGTATTTGAGAGCATATAATTTATTTTATTATCTTCTGAATATTTTTTCATTGCTTCTTTGTATTTTTTTTCATTATCATAAACTTCATAATAATCACAAATTACTAAATCGCTGTTTTCTTCTTTTGCTTTATTATATAATTCTTTCAACATATTTGGTTCTAAATAGTCATCTGCATCAATAAAAAGTACATATTCTCCGATTTGCTAATTCCAATCCAACATTTCTTGCTGTACCTTGTCCTCCATTTTCTTTATTTATCTTTTTGAATACACTTGGATAGTTGTTTATGTATTTATCTATGATTTCTTCTGTTGAATCTGTTGAACCATCATTTACAAGTATTGCTTCCACTTCTTCAAATTCTTGTGCTAATATTGACTCAAGGCATTTTTCTAAATATTCCATTGCATTATAAACTGGTATAATAATACTTATTTTTGGCATTCTATTCCTCCTAATTTATTTTTGATTTCATATTTAATAACATTTTAGAACTATTATGAAATCCATAATAGTTTAAATTAGCTATTATTTTCCTATTGTTCGGAATGTTTTTATAAAATTCTTGTTTTTTATAATCTTTAAGATTTAATTTACAATATTTCCTTAATTTTTTTATAACTTTTTTTTTGTCTTTGCTTTTTTGCTTTGAAACTCGATTTATTGTTGTAATCAATATGTGGTCAAATATTAAATACTTAAATATATTTTCTTTGTATATCTTATTTTCTTTAGCATAATTTTTTAAATCTTCTATTACTTTTATAATATCTAAATTTTTTATTGAATTTTCATTATTCATTATTGAGTTATTTCTAACATTGCAGTTATAGTATAATCCAGAAATTGTTGATATTCTAGGTTCTTTTAATAACATCTTTGTTGTAAAATTTAAGTCTTCATACCATAATCCATCTAAAAAACGAATTTCTTTAATTAAAGTATTTTTAAAAATCTTATTACATGCTGATGGAGTAACTTTATAAACAGAATCGTATTTTGTGCAATTATGAGCAATTGTTGTTCCATCTTCATAATAATCCATCATGTCACATATAACAATATCACTATCTTCTTTAATTGCTATATTATACATTCTTTCTAATGCATCCGGTTCTAGCCAATCATCACTATCTAGAAAACTTACATATTCTCCTTCAATATATTCTAATCCATAATTTCTTGCTGAACTTAATCCTCCGATTTTTTTTTATAAAAGATTTCATCAAGTTGGGACTTTGGTTAACATATTCATCTATAATAATTTGACTATTATCTTTACTACCATCATTTACAATAATTACTTCAATGTCTGTTAATGTTTGATTTACAAGTGAATCTAAACATTTTCTTAGATAGTTTTCTACATTATATACTGGCACTATTACACTTACTTTCTTCATAGTTACACTCTTTTCCTTCCAAAAGCTTATTAGTTGCATTCACTTTCTAAGTCTTTCATAATTTCTTTATATCTATTTTGTAAAAATCTCTTTTCTTTTTCTATATCTATTTTTTTTGACTTTACCAAATTTTTTTGTTCATAATAATCTTTTTGTGAATCATATATTTCTTTTATTTGCATATCATTATTATATATTTCCGACATAACTTCATATTCACTATCTCTTATTCCTAATATAACTGGTCTTCTTTTTAAATCTGGGCATCCTCCTCCCATAAATTCAACTGTTGCAAATTCTCTTCCTTCAAAATCTAATAAAGATTTTCCTTTGAAATATTCTGGAATTTTTATATTAGCTAAATCTAAAAGTGTGACTGGTATATCTTTAGTTGCTAAAAATCCTTGTATTTTTCTAGGTTTTATGTCTTTGTCTAAAACTATAAATGGTACATTATAGTTTTCTCTATAATTGCTTATTACATACTTTTCTCTTATTGGGTTAAAGTAGTATGAAAAGCCATGATCTGCTGTTATTACAATGCTTGTATTATCCATCATATTATTTTCTTCTAGATATTTGAATATCATTTCTATAATAGAATCACAATATAATAGTGATAAGTCCGATGCTATTGTTCCACAATATTTCTTGGGTAGGTTATCCACAAATTCATTTATTCTTTTAAATTCACTTTCTATTATCTCTTTGTTTGTTGTATCATATGTAAAGAAATTTTCTGGATAATGTGCATCATCAACATGTACATACGCCATCCATGGAGTTTCAGAATTTTTGTTTTTTTCAATCCAATTAATTGTTAATTCTGCAACTGTTCTGAATGATCTTTGTGCTTTGAATAAGTCGTACTTTTCATTAATTCTATCTAAAATGTCTTTATCACAAATTAGATTTTTGTATCCTGCTAGCAAGCCTTTAATACAGTTTATATCTTTTAAATTTCTAAGTATTTTTTTTACTGGTATTCTTGCTGTTTTTAAATTAGTTTTAGTTTGAGTCTTTTTTATCTTCTTAAATGTTTCTGTATAATTATCTATAAGCCACTCTCTAAAATCATTATTTTGCACTTTATCAGCATAATCATGTGAATTTACTTTAAATAAAATATGTTCCTCACCTTGTGTAAACAATTCTTTCATATATTTATTTTTATCAAGTATGAATTTATCTAATTCTTCTGAAATTTCATTTATAGTTTCCTTAAGTCCTTCTCTCTCAACGCAATCGTTAAGCATCACTGTTTTTTCATCTTTTTCAATTAAGAGTTTCAGTAACTTTATCCATGCATTAAAATTATCTTCAAGCATTTCTTCAAGCATTTCATTTTCTTTTTTTGTTGTTTTTCCTTCTAAATACGCTTCTCTAAAATGTTTAAATCTATAATCCCATAATTGGGAAAAAGTAAATTTTTCTATATAATTCATATATTCCGCACCGTAAGTCATATATGATGGATATATACTCGGATAATATGTTGGAAAGTAAGTTTTATAGCCATTTTTTCTGAATTCATCAATAGCTGTTTTTTTATTTTTAAATTTCTCCATATATCCACCTGCATCTAATGTATCTAATGACCCCAATAGAGACATTAAAGCAGCTTCTGTATATGGTGCTTGTGAATACATGTTATCTCCCGTAATTGCCTTTTCTCTTAGTTTATTGAGAAATGGTGCTTTTTGTTTTGAATCTATACTGTTAAATAACTGGTTATTAGTTATTGAGTCTAAAACAATAAATAAAACATTCTTCATTAAATTTCACCCATTAAAATTCTATAGTATTATCTACATGATTTTCCAGTTTATATGGAAAATCATACAAATAGTTTGATAATTCTTTTTCTATTATTTTCATTTCTTCTTGATAGTCTTTTTTTCTAAATAATTGAGTATTATTTATTGATAAATCTGGATTAAATCTTTGCTTTTTATTTATATGCATTTCTTCTGTAAACTCTAAGTGTTCCATCACTTTTTTTACTGTTTCATCATATTTGTATATTAAATCCTCAAAATTAATTCTTAATACTTTATTTGATTTTATTGGTTTTTCACTTTCTCTCATACCTTTATAATATTTACAAAATTCGTGAACATCACATGGCATAGGAATTCCAATCTTTTTTTGTTTCCATATATATTTATTTAATATGAACACATCTCTTGGATCTCTTTGTACAACTATCACTCTTGCATTATCATCAAAATAATTATCTACTCTGAATAAATTAAATGGCAGTAAAAATTGGTCTAGTACCACATTTTCAGAACCTTGTGCTATCATATTTATAATATTATTTATAAATTCTTTTGAATTTTTATAAAATTCTTCTGACTTTATAAATGTTATTCTCATTCCATCTTTATATTTTAAAATTGGTTTATAGTATTTATTTTTAAAAATTGTTTTTATTGGCTTTCGTAGAAGCAATTTAAAAAACATTTTTGCATCTACTTCTTCATGAGTATACCAATATCCATCATATTTGAACTCTGTTATCTTATTAAGATACGAATAAACTTCCTCCATAAATTTAGAGTCTATTATTTCTTTATAATTACCAACCCACCAGAATTTTTTATCATATAGCTTTTTCATTTGTAATTCAAAAGTTCTTAAAGCCTCATCACTTCTAATTGCATTATTTCCATTTAGTAGTTTGTCTTCTAAATCAAAAATACCATTTGGGCAATGTAACATTACATATTCATATGATTTAAAGTCGTTTTTGCAATCTTTAAATTCTGCAACTAAATCTGTTATAGCAGATGAACCTGAGCCCATATAACCTGTTGGTATGATTATTTTATTCATTTATTACTCCTTTTTTTCGTAAAAGTTTTCCTAAAAATTTTTTTAATATCATATTTAATACTGAATCTTTTTTTATAAACAGTACTCCTACATAAAGTAATATACATATTAACATTATAGCAATTATGTTTATATAAAATCCTAAATTAATATATTTTATTAACATAGAAATAGGTATAAAACATAGTGCTAAGATTCCATATGTTAAATTTTGTTTTGAAAATATTTTCAATTCTATTTTCATCTTTTTCTTTATATATATGTATTGAACTATACATAGTAATAATTCTGCTATTGCTGTTGTTAGCATAGCAGTTAATGGAGTCAATTTGTTAATAGCTACTAATAAAAAATTCATTATCACATTAAGCAATCCAAAAGTCAAAGAAAATTTAACTAATATCTTTTCTCTATTATTGGCATATAATACTAAATTTGTCATCGATGATTCTATACTTATTATAATTCTATAAATACATGCTAAAATCAAAACTGTTGACATTCCTGTTCCAATGTATTTATCTCCTGCATATAATTGTACAACCTCTGGAGCTAAAGCTACAACACCCATACACATAGGTAATATTAAAAATAGTAAACTAGAAATACTTGTGTTAAGTGCTCCTTCATAGCTTTCTTTATTATTTGATTCTACCATATATGAGAGTCTTGGAATTGAAACGTTGATTATTGAATATGGAATTGCAGCTAAAGTTGCAATTAAATAATACGGTATGTAATACAATGTAACTGAAACATCATTTACAAATTTTCCAAGCATTACTTTGTCTAGTTGTCCATAAAGAATTTCTATATTTGTTATTATCAATACTAAAAATAGTGGTTTTATATATCGAATTAAGTGTATTTGTTTAAAGTTAAAATTTATATGTTTTTTTACATATATATAGCTAATAATATTGTTTAAGAATACAATGCCAGAAATTATAATTGAATAAATAATGATATCATCAGGTTTTTTAACCATAGCTAATAGCAATACTAAATATAGTACTTTTACAATTAATGTTTTTATTGTTATAAACTTATAATTTTCTAATGCTTCATTTAAAAATTCTATGTAAAAAATATTAGCTATAATTTGTATTATAAATACAAAATAAATGCTTTGAGTTATCCCTGTTGAGGAAATCAATGCATATACTATATAAATTATTCCTGTAACAATATTTGTTATTATTCCCAATAAAAATAAGTTAGTAAATAGCTCTGATACTTTTTCTTTATCATCTCTTATCTTACTTATTCCTCTTACTCCAAATGTATATATTCCAAATGTTGCAAAAATTAAAAACACTTGAAATTCTGCATATACTTTATTGTAAGACCCATATAATTCAACATCTAACAATCTTGTAATATATGGACCTATTATTATTGGAATTACAATATTTGCAAAACTCAATAATGCTTTATATATAGAATTTTTAAATAATGATTTTTGACCCATTTTGATAATTTAGCCTCTCTATTTTATATATATTTTTTATTCTGCTTTTTTCTTCTTTTTCTTAATTTTAAAAATGTCTTTATATCCCATCATAAATATGGCTATAACTAATAATGCAAATGACATTGCTTTCCAGAATCCACTTTCTAATAATATTATTGCAAATAGCCCAAAAGTTGCACTTATTCCATATAAAATTATAACTGCTTGCTTTTGTGAAAATCCTTTGTCCATAAGTTTATGATGTAAATGTCCTCTATCTGCCCTAAAAACTGCTCTTATTGATTTTCCTTTTATAATTCTTCTTATTATTGCAAATGAAGTATCGAATATTGGAAGTGCAAGTACTAATAGTGGAGCAACAATTATTAGAGCTGTATATGTTTTTGCTACCCCCATTATAGATATAACAGATAATGTAAAACCTATAAAATTTGAACCTGTATCTCCCATAAAGGTTCTTGCTGGGTTAAAATTAAATGGTAAGAAACCTAATAATGCTCCTGCTAATGCTGTTGCAAATATTATTGAAATTATTGGAGATTCGTTTATGATGAAAATAATTAATAGGCAAATTGATGAAATTAGTGAAATTCCAGTTGATAATCCATCTAATCCATCTGTTAAATTTATGGCATTAGTTATTCCTATTATCCATATTACTGTAAATACTTTCAAAAATACTTCGTTTATTATAACTGTGCTAGAGGCTGGAATTGCAATCTTGTCTATTACTGTACCACTTAGAACCACAGCCAATGCTGCAAGAAGCTGTCCTATTAACTTTATTATTGGTTTAATCCCTTTTTTGTCATCAAAATAACAGAATACTTCTAATATTAGTATTCCTGCAAGAAATCCTAATAATTTTATATAATAGTTGTTTGTTAGTATATCTATTTTTCCTTCTATTGTCATAACAATTATTAGATATATTGCTGATATCAAAAATCCAAAAACAATTGCAATTCCACCAAGTCTTGGCATTACTTTTTTATGTATTTTTCTTTTTTCTTTTGGTCTGTCTACTGCTTTTACTTTTCTTGCTAACCTTACAGTATACGGTGTACAAACATATGCTGCTATGAAAGCTAATAAAAATGTTATTGCAATGTCTCCCCACATAATAAAGAGCCTCCTATCTTTACATTTAGTATGTATTTTATATTAAAAGCCATATTTTGTCAAGGTTATATAATCTTTTTTTTGACAAAATATGGCCTTTTATTTTTTATTGATTTCTTCCACAGCAATTCTTATATTTTTTTCCGCTTCCACATGGACATGGATCATTTCTTCCTACTTGTTCTTCAGTATTTCTTACAGGTATTTTTGCTTCTGGTTCTGTTTTGTTTGGTTTTTCTCCTTCTTCTTTTAGTCCCTCTCCTGTAATTTTTACTGTTTGTACTCTTTCAACTCTTTCTACTTTTTCTAAGTGTAATAAAATTTTTACAACATCTGCTTTTATATCATTTACCATTTGATCAAACATCTCAAAGCCTTCTATTCTATATAGTGCTACTGGGTCTTTTTGTCCATATGCTCTTAGTCCTATTCCATCTTTTAATTCGTCCATAGCATCTATATGATCCATCCATTTTTGATCAACTACTTTAAGCATTACAACTCTTTCTACTTCTCTTAATTGTTCTTCTCCAACTTCTTGCTCTTTTGCTAAATATTTTTCTGTTACTATGTCAGTTAATTTTTCTATTGTTTTTTGTACATCTGTGTCTATTTCTTCTGGTTTTAAGTTTATATCTAAGTTTGATTTTGCATCTGCTATTAATGCTTCTTTGTTTATTAATGAATCTGAATAATGTGTTGTTACAATTGCTTCTACTTCTGTTGTCATCATTTTCAATATTTTATCTTTTAAATTCTCTCCATCTAGTACTTCTCTTCTTTGTTTATAAATTATCTCTCTTTGGTTGTTCATTACATCATCATATTGTAATACATTTTTTCTTATGCTGAAGTGCTTTCCTTCTATTCTTCTTTGTGCATTTTCTACTGTTTTTGAAATCATTCCTAATTCTATTGGCATGTTTTCGTCCGCTTTTAAAGTATTATATACAGATGTTATCATATCTCCACCAAACAACTTCATTAAATCGTCGTCTAATGCAATATAAAATCTTGATTCTCCAACGTCTCCTTGACGTCCACTTCTACCTCTTAGCTGATTATCAATTCTTCTTGATTCATGACGTTCTGTACCAATGATTTTAAGTCCTCCAGCTGCAATTACTTTTTCTTTTTCTTCTTTAATTTCTTTTTCAAATTTTTGCTCATATTCATTAAAAGTTTTTCTTGCATCTAATATTTGTTCATCATCTGTTTCATTATGTGCAGTTGATGCATCTATTAATTCTTCACTGTATCCACGTTTTCTCATTTCTTGTTTTGCTAAGAATTCTGAATTTCCTCCAAGCATAATATCTGTACCACGTCCTGCCATATTTGTTGCAATAGTAACAGCTCCATACTTACCAGCTTGTGCAATTATTTCAGCTTCTTTTTCATGGTATTTAGCATTTAAAACTTCATGCTTTATTCCTTCTTTTTTAAGAATACTGCTTAATTTTTCTGAATTTTCAATTGATACAGTACCTACTAGAACTGGTTGACCTTTTGCATTACTTTGTTTTATATCTTCTACAACTGCTCTAAACTTTGCTCTTTCATTTTTGTATATAATATCATTTAAGTCTTTTCTTACCATTGGTTTGTTAGTTGGTATTGTTATAACATCTAAGTTATATATTTCTCTAAATTCACTTTCTTCTGTCATAGCAGTACCTGTCATACCTGATAATTTGTTGTACATTCTAAAATAGTTTTGGAATGTTATTGTTGCTAATGTTTTAGATTCATTTGCAATTTTAACATGTTCTTTTGCTTCTATTGCTTGATGTAAACCATTATTGTATCTTCTTCCATACATAATTCTTCCTGTAAATTCATCTACAATTAGAACTTCTCCATCTTTAACTATATAATCTATATCTTTTTTCATTATTCCATGAGCTCTTAACGCTTGGTTTATGTGATGTACTATTTCTGAGTTTTCTATATCATTTAAGTTTTCTAATTTGAAATACTCTTCTGCTTTTTTTGTTCCCTTTACTGTAATTGATGCTGATTTAGCTTTTAAGTCTATAATATAATCATAATTTTCATTGTCTTCTGCTTGTTCAGTATCTTTTGCATCTTCTTCAACTAATATTTTTGCTTTTAATTTTCTAACAAAATCGTCTGCTAATTTATATAAGTTTGATGATTCATTGGCTGTTCCTGATATTATAAGTGGTGTACGTGCTTCATCTATTAATATACTATCTATCTCATCTACTATTGCATAGTTTAACTCTCTTTGCACTAATTGTTCTTTATTTACAACCATGTTGTCTCTTAAGTAATCAAATCCATATTCATTATTTGTACCATATGTAATATCTGCTGCATATGCTTTTCTTTTCATATTAGGATTCATTCCTGCGACTACCAATCCTACTGATAATCCTAGAAATCTATATAATTTTCCCATCCATTCACTATCTCTTTTTGCTAAGTAGTCATTTACTGTAACAACGTGTACACCTTTTCCTGTAAGTGCATTTAAATATACTGGCAATGTTGCAACTAATGTTTTTCCTTCTCCTGTTTTCATTTCTGCAATTCTTCCTTGATGTAGAATAATACCACCTATTAATTGAACATCAAAATGTCTCATTCCTAAAACTCTTTTTGAAGCTTCTCTAGCAACCGCAAAAGCTTCTGGTAAGATATCATCTAATGTTTCTCCATTATTTAATCTATTTTTAAATTCTTCTGTTTTCTTAGTTAACTCTGAGTCTGTCAATTTCGAAATACTTTCTTCAAGAGAATTTATTTTTTCTACTATTGGCATTACTCTTTTTACTTCTTTTTCACTATATGATTTAAACATTTTCTTTATAATACCCAAAGCTAAAACCTTCTTTCCTCATTTTATCTTTATATTTATATCATAAAACGTCATATCTTTCAATATTTTGAATACAATTAACAAAAGAATTTGAGGTGAATTTATGTTTATTTATAATGTTAAACTAAATAGTAAAAGTATTGTTAAAATATCTTTCATCATATTAGCTATTATTGTAGTTATATTTTTTTTGATTTCTCTCTACAAAATTTTTAGTTCTACTATAAAAGTTAATGATAGTTTAGATACTCCTGAAGTAGCTTATATTCAAGCTGATAATTATACTAATATACTAAAAAGCGTGTATGAAAATGTAGATACTTATGTAGGTCAAAAAATTTGTTTTTCTGGATATGTTTATCGTAATGTGGATTTTTCTGAAAGTCAGTTTGTTCTTGCACGAGATATGATTATGGATAATACTCAAAATAAGCTAATTGTAGGTTTTTTATGTTCATGTAAAGAAGCTAAGAATTATTCGGATGGTACATGGGTTGAAATTGTTGGAGAAATAACAAGAGGTAATTATCACGGAGAAATTCCTATTCTTAAAGTAACTAAAATTAAACAAATAGATAAGCCTTCTAATGAATTTACATATCCACCAGATGCTACATATATCCCAACTGGAATAATTTATTAAATCAATATGGAGTACTGAAATAGTAGTACTCCATATTGATTATTTAGTTTCATTATTTAAAAAATATTTTTTAATAAAATTTTTTCTCTTTCTCTTACATGTTTTATAAAGAACAATGCAGTTTCTAGTTCTTCTAATCCGATCTTCTGCTTCCCCTTCATTTATGCTTGATTTTGTTTTTACTAAAGCTTGTTCAATATTGTCTAATTCTTCATGCATTACTATTATTGACCACGTTTTGTTCACTTTTTCCCATTCTCTTTCTACTTTTTCTAGGCTCTCTTTTATTTCTTCATTTTTAAGATTTTCTTTTGAATTTGTTATTTGTTCTTTTAAATCTTCAAGTTTAGACGTCATTACATTTGACGTATTTTCTAAATGACTTTGTACTATTATATCTGATATAACTATAGTTAGTATTATCGTTATTATAATTATTATTTCTCTTTTCATTTTTTATTATTCTCCTCTCTTTTTTGACAAAATATTTGTGATTTTCCATCAAATGTTACCACTAGTGCTTCGTGTGGTTTTATATTAAATTTTTTCATTTCTTTTTCTAGCCAATTATAATCTCTTCCAATTTTTTGTAAATTTTCATGCATAATTTTTCCATCAACAACTAAATCATATGGAATTCCCTCATAATCTGGTAAAATGTTAAAATCTTCTGGTATGGTATTTCTTTTCTCTGGTTTTTGTATTACACTAATTTGTCCATTTGTTTCTAAAATTGCATATTCTACATCTCCTATTGAAAATATATCCTTTTGTCTTAATCTTTCTTGTAATTCATTTATTGTTATTTTTTCTCGTTTCAATTCTTTTTCATCAATTTTCCCTCTATATATTAGTATTGATGGTTTCCCGCAAATTACTTTTCTTAATCTTATACTTTTTAAATTAATAATTGATATTAATAATTGGAATAATAATAATGCAAGTATTGGTATTATTCCATTAGTTATTGGAATTCCAACATCAGACATTGGAACTGATGCTAAATCTGCTATCATTATTGCTATTACTAGTTCAAATGGTTGCATTTGTCCAATTTCTCTTTTTCCCATTAATCTCATAATTATTAATACCAATATGTATAATATTGATACTCTTACAAATGTATTAATCATTTTTAGTTTCCTCCTATTTTTTTATATTTTTTGTTTTTTTTGCTTTTTTTATGCAATAAAAATTTTTTTGAATATTTATTTTATATTTGAAAATAATATATGTTGAACACCTAAAAATCAAAGCAAAACTTAAAGTTAGGAGGTAAAAGTAATGTCTGATAATTCTCAAAATACAAATGTACAAAACGGTGCTAGTATGGCTTGGCAAATTATCGGTAGACTTATTGCTGCCGCTGTTGTTCTTGCCGTTACTGCATTTTTTACACCAGGTTTTCAAATATCAAATTTTTGGGCTCTTGCTATAGCTGCAGTTGTTCTTACTGTTTTAGATTATTTAGTATCTAAATTTACTGGTATACAAGCTAGTCCATTTGGAAAAGGTTTTGTAGGTTTCGTTTTATCTGTTATAATACTTTATGTTACACAATACTTTGTTGCTGGATATTCTATATCTTGGATGGCTGCAATTATTGGTGCTATCATTTATGGTGTTGTAGATTATTTCATACCTGGCGAACAAAAAATGTAGCTAAATAAGTAACAAGGTTGTAGTATTACATACAACCTTGTTATTTTTTTATTATATTTTGATTTTTTACAAATTTAATTGTATAATGTTTCATATATTTTAATTATAGGAGGTTTTTTATGAGATATAAATATGCTACTCGTGGTACTTGTACCAGAGAAATAGATTTTGATATAAATGGTAATGTTATTACAAATGTTACATTTCACGGTGGTTGTCCTGGTAACTTAGCGGCAATTTCAAAAGTTGTTGATGGAAAAACAGTTGAAGAAATTGAAAATTGGTTTAAAGATATAAAGTGTGGTACAAAACCAACATCTTGTTCTTCCCAATTGGCTCAAGCAGTTAGAAAAGCCTATGATGAATTGAATTAAGAAAATGCTGTTTGTATAATTACAAACAGCATTTTCTTACTCCAGATACAATCCACATTCGTTCAAAAAGAATTTATCTGTTTGACCAGCAATATAATCTACTATTATTCTTTTTACATTATGATTTTCTTCCTTAGGCATCATCTTTTTAACGAATGTATAAAAAGTTCTTTCTGATGATGTTATATAGTCTTTTTGTAATTCATTTTCATAATTTACATATTTAAGTCTATTTAGATAGTAATTATATAATTCTTTTGTTATATTTTCTATATGATCATAATTTACATTTGCTTTTTTTGAATTATAAATTTTTTCATAATTCCAATCTTTTAGTTCCATTAAGCTATCGAATACTTCTTTTGAGAACTCTAAATATGGCTTATCAAAACTATTTGTTATAATATCTTTTATTAATGTATCCACTATTTTTGAATTGTTATCGCCCAAAATGCTAGCTGGATATTCTGGAATTTCTTCTCTTGTTACTACATTTACTTTTATTGCATCTTCTATATCTCTTCCTATATATGCTATTACATCTGCTAGTCTAACTACGCATCCCTCTAGTGTCATTGGTACTATCTTTTTACTATATGATGGTTCATTAAATGCATTATATAAATCTTGTTTAAATTCTTCTATTGTTTTATCTGGATTATATTCATATTTTTTCTTTAAGATTTCTCCATTATGTGCTAGTATTCCATCTAATGTTTGCACACTTATATTTAAGTTTTCTATGTCTTGCAATATTCTGACACTTTGTGCATTATGACAAAAATATCCTATACTTTCTTTTATACATATTTCATTTAGTAAACTCTCTCCTTTATGTCCAAATGGTGTATGACCAATATCATGACCTAGTGCAATTGCTTCTATTAAATCTTCATTTAGTTTTAAACTTCTTCCTATTGTTCTTGCTATTTTTGAAACTAGTTGAACATGTAAAACTCTTCTTGTTATATGGTCATTTTGTATAAATGAATAGACTTGTGTTTTATCTATATATCTAGCATATCCTGATGAGTGTATTATTCTATCTATATCTCTAAAAAATATTGGTCTTATATCTTCTATATCTGGTTTTAGCCAATGTCCTTTTTCTGATTTACATGCAAATTGTGATAAGTTTTGTTCTTTTAATATCATGTTTTCCTTTGCTTTTTCTAATATTTCATTCATATATATCTATTCCACCTTCTATTGTATATAAATTTCTATATCCTAGTTTTCTTAATATTTTCACTGCTTTTTTACTTCTAATTCCTGCACTGCAATAAGCAATTATTATTGCATCTTTATTTTTTAATTCTATTATTGCTCTTCTTTGTATTTCATATAATGGTATGTTTATACTTCCGTGGTAAGTTTCCCTCTCTATATTCTTGATTACTTCTTACGTCTAGTAATACAACATTATCGTTTGTTTTTAAAATTTCTAACACTTCTGCTTTAGAAATATTTTCTTTATCTCTAAAATAGCAAAGTTTTCTATCAGTTTTAAGCATCTTCTTTCTCTGCTTTTCAGTTTTCTCTTTATTTTTTGTAATTTTCTTTATTATCTTTTTTAACATTATTATCACTCCTAAAAAATCCCTAATATTATTATATTAAGGATTTTTTATTCTGTGTTATTCTGTTTTTAATTTTTTCTCATAAAATGCTGTTAGTGCTAATGTTGTTAGTGCAAAACCTAATAGTAATATTGCAAAAAACATTCTATCAATTGGCATTCTTGTAATTACTATTATAGCTATTGTTAAAACTTGCACCCAGACAACCACTGCAAGTGAAATTAAAGCTGTTTTTACTACTCCTAATTTATTAAATCTTATCATTAGGTAAACTAGTACCAACGCTAATGCAATTCCTGCTTTTATCATATAATCTCTTGATATTTCAATTATATTATTTTGTGTATATACTCCATTTTCTGGAAAATTTAATCCTTTTGTTTTCAAGAAGTATGCTCCTACTGCTATCACTGCAATTGCTACGATTATTAATATTATTTTAATTGTTGTTTTTGCTGTTTTCATCTGCTTTACCTCCTGTTAAATTTTCAAATACATATTTTGCAAATATAAAGTTATATACATATGTCATAATTATTCCCCAGAATATTGTCATTCCAAAACTTGATAGTGTTGCCTTAGTTGAAAATGTAAACACTATTGCTATTATAAACAATGGTAATGTATTGAACATAAATATTAAGTTTGTTTCTTTGTACATTCCTGGTTCGTTTGTACGTTTTAGCATTATATAATTGAATACATAATTTACTATTGACGCTATTACTATTCCTGCTATACCTTCCATTGTAAGTGTGACATTCGTTAATCTCATTATTAGTAGCATTACTGCAAAAAATCCTATTTGGAAGTACATTGAAATAAAGCCCTTTGCTTTAAATCTAATTATTATAAATATAAATAATACTAGGAATATTACGAATATTGCTCCTATATAATATAATACTGTTTCTAATGTTATTTCTGCTTGTACTGTTTCATTTTTATATTCATATGTTAATATAGGCATTCCTGAGTTTAATATTATTGATTCTGTTTGTGCTTCATTCATTGCTGTATTTAATTCATCATTATTATTTGATACTGCAAATGGTATCATTATAGTATTATCATATACTATGTTTTCTAATACTGTTGTTCCTAAACTCATTCCATTTAGTAAAACAAATAGTTCCTTTTTATTTGTTTGCTCTTCTGTTGTCCCATCTTCCTTTGTTACTGTCTCAGTTGTTTCTTTGTATTTTTCACTCAATTCGTTTAGTTTTGTAATCCCATCTTCTGTAAGTTTTATTTGTAAGAAGATTGCAGCCTCTAAATCGCCTTGTCTTGCTACAACATCTGAACTTTTAACATAATCTGTAGTAAATACTACTTCAAATGTTGATAAATCTATAAATATTAATGAACCTGTTTTTTTTATCATTGATTCTGTTTCTTCTGTCATTTCATTGTCTGGTATTTGAATTGTAACTTCTCCATTTGATTCATTCATGTCTAATATATATTCTGGAATTTTCAAATTATCAAGTTTCTTTTTTAAAGTTTCCTTTGAGCTTTTATAGTTTTCTAACGTTTTTTTATCATCTGGATTTACCTTCGTTTGTTCTATTTTGTATCCATTTTCTTCAGTATATTCTACGCCATCTTCTTTTTCTGTTATTTCATTTCCTTCTTTATCAAATATTTTTTCTGAAGATACAGCGTCACTTACTGATGCTATTATTTTTTTTGCACTTGAGAATTCCATTCCCATTTTGTAATTTGGAATTATATTTCTCTTTTCTCCATTTTCATTTTTTACATATATTCCAAAAAGTGAGACAGCAATTAGAGCTGCTACTACTAAAATTATTCCTATTACTAGTATTACTTTCTTTTTCAATTTCTTCAATCTCCTTCTATATAACGTATAAAACTATTAATCAATGATTTATAATAATTTTGTATCATTGATAATTAATTCAAACCATATCTGTAAATATTTTGCTGCATATTTACTCATCATTGTTCTATCCATAAATATTTCAAAATAGTCTAAAACTGGGCAAATTTCTGTATCAATTGTTAAATCCAAAATTATCTTTTTTTCATCATTGTCTATTTTTAAATTTGCTTCTGTTACTGCATAATTTACTCTATCATGTATATCAAATGTTGCCATATTTTGATTTACAACTCTATCTCTGTGAACATCTGATTTGTCTGCTAGTATCAGTGCTGCTGATATATCGCTTACTGCTGTTCCTGTTGATTCGTCATGGTTTCCTATTGCCGACATAATTTCAGTTCTGTCTTTTACATCCATTCCCATGTCTTTTAATATGTTATAAGCTAAAATTGCTCCTGAATGTGCGTGGTCTACTCTGTTAACTCCATTTCCTATATCGTGCAAATATCCAGCTATCTTTGCAAGTTCTACTCTGTGTTCATCATAGCCTAATGTCCTTAGTATGTTTCCTGCTCTATTTGATACTATACTTACATGTCTTTGTGAATGCTCTGTATATCCTAGTGCATTTAATTGCTTCTGAGCTCCAACAACTAATTCTTGTACTTCTGGATTATTTTTCACATCTTCTAAAGTTACCATCCAAAACCCCCTTTTTTTATTTTTCGTTTGTTTATTTTTTTGTAATTATATCAAAAAAGTTTTTAAAATACAATACAAGTAAAATTTTTTCATATTTTTACTTTCAAAATAATTCGCCCAATCTCGTCGGAGATTTTGTTTTTATTTTTTATTGAACCCACGTTTGAAACGCCTACGATGTTTTTCGGGGTTCTTCAAACAAAATAAAAACAAAATCTCCTGCGTTGGGCTACTCTATTGTCCTTTGCCTTACAACTTCATACATTACTATCCCTGCTGATACTGATGCGTTTAGTGATGTTATTGTTCCTTTCATTGGTATTTTTAGAAGTACATCACAGTTTTCTTTTACTAATCTACTCATTCCGAACCCTTCGCTTCCTATAACTATTGCTACTGCACCTGTTAGATTCTCATTATAATAATACTTTTTTGCTTCCATTTCTGTACCATATATCCAGATATCGTTTTCCTTTAAGTAGTTTATTGTATCTGTTATATTGTTTACTCTTGCTATTTTCATGTGTTCTACCGCTCCACTTGCTACTTTATATACTGTGCTATTTACCATGCATGCTCTTCTTTTAGGTATTATTATTCCATGTACTCCTGCAGTTTCTGCTGTTCTTATAATACTTCCTAAATTGTGTGGATCTTCTATTCCATCTAATATCATAATAAATGGCTTTTCATTCTTTCTTTTGGCTTCATTTAATATATCTTCAACTTCACAATAATCAAATGGTGGAACGATTGCAATTACTCCTTGATGGTTATCTGTTTGTGCCATTTGATTTAATTTTGTTTTTTCAATTTCTACTATAACTACTTTTCTATCTTTTGCAATTCCTATTATTTTATTTATTGAACCACGTTTTTCGCCTTTTTCAATAAATATCTTATTTATATCTTTTCCCGTTTCTAGTAATTCTAGTACAGAGTTTCTTCCTTCTATTTGATCCTGAAATGTATTTTCTTCTTCATTTTGGCAAATAGATTTGTCCACCCTTACATTTCTTGTTTTTTTCTTTTCGATTTGGTCAAAACAGACCCTACACTTCTTATTTTTTACATTTAAACTTTTTTTATTTGATTTCATTTTCTATTCCTTTCATTAATTAAACTATTGACATTTATGTTGTACTATATATGTACAAATCAGAAAGAATGGCTGTAATTTTGCACTTTATTGGTATTTGTGCTATAATATATATGTACAATAAATCATTATCGGAGGTTTCATTATGAAAATCAAAGCAAGTACCGTATTGTTCTTCTTAATGCTTCTTTTTTTTGCGTTCGATCAAGAACACCTTGGGCTGTTATGTTTTTCTATATTTCTTGTTGTGAGTTGGCACGAAGAAGAATAAAAGGAATACCTCCCACACCGCCTATTAGTCCATTGGCACAGACCAGCACATTTGTGTAAAATCAAATGTGCTGGTTCAGTTTTTGTTATTCCTCATCCAGTTTAAGCACTGATAAGAATGCTTCTTGTGGTACTTCTACACTTCCTATTTGTCTCATTTTCTTTTTACCTTTTTTCTGTTTTTCTAGTAATTTTTTCTTTCTTGTTATATCTCCACCATAGCATTTTGCTAAAACATCTTTTCTTAATGCTGATATTGTTTCTCTTGCTATTATTTTGCCTCCAACTATTGCTTGTATTGGTATTTCAAATAATTGTCTTGGTATTACTGTTTTGAGTTTTTCTGCCATCTTTCTTCCTCTAGTATATGCTGTGTCTTTATGTACTATAAATGATAATGCATCTACTTGTTCGTTGTTTATGTGTATATCTAGTTTTACTAATTCTGATTTTCTATATTCGCTAAGTTCATAGTCTATTGATGCATATCCTTTTGTTTTTGATTTTAATGTATCAAAAAAATCATAGATAATTTCATTTAATGGTAATTCATATTCTAATGTTACTCTAGTAGCGTCTAGATATTTCATATCTATATAAATTCCTCTTCTATTTTGACATAATTCCATTACATTTCCTACATAATCTTTAGGTAACATTATTTCTGCCTTTACTACTGGTTCTTCTATATATTCTATATCTTGTGCTGGTGGCAAATCTACTGGATTATATAGTTCTATCATACTTCCATCTCTTTTATATACTTTATATATAACTGACGGTGCTGTTGTAATTAGATTCAAGTCAAATTCTCTTTCTAGCCTTTCTTGTACTATTTCTAAATGTAAAAGTCCTAAAAATCCACATCTAAATCCAAATCCTAAAGCTACTGAAGTTTCTGGTTCGTAGTTTAATGCTGCATCATTTAATTTTAATTTTTCTAATGCAACTTTTAGGTTTTCATAATCTCCGCCATCTAATGGATATACTCCGCAATATACCATTGAATTTGCTTTTTTATATCCTGGTAGTGGCTCTATGGCTGGATTTTCTGCATTTGTAATTGTATCTCCAACATTTATATCTGATACTGTTTTTATACTTGCTGCAATATATCCAACATCTCCAGCTTCCAATTTATCTGATGGTTGATATCTTCCTGGTTCTAAATATCCAAGTTCTGTAACTACAAATTTCTTTCCTGTTGCCATTAATAATATTTCGTCTCCTGCCTTCACATTACCCTCTACTACTTTAACATAACTTACTGCTCCCTTATAGTTATCATAGAAAGAGTCAAATATTAAGCATTTAAGTTGTGCTTCTTTATCTCCTTTGGGTGGTCTTATTTCCTTAACTATTTGTTCTAATACATCTTCTATATTTAATCCTGTTTTAGCTGAAATACAAGGTGCATCCATTGCTGGTATTCCTATTATTTCTTCTATCTCTTGTTTTATTTCATCTGGTCTTGCACTTGGTAAATCTATTTTATTTATTACTGGCAAAATGTCTAAATTATTATCTAATGCTAAATATACATTTGCTAAGGTCTGTGCTTCTATTCCTTGGCTACTATCTACAACTAAAATAGCACCTTCGCACGCAGCTAAACTACGAGATACCTCGTAGTTAAAATCAACATGACCTGGTGTGTCTATTAAATTTAAGATATATTCTTCTCCATCATTTGCTTTATATGCCATTCTTACAGCTTGTGCTTTTATGGTTATTCCTCTTTCTTTTTCTAGGTCCATATTGTCTAATATTTGACTTTCCATTTCACGAGCTGATAATAGACCAGTTTTTTCTATTAATCTATCTGCTAATGTAGATTTTCCATGGTCGATATGTGCTATTATACTAAAGTTTCTTATATTTTCCTGCTTTTCCATACTAAAACTCATTCCTTATTAAAATAATCCAAAAATGAAATCTGCTGCAGTATATATTCCATTGTATATTCCAATTGATATATATGGTACTACATTAGTAAACAATACTACTGCAAATAAAATCATTGTAAGAATTGTTTGGTTTTGCATAATCCACTCTCTTCCTTTATATGGTAGAAAGTGAAATAATACTTTTGAACCATCTAATGGATACACTGGTATTAAATTAAATACTCCTAGACTTATGTTTATTAGTATAATTGATTGTATTATACTTACAATTACCTTTACAGTTGTTGTAATTGTTGTTACATACATATTCATTACAAATAATACTATCATAAATATTATTGCAAGTAAAAAATTCATTAATGGTCCTGCTATTGAAACTAGTGCTTCTGCTTTTGTCAAAGAGTACTTTCCATCAAAATTTCTTGAGTTGATTTCTACTGGTTTTCCCCATCCAAATCCAACTAATACTAAACATAATAATCCTACTGGATCAGTATGACTTAGTGGATTTAAATTCAACCTTCCTTGTAATCTTGGAGTATCATCTCCTAGTTTATTTGCCATCCATGCATGTGCAAATTCATGAAACGTCATTGCAATTATTATTCCTGGTAAAGAATAAACTAAACTTACTAAATCCATTCCTCCTGTCATAAGATTTATAAGTAACATTATTCCTAAAAAAATATACAATGTTCTTTTATCAAATCCTAAATTAAACATTCTTATCTCCTTCCAAATTTTATTATTTGAAATTTTGTTTTTACATCTATTATTTCAATTAAGTAAGTTAAAACTTACTTTTATTCTACTATATTAATTGTTTTTAATTAAATTTCACTTAAAAATATTTTTCTTTTCAAAACAATAAGATTTTATTATTATATCAGATAACCTTCTAAAAGTCTAGAAAATACTTAAAGTATTGCAAAAAAGTAGCAGACCAAGCATGGTCAGCTACTTAGTCCGCTTTAGATTATTCGAACGGATTTCTATATGCAACAAACCGTTCAATTTTTTGTCCACTCATATATATTTCTGCTTTTGTTAGTGTTTTTACTCTGTGGTCTGGGTCTTCTTTTTGACTCATGTCTTTGACTTTGTAATAGCCAGTTCCGTGTTGTTCCATTCCTCCTTCTGCTAAAATCATATCTAAAACTTCAGCTTGAGTAAATTTTACCATTTTTTCAGGTTTAAATATTTCATACCATTCATCTTTTCTCATAATACTCTTACATCTAGAATCAAAAACAAATTCCTCCCCATTATATGAAAATTCGATCCATCCGTGTCCATAGCCTCCATTGCACCATCTCCAATCATCATCTGGAAGACAAATATCTCCTCTTACCAACTTGTCATCTTTGCCTAAGCCCATCATAGCAAAAGCACTATAGTTATAACAGTTGTTTCTATATCTATGAGATAAATATTCTTTAAAAGTCTCTGTTACATTATATTCCACTCTTCGAACAGAAACCTTATCCATCTGATTAGAAAAGTACTGGTTTGCCATTTCCACGGTGTTTTCCTGGTTTACCACAATAATCTCCCCTTGATTTAATTAAATAAAGATTAGCTTGTCTGACCTCAACTTTCTAAAAGATTACCTGATTTTATTTTACCATATTTTAGTGCAAAACTCAATATTCTCTTAGACCCAAGCCAAAAATGTAGTGCAATTTTATTAAATCTTAAGCTGTCTTTTTTTATCACTTACTTATTAAATTTGCAACAGACAATTTACAAATATTATATACATATTTTGTTTTTTCAATTTTTTTATTATACATACTTGTCCCATAAATTCTACTTTTTACACTTATTGGAATTTCTTTAATTATAAAATTAGATTTTATTAATTTTATAATTAAATTCAAATCTAAATATTTGTCATCTCCTTTTATAATATATTCCATTGATTTTCTATTGTAGCATCTCATTCCAGAATTCATATCTGTGATAGTTTGTTTTAAAAAAATTTCTACTATTCTTGTAGATAACTTAATTCCAAACTTCTTTAATTTTTTCTCCATATCTATTTTTTCTAAATATCTTGATCCAATAATAATATCTATATCTTTATCAATTGCATTAATTATGTTTAAGGCGTCTAACACATTATGTTGCTCATCACCATCCAAAGTTATTACATAATCATAATGATGTTCATATCCATATTTTAATCCTTTTTTTATTGTATATGAATATCCCTCGTTTTCTCCATTTTCTAAAAAATTCATATTTGCTTTTTTGATGAAGTGTAAACTTTTATCTGTTGATCCATCATCTATAAATAAAATGTCTGCCTCATTATTCAAATTTTTTTGTAGGTCATTTATTACATATTCTATATTTTGTTCCTCATTATATACTGGTATAATCATTAATATACGGTTCATTTTTTACTCAAATTCCTTTCGTCGAAACTTTGAACAACAAATACTTTCGTTATATAAAATTACTTAGCTTATATATAATACTACTCTAAATCCAATAACATAATGTAAAGAATCCCCCATACTAGTTGCTATAACTGGATGAGTAGAATCTTTTTTCCCTGAATATGCTGCACATCCTCCCCTTACTAAGCTAATTTCTCCTTCATATAAGTCCGTGGTAAACTCAAATACATTTCCAGCAATATCATATATTTCATTCATTTTAGCAATTTCTAATCCTCCACTACTAGTAAATATAATATTATTTTTATCTTTATTTCCATACCCTTTTAGTTTCCAGTCTTGAGAATGTTTTCTTAAATACGAAGCATAACTATATCTATAATTTTCACTATGCGTGTCTAAAAAATTTCCCCAAGTCGTTGCATTTTCTAAATTATATCCATTACTAATTGCCCATCTCATAATAGTATCAAACTGTCTTCCTGTCATTAGTCCACTTCTTACATCTTCATTATGATACATATTTTCAGCAACTTTTTTTGCATTTGAATACTCTATAAAATTCCATATTTGCATGTTCTCTTTGCTGACAGGCTTATATGCTATAGTATTATTTCTTTCGTCAACAGTAATTTCTTCATAATTTTCATCCAAAGAATACATCTGCTGCAAGATATTTTTTTCTATTCCTGACTCATACCTAGCAATATAAAATCCACCATATTTTATAATTTGTTCTTGTTCACTTGTGACCCCTTGTGGAAGTTTATCTTCTAGTATTTGTTCTTCTGTTATAATACCACCCTCAAAGCTTTTTTTAAGTAAATTTTCCAATTCCATTTTAGTTTGTTCGTCTACAATATCTTTCCCTTCATTGATATACCATTTTTTATATTTTACCTCGTTATTATCATCATATTGTCCGTCGTTTCCTATTCCGTCTTTAACTGGTACCCATACGAATTGGTTTCCATCACCATCTTCAATTATTAATCCATTATTCCACCCTTCTATTTTATCTTCTACATATTTCCAACTAGCTCCTTTATTAGATATTTTAAACCCTTTTGGAATAATTGGATTACAATAACTCGATGCTTTCCCATTTAATGTTTTACTTTCTTCCATTAATTTATCATTAAAATTTAATACAGGTCTACTAAAATTATAAGCCATTACCAGTGTAAAAATTGTTATCAGAATTAGAATAATTGCTAATATTACAGTAAATTTATTCATATATCTTCATAATACCTCCATATTTATTTTCATAAATAAATTCATATTTTTCTTTTAATTTATTAATATTTTGATGCATATATGTAGCTCTTTTAAAACAAATTAAGTACTTATCCTCTAAGTCTTCTACATAAATATTACTATCTTCATATTTATTTAATATAGCACATACCCATCTAATTTGCCCTTCTCCTCCTAATATGCAAAATTCATCTATTCCCATTTCATCTACTTTATTAATTATTTTTAATTCTTCTTCATTTATTATATATCTTTTACTTGATATAATATTGATATTATTATAAAATCCATCTCCTACAGAAAAAATACTTTCCTTTGTAATGTCTTCCATTAGCTCTTCTGTACTATATGTATAATCTAACTTATAAACAGATATCGTTATAAGTATTACAATAGTAAATAATACACTTAAAGCTAATTTATAATTAGATAATTTCAAAAGCATTTTACCTGAAATGAAAATGAAAAATATCCATAATGTATAATAATATTTTGAGCAATAATAAGAAGATATTTCTCCTTTTTCTTTTAATATGTATGTAACTATAATTATTATTAAATTTACTAGAAGAAAAACATTTTCAACATTAAAAAATTCTTTATTTTTTATATCTTTATAAAATTGAATAACTATTAATGGAACAAATATTATAAAATTAGAATAATAATTTTTATACATTGGTCCTTCTTCTTGTATTACTTGTAATTTTTCTTGAGCATTGTTAGCATATAATAATAGTGAAAGTACTGGAAGAAGTATTATAATACATGTCTTTATTTCCTTATGTTTAAAGGCTATATATATTACTTCAGATATCAAAACGATAATTGCAAATAACATATATGTATTAATTAATGCTGTATTTAATATAAATAATAATAAATTAAATAATGACGGATTCATTTTTTGTTTATTAATAAATACAAATAAAATGGTAGTAACCAACAACAGTGATAAGCTTAAGTATGCGCTTCCCATTAATACGCTATTTAATGGATATGATAAAATGTATATAAAGCTTAAAATCCATATTATTATTTTTCGTTTTAAAACTCCATTGCTATTTAGAATGATGTACAGCATAAATACAGATAGCCATAAAATAATCATATCGAAAATAATATATAATTTATATAATTCTATTTGAGGTAAAAAATTAGAAAAAGCGGATATAAAAATGCTTGTATTTACATAACTTCCAAACATCAATCTATCAAATTCAAACTTTTCGTTTAATTTGCTATTATCTTTTAATAATAATGTTTCGTCATTCATAAAACAAATAGCTGCTGAAAAATGGGTTGATGCATCTGTTGTTTCATATTTTATGTTTAATGGCATTCCATAATGTTTTATCATAATTAAGATAATTACAATACCACTAAGTATTCTAAATATAATATCTTGTAATGATATATATAATAATTGTATTCTTTTTTTTTGTAAAATCTTATATATTATAGGAATCAATAGAAAAAAATAGATAACACTTAACAGTTCTATTGAGCATTTAAGCCCTATTAGATAAGTAATAATTGAAATAATTATATTGATTCCAAATGTTATGATTATTCCTAAAATACTTCTATATAAAAAATTATTTTTTATGTTATTAATAGGAACTATAACAGTTCCTATTAATAACATTGAATAAGCTAAGACAAATATCAATTCCATAACTTTTCCTTATATTCTTTCTATTTTTACATCATAAGCCTCAACTATATCTGCACTTACTTTTATACTTATTGTTTTTTCTTTTCCTGCCTCTATTTTATCTATATAGCCTTTTACTTCTCCTATCGAAGTTCCATTTCTATCTAGCATGGTTATTTTTATAAAATAGTCTCCTTCTGCTGTATTTCCCACATTTTTTACTTTTGCAGTTAATTGACTTTCATTATTTTGAAAATTTAAAATGATATTACTAATTTCTATATTTCCTAATTTTTTTGTTTCTTTCATTTTTTCACTTTTATTTACTTTTTGCCCATCTTCTAGTGCTTTTGATATTTCATTTGTTTTAATTGGCTCATCACTGTTAGTTTCTTTTTGTTTTTTTGAGCTTCCTTTAGATATTATAAAAATTGCTAAAGCTAAAATTATAACGCCCACAATAATCATTATTTTTTTATTATTCATTACACTTTTCATGAATATTTAATATCTTAAATATTCATATCTCCTCTCTTAAAATATTTCTTTAATACAAAGTACATTCTTGTATTCCTACCATTAATTTCTCAATTAAACAGTCCTCATATGAAATATAAATAATATTATCATTATTCTCCTCTTTCCAATATGCCATTACAATATATGCTCCATTCTCCTTTGGTCTATTTTCTTTACTAAAATTTTCTTTTGGATAATTATCATCCCAACCAATAATTGATACAACATGATTGGACGTTTTCTCATTCAAGTTGCAATATGAGTATGTTGACTGATTATAATATTCATTATCTATTGGCATAAAATAGATTGATGCAACTAATGAACCATTTTTTACAATATGTTGTTTTATTATATTTCTAAAGTTCTCGTCTTCAACATACTCTATTGTTTTTATATCTTTAAAAATAGCCTTGATATTATTTTTCAATATACTATATTCTTCTGATCCATATTCTTTATTTGGAATATCTGTTTCTAAAGCAGGTCCTTTTCCTTCTCGAATATAGTCTATTACATCATAAAAACTTCCACCAGAATTAAATTCTCGTTTTCCACCTAATAAACTACTTGTCATATATTCTACATGTGCTTCTGAAAAATTATATTCTTTTTCATTATGTAATAACAAATAAGTTTCTATAGAATCTAATGTCGCATACGCATAGCATGATTTATATGTTGCTCTAATTTGATATTCTGGTTTTAATTTTATTTTATCTCTTAAATCAAATTTTTGCATGTTATATTCTGAAGTATTTTGTGTTTTAGCATTAGATTCTATTAATACATTATTTATATATAATCCACAAATAGTTACTAATAAACATACTATTATAATTAATACAAATTTTAATTTCATAAAACCTCAACTATTATTCTATTGGATATTCTTCCAATCCACATGAAGCACCACCACTACCAATTGCGTTATGAACTAATAGTTTTGTGTTTCCAACAAAATAATTGTGGTTATCTTGTATACTTAAATTATATACTAAAATTTCTTTAGGATTAATATTTGTTTCAATATTTACTATTTTTTCTGTTTCTCCACTTTGTGTTAAAATTTTGTCTCCTTCTTTTAAATCTTTTGTTTCTGCCCAACCTTTTCCTTCTACATAATATGGGTGTGCTTTTGTATTTTCTACTGTCTCTCCATTTTCAAATGTCATAGTTACTGTTTCTATTGAAGGATTTATAAATGTCTTTTGAATAGGTTTTTCTTCTATTTTTCCATTTTGTTCATTATATGTATATACAATATCTCCTACTTTTAAATCCTCTATATTTATTAATCCATTTGGTGTAGATACCTTTGTACCTGCCACAAAGCATACCGCATATATTGCCTTAATCTTTCTTTGTATTGATGTAGTATTACCTGCCCTATCTGTTGCTGTATATGTAATAGTGTTTTCTCCATTTATTAATGTCTTCGGATTATATGTAAATGCTGTTGAGCTTGTAACTCCACTTGTCGCATCACTAATACTTACTCCACTTGTTATATTACTTGAATTTATATTATTTATTTCTTTATCCTGTACTCCACTAAATGTTGGTCCTACAGAATCCTTTTTAATTGTTATTGTAGCTACACTTGATTTATTTCCTGCATTATCATAGGTATATGCTGTTATTGTACTTGTTCCTTCTGCTGTTATATTTACACTATTTCCTCTAGTTTCTCCTATATTTTGATCTCCTGTTACAGTATATGTGCTATATGATGCTCCACTTAATGCATCTGTTCCATTTGTTATTGAAACAACTACATTACTTCTATACCATCCTTCATTTCCTACAGTTCCAGAGCTTACTCTCATACTTGGTGCGTTTGGATTTTGTTTATCTATATTATTTACTTCATAATGGTTTGTCGCTCCTGGTTGATTTGCACTATCTATTAATCTTGCATATATTGTTCCATTACTGCTCATTTCTATTGCTTTTGTATATGTCTCCCATTTGCTATTGTCTAAACTATATTGTTTTGTATATCCTGCTACATTTGGGAATTGAATTTCTACAGTTACGTTTTCTTTTGTCCAAGATGTTGTACTTGCTTTAAAGCTAATATTTTCTCCTCCTGGCACTGCCTGTGTTTTTATATTAACTGTTCCTATTTTTTCGTTTCCTGCTTTATCTATCGCTTTTACTCTTATAGTATAATCTGTATTTTGTGCTAATCCTGTAAATACATTTTCTTCTTGCCAATTAGTTCCATCCATACTATATTCATATCTTGCTATGCCTGCTATTCCTTCTGCTGCATCTATACTTGCAGTATCTGTTGTGCTAGCAGTTACTTCTATTGTATTTGTTGTGCTTGTTGCTGTTGGTGTAAAATCAGCTGGTGCTATATTATCTACATTTTGAATATTATATGTTTGTAATCCTATTGTTTCTTCTCCATTATAGTATCTTGCTGTAACAATTGTATTTTCTGTTACTTGTATACTTGTAGTATTAGTCTCACTTATTTGCCAATTTCCTGTTGTTCCTATTCTATATTGAAATTTATCATTTCTTTCAATATTAGTTTCTCCCCATCTTATATTTACGTCAATTGGTCCTGTTGCTATTTGATTTTGGCTTCCTTCTTTTATTGTATTTCTAGGGGTTGTTGGTACTATGCTTATATTAATTGGCCCTCCTGTTGAAACATTTATTAGTATTTTAGCTGTTTTACTTTTTCCTACATTAGTAGTTGCTTTAAATATGTATTCTCCATTTTGGCTTACTTCAAATATTACTCCGCCTTCTGTATAGGCTTTGCTTTCTCCTGTCGTCATATTTTCAACTGTTTGTATTCCTGTTGTATTTTTTCCTTTATTTACTGTGGCTGTTGCCTTTATTTTTATAGTTTCTCCTGGCACTCCTGATGTTGGTAATTGTTCTAAGCTTAGTGTTGGATATGGCTCTCCATCGTCTTTTCCTTGACTTTCTAGTACAAAGTTTTCGTTATCTAAGGTTATGGAAAATAAATAGCCATCTGTTGTTGTTACTATTAGTTTGGTATCACTTTCTTTTTTTACATTTCCAATCCAATCTTCTTTTTCTAATTTTTCTTTTAATTTTTCTATTGCATTTCCTTTATTTACTATTAAATCCATTCTAGTATCAGCTAAAAGTAAATTTAATCTTTCTTCATTCTCTGCCATTTCGTATTTTTCTTTAGCTGAACCTGCATGTTTAAAAATGCCATTTTCTCCTAAGGTCAAATTAACGGTTACTCCTACCAATATTAGCATAACTATAATCGTCACAATTAACGCAATAAGAGTTATACCAGCTGATGGTTTTTTACCGATTCCAGCTAGCATAACTCTGGGTATTATTTCTTCTTTTTTAGCTTCTAAATTATAGCTCTCTCTCTCTCTCTCTCTCTCTCTCTCTCTCTCTCTCTAGAGTATCAACGGTT
>CANDIF010000004.1 GCA_947384775.1 uncultured Clostridium sp.
AAAAGAAAATAGTGTTAAAAGAAACAATAAAAAACCTAGGAGAATTTTCAGCAGAGATAAAATTTGGAGATGGAGTAAATTGCAAATTAGCATTAAACATTCAGGGGGAATAATTAATGGAAAATTGGAAAATACCACCACATGATATTGAAGCAGAACAAGCTGTGTTAGGTAGTATGCTCATAGATCAAGATTCGGCAATAAACGCTATGGAGGTTTTAAAACCAGAAGACTTTTACAGAGATGATAATAAATATATATACGAATCAATGGTAAATCTATATAATCGTGGAGAACCAATAGATATAATTACAGTGAAATCAGAACTGACTACAAATCAAAAATTTGAAGCAGTAGGCGGAATAGAATATCTAGCTATACTTCCAGACAAAGTTCCATTTGCAGCCAATAGTGGAAAGTATATAAGAATTGTTGAGGAAAAGTCAATACTAAGACAATTAATAAAAGCATCAGATGAAATTCAAACATTGGGATATGAGCAAAGTGAAGAAATAGATAATATAGTAGATCAAGCAGAAAAGAAAATTTATAATATAATGCAAGGAAGAAGTCAAAAAGGATATACTGCACTAAAGGAAATTTTGGTTGAAAGTTTTGCAGAAATTGAAAAACTATACAACCAAAAAGAGCCAATTACAGGAATCCCAACAGGATTTGCAGATTTAGATGCAAAAACTGCGGGACTTCATAATTCAGATTTAATATTAGTTGCAGCAAGACCTGCAATGGGAAAATCTGCTTTTGCAATAAATATTGCCACAAACGCAGCAATAAATGCCAAAGTTCCAGTAGCAATATTCAATTTAGAAATGTCGAAATCACAGTTAGTAAGTAGAATGCTTTGCAGTGAGTCAATGGTCGATAGTAACAAAGTAAGAACAGGGAAGATGGATGAAGAAGATTGGATAAAACTTGCAACAGCATTGGGACCACTATCAGAAGCACCAGTATATATAGATGACACTCCAGGGATATCAATTGCAGAGATTAGAGCGAAATGTAGAAAGCTAAAATTAGAAAAAAATATTGGACTTGTTGTAATTGATTATTTACAATTAATACAAGGAAGTGGCAAGAGAAATGCAAGTCGTGAACAAGAAATTTCAGAAATAAGTAGGTCTTTAAAAATCCTTGCAAAAGAATTAGATGTTCCAGTAATTGCATTATCACAATTATCAAGAGCGGCAGAGCAAAGACAAGATCATAGACCAATGCTTTCTGATTTGCGTGAATCAGGAGCAATAGAGCAAGATGCGGATATAGTTATGTTTTTATACAGAGATGATTATTATAATCCGGATTCTGAAAAGAAAAATATAGCAGAAGTAATACTTGCAAAACATAGAGCAGGATCAACAGGAACAATAGATTTATTATGGATGGGGAATTATACGAAATTTGCGAATTTAGATAGATATAGAGAAGAATAATAAAATGAACCAGGAGAAAATATGCTAAAAGAAGATATTTTAAAAACCATAAAAAAGTATAAACTAATAAATAATGGAGATAAAATAGTAATAGGGGTATCGGGTGGACCAGACTCAATTTGCTTATTACATGTATTAAATTCGCTAAAATATGAACTTAAAATAGAAATATTTGTGGCACATATAAATCATATGATAAGAGAAGTGGCAGATAGCGAAACAAAATATGTTCAGAATTTTTGCAAATATATCAATGTTCCATGTTTTGTAAAAAAAGTAAACGTTTTGGAAATTGCAAAACAGAAGAAAAAAGGAACAGAAGAAGTTGGAAGAGAAGAAAGATATTCATTCTTTGAAGAAGTTCTAAAAAAAACAAATTCAAATAAAGTTGCAACAGCTCACAATAGTAATGATAAAGCAGAGACAGTAATATTAAATATAATAAGAGGAAGCGGAATATCTGGGCTTAAAGGAATAGAATCAAATAGAGATAATAAATATATAAGACCATTAATAGAAACTTCTAGAGATGAAATAGAAAAATATTGCGGAGAAAACAAATTAGAACCTAAATATGATGAAACAAATAAAGAAAATATTTATAATAGAAATAAAATAAGAAATGAATTAATTCCATATTTACAAAGGGAATTTAACCAAAATATAATTCAAACAATTAACAGACTTTCAGAACTGGCAACAGAGGAAAATGAGTATTTAGAAAAATTAACCCAAAATGTATATAATGCAATTAAAATACAAGATGAGAATAATACAATTACATTAAATTTAAAGAAATTTAACGAGCAAGAATTAGTAATAAAAAGAAGAGTAATACTATATACTATTAATGAAACTTTACATACTACGAAAGGCATAGAAAAAATCAACATAGATGATATTATTAAATTATGCGCAAATAATATTGGAAATAAATATTTAATGCCAATAAAAGAAATAAAAGTATTTGTAGGTAAAGGTAAAATACAGTTTATTAAAATTCATAATTTATAAAAATATGCTCCATCTTGCTAAATGAACATTCACCTGGAGCTGTATAGATAAATTAAACAAAAATATTTATTTAAATAAAAAGCTTGAAATAAAATAAATCGTATGCTATAGTATAAAGGAATTTATACGGTTAATTTTTAATAAAATAAAGAATACAAGAGAAGGAGAGTTTAATAAATGAAAAGTAGTCTAAAAACAATAGGAATGTGGTTAGTAATAGGGCTTATATGTTTAGTGCTGATATCATCAATATTGGAAAATGCAGAGACAAAAATGACTTATGATGAACTAATGAAAGAAATAGAAGGTACTAGAGTAGAAAAGATAGAGTTAGCAGCAAATGGAAAAAAGGCATATGTAAAAATAAGGAATTCTAATGTAGAAAAAGAAGTTAATATTCCAAGCCTTGATGCTTTTATGACAGCAATACATGATGATTTATCTGAGAAAGCATTTACTTTAGAAGAAAAAACACAATCAATATGGATAACAATTCTTAGTCTATTATCACCATTTGCGATAGTTATTGTACTATTACTGTTCTGGTTTTTAATGATGGGGAATTCGCAAGGAAATGGAAATAAAACAATGACATTTGGAAAGAGTAGAGCAAAAGTTATTGGTACAACAGATAAAGCTAAAGTGACATTTAAAGATGTTGCAGGAGTTGATGAAGAGAAAGAAGAATTACAAGAAATTGTAGAATTTTTAAAATCTCCAAAAAAATTTACAGATATGGGTGCAAGAATTCCAAAAGGAGTATTATTAGTAGGACATCCAGGAACAGGTAAAACATTATTAGCAAAAGCAATAGCTGGAGAGGCAGGAGTACCATTTTTTATAATAAGTGGTTCTGATTTCGTAGAAATGTTTGTTGGTGTTGGAGCCTCAAGAGTAAGAGATTTATTTGATCAAGCTAAGAAAAATGCACCATGTATAATATTTATAGATGAGATAGATGCAGTTGGACGTCAAAGAGGAGCTGGTTTAGGAGGAGGACATGATGAAAGAGAACAAACATTAAACCAATTACTTGTTGAAATGGACGGATTCTCAGAAAATGAAGGAGTAATAGTAATTGCAGCAACAAATAGACCAGATGTATTAGATAAAGCATTACTAAGACCAGGAAGATTTGATAGACAAATAGTAGTATCAGCACCAGATGTAAAAGCAAGGGAAGAAATATTAGAAGTTCATAGTAGACACAAAAAATTAGGAGATGACGTAGACTTAAGAACTATAGCAAAAAATACAGTAGGATTTTCAGGAGCAGACTTAGAAAATGTTATGAATGAGGCATCATTACTTGCAGCAAGAAGAAATAAAGAAGAAATAAACATGCAAGAAGTAGAAGATGCAATGATAAAAATTACGATGGGACCAGAGAAAAAGAGCAGAGTAAGAAATGAAAAGGAAAACAAATTAGTGGCATTCCATGAAGCTGGGCATGCAGTTGTAAGCCATTATTTGCCAAGTCAAAATATGATACACCAAATATCAATAGTACCAAGAGGAATGGCTGGGGGATATACAATGTATAGACCAGATGAAGATAAAAACTTTATGTCAAAAGTAGAAATGGAAGAATCTATAATATCATTATTAGGAGGAAGAGTAGCAGAAAGTATAGTTTTAGATGATATTTCAACAGGAGCAAGCAATGATATTGAAAGAGCATCAAAAATAGCAAGAGATATGGTTACAAAATATGGTATGAGTGATACTCTAGGAACAATAACATTCGGTTCAGGTCAAGAAGAGGTATTTTTAGGAAGGGATTGGACACAAACAAGAAATTATAGTGAAGAAACATCATCAAAAATAGATGAAGAAGTTAAAAAGATAATAGATAAAGCATACAATAAAGCAAAAGAGATACTAACAATGCACAGTGATAAGTTACATGCAGTAGCAAATAAATTATTAGAACAAGAAAAAATTGAAGGCGACGAATTTGATACCATATTTGAAGAATAAAAATTAAAAGATGCTAAGAATTAAATTTCTTAGCATTCTTTTATTTATCCAAAATATTTTACACACTCATTTATTGCATCTTTTTTGAAGATAACTTTTCCATATTCTCGTAGTTTCCTTTCAAATAAAATTTCATTTTTTACAGAGAAACCAAATTCTGAAAGAGTTGAATATAATAAATTAAATTCTTTAATATCCAATTTTAAATTATTGAAGACTAAATAATAATTATCATTATGAAAAATTAAAGATGCAGACTTAAGCTTTTGAATAGGAAAAGCATCATTTTTATTTACATATGTACAAAAATCGCAAAAATCATCGAATTTATTAAACAAAATTATAGAAGATTGCTTATTAGGTGTAACAGCCTTAATCTTTGTTTTAACAGTCTTTTTTTGCTTCTTAGAAACTGCATCATTTGGAAGCATTCTAGTAACTGTAATGATAAAACTTCCATCAGAAGAAGCTAAAGCTTCAATTACCAATTTATAATTTTTAGTTTTAAACCCTAATTCAGATTCTGCTTTATCAAGCATATCTAAAAACAAATCTTGAGTTTCCATTGAATTAGACATAAAGGTATGTAAATCAATATTCTTTTCAATTAAATCTTCTATATCAAAAAAAATTCTAATTTTATTTTCATTCAATTTTTCAATACGCATCAAGCAAGACCTCCTAAATACTATAATAATATTATAGCATCAATTATATGAAATTTAAATGATAAAAATTTGGTAAAACGTTCTCTTATAATATATTTATAATTAAATAAATATGTGAAAACGCATTATTTAAAAATTATAACATAAACAAAAACAAAAATAAAGATATTAATTCAATTAATATAGAAGATTTGAAAATCTGTTGTTACTATTCGTAATTGTTCTTTATAATCCGCTCCATCTTGCTGGATATTCGATTTTTAAAATTTTAATACAGCTGTTTAAAATTTTAAAAATGAATATCCACGTGGAGCTATTTCGCACTATATAATTACAAAAAAACATCAATATATCTTGAAAAAAAAACAGAATAAATATATAATAATGATGTCAAAAAGGGAACAAAAGAGGGAGGAACAAACATGGCAACAAGAGACAAAAATATATGGATTTTATTAGTATTTATATTATCAGGACTAGTAATAGGAGGATTATTAGGAGAGCTTGCTTCAAGAGTAGATATGTTATGGTGGCTATCATATGGAGAAAGTTTTGGGCTAAGTAATCCAGTTGAATTAAACTTAAATATAATGACAGTAACATTTGGACTAATGTTCAAAATAAATATTGCAAGTATAATAGGAATGGCAATATCAATATTTATATATAGAAAAGTATAATTGTGAATAAAGAGGAAAGATAGGAAAGGATTTTTATGAAAATAAAAGAATTACCCCTATCAGAAAGACCATACGAAAAGTTAGAAATGTATGGAGAAACGAGCTTATCAAATGCAGAATTATTGGCAATAATAATTAAGACAGGAACAAAAGAAGAATCATCAGTAGCAATAGCACAAAAGATATTAAACTTAAATAAAAATACGAACACAAAAGATTTAAGATTTCTACAAGAAATATCATTAGAAGAATTTATGCAAGTAAAGGGAATTGGAAAAGTAAAAGCATTGCAGTTAAAAGCAATATGTGAACTTACTAAACGAATTTCGAGACCAATTGACATTAAAAAAAATATAATAAAAACACCAAAAGATGTTGCAAACTTATTGATGCCAGAGCTGAAATATGAAAAACGAGAAATTGCAAAAGTTATCATATTAAATACAAAAAATGTTATTTTACGAATTGTAAATATATCATTAGGCGGAAGTAATTTTGCTTGTATAGAACCAAAAGATGTACTAACAGAAGCAATAAAAATACAAGCACCAAAGATAATACTCGTTCACAATCATCCTAGTGGAGATGCAACTCCAAGTAAAAGTGATTATAATGTCACAGATAGAGTATATGATGCAGCACAATTATTAGGAATAGAACTATTAGACCATATAGTACTAGGAGATGGAGAATATGAGAGCTTATTAAGGAAGAAATGAGGCGAAGAAATTGTTTAGTCTAAATGGAAAAGATATTGGAATAGATTTAGGAACAGCAAATATATTAGTAACAATAAAAGGAAAAGGGATTGTATTAAATGAGCCAGCAGTAATAGCGATAGAAGAAACTGGCAATCTCTTAGCAACAGGAAATGAAGCAAAGGAAATGCTAGGAAGAACACCAAAAGAAATAAAAGCAATAAGACCTTTGCAAGATGGAGTAATAGCAGATTTTAAAGCAACACAAATGCTATTAAAAAATATAGTTGGAAAGGTTAGCAAAAGATATAATATAGGAAAACCAAGAGTTGTAGTTGGAGTACCATCAGGAATAACTGAAGTAGAAGAAAGAGCAGTAGAAGAAACAATAATAACGGCAGGAGCAAAAGAAGTATTTTTGATAGAGGAACCAATGGCAGCTGCAATTGGAGCAGGATTAGATGTTGCAACACCAAATGGAAATATAATTGTTGATATTGGTGGAGGAACAACAGAAGTTGCAGTAGTATCTTTAGGAGGTATTGTTGTAAGTAACTCAATAAGAATAGCAGGAGATGAACTAAATGAAGATATAATTAATTATCTAAAAAGAGAAGTAGGGATAGCAATAGGAGAAACAACAGCAGAAAATGTAAAAATTCAAATAGGTTCAGCAATGTCATTAATGACAGAACTTAGTACAGAAGTAAAAGGAAGAGATTTAAAAACAGGACTTCCAAAAACAATAATAATTACGTCTTCACAAATAGAAGAAGCAATGAGAAATTCAATTTCCGAAATTATAGATGTAATAAAAATGACATTAGAAAAAACTCCACCAGAATTAGCTGCTGATATAGCTCAAAGAGGAATAGTCTTAGCAGGTGGAGGAGCATTAATAAGAAATTTAGATAAATTAATTAGTACAAAAATAAAAATGCCAGTATATGTAGCAGAAAACCCAACAGAATGTGTAGTTAAAGGAACGGAGAAAACACTTGTAGACATTGAAAAATTGAAAACAGTTTTAACAAATGCTAAAAAGAAGAGATAAACTAAAAACATTTGAGGTGTAAAACAAAAATGGACAAGAACAAAAAAAGAAAAATAAGAGTTAGTATTGTAACAATTGTATTACTTACAATATTGGTAATATTAACAGGTACAGAAACTAACAAATTTTCACATATAGAAGGCATAGTAAATAAAACCATTGTGCCAATTCAAAATGCATTGATTCATTTAAAAAATAAAGTAAATAAAAATTCGGACTTTTTTGCAAATATAGATAATTTGAAAAAAGAAAATGACAATTTAAAGAAGGAAAATGATGAATTAAAAACAAAATTAACAGAACTAGAAATAATAAAAGCAGAAAATGTAACATTAAGAGCATATTCAGATTTATCAGATAAATATACAGAATACAAAACAATCCCAGCAAACATTATTAGCAAAGATGTAAGTAATTTAAGTGAAATAATGATAATAAATGTGGGAACAGACGATGGGGTATATGCTAATATGGCAGTAATATCAGAAGACGGAATAGTAGGACACACAATATCAGCAACTAAAAAAACTGCAAAAGTGCAACCAATTATAGATGCATCAAGTAGTGTAAGTGGAATAATGCATATATCAAGAGACAATTTAATGGTAAAAGGAATGTTAAATGAAAAAAGTAAACTAAAAGCAGTATATATAGGAGCAGAAGCAGACTTAGTATTAAATGATATTGTGGAAACATCAGGAATTGGAGGAATATATCCGAAAGGATTAAAAATAGGAATTTTAAAAGAAATTGTAGAAGCAGAAAATATAACGGAAAGATATGCAATAATAGAAACAGATGTAGATTTTTCAAAATTAGAAACAGTATTAGTTATAACAAATGAAGAAGAATAATAAAGTTCTAAAAGGAGAGAAATATGGAAAACAACATTTATCAAACACCGCTAAGTGGAAGATATGCAAGTAAAGAAATGGACTTCTTATGGTCTAACAACTCAAGATATTCAACATGGAGAAAGCTATGGGTAGCACTTGCAGAAACAGAAAAAGAATTAGGATTAAATATAACAGAAGAGCAAATAAATGAAATGAAAAACAATATAAATAACATAGATTATGATATAGTAACAAAAAGAGAAAAGGAATGTAGACATGATGTTATGGCACATGTATATGAATTTGGAACAAAATGCCAAAAAGCGAAGCCAATAATACATTTGGGGGCAACATCATGTTATGTTACAGATAATACAGAAGTTATATTAATGAAACAAGGATTAGAGTTAATAAAACAAAAATTAATATTAGTAATAAACAATTTAAAAATATTTGCGGATAAAAATAAAGAGATTCCATGTTTAGGATATACACATTTTCAACCAGCACAATTGACAACAGTCGGAAAACGTGCAACATTATGGATACAAGATTTATTAGAAGATTTACAAGAATTAGAATTTGTACAAAAAAATCTGAAACTATTGGGTTGCAAAGGGACGACAGGAACAAGTGAAAGTTTTATGAAGTTATTTAAAGATGAAGAAAAAGTAAAACAAATAGATACAAAAATAGCAGAAAAAATAGGATTTGATAAAACTTTTGCAGTATCAGGACAAACATATACAAGAAAACAAGATTCGCGAGTATTAAACTGCTTAGCAGGAATTGCAGAAAGTGCATCAAAATTTGCGAATGATATGAGATTATTACAGCACGAAAAAGAATTAGAAGAACCATTTGAAAAGAATCAAATAGGCTCATCTGCAATGGCATATAAAAGAAATCCAATGAGAAGTGAAAGAATAAATTCTTTAGCACGTCATGTAATAGTACTTTCAAATGATTCTAAAATAACTACAAGCACACAATGGTTAGAGAGAACATTGGATGATTCAGCAAATAGAAGAATAAGTATACCAGAGAGCTTCTTAGGAGTAGATGCAATTTTAAAAATATATGCAAACATAGCGGAAAATATTGTAGTCTATAAAAATACCATAATAACAAATATAATGAAAGAGATTCCATTCATGGGAACAGAAGAAATTCTTATGAATGCAGTATTAAAAGGTGGGGATAGACAAGAGTTACATGAAAAAATAAGGGTACACTCAATGGAAGCTGCAAAGCAAGTAAAAGAATATGGAAATCAAAACGACCTTGTTGATAGAATTGCAGGAGATGAAAGCTTCGGATTAAATAAAGAAGAAATTCTAGAAATTTTGCTACCAGAGAAGTTATGCGGAAGAGCTAAAAACCAAGTAACAGATTTTATAAATGAAGAAGTAAATCCAGTGCTTGAAAAATATGGAGAACTTATAAAAGATGTAGATATACACTTAGACGTATAGTCATAATATAAAAAAATTTATTATATTATGACAGTAAAAGAACGAAGAGCAGATTACAATAAAATCTGCTCTTATTTTGTCATAAATCTCTATCTCCTAAATCAAATTCTTTGCGTTGATAAAATGTTTGAAATTCTTGTCTAACATCTAAATCAGGATTAGAAAATTCATCATTTAATCTATCATATTTTTCATCTTCATCTTCATAAGTGTAAACAGTAGAACCAGAAGAGTTCGAATAAGTACCATTAGAACTTTTAGCAGATTCTAGTTCATTACTATCTTCTGAAAATGAAATCATCTTATATGCATTACTTGAATCTAAATTAGTTTCACTATCTTCTTGGCGTTCTTTTACGTCATTTTCATTTTTCTTTTTCTTAGCTTTTTGATTTGAACAAGCAGTTCTTAGAACTCTAATAATTTCTTCTTCTAAATCATCGTCATTAGATAAATCATTGTCAGGATTATCTCCATAATCAATAGTTATAGTAGAACCATTATCATCTAGAGAAACAGAAGAAACTGTACCTTTATCATCTACAATATAATCAACCGCTCCAGAAGTAGTGCTGTTTTTAGATTTATCAATAGCTTTAGAAACTTCAGTTGTATCAACAACTTTTGTGTCAAGTACATTTTCTTCATAATTAAAATAATCTGGATCAGAAAAGGTCAATTCTAATGAATTATCAGATTCTTTTTCAAATAATTCTAAAGAAGTAACCACAGAATCAACTGCTTGAGCTTTCATAGAATTACTATGAATTGTTTCTAAATTTTCAATATCATCATTTGTAAGATTACCAGTAGTTGAAATTATTGCTAAATATTGAAGAATTGCAGCCATTTTAATATCGTCCATAGCTTGATATTCCTTAAAAGATAAATAATCATGTGATTTTGAATCCATAATTGGTATTCTGTAATCTTCTTGCTTTGGAATTTTATAATATGGTAATAATGTCGATAAAATAACTCCTTTATGATAGTCATCAAATCCATTAATAAATCTCATATATTTATAAGTCCAATCAAAAACTCCATTAACGTCATTAGGTTTTTTCATAATTTCTAACAATTCAAAATATGCAGTTTTCTGGTTAAATACGCCAGTAGATAATGCTTTTGAGTCTTCTAAATCTATAATAGTACCATCATCTAAATCGCCAAGGTCTAAAGTTGTAGTTTCATTAGCCGTTTCAAAGATTTGTTTTAAAGAAGATTCTGCAAGTAATGGTTCTAACTTAGAACGATACTCATCCGAAAAATCATTTAAAGGATATTTTTCTTGTAAAGGTTTTATTGCAGCTTCAAAGTCTGATAGAGAAGAATAATTTTTAGGAGTATAAATTACTGCTAAAAATTCTTCATATGCTTCTCTAGAATCAAATTTTTGTAATATTTTTTCTCTATAACTTCTACTTGTTAATCTAGCTACAATGTGAGGAAACTTTTCTTTTAAATATTCTAATGGGTAATCTGCATAAAAGGCTTTTAAATCTGCATCTAATTTTTTTTCATCTTTATGATGCTCTGCCTTAGCGAAGATTCTTCTAAACTTATCTAATTGTTTATTAGGGTCTAGTTTAGAATATTTTTCAAATGCTAAATAATTTTTTAAAACAGAGTCTAAAAATTCTTCACTTAACATATATTTAATTTTAGATTTGTATTTATCACTAAATAGTTCAATAGGATAATGTTTTTTCCATTGGTTAAGATCATTTTGAAATTTTGTATAATTTCCTGTTCTCTGAGCAAGTGCAATAATTTCGCAAAGTTCATAATATGCTTCTTCTTCATCAAAATCAGCTTCTTTTTCAAGAACTTTTTTTATAGCATCTTTATTAGTTGTATCTATTACATCATTTTGTGACATATTGCACCTCCTATAAGATTTTTTAATTTATGTTATCTATTATATCACGTGAATGAATTATTGTAAACAATTGATTTTATAAATGAATAATGATAAAATGTGTAATAGCAATAATTTTAATATTACTCAAACAATATAATAAAAATTTATCAGCTCAGTTGTCTCCTACGTGTTCGTAGAAGTTCTAATTATCTTTCATGGCACCCTTTCCTTTGGAACATTTTCCATAAAATCTATTAAGAACTTCTATTCTCCACTCCGTCGAACCCCTCGCTTCAAAATTTTTATTATATTGTTTGAAGAAATAACTAGGAAATAAATAAGAGATATTAATTATTAAGAAGACCTTCAAAATAAAAAAGAAAAGAGTGGTAAAAATGGTTAAAAGAAATGAAACTAGACCAATTTTTGTTGGAAGTGTACAAATTGGAGGGCAAGATAAAGTTGTTATTCAGTCTATGACCAATACTAAAACTAAAGATGTTAAAAGTACGGTTGAACAGATTTTAAGATTAGAACAAGCTGGATGTGAGATTATAAGAGTGGCTTGTTTAGATGTAGAAGATGCTAAAGCAATAAAAGAAATAAAGAAAAATATTCATATACCAATAGTTTCAGATATTCATTTTGATTATAGAATTGCTTTAGAAGCTGCACATTCTGGAGTAGATAAAATTAGAATTAACCCGGGTAATATTGGTTCTAATGATAGGGTAAAACAAGTAGTAGATGCCTGCAAGGAAAGGAAAATTCCAATTAGAATTGGTGTAAATAGTGGATCTTTACCAAGAGACATACTAGAGAAACATGGAGGAAAACCATGTGCTAAGGCTATGGTAGAAAGCGGATTAAGACATATAAAAATTTTAGAAGATTTAGATTTTTACGATATTGCTTTATCATTAAAAGCATCTGATTTAAATTTATGCATAGAAAGTTATGAAGAAGCAGCAAATACAATAAATTATCCTTTACATTTAGGAGTAACACATGCTGGAACAGAGTTTAGTGGAACAGTAAGTTCAAGTATAGGATTAGGTAATTTATTATTAAAAGGAATAGGAGATACTGTTAGAGTTTCATTATCTGCTGATCCAGTAAAAGAAATTAAAGTTGCAAAAGAAATTTTAAAAGACTGTAAATTATATAAATCACCTACTTTAATTGCATGCCCTACATGTGGAAGAATTCAATATGATTTGATTCCAATAGCAAATGAAATAGAAGATTTTTTGCAAACGATAAAAACAGATATTACAGTTGCAGTAATGGGATGTGGAGTAAATGGACCAGAAGAAGCAAAACATGCAGATATAGGAATTGCAGGCGGAGTAAAAGAAGGTCTTCTATTTAAGAAGGGTGAGATAATAAGAAAAGTAAAGCAAGAGGATATTGTTAGAGTTTTAAAAGAAGAAATAACAAATCTGGTAAATTAATTTTTACTATAAGTCAGCTCCATCTTGCTAAATGTTCGATTTTTTAAAATTTAATACAGTTGTTTAAATTTTAAAAAATGAACATTTACGTGGAGCTACTTTGTTCTAAATATAAATTAATCATAGAGAGGATTTAAATTGATGAAAATAATTGTGGGTAAAACTTCTGGTTTTTGTTTTGGTGTTAAAAATGCTGTAGATAAAACACAAGAGCAGTTAGATAATAATTCAGAAGTATTTTGCTTAGGAGAGTTAGTACATAATAAACAAGTTATAGAGAAACTAGAGTCAAAAGGGGCAAAATTTATTACTGATATAGAAGATGCAAAGAATAAAGTAATAATTAGGGCACATGGCGCAGAAAAAAGAATATATGAATTTGCAAATAAAAATAATATTGAGATTATAGATTTAACATGCCCTAAGGTTTATGCTATTCATAAAATTGCTGAAAAATATGTGAATGAAGGTTATTATATAATTCTGGTGGGACAAAGTAATCATCCAGAAGTAGTTGCAACAGAAAGCTTTTGTGGTCAAAATTATACTATTATAGAAAGTATAGAAGATATTAGTAAAGTAATGGGAAATTTTGAAAAAGCTAAGAAGAATAAATTATTAATTATTGCACAAACAACATATAGTTTAGAAAAATTTAATAAAATAGTAGAAAATATAAAATTAAAAATACCAAATGTGGAAGTCAAAAATACAATATGTAATGCAACAAAAGAAAGACAAGAAGAAACTGTAAGTCTTGCAAATAGAGTAAATGCAATGATTATAGTGGGAGGAGAACAAAGTTCAAATACAAATAAACTGTATGAGCTTGCAAAGAAATATTGTAAAAATTCACAAATAGTAGAAACGGTGAAAGAATTAGATGCAAAAAAACTAGAAAACTGTGAAACCGTAGGCATAATGGCAGGTGCATCAACCCCAAATGAAAGTATAGAAGAAATTATAAAAGCACTGAAAAACTTGAAAAATAGCTAAAAAAGACTAATAAGTATAGATAAATAATATATATAATTAATTAATTTTAAAAAAAGTGAAAATGTAATAAAAAAGAAATAAAAGTCTAAAAAATGAGCTTGCGTAAGGATAAAACAAATTGAAAATGCTTGTAACCCTTGATACCACTTGATTTTAGAAAAAACATACGCTATAATATCTAAAAAATAAGAAGGGTAAAAAAGCTATAAATAATAACAACTAAAAAAAGAACTTACGATAGGCAAATTATGGACTTTTTTTGCTTTGTGTGGTATAATATAAATGGGAGAACTATTTCTAAGAAAGGATGGTAAGAATGAATCAAATCTTAGTTTCAGAAAAACTGTATGTTACGCCAACAATGAAAAAAAAGAAAAAATTCTTTAAACTAGAATTTGCACTATCAGTTATAGCACTAGTTTCATTATCAACATATGGCATATACGCATCATATGATAGAAACAAAAATGAACAAGTATCACAAGAAATCTTATCATCTATAGAATATCAAGAAAAATATGAAACGGTAGAGGAACAAGCAAAAGTTATTATAATGAACAAACCATCTCGAAGTAAAGGATCAATTAACCTAGATTCGATAGAAGATATTATAACAGTATCTGTAAAAAAAGAAATCGAGGTACCAGAAGAACAAAAAATAGTTGCAGGAGATGGAACTGTATATTATGTAATAGGTCAAATAAATATACCTAAAATTGCATGTAGCTACCCAATCTTATCAAGTAAAAAAGAAAATTATACAACATTATTAAAAATATCACCATGTAAGTTTTGGGGACCAAACCCAAATGAAATAGGTAACTTCTGCATAGCAGGGCATAATTATAAAAATGATCAGTTCTTTAGTAAAGTACCTTCACTTGAAAATGGCGATATTATACAAATAACAGACTTATTTGGAACAACAGTAGAATATGAAGTATATGATAAATATGTAGTACTTCCAACAAACACAGATTGTACAAGCCAACAAACAAATGGAAAAAGGGAAATAACTCTAATAACATGCACGAACGATAATAAACAGAGGGTAATAGTAAAGGCAACTGAGAAAGAATAAAATGCAAAAAAATGAGTATTTGAGTTATTTCAAATGCTCATTTTTGGTCTTTTATTGTATAGGAAAAATCGAAGATTTTTACGTATACAACAAGGTTAAGTTTCTTTGATTTGTGCATATTTGCGAAGCAAAATGCACATGTGGCGAAGCCACTTTTCTTATAAAAAACAAAGAAAAATATATTATAGAAAGATATGGAATTTGGAGGGGATCGATATGGTAAAAAGAATAACCAAATTTTTAGTAATAATTATAATATCAATAATGCTATTATCACCAACTGTAATAGGGTTTGAAGTGCAAACGTGGAGTAAACCAAACAAATTTGTTACAGTAAATACTAACTATGCAGGATTATTTTGTATGAACCATGGATATAGATTTATAGGAGGAACATATAGAGTTTATGAACATGGGTTGGTAAGTAACCTTACTCTGAAACATGATGTTCCAACAGGTGGAGATAAAACTAGATTGCTTTCCTTTATAATAGGAGATATGCAGAGAGCACTTAAATATGGAGAACAAGCTCAAAGTGATGCAACAGTTCCAGGAATTAATCCCGCTTCAACTAGAAATGGACAAGAATGGCAAGAGGCTGTTTGGTATTACCTGGGAAATAATGCACAAGATCCGACAGCATATTCATCATTAGTGCAAAAATATGAAGCCTATGAAAAAATATATAAACAAAAAGATAATGAAATAAAAATTGAAGCTCCAAACCCAGAAGTGGTAGTTGCTAACACAAATGGAATGATAGGTCCATTTACTATTACATATCCATATGAAGAAAAAATAGGGGAATATACAGATTTAAAAATAACAATGACCGATAGTACTACAGGAACATCAACAGAATTATTCAATAAAACGTATAAGCAAGTTACTGAAAATAAATTGAAAAAAGATCCAGAAGGAAATACTTCATTTGAAATAGGAGATACCGAGTTTTATTTTTCAGTTAATGAAGTAACATATGGTAAAAAATATAAATTTAAAGTAGAATGGGAATTTACATATTTTAATGAAGCAGAATATTGGAAACTAACACCTCCAAGAACATTAATTTATTATGTAGAATGCGATACATGTGGAAATAGAATTGCAGCATGGGTGGAAGAAGCATATTTAAATCCTGATAATAATACATATGTTAACAGATCAGATAGTGTTGTTTTATATTCAAATGGAAAACCTAATGAATCAATGTTTAGTGTATATGGTATTTCAGGAGCAGGACTAATAGAGAGACCAAGTTTTGCAGAAAGCAGACCAATACTAGATACTCAAACAGGACAACCAGTTAGCAGAGATGTATATCCAACAACAATGAACACCAACTGGTATGAGGGATCATACATGAAAGAACATCATTTATTAGATGGTGGATGGTTTAGACAATCTGGAAAAATAGTACATGACCACATTATGGATAATGCTACAGAAACTCATTTTGAAACTTGTGACACTTTTAGAGCATCACATGTTCTATTTGGGGATTTAAAATGGACTGAAAATGGATATGGAGCTACTTATAGAAATGGTGTATGCGTAGGACAATATTTTGGAACTCCAAGTGGACACTATAATTTACGGAGGAGATAGTGGTCATCAACATGGTTGCCAAAATTATATCTTTTTGATGACAACAGCTCAAAAAATCAAAAAAACATCTGAACTTGAAGTTTTAGTTGGTCAACCTAATATTAAGATAAGACTTAATAAAATAAATTCACTTATATTAAATCAACTTATTTCAGGCGTACAATTTGAAATTAGTGCAACAGATGCAAACGTATCAATAGATGGTGGCACAACATGGGCAAATCCAGTAACATTAACAACAAATGGAGCAGAACAAGAAATTGAAATAAAGCCAGATAATGAAGGCGTAGGCGGAATTATTAATGAAATAAAAGTAACACTTAAAGAGGTTGGATTAGAAGATCCAAGTCAGTATTTACAATATAGAGATGAAAATGGAGACCCAGGAAGTATCGAAATTACATATATATGGGATACTACTACAATGGAATGGAAGAAACAAGACATAAAAGTTCCAAAATATGATAATGGAGTAGAAGAGAAAGCAGAATTAATAGATGTAGAAAAAAATGTATGGACTTTAAAAGCTCAAAACAGACCACAAGTAGAAAAATTATCAGGATATGTATGGATAGATGGAGTAACTGGAGAAAAAAATATACAAGGACCAAATGGAATACATGATGGAAGTGAAGGCTATAAAAAAGGAGTAAAGGTATATTTATTCAAAACAGATGGAAGTAAAGTAGAATATGATGGTTATGGTTCAAGATTTGGACGTGGAGGAGAAGGATATCTAGTTACAGGTGATGATGGAAAATATGAATTTAAAAATCTTCCAAAACTACCAGATGGAGAAAGCTATTATATAGTATTTGAATATGATGGAATAAATTATATTGCAACAACTACAGGAGGAGAATCAAAAGCAGCAGAAACAGATAGAGGAACATTCAATGCACGTTTTAAAACAATATCAGCAGGAAGTTCAAATGATGGAACATCATTAGAGTATACATATAGTGGAAACGCATCAACATTAATTACAGAAAATAGAGATGGAACAGTTTTAGAAAAATTTGGAATAAAAGCAGATACAAAAACAGCAGGAAATACATATAATGAAACAGCAACAGATATAAATTTAGGAATAACTAAAAAAGTAGTGGACTTAGCTTTAATGACAGACTTACATGAAGCAAAAGCAACCATAAATGGAATGGAAGAAACAAAAATAGTATATAACAACAAATTTGATGATAATTTACAAGCTTTAATTGATGGAATGCAAAATAAAACTGCAGATGGTGTTAATTACAACATAAATTTATATAGATCAGATTATGAATATAGAATAGGTAGATATATAAATGATCCATTAATATCACACCAGCCAACACTATCAGGAAATGAGCAATCAGCTCTGCAAGCATCAAGAGAAGAATTGAAATTAACATTAGAATATATAGTTATATTATCAAATCAAAGTACAACAGGTGCAAGTATTGAAGAATTTGAATTTTACTTCGATTCACACTTAAGACCAGTTAATGTAGATGGAGGGCAAGGAACAATAAGTGGAAATAAAATAACAATAGTTCCAAATAATAAAGCTGTAAGTGAAGGTTCACATATAGAAGTAAAAATATTATTTGAAACAACAAATTTATCAGAAGAGCAAACAATTAGAAATTATGCAGAAATTACAAGATATTCAACAGATGAAGGTGGATTTGTAGATTGCGATTCAGCACCAGGAAACTCTAATGCAGGTTCAGGTTCATTCCAATATGAAGATGACTCAGATGAAGCAAAAGGAGTAAGCTTAAAAATATCAAGAGTTGAAAGAGAAATTTCAGGAAATGTATTTGAAGATAATAAATCAGGAGGAGAAGATGGATCTGGACATTCTAGAGCAACAGGAAGCGATTATATAACAGGAAATGGTATATTAGATTCAGGAGAAAATAAAATAGATGATATTATTGTTCAGTTAATAGAAATTAAAAACTTACAAGTTGGTGCAACAACACAAAGATTAGAATACATTTGGCAAGAAACAACAACAGGAACTAATATAGTAAGAAAAATTTCTAATGATGGAACAAGAATAGAACAAATACAATATACAGATGTGACACCAGAGACAGGTAAATATGTATTTAGAGGATTTATTCCAGGAGAATATATAATAAGATTTATATATGGAGATGGAACATATTATGATACAGCAATTAATGGAAATAATATCTTAAGATATAATGGTGTGGATTATAAATCTACAATGGATGAACAATCAAAAGCAAAATACTTAATATCTACAGGATATAGTAATGAAAATGCTTCAATGGCAAGAGATAATGAAGCAAGAAGATTAGAAGTAATGGCATATTCATTAGGAGTGACAGATGCAAATGACTTGATAATAAATAACAAAACAAAACTAGCAAATACATGGATGGCAGCAGAAAGCTCTAGAATAGTTGTAACAGATACTTTAATAGATGGAGTAAGTACTTTCTACAGAAAAGCAAATTTTGGATTGGTAGAAAGACCTGAAACTAAAATAACATTAAAGAAACATATAGGATATGCATTACTAAAAGATGCAGGAGGAAATACCATAATTCAAGCTACAGTAGATGCCAAAACTCAGTACTTGGATGATGATACCAATATTTTAGATTTCAGAAATGGTGTTGCAGTAGAAAATGCACCATTAGAAGCAACAGCAACAACAAGACAAAATAGAGGATATTGGCAAGTAGAGTCAAATAGCGTAGATGGTGCAAAATTAACATTAACATATCATTATATTGTTACAAATTCAGGAGAACCAGACTATTTAAATCAAAGTTTAATAAGTAAATTTAATTTCTCAGGAGCATACGATACAGACATTCGAGCATATGTAGAAGAAATAAAGAAATGTGCAACAGAGGTAAAAAAAGCAATAAAAGCAGATACTTATAATATAGAAAATTCATATTTAGGAGAAGCTTATTATACAGGAAATAAAGGTACAAATGATGTAAGTGTTAAATCATATGTAAATATAGAAGACTACTTAAAAGAGCTTTCATTTGATTCTTCAGCACAGTTTGAAGTAGTTTCTGATAATACAAACAAGAAGATAATAAATAAAGCAGGAAATGAAGCAACAGAGGCAGTAAAAGTATTAAGAACAAAAACAGGAGAAGCAGTAGAATGTAACAGTGTAAAAGAATATGCAGTAACAGTAAAAACAACAATATCTAGCAATAAGAATTTCCCAAGTTACATAGCACAGATAATAACACCATCAACAAGCTTATCTGGAGGAAAAATAACAGGAAGTATTCCAAATAACTTAGAGTTTGTACAATCATATTATGGAGTAGCAACACTAGATGATTTAGGATTAGGAAAAGGAACAGAACAAGATGAATATTGGGCTGAAACATTTAGAATTATCCCAACAACAGGTGGAGACAAACAAAGCAGTTTTGCTCTAGTAATATCAGTAACAACAGGACTTACAATAATTGTAGTTGGTATAGTACTAATCAAAAAGTTCATGATAAAATAACTAAGGTAATATAAAGTTAAACAACTGACAAATTTAGATTTGTCAGTTGTTTTTTTATTCAAAAAAGACTGACAAAACTTATGTAAAACAATTATTTTAAACCAGGTATCTGCTGAAACTCTACGGAAATAACAAAAACAACAAAAAAATATCAAAAAAAACTTGCAAAAGTTGACATAAGTGTAGTATAATGGTTAATGGATAAGATTATGTAAAATTATACTAAAAATAGATAAATTTGGAGGGAAGAAAAAATGGTAACAAAATTAACCAAATTTTTAGTAGTAAGTTGTTTTATAATAATAACTTTAACAACATTAGTTTCTACATGTGTAGAGGCATATTCAGGAAATCCATTGCTATTACATAGTGATGTTAACTTAACTAATAGTTTCGAAAGAGGATTTTACTGTATGAACCATGGTATGCACTACCATCAAAAGAAATTTTATGTTTATGAACAAGGCTGGGTAGATAGCTTAGAAAAAGAACTAGGAATAATGGGCTCAGATGGAATGCTTTTATCATTTGTTTTAGGTGAAGCAAATAGAGCAACTGACCTAGATGTAAAATTCGAAGGAAAAGGTAGTCAAGAAGAAACAATAGATGGAAATAATCTTAGAACATATGAACCTTGGCAAAATTATATATGGCATGTGTTTGGTCAAAGTGGAAAATATACACAGTTAACTCAACCAATGGCAAGTACTTATCAAGGTTTAGAAGATAAATTTAACGAATATTTAAAAATATGGAGACAAGTTGTTGAATCTGGAGAAAATCCATTAAATATAATACCTGTATCATCAACAGGAAATGATTTAGCAACATATGTTGACCCTTCAAATCCAAGTGGAACTGTACTAAAAACAGATGATGTTTTAGTAGCAGATGAGAGTGGACGTGTAAAAGTAAAAGTAGAATATCCATGGGCAAAAGTATTAAATGAATATTATGGAAATATTTTTAAAGATGGAACAAATATACCAGGATTATTAAACTTAGTAGAAATTAAAATTCTTGTAAATGGTGAGGCATTCTATGATAGTACATACAATACAAGTGTTGCAAATAAATTACAAAATGCTAATGGAGAACCTTTTAAAATAGGTGATAAAGAAGCATATATTGATATAGATGAGTTAAATTATGGACAAGAAGCAAATATAAAAGTGGAATGGAATTTTACATATTATGAAAAAGCACAATATTCAAAATTAACACCATATAGAAATATAAAAGCAAAATATATTTGTTCTCTTGATAGTACACATATATATGAGAAAGAGATTAGCACATATAAAATTAATAATGAATGGCAAAATATACCAGATAGAATAACACAAACACATTCATCAAGACAACAAACAGGAATAAAAGAAATATATGTTGGTGGAGGAAATTATATAAAAGTGCCAACATATGAAGAAATACAATGTGCGAGAAGTATAATGTATTTAGATAAAACTTCTATTGAATATAATGTAGGCTCAGGAGAAAAAGGTGGAGAATACCAAGATATTTTATATATGACAGGAAATATAAATACAAAAAAACTTGAAAAAGAACTAAAGGTATTTATAGGACAACCAAATATAAAAATTAAATTAAATAAAATAGACTCAGTTTTATTAGAGAATTTAAGTGGTGTAGGATTTGAAATTAGTGTAGAAAATGGAAATATATTAACATCAAATGGATGGCTTGAAAATCCTATAACATTAACAACAACAAACGAACCTTCAGAAATAGAAATAAAACCAGATAATACAAAAGGTTTTATAAATGAAATAAAAGTAATATTTAAGGAAATTAATTTATCATTCCCAGGAGATTATTTAATGTATAAAGATACTTTAGAAGTAACTTATATATGGGATTCTTCAGAATTGGGATGGAAAGTTAAAGAAATAAAAGTTCCAAAATATGATAATGCAGTAGAAGATAAAGCTCAAATAACTAACATAGATAAGGATACCTGGCTTCTTACTGCAGAAAATAGACCAAAAGTAGAAGAATTATCAGGATATGTATGGATAGATGGTATAACAGGTGAAAAGAAAATTCAGCCTCCAAATGGTAAATATGATTCTACAGAATCTCCAAAAGCAGGGGTAAAAGTATATTTATACAAAACAGATGGAACACAAGTAGAATATGATGGATATGGTGTAAGATTTGGACCAGGTGGAGAAGGATATTTAGTTACAGGAAAAGATGGAAAATACGAATTTAAAGACCTTCCAAAATTACCAAATGGACAAGGATATTATATAGTATTTGAATACGATGGAATAACCTATATTAGAACAATTTTAGGAGCCGAATCAAAAGCAGATGAGCAAGACAGAGGGAACTTCAATGCAAGATTTAAAACAATATCAGCAGGAAAATCAAATGATGGTACAACATTAGAATATAAATATGATGGAAGAGAAATATCAACATTAATAACTGAAAATGCTGATGGAACAGTTTTAGAAAAATTTGCAATAACTGCAGATACAAAAACAGCAGGAAATACATATAATGAAACAACAAGAAATATAAATTTAGGAATAACAAAAAAAGTAGTAGACTTAGCATTAATGACAGATTTATACAAAGCAACAGCAACTATTAATGGAATTAGTAAAACATTGCAATATAATACTAAATTTGATAGTGATATGAATGCAATAATAGATGTAATGCAAGGTAAAACAGCAGATAATGTAGAATATAACATAAACTTATATAGATCAGATTATAATTATAGAATTGGAAAATATGTAAATGGACCAAGCATTGCACATCAACCAACATTATCAGGGGATGAGCAAACAGCTCTGCAAGAATCAAGAGAAGAATTAGAAGTAATATTAGAATATGTAATAGTACTTGCAAACCAAAGCACAACAAATGCAAGTGTTGAGGAATTTGAATTCTATTTTGATTCACATCTTGACCCAATAGATGTAACAGGTGGAACATCAGTAAGAGATGGAAATAAGTTAATAATAACACCAACAAACAAAGCAGTAACTAATGGTTCACATACAGAAGTAAGAATAACATTTAAAGCAATAAACCTATCAGAAGAACAAACAATTAAAAATTATGCAGAAATTACAAAATACTCAACAGATGAAGGAGGTTTTGTAGATTGTGACTCTGCACCAGGAAATTCAAATGCAGGTTCAGGTTCATTCCAATATGAAGATGACTCAGACGAAGCAAGAGGCGTAAAATTAAGAGTTTCAAGAACTGATAGAGAAATTTCAGGAAATGTATTTGAAGATAATAAGGAATTATCAACTAAAAACAGTAACTATATAACAGGAAACGGAGTGTTAGACTCAGGAGAAAACAAAATAGATGATGTTATAGTTCAATTAATAGAAATTAAAAATTTGGAAATTGCAGGAACAGTACAAAGATTAGAATATATTTGGCAAGAAACAACAACAGGAACAAATACAGTAAGAAAAATATCAGATGACGGAACTATAATAGAAACAGTACAACACAGTGATATAACACCAGAAACAGGTAAATATGTATTTAGAGGATTTATACCAGGAGATTATATAGTAAGATTTATTTATGGAGATGGAACATACTATGATACAGCTATAAATGCAAACAATATCTTAAAATATAATGGACAAGATTATAAATCTACAATAGATGAAAAATACAATTCAGGATTTTTAGTAGATTCAAGTTATAAAGATAAGAACAGCTCAATGGCGAGAGACAATGAAGCAAGAAGATTAGAAGTAATGGCATATGCATTAGGAGTAACAGATGGAAATGACTTAATAATAAATAGTAAAGATAAATTAGAAAACACATGGATGGCAGCAGATACTTCTAAAATAATAGTAGAAGATAGTATAATAGATGGAGTATCAACTTTCCGTAGAAATGCAAACTTCGGATTAGTAGAAAGACCAACAACTAAATTAGCATTAACAAAACATATCGGATATGCTGAGTTAAAAGATGTATCAGGAAATACAATAATCCAAGCAGGTGTAGATGCTAGAAGTCAATATAAAGATGATAGTACAGAAATTATAGACTTTAGAAATGGTATATCAGTAGAAAATGCACCATTAGAAGCAACAGCAACAACAAGACAAAATAGAGGATATTGGCAAGTTGAAGCAAACAATGTAGATGGAGCAACATTAAAGATGACTTATAAATATATTGTTACAAATGTTGGAGAACCAGACTATATAAGTCAAAATTTATCTAGCAAATTTAACTTTACAGGAACATATGAATCAGATATTGAAGCATATATAGATGAAGTAAAGAATTTGGCAACAGAAGTAAAAAAAGCAATGAAAACAAATAATTATAATATACAAAATTCATATTTAGGAGAAGCTTATTATTCAGGAAATAAAGGTTCAAACGATATAAATGTAAGGACATATGTAAACTTAGAGGATTATTTAAAAGACCTTTCATTTGAATCTTCATCTCAATTTGAAGTTGTTTCAAACAGCGAAAACAAAAAGATAATAAACAAAACAGCAAGTGAAACAACAGAAGATGTAAAAGTAATAAGAACAAAAAACGGAGAGGCTTTAACTGCAAATAATGTTGCAGAATTTGATGTGACAGTTAAGACAACAATAGCAGATAAAAAATCTTTCCCAAGCTATATAGCGCAAATAATAACACCAACAACAAGTTTATCAGGAACAAAAATAACTGGAAGTGTACCAAATAACTTGGAAGTAGTACAATCATATTATGGAGTAGCAACACTAGATGATTTAGGATTAGGAAAAGGAACAGAGATAGATGAATTCTGGGCAGAAACATTTAGAATCGTTCCAACAACAGGAGGAGACAAACAAACTTCTACAATGCTAATAGTATCAATAACTGCAGGACTTACAGTAATTGCAGTTGGTATAGTGTTAGTAAAAAGATTCATAACAAAATAATTCTATAACAGGATTTCACAATAATAAAAGCAACTGACAAATTTAGATTTGTCAGTTGCTTTTTAATGGCTTAAAATGAATATCCACGTGGAGCTATATTGTACAATTAAATAAATTGGTTGTGATTTGTAACTATTTTATAACATTTGTATCTTTTCAATTTCATCATAATTATTGTCTAAAATATTTAAGAAAACATCAACAATTTTAGGGTCAAATTGAGTTCCTTTTGATTTCGACAACTCAGCTTTTACAAAGTCAAGAGGTAATTTATCCCTATAAGAACGTCTTGAAGTCATTGCATCAAATGCATCTGCAATGCTTGCAATTCGTGCTAGATAAGGAATATTTTCTCCTGCTAATTTTGAAGGGTATCCGGTTTCCGTCAAAACGTTCATGGTGATGCTTTATAATTGGAATTATATCAGAAAATATACTTGCATTTGATAAAATATGTGCACCAATGGCTGGGTGATTTTTAATTTCAGAATATTCATCATCATTTAATTTATCATTTTTTAAAAGTATACTATCAGGAACACCAATTTTTCCTATATCATGGAAAAGACCTCCAATTTTTAATCTTTTTAAATCTTCATCTGATAAATTTAAAGATTGACCTATTAAAACTGCGTAAGCAGAAACTCTGTCTGAATGTCCTTTTGTATAAGGGTCTTTTGCCTCAACAGTGTTTCTAAGTATTTCAATAGTTTCTAAATAAGAGTTTTCTAATTGCTCATATGTAGATTTCAATTCTTCATTTATTTTTTTTATTAAGTGCATTTGAGAAACAGCTTTTATACCAGATTCTATAAGAAGTAATAACTGGTCAAATTTATCACTTTTTTCACAATAACCTTGAATGTCTAACCTTTTTATTGTCTCTAAAGGTGGAGCTAAATCTTTGTGACCTGTTAGTAGTAAAATATATAAATCCTTATCAAATTTTCTAATTTCTTCAACGACTTGATCTCCATGAATAGGAGCCATTAAAAAGTCAAGTAACATTAAATCAAAATGCTCATTTTTAACTTTTTCTATTGCCTCTTGAGGATCAGTAAGGCCAACAAAAGTATAGCCAGAACGTGTTAGAAAAACGTTGAGAGAATCTAAAATTCCTTGCTCATCATCAACTGCAATAATCTTATATTCATTAGTAACTGCTGTATGTGAATTTTTACGCATAAAAAACCTCCATAAATAATTTATAATGATTATATAATAAATATAAAAAAAAGCAAGAAAAAATAGAAAAAAAGTTGAAAAATAAAGGTAGAATATGGTATAATTTTTGAAGTAAACATAAAATTTGATACTGCAAAGGAGAAAATAATGGTTTTTAAAGATTATTATAAAATACTGGGCTTGGAAGATAGCAAAGTAACTATTCAAGAGATAAAAGTAGCATTTAGAGAACAAGCAAAAAAACATCATCCAGATATAAATAGAAAAAATCCAAATGCAGAAGAAAGATTTAAAGATATAAATGAAGCATATAAAATACTATCAGAGGATAAAACAAAAAGAAAGTATGATAGAATTTGGAATGCAAAAGTAGGTAGAAAAAAACGTGCAGCAGAAGCAGATAAAGAAGAAGGAAAAAGACCAACAGGATCTGCAGTAAATGAATTTATGAATATGTTCTTTGGAGCTTCAACAAGAACAACAGAAAAGAAAAAAACAGTAGGTCCTGAAAAGGGAGAAGATATAGAAACAGAAATAAACGTGAAATTAGAAGATGCATATTATGGATTAGAAAAGAAAATATCTTTAAGAAATATAAAAGGAAAAATGACGACATTTACAGTAAAAGTTCCAGCAGGAATTAGAAATGGAGAAAAAATAAGACTAGTAGGACAAGGAAAAGAAGGAAGTCGAGGAGGAAAAAACGGAGACTTATTTATAAAAATTAACATTCAAAAGCATGATAAATTCAAATTAGAAGGTTGCGACTTAGTTACAGATTTATATTTAACTCCATGGGAAGCAGCGTTAGGAAAAGAAGTTAATGTAAATGCCATGGAAGAAAACATAATGGTAAAAATTCCAGCAGGAATACAAAGTGGAGAAAGAATAAAAATAGAAGATAAAGGTTATAAAGATGGTCAAGGAGGAAGAGGAAATTTAATTGCAGAAGTAAAAACTGTAGTGCCAAAGCAATTGACAGATAAAGAACTTGAACTATTTAAAAAACTGGAAGAAGTATCAACATTTAATCCAAGAGATACTTTAAAAGTGTAGAATTAATAATAAATAGAAAATACTAAAATGTAGAGCGATTTTGTTTTAATCGCCCATTTTATAAGAGAATAATATAATGAAGAATAGAGATTTATAGCAAAATTAATAAAAAGAAAAAGGAGAAAAGTATATGGATAAAAATATTCAAGATATGCCAAAAGTTGTTTTACATTTACACTTAGACGGTTCACTAAGACCAGAAAGTGTACAAAGATGGTTACAAAAACAAGGGATAACAAAAAGCTTAGAAGAGGTAACACAAAATTTAAGAGTTGATAAGGATTGTAAAGATTTAAATCAGTACCTACAAAAATTTGATTTACCAGCACAAGTATTACAAGAACCAGAAAATATAGAAGAAGCAACTTATGAATTATTTGAAGATTTAAGTAAACAAAATGTAGTATATGCAGAAGTTAGATTTGCACCAACAAAACATATGGAAAATGGATTAAGTTGTAATGAAGTAGTAGCAGCAGCTATAAGAGGAATGGAAAGGGCAAAAGTCAAATATGGAATAGATGGAAGCTTAATTTTATGCTGCATAAGAGGAGAACAGCTTGAAACAAACTTACAAGCAATTAGTTCAGCAAAAAGATTCTTAAATAAAGGAGTATCAGCAGTAGACTTAGCAGGAGCAGAAGCACTATTTCCAACAAAAGATTATAAACACATTTTTGAGATTGCAAAAAAAGAAGGAATTCCATACACAATACATGCAGGAGAAGCAGATGGACCAGAAAGTATAAAATCAGCATTGGAATTTGGAGCAAAGAGAATAGGGCATGGAGTAAGAAGTATAGAAGATAAGGACTTAATGGACATTTTAAGAATAATGGAAATTCCACTAGAAGTTTGTCCAATAAGTAATATTCAAACACAAGCAGTAAAAGGAAAACATCCTTTAGAAGAATTATATAGAAGAGGGTTATTTATAACAATAAATACAGACAATAATACTGTATCAGATACTAATATTTTAGAAGAATATGAATGGGTATTAGCAAATACTAGTTTAACTTGTGATGACTTATTACAGATGAATAAAAATGCAGCAAGATTTATATTTGCACCAGCAGTTAAAAGAGCAGAAATTACTGCAAAAATTGAAGCATTTAAAAATAGAGAAGATAAGGAATTAAACAAATAGGCGAATGAGATAAATTGCAAATTGTCTTACTTTTACAATCCGCTCCATCTTGCTGGATATTAAGAAGAAACTTATTGTAAATGTTGTATACAGCAAATCATTATAAATTATTTTCAAACTCCGTTCTCCACACGCTTTAAGTGAGGAGGATGCAGTAAAAGCAGTAGTCCGATAATTAGCTTGGGTTAAAGCAAATCACTTCGGCAAAAATGCTACGCATTTACGTTGCCTTGAAGCGTTAGTCCCCGAACTCGTTTTCAAATAATTATAATGATTTGCTTTTATTAAATTTGGTACAAAACAGCCAAACGCAGAAGTGAGACAAACTCCAATTTATTTATATAATTTCTTAATATGTGCTATTGCATTTTTTTCTAGTCTTGAGACTTGTGCTTGAGAAATTCCAATTTCTTCAGCGACTTCCATTTGCGTTCTACCGTCAAAAAAACGCTTTGATATAATAGTTTTTTCTCTAGGATTTAATTTTTTCATTGCCTCTAAAATAGTAATATTTTCAGCCCATAGTTCATCCGTATTCTTTTGGTCTTTAACTTGATCCATTATATAAATACTTTCATTACCTTCATTGAAAACAGGTTCTTGCAATGAAACAGGACTTTGAATAGAATCTAAACTAACAACTATATCTTCTTTGTTGATATTAAGCTCTTTAGCAATATCTTCTATAGTAGGCTCTTTTTGAGTTTCTTTTAACAATTTTTCTTTTGTTTGCAGAGCCTTATATGCTAAATCTCTCATTGATCTACTGACTCTAATTGGATTATTATCTCTTAAGTGTCTTCGAATTTCACCTATAATCATAGGTACAGCATATGTTGAAAATTGTACATTTAAACTCATATCGAAATTGTCTATAGCTTTTATTAAACCAACACAGCCTACTTGAAAAAGATCATCTGCATTTTCGCCACGACCATTGAATCTTTGGATTACACTAAGCACCAAACGCAAATTTCCATTTATAAAATATTCCCTAGCATCTTTATCTCCGTTTTTTATTTTTACTAAAAGTTCATTTTTTTCTTTACTTGATAGCACAGGCAATTTTGCAGTATTCACACTGCAGATTTCTACCTTATTAATCAAATAAAAACCTCCCTTGAAAATAATATATTGATATTATTTCCAGCATTTATCAAAATATGCTAATATGGTTAAAATAAAATGTAAATAAAAATCAAATAATTCGCTCCACCAAAGCTGAATATTCGATTTTTAAAATTTTAATACAGTTGTTTAAAATTTTAAAAGTGAATATCCACGTGGAGCTAAATGGTTAATGTAGGTTTAAATTGAGATAAACTCTTTTATTTGATTAAATTTACTTTCTCCAATTCCGAGAAATATTCATTAAGTCTTCAATTGTTTTAAATTTACCATTTTTGTTTCTATAATCTATTATTTTTGTAGCTGTTGACTTTCCTATACCTGGAAGAGATTCTAATTCTTCTTGTGTTGCTTTATTAATATTGATAATTGAATTTTTAGAATTAGTAGAAGAGTCTAATACATTATTACCAGCATTATTACTTATATAATCAGAAATATCTTCATCATAAATGCTAGGAATGTATATTTTTTGACCATCTTGTAATTCATAAGCAAGGTTAACTTTATTTATATCAGCAATATCAGTGGCTCCACCTGCTTTTACAATTGCATCGCTAATTCTAGAGTGTTCTTCTAAATAGATGACTCCAGGAAAATTTACTTCTCCTGCAATATGTACAACGATTTTTGCCTTTTGAATTTCTTCTTTTTTATCTTCTTGATTAGTTTCATCAATTAGAAAATCATTACTATTTAAATAAATTTCTTTTGAATCTTTAGTAAAAAAGTAAATACTCGTAAGTATTATTAAAATTATAGATATTGAAATTATTAGTAGATTTTTTTTATTAAAATTTTTCATAGAAACCTCCTAAAACTTGTTTTTTTTAAAAATATATATTATTATAAATATGAAAAAATATATGAAACGAGGAATAAATATGAAGCTTAAAAGAATTTTATGTTTGATAATTATTTTGATAATGTTTATACCAATGTGTGTAAACGCAAGTACAGAAAATGTAGAAGTAACAGCACCAATAGCAATTTTAATGGACGGAAAAACAGGTAAAGTTTTGTATGAAAAAGAAGCATATACAAGAGCATATCCTGCAAGTTTAACAAAAATGCTTACTGCGATTGTAGTAATGGACCATTGCAAATTAACAGATACTGTAACATATACAGATGAAGCATTAAAAGGGATACAACAAGGTTACGTAACAGCGAGCCTAATTGATGGAGAAGAATTAACAGTAGAAGATTTATTAAATTTGCTTTTAATACCATCAGCAAATGAAATAGGCAATATGCTGGCATTACATGTTTCTGGAAGTATAGAAGGATTTGTAGAATTAATGAATCAAAAAGCTCAAGAAATAAGCTGTAAAGATAGTCATTTTGTTAATACTAATGGGACTCATGATGAAAATCATTATACAACTGCATATGATATGGCTTTAATAGGAAAATGTGCAATGCAATATGAGCCGTTAAGAGAAATCGTTTCAAAAATATATTATGAATTAGGAGATACGAATAAATATACAGGTAAAACTAGAATTTATGAGACTACAAATGGCTTACTGCTTAATGGAAATCCAGCATCATATTACAAATATGCAAAAGGAATAAAAACGGGATATACTACTCCTGCAGGTAGTTGCTTAGCATCATATGCAGAAAAGGATGGGATGGAATTATATGTAGTAGTATTAAAATGTGAAGGTGCAGGGGAGAGATACCCAAGTATAAAGAACTTATATAATTATGGTTTTGATACATATTCATATAAAACAATTGCAAAAAAAGATGATAACATGCAGACAATAGATGTAAAAAATGGAACTTCTAAAACAAGAAAAATGAATGCAATACTTGAAAATGATATAGAAGCTTTAGTTGATGTAAATGAAAAATATACAATAGAACCACAGGTTCAAATAACTGCCGAATTAAAAGCACCAATTGAAAAAGGAACGAAGATAGGAACAGTAAAATATGAAGTAGAAGGAATAACATACGAGACAAATTTACTTGCAGGAAATACAGTAGAAAAAACATATATGCCACAATTCTTTATACTGTTATTTGTAACACTAATATTGATATTTGGAATAGCTAAAATTAAAGATAATTACAAAAAGAAACGAAGAATAAGAAAAATAAGAAGTATGTAAAAATAAAAAAGAGGGCTTAATTTTATAAATAGCCCTCATTTATTTTATTTTTTAATCATTTGAAGTGGTATTGTTTTCAGATGTGTTATTTCCATCTTCCTCTTGTTCAGGAGTAATTCCATAAAATAGTTCTTGAACTAATTCTTTAGTTGCTTCTTTATCTGGATTGAATACATAAACTCCAATATTAGAAGGTCCATCAGAACCAGGAACTTGTCCAGTTTTAATATTATCCATATTCATTTCAATAGCATATGGAACATAGTCTTTTATTTCATCAAGATTAATGTTTGTTTTTACATATGATTTAAGAATATCTATAATTTCGAAAATTTCAGTAACATTTTTTAATTTTAATGATTGTTTTCCTAAAGCAATTATCGCTTCACGCTGAGTTCTCATTCTTCCAAAATCTTCTCCTACACCGTATACTCTGTAATAAGAAGAACCATCATTATTGTGTCTAAACCTTACTAATTGTTCTACTTGATTTCCAGTAAGTTTTTGTTGACCAGCAGTTAAGTGAATATGAAGATCCTGTGAAGCATCATCATAATTCATATCCATAGGAACATTAAAGTCTAAACCTCCAATAACATCTACAAGTTTATTTAATGCTTTAGTATCTACTAGAATATATTTTTGAATATTTAATCCAGTAAGTTCATTTACAGCATTTATTGTTTCTTGAGGTGTCTCTCCATGAGAATACTTTGCATTGATTTTGTCATTAGATGTAGCACGGTTTATATTATCGCCTACAAAAGTATCTCTTGGGATGGATAGTAAAGCTGCTTCTTGAGTTTTTGGGTCATATTGTGCAACTACAATAGTATCAGACATTCCAGTACTTTCTCCTAAAATAAGTACTTGCAGCTTATCTAGGTTTTCCCTTGTATATTTATTATGTCCCATTAATGCGGCTAGTAAATTCCCTCCAGCATTATGAATTCTTACTCCAACAAAAATTCCTAAAGCTATAAATAGTATCAATAGGATTAACAAAACTGTGCGTCTTCTTCTTTTTTTCTGAATATTTTTTTTACTAGGTTTCTTTTTTACTTCATTATTTTGATTTTCTTGCTTTTCTTGTTTTTTATTTGCTTCATTATTTGAACTTCTTTTTTTTGTTTCTTTTGTTTGTATATGCTTACTCATAAAGACCTCCTTAAAATTCCCCACATTGATATACTTAACAAAGTATATCAAAAAAAACACAAAAATTCAACTATTCTGTAAAAAAAGATTGACTATTTCATAAAATTGTGTTATTATATTAAATGCATCACAAATGGACCAGTAGCTCAGCTGGATAGAGCAACGGCCTTCTAAGCCGTGGGTCGGACGTTCGAGTCGTCTCTGGTTCACCAAAAATGCGACCATAATAGGTCGCATTTTTATTTAAGAGTGAATAGTTAATAATGAATAGTAATTTAATGTAATCTAAGGAGCACATTTGTACTATTCATCATTAACTATTCATTTTTCATTATTAACTAACTAATAGAATTCTTGAGTGACAATTGTGTATCACGTCGCAAATTTAGAGCATAATTCTCTTATTTTATTTTTTTTCGTTTTTTATTAGATAATTTTAGATTTTCCTTCTTTTTATTGGGACAAGTTATTAGGTTGTATATTATGTTTTTCCTTATATTCTTCCCAAGTCATATGTTCACTTGAATCCTGTTTTTCATTCTGATTTAAAATTTCATCTATGTCATACCTTTGATTTTTTTGAGTTTTTTTATTATGGCTATTTATAATTTCAATTACATCATATTTGTCTGTTTTCTTCTTTAAATCCAATTTAAAAGAAATTATAGTATAAACATTGAAACAAACAGATAATACTAATAAAATTATCAATGAAATAATAAATATTAATGATTTTTTTAAGGATTTTGTATCATTATTTTTTGAATAAAAAGTTTCTTTTATAGTATCTAATGGAACAATTTCATGATGTTTTGGAATAGATTTATGATGGCTTGAAATATTTTTATGTTCTACTAAATGAAGTTCTTCATTTCTTTCAAAAATGTGTTTTCTTTTTGAAAAATAAACATAGTTAGGGTAAACAAATATAAGTGTCCATATTCCAGAATATATTATGATGGATTGAGTAAAATTAAAGTTTGCGGAATTTGAAGAGGCATAAAGAATACTATTAATAACTAGCTCAACAAATAAAGAAAAAATTAGTAATTTATAACCAATCTTTGTTTTCTTAATAAAATTAATATATACAATAATTTGAAATATCATATATATTGCAGGAATCAAAACAAGTATAATGCTAAACCAACTAAATTCAATATCAGATACATTATTACATACTGTTAATAATGATATACCCCATATTAAAATACTAACAGGGAATCTGAAATATTTAAAGAAATTCCACCACTTCATAGGTAAAGTCTGAGTATTTTCCACTTATTATTCCTTCTTTTTTATTTTATTCAAAAATTTTACTTATTCTTGCTTCCACAACCTTGCAAAGTATTTTAAATTTATTATTTTTATCTAGTCGTCTTGGTGGGGAATAAGAATTAAAAGCAACTAATTCAATGTGGTCATCATATATAAGAATATTAAAGCAGAGCAACCAAGTTTTTTAGTTATTGCGACTGGACCTAAAGAAAAACCAATTGAAATTTCTTTTGTAAAATTTTTTAAACGAGTTTTTAAATATTTTGAAATTTTATTGAATTTATTTCTCACTGGCATCCACTCCTTTTTTGATTTTTTTTGTGGTTGTCTGCTCAGGTTGTCCTGCTTTAATATTCTTTCTAGAAATTTTAACACAATAATACAAATAAATCAATATTAAGGAAGACAAATGAAACAAGCTAAAAAAACAGATATAGAAAAATAATTGTAATGGAAAAAACTAACGACAGAATATTACCTTTAAATTTGCAATATTCTGTCTTTTGATGTAAAATACTATAAAAAGGGGGAAAGATATGGAGGAAAATAAAAAAATTGGAAGAATATTAAATTTTGGATAGGTGTTGTAATTGCTATTGTAATTATAATTGGAGCAATATTTTTATTAAAAAAACCTAAATTCGAAGTGGAAGATTTCACGATAACAGAAAAAATTGATGAATACGATACATTGCCAGATTATATAAGTTATAGAGGAGAAGGGTTTATAAAAACTTCAGATAAAAAACATACATATTTAGTAGTTCTTAAAGCTACAGTGAAATCAGGTGGCAAAGAAAACGATAAAGAAGAGCAGCTTCAATTAGTAGTAGTAAATAAAGGAGAAGGAGAATTTTATACATTTGATTATGGAGACGAAGGAGAAATTACAAAGCCAAAATATAAATTTGAAATTTTAGGAAGTATAAAAATAAAATAACAAAAAACTAAAACTCACTTATTTAATAAGTGAGTTTTAGTATGTAGTTATTTCAAATTTTCCAAATCTATTTTAAACAAATAATAAATTGATTATATTGGAGAGAATTTGCATATATTATATAGATATTAGAAAATAACATAAAAAATGTTGAACATATTGACTTTTTGTGTTATACTAATATTAGAAAAATGGAGGACACGACCTATAGTGTCGGTAAATAGGATAGGTTTAACAGATGGAGGACACGGCTTGCAGTGTCATAAAATAGGGCAAGCTAAAAAATGTTATATGAGGGCTTTCTTTAAAGGAAGCTCTCTTTTTTATATTTGAAGGAGTAGTTTATGAAGGTTGAAAATGGAAAATTTTATTTTATAAGTAATAAATTTATAAAAAAATATCAGAGCAAATATAATTTGATGGAAAATAAGGAATAGAGATTCTTAAAGGCTTAGAAAAGGGAGTAGGAAATGAATATTGGAAAAATAAGATATTTGAAAATACAAAGGCTGTAGCAAAAAGTATAACAAATATTATGAATAGTATAGGAATAAAAACAAGTTCTCCAAAGATTAAAATGAATGAAATTCCAGGACATAAATTAGGGTTAGATTATGTACCATATGATAACTATATAGCAAGGTTGCATAAAGGTGAAAGAATATTGACAGCAAAAGAAAATGAACAATTAATTAAATTTAAAAAAATGCCACAAGTAATTGATAATACTCCATTAATAAATAATCAGCTGAGAACAATAGATAATAAAATTATTTGTACAACTCCAAATATAACCTTTAATGTGCAAAAAATGGATAAAGCAAATTTAGATATGGCATTTAACTATATAAACAAGCGATTTGGAATACAATATTAAAAATTGCAATAAACTTTTATATATGATAAAATAATTAAAAAATATATGGAGCTAAAAAATGGCTTCAATGAAATGTAAAAAATGTGGAAATAAAATAGAGGGTAAAATGAAAACATGTCCAGAATGTGGAGTGAGAATCAAAAGAAAAAGTTTATTAAAAAAATGGTGGGTATGGTTAATTGCTTTTATAGTTATTGCTTGTATTATTGTAGGAATTACTATTTTAAGTATTAAACCAGAGGAAGAGCAAGCGACGAGTAACGAATGGAATAAAATAGAAAAAAATGAAAATAAACTAGAAGATAATTACGAATATCATTCAGAAATAATAAACGATGGAGTTCCTATAATAAAAATTGTAGTAAAAAATGGTTATTATTTAACAAATCCAGAAATGGAAAAAATTTATGAAAAATATGCAAAAGAAAATTGTAAGGTGTGGTTTTTTAGAACAGAAGAGGATGCAGAAAATTTGGAGAGTTATAATGTTGCAGAGATAAAAAAAGAATCTGGAGCATATAAAATACATAGATTTGGAGAAGAAACAGAGGAAGAAAGAGCTGAAAGAATTAGACTAGAAAATGAAAAGAGAATAGCAGAACAAAAGAGAAAAGAAGAAGAGGAAAAAGCAAAGAAAGAACAAGAAGAACGTGATTTTAAGGCAAGCTGTTCTACATATACTTTTAAAGAAATAGCAAGAAATCCAGAAAACTTCAAAGGAACTAGAGTAAAACTAACAGGAGAAGTAATTCAAACAATGTATGGAACTTATAGTACTGTATTAAGAGTAAACATTACGAAAGAAGGAAGATATACTACATATTACTCAGATACAATATATGTAACATATTATCCGGAAGCAGGAGAAGATAAAATATTAGAAGATGATATTATAACAATATGGGGAACATCTAAAGGAGATACTTCATATACAAGTACAATGAACGCAACAGTTACACTACCACATATTGAAGCTAAATATATAACAATAAATGAATAAAATAGTAAAAAGCTCACTTACATTTTTTGTAAGTGGGATTATATAATAAAAAGGAGGCAGAAGTGGTCAGAGAATTTTATATAGAAAATGGATTAGGGCAACGTTTTTCAATGATGGATATTGAAAAATGTTGCTTTTTAAGTTTTCCAACAGGTCTTGGCTATAGTAATGATATTCAATTTATCCAAATAGAAAATGATTTTATTGCAGATATTAAAAAAATAGCACAAGGACAAATTTCGGGAGAACTAATTTTTAAAAAATATGATAATTTCAAAAAGTTTATAGATTTCATAGAAGGAGCAGAAGATTTGAGATTAGTCTACAGAATACCTTTAGAAAATGAAACTATAGAATATTATAAAGATATAGATGTATCAACAGTTGAAAAGGGAGAATTTGGAACAGATGGAGTTTTGAGAATACCAATAACTTTTATGTGTAAATCGCTATGGTATGAAGCAAAGGAAGTTGTATACAACATAGATTCTGTTACAAATGAATTAAGATGGGATTTTAATTGGAATTCTGCATTTACATCTTATGATAATAGAAATATCATATTTGAAAATAAAGGACATACAAATGCACCATTTAAATTAGAGTTAAATGGAGAAATTATAAGTCCAAAAATCACAATTCTTGAAGATGAAAAAGAAATTGGAATGTTGGATTTAACAGGGTTAACAATAAACTCTGGAGAAAAGTTTATTTACAATACAAAAGATACAAGGGAGCAAATTTATAAAGAAGGAAAAGATGGGAAGGAAAATCTATTTAGTTTTTTAAATCCTAATTTTATTAACTTTTATAAATTAAGAAAAGGAGTTTCAAAAATAAGATTAGAAGCAGACAATGAAATAACAAATGGAAAATTAACAATATATGTACAGTATAAAGCTGTATAAAGAAAGGAAGGATGAACATGCTAAAAGGACATGTATTTAATATGCAAACGTTTACAAGTGAGGCGTTTGCTCTTTTTATAGATAAATTTTTAAATGGAAAAAGTGGTGTGGCGAGAGGATGTGAACTATCTAATACCAATAATTCAATAACCGTGGGAGAGGGATATTTTGTAGTCAAAGGAAGATTTTTACAAATTATTTCTAGTGAAACAATTTCAAATATTACAGTAAATGGTTTTTATAGTTTAATATGTGAAATAGATTTAGGAAAAACAAATACAACAGATGAACTAAATCAGGCAAAAATTAAAGTTATAAGCAGTACAAACAATTACCCTGAATTACAAAAGCAAGATATTACAACAAATGGAACAATATATCAATATGAATTTGCAAGATTTAAAGTGGAAAATGGCAATATAACAAATGTCGAGGATAAAAGAACTTTTATAGATTTTGATACAATCTATAATTATATACAAAAAGAGTCAGACGAAATGTTTAAGAAAATCGCTAAAGAGCTAGAACATGTACTAGATGGAAGTGCATATTGTTTAAAGAAGGATATGTTAAAAATGGAAGTAAAACAATTGAAAGATAAATTAGATAACGAAGATAGGCTTAAGGCAACTATTAGTACAATAGCAGAATTAACAGTAAGAGATATAAGAAACAATGGAGAAGAAACTAATTTAACTTACAATGGATATTATAGAGAAATTCTAAGTTTACTATATATTGATAAAGTCAAAAAAATAATAGCGATGTTGGATGAAAAAGATTCTAACAAAGTGAAACTTATTAATTGGTTAAATAATGTAAAAGTAATGAATGCTAATTTAGACAATGCTTCAGCAGAATTTCAAGAAACGTGGCTAGGAATACCACAGAGAATAATTGCTCTTGTCAGAGAAGAATCATATAGTTCTTTTTTTATTCCAAAATCTATGGCATATCCAGATTTATCATTATCAACAATAATAACAAACCTATATAATTCTTTAGAATAGAGGTGAAACATGGAACTATATATATTATCAAAACAGGATTTAAGAATATTATCAATATGTAAAGTAATAGATTATGAAATCAATTTAGATGAAGAAACAAATGCAAAATCTACATTTTCAATAATGAAAACAGAAGGGCTAACGGAAGGAAATTATATAGTATTAAATGGTTTATATAAGCAGTTTTTGTTTGTAATTCCAAGTGGAGGCATTGAAACAGAAAAGAATAGTAATAAAGTAACAGCTAATGTAGTTGACATATCTAACATATTTGATAGAAAAATAATAGAAAAAAATACAGAACAGATGGAGAAACTTTCTATAGAACAATTTATTGCAAATAATATATCTGAAAATTTTGTTAACTCAGATGATACTCCATTGAACATGGGATATATAGACGTATATTGGCACACAAATACAAAAGGAATTGTAGAAACTAATTCGGAAAATGGGTTATATAACTTTCGCGAATTTCTAGTAAATAGTAGAAAAAATAAAAACATTTATACAAATTTTAAATTTGAAAATGGAAGATTAAGAATTGATATTGAAAACAAGCAGGAAAATAAAGAAATGATAGATACTACACTACCAGAGGTAACGGAATATAATAAAATATATGAAGAAGAAATCACAGCAAAAGTACAAGTATATGTTAGAGAAAACGATAGTGAATATAATTTATATTTAAAAACAGATAGAACTACTACAACTAATAAAGATGATCCAAATAGAGTAAGTGGAAAGATAGAAGTAATAAGTGTAGATAAACAAGATAAGGCAGCAGAAGAAGCGAATAATATAATGAAAAATAATAATTACAAGCATTTAGTGGAATTTAAAATTTCGGAAACTAGTGAGTTAATGGACGTGAAAAAATTATATATAGGAAGACCAATAATAGTAAAGACAGAAGAGGATACCTATAATAGTTACATATCAGCGATTAAAATAACAGATGAAAATTATATATACTTTAAAAGTGGAAGTTTAAGAAATATGCTATTAGATAAATTAAAAGCAAGCAAAAATAGTATTGGAGATAAATTAGATAAGACTGGAGGAATAATACAAGGAAATTTAAGCATTGAAGGAAATCTTAAAATTAATCAAAAAGAAATTTTAACCTATCAGAATCATTGTAGAATGTCCATTTCCGGAATAACTACAGCACACTCTACAACGGAAATAATCAAACACTGGGGGCAACCTATAAGCAATGGATTTATAGCAGACACAAACAATTATAGGCTAGAAATACCAGCTGGAACAGAAGCTATTGAAGTTACGGGTCAACTTTGTGGTTATGGTAATTGCTATGCATGTATACACATAAAAGATACAACTGGAAATAATCCTGCAAATTATAATTGGCAGCAGAGTGGACTTCTAGTACAACCATATGGAAATGGTTATTGGAAACAATGTTTTACATCTGGAATTGTACAATTAGATAAAACAAAAAAATATTATGTACAATTAGAAGCAGGAGGATATAATGGACAAGCGTTTGAGATTAATAACGGTTTTGGAGAATATTCAAGCTGGATACAAGCAAAGGAAATAAACTAATGAAGGAGGGAGAGAATATGAAAGAATTAATGGAGTTACACTTTACAAACAATTTATGGATTTTTATATTACCATTATCATTAATGATATTAGATGTAATAACTGGATATTATAATTCGTGGAAAAATAATGAAATTTCAAGTAGTAAAATGAGAAATGGATTAGGGAAAAAATGTGCTGAGCTATGTTATGTAGTACTCGGCACTTTATTTAATTTTGCATTTGGAATAAGTGCAGTAATGTATTTTATGACAATATATGTATGTTATATGGAGATAGTATCTCTATTTGAAAACTGTGCAAAGCTTGGTTTTCCAATACCTAACAGAATAAAAGAAAAATTAAACAACAAATAAGTAAAATATGAATATGTTATATAAATACTGAAATTAATAAGGAGGATAATTATGGATGATGATGATGTAATGAAACCAGTAGACGAAAGTTTTGAAGAGATATTTGAGGAGGATGTATAAATGGATTGTAGAGTATTAAAAACAGGTAAATGTGAAATATCGCAAAGTTATAAAGCTACAGGACACAATGGAATAGATTTAGTAGGTGCAGGCTATACTTTAGATTATGTAGTTGCACATTCAGCAGGTGTAGTTGTAGGCGTAAGAAATGACATAAATTACAATACTAGTAGTGCAGGAGGACCTAAAATATATGGAAATTATGTAAAAATAAAACATGATAATGGAATGTATACGTTTTATGCACATTTAAAGTATGGAAGTGTATCAGTTAAATTAAATCAAAGAGTAGAAAAAGGTGAGGTAATAGGCTATATGGGAAATACAGGGTATTCATTTGGAGCTCATTTGCATTTTGAAGTAAGAAATGCAAATAATATTCAAATAGATCCAACGCCATATATAAATGCAGATTTACCAGGAAATAATATAGTTAAATACGTTGTAGGAACAACATATACAACACAAGTTATATTAAAAGTAAGGGCAGGAGCAGGAACAAATTATGCACAAAAAACATATTCACAGTTAACACCTAATGCGAAAGCAAATGCATATTCAAGCGGAGTTAATATTGGATGTTTAAAAGCGGGAACAAGAGTAACATGTTTGGAAGTAAAAAATGTTGGAAACGATATTTGGCTAAGAATACCAAGTGGATGGATAGCAGGATTTTATAGTGGAAAAATATATGTGAAATAAAAAACACCCCCGCCCACAGGAGTTCCTGTGGGCGGGGTGGGCACGCAATCAGTTGCCCAAAACCAATATGATGTTTTCCAGCCGGCGGTGTAAGTTTTCAAATGTCGTAGAATAGCATAGAACCTTCTGGGAAACCTCGAACCGCCCTTTTCCGTCGTTGAGAGCGTTATCGAGCTCCAACAGAAGTTCTTGCACGTCTGCCTCCATATTGGGAAACAGAGAAGGATTGTCCGTTATTTTTTTCTGGCAGGATTCCAGAAAATCGTGGAGGACCTTTTTCTCTTTTCTCGTAGGAGTGTGGTTGAGGGTATCGAGGAACTGCTTCAGGGTGTCGCTGATTGTTTTGGCTTCAGCAGATGTCTGCCGAAGTGTTTCGAAAATGGGTAACATTGTTGTTACCATCCTTTCTGGGACATGCCCTAATTTATGATTGTGCTACGAATCATTATAAACTAATTTACATAAAATGTCAAATAGGAAACTTATATTGCAAATCTATGCTGTTGTTTTCAATTCCCTTATTTTTTGAGCGTTTTGCTCAATAACAGTATTATAATATTTTTCAAGTTCTATAAGCCTGTCCATTGATAACATGTTCAAGGCTTTTTCATTTCCATCAAGTTCCCTTAAAAAGTTTTCTCTTTCAACAGCTATCATAACTGATTTTGCATCAACTTTTAGATCACTCATAAAATTGTCTTGAACTTGTGAGTTTGACATATCAGTAGTTTTTTCTTTTATATAGTTATTCTGTTTATTTTCTTTTATAAAGATTTTTCTGAAGAAATTTTTAATCTTAGATATAAAACTTTCTTTATAAACGATCATTCCATTATTTTGCATCTTTATACTCCTTATTTTGAGCGCTTAATTTTGCTATTTCAGTTTGTTGCCTATGAATTATTTGTTGCTGACCAAGGATTCTTGAAACTAAAGCAGCTTTTTCAGGGCTCTCTGAAACTGTTTCTTGAGCTTCAGCTGAATCTGTAGTAGCTTTTTCTGTAGAAGTAGCGGCTATTTCTGTAGAATCTTTTAAACGTAATCCACTTTCCCCTAATTTGGCAATAATTTCTTTAGCACTTTTTTCACCAAGATTTCTTATCTTAATTAATTCATTAAATGTAAGATTAGCAATTTGATCTAAAGAGGTAAAACCTGCTTTTGATAAAGAATTATAAGATCTAACTGATAAACTTAGATTACTTAAAGAAAGAGGATCTAAATCTTGGCTAGAAGTTTTTTCTTCAGGACTATCTTCTCTCAAGTGTAAACCATAGTTTTCTAAAACAGTAAAGACTTCATCAAAGCTTTTTTTACCAAGGTTTCTTATATGTATTAATTCTTTTTCTGTAAGATTTGTAATTTCTGCTAAAGTTTTAATTCCATATCTAGCTAAAGCATTATAAGTTCTAAGTGAAAAACCTAAATTAACTATTGCAATTCCTTCAGGTTTTCCTTCCATATCCTCTAGAGCTGTTGAATTTATTGCTTGTGCATCTAACTTCCTTTGTCTAAGTGTTTTTATAATTTCAAATCCTCTTACAAGAGTAGGATTATCCTGTATATTTTGCGTAATTGATAAGTTGCCAATGGTTAGACTTTTTTGAAATTCAGATAATTCTGCTTTTTCACTATCTGTTAAAAATTCACTATCCATAGGAATACTTAAAGGGTATGAATATCTACGTAATTTGGAAATCAATCTTCTACGTGCTTTATGTTCTATATGTGATATTCCGCTACGAGACAAATTAAATTCTTTTGAAAGGGCAGCTAAAGAGTTAGGTGAAGTATTTTCATTTAGTTCTAATCTTCTTGTAATTATATATTGCTCTCTTTCACTCAATTTTTGAAATTCAGTGTTAAGCTGTTTACTAGAATATAAGCTTAAAGCAGGATGAGTATATGTACCTTCAGAGATAAAGAGATATATTTTATCATAATAATTACTATTTGGGTCAAAATCAATATCTATAACAGTTCTTACAATAGAACGAGCTAATGCGTCATCTTGATTATTCTTTAATTTTCCTGCTGTAAATAATTTATAAAAATTATCCATTGTTGTATAAGTAGATAAAATGTAACTAATGTTTTTTTCAGATTGACCATATTTTTTAGCTAATTGTTCTATTTCAGTTGAGAATCCAAATGTCCCACCAACATTTCCTTCTTTACATTTTGAAAATTGTTTGTCTGAAAGTTTACCGTGATATTTCCTATTAGTAACATAGGTATAATATCTTTGCATTTTTTCATATTCTGCCAAGAGTTTATCGTAACTTGTATTACCTTTACAATATTCCATTAATATTTCTTGTGAAACTGGAGATGATATTCTAAGCTTTGGGTATTTTTTCATCCATGCAACTAAAGCAGTGATTTTCTCATCTATAGTAGAATCGAATTTTCTTTCTAGAAGTCCAATTGTTTCTAATCTATCTAATTGTTCTTTTGATATATTTAGATGTCTTTTTTTAGTATTTGGATTATTTATTAAGCTTCTTATTTGTATTGACCAATTTCCTACAGGATGTCCTTCGAAAATGGTGCTACTAGAAATTTTTTCTCCAGTTTGATGAAATCTTTCTAATATTTGTATTTTTTCCTCTAAGCTTACACCTATAGCCATTTATTATATCTCCTTTTTTATTTAAAACTTCAATTAACAATTTCATTATATTATAAAAAAATTTTTAAAACAATAGATAATAGGAAATTTCATAACAACTTAGTTGTAAAATCGCTATAAATGTGATATAGTCAAGACGAAATTAAATGCATGGGAAGGGTATAAATATGAGCAATATCAAAAATGAAGAAGAAATAAGGAATTTTATAGAGAAAAATAAAAGGGCACATTTCTTACAATCTCCAGAATGGGCAAAAGTAAAGACAGATTGGGAAAATGAATATGCAATTGTTAGAGATGAGAACGGCCAAATAAAAGGCATAATGAGTATTTTATTAAGAAAAGTGCCAATATTTAATAGATATATAATGTATGCACCTAGAGGATTTGTATGTGATGAGCATGATAAGGAAACTTTAGTAAAACTTACAGAAGAGGCAAAGAAAATTGCTAAAAAATATAAAGCATTTATATTTAGACTAGATCCAGATATTTCAAAAGATGATGAAGAGTTTAAAAATATAATAAAAGATTTAGGCTATAAGACAAAGAACAATATAAAGAGTATTAACCAGGTAATTCAACCTAAATATGTTTTTAGATTAAATGTAAAAGATAGGACAGAAGATGAGCTGTTAGCATCATTTCATTCTAAAACAAGGTATAATATACGTTTAGCAACTAAAAAAGGAGTAACAACAAGAGAGGGAACAAAAGAAGATTTAAAAGCTTTCCATGAAATTATGAAAACAACTGGTTCAAGAGATGAATTCTTTATAAGACCTTTATCATATTTTGAGAAAATATATGATAGTATGGGAGAAGAACATATAAAATTAATAATAGCAGAATATGAGGGAAAACCAATATCAGCAGTTTTACCAATAAAATATGGTAATAAAGTATGGTATTTATATGGAGGTAGTTCAAACGAACACAGAAATTTAATGCCGAATTATTTATTACAATGGGAAATGATAAAATGGGCAAAAGAATCAGGCTGTGATATATATGATTTTAGAGGGGTTTCTGGATTTAAGTCAGAAAATGACCAACAATATGGAGTATATAAATTCAAAAAAGGATTTAATGGAGACTTTGTAGAATTTATGGATGAAATGTATATTGTATTTAATCCTGTAATGAACACTATCTTCAACATAAGTCAAACAGTATATAGAAAAGTGACGAATTTGAGAGATAAAATTATAAAAAAATAAAGTTAACAAACAAAAGAACATAGAACTTATTAAAGTTACTATGTTTTTTTGACATAATACGCACACCTTCTTTATTTAGTTTGCATAATATGTATTAAATAAAGGGGGAATATTTAATGGCAAATTATGTAATAGAAGGTGGAAAAAAACTGATAGGAGAAACATATGTATCAGGTTCAAAAAATGCTTCACTCCCTATAATAGCAGCAAGTATTTTAAATAAAGGAACAACCACGCTATATAATGTACCAAATATATATGATACAAAAGCAATCTTGGAAATTATAAAAGTTCTAGGAGGAAAAATAGTAAGAAAAGGAAATAAAATAATTATAGATACAACGAAGATCGAAAATAGAGAAGTGCCAGAAAATTTAATGCGAAAAATTAGATCATCGGTTGTACTTGCAGGAGCAATTTTAGGAAGATTCAATGAGGCAAAGTTTTCATATCCAGGTGGATGTGAGATAGGAGCAAGGCCAATTGATTTGCATTTAAATGGTTTTAAAAAATTAGGAATAAAAATTGAGGAAAATGCTGGATTTATTAGGTGCTATTGTGATAAAATAATAGGGGCTAATATACATTTAGATTTTCCATCTGTGGGAGCAACTGAAAACATAATGATGGCAGCAGTTTTAGGAAAACGGAGAGACTATAATAACAAATGCTGCAATGGAACCAGAAATAGTAGATTTACAGAATTTTTTAAATAAGATGGGAGCTAAAGTAGAGGGCGCTGGAACAAATGTAATAAAAATAACAGGAGTTAAAAATTTAAAGAGTGTTAGCTACAATATAATGCCAGATAGAATTGAAGCGGGAACACTTTTGTGTATGGCAGCAACAACAGGAGGGAAAATATTACTAGAAAATGTAAATATAGAGCATATAAATCCAATAATACATAAATTACAGGAAAGTGGCTGTAAAATATACTTAGAAAAGAACAAAATACATTTAGAAGCTCCAAAAAGATTAAAAGCATTGGATATAAAAACTATGCCACATCCAGGTTTTCCAACAGATATGCAATCTATATTTGCAGCAATGCTTACAACTGCTAAAGGTACATCAATTATAGTAGAAAATATATTTGAAAATAGATATAGATATGTAAACGAATTAAAAAGAATGGGAGCAAAAATTACAGTAGAAGGAAGAGCCGCAATAATAAAAGGAACCAAAAGGATTGTAGGAGCTAATGTAAAATCAACAGATTTAAGAGGAGGAGCCGCACTATGTACATCAGCTCTTGCAGCAAAGGGAATAACAAATATAAGTAATATAGAATATATTTTAAGAGGATATGAAAATTTAGATGAAAAATTATTAAGATTAGGTGCAAGTATAGCTAAGAAAATGGAAGATAAATAAATATAGTTTCTAGGAAAATAATTTAATAATGTTTTCCTAGAAATGAAATATAATAAATAGATATAACTTTGGAGGAATTTAAATGGCACAAAAAACTAAAGCAAAGAAAAAGACTAAGAAAAAAGTAAATAAAAAATTATCTAAAAGAGCAAGAAAGATTAGATACATCATGTTATGGATAACCATATTTGCAATCTTTATTGGTGGAGTAATATTGTTTTTAATGTCAGATGTATTTAATATTTCAAAAATTACTGTAATGAATAACAAAAAATTAACTGTAGAAGAAATTGTACAAGCATCAACACTTCAAATAAATGAAAATAGATTTAAAAAAAGTAAGAAGAAAATAATAAACAATATAAAAACTCTATCGTATGTAGAAAATGTAAAAATAAGTAAAAAATTAAACGGAGAAATCATTGTAAACATAGAAGAAAGAGAAGCAACATATATGATAAAGCAAGAAGAAAAATATGCATATATAGATAATCAAGGATTTATTTTGGAAATAGCAGAAACTCCAATAGATGTACCAATAATTACTGGAATTGAAAGTAAGAATATTGTGGAAGGAAGTAGATTAGAAGTAAGGGATTTAAAAAGACTAGACACACTAATAGAAATATGTGAATCAGCTAAGGCTCAAAATATAGGAGATTTGATTACAGAAGTAAACATAGATAACGAAAAAAATTTTATACTCATGATACCAAGTCAAGCAAAGACAGTAGAATTTGGGGATGGTACGGATATAAATATAAAGATATTAAAACTTATAGAAGTATTGAAAAAAACAGAAGGACAAGAAGGGACAATTTTCATGAGGAATAGAGTATATTTTAGTGAAAAGGTATAAAAAACATAAATAATGAAAGGAGAACAAGATGAAAAACAAAAAACTTGAAAAACAAGTGTCAATAGTTCTAGGAATTGTTTGCTTTATGCTAACTATAGGAATTTGTATTCAGGTAAAATCCGTAGATACTATAACAGAAAAAAAGGGGATTAGTATAAGTGATAATTCAGATTTAATAGATGAAGTTTTTAGACAAAGACAAATTTATAAAGATACGTATAAAAAGCTAGAAACAGCAGAGCTTAACTTGGAACAAATAAGATTACAAGCAACAGAACATTCTGGAGCAGATAGTTCATTAGAAGCACAAATAAAAAACAATAATAAATTATTAGGATTAACAGAAGTAAAAGGCCCAGGAATAATAATTAGATTAGATGATAATAGAGAAATTGATGTTGAAGAAGAACTAGTAAACCCAAATTTAATTATAGTACATGAAGGAGATTTGTTACAAATTGTTAATGAACTTTTTAATGCTGGTGCTGATGCAATATCAATAAATGGAAAAAGAATAGTAAATACAACAGCAATTTTGTGTGATGGAAATATTATCAGAATAAATGATGAAATAGTTGGAGTACCAATAGAAATAAAAGCAATAGGATATCCGGCAAGTCTGTATGCACTAAATAGACCACAGGGATATCTGTCAATAATGAAACGTGATGGAGTAATAGTTAGTACAGAAAAAAAAGATGAGATAACAATACCTAAGTATGAAGGTATATATAAATATGAATATATAAAGAGGTGAAATAGATAGTGAAAAAAGGAAAAAAGACAATTACAATAACAGTTGGAATGATGTGCTTAATACTAACTATGATAATTTTTATTCAAATAAAAACGGTAAACCATACTAATGTTGGTGAGCTTGAAATAATGAGAGAAAGCGAACTAAAGGCAGAAATTACAGCATTAAAAACAAAAACAAATGAAGTTGAAGAAAAAATAGAAGCAACAAATACAAAAATACAAGAATATGAAGATGTAATAACCAAAGGAAAGGAAGCCTCAGAACTATTAGTAAGTGAGCTAGCAGAAGGAGATGACATATTAGGAAAAACAACAGTAACAGGAGAAGGAATAGTAATAACATTATCATCAGGAGAAAAAACAGTTACTATAGATGATTTATTAGAATTAGTAAATATTCTTAAAAACTCAGGAGCAGAGGCAATATCAATAAATGGTAAAAGGATAGTATATGAATCTTACATTGTTGATATAGCAGGTTACATTAGCATAAACGGAAGAAGAACTGTAGAACCATACACGGTGAAAGCTATAGGAAACATGTCTCACCTAGAAAGTGGTATAGCACAGAAAAAATATGGATATATAGATACAAAAATATCTGAAGGAAAAAATGTTGTATTAGAAAAATCTTCAGATATAACAATAGATCCATATAGCAGAGAACTTAAATTCGACTATGTAAAGGAGGAAAATTAAATGATAATTATAGCAATAATTATAGGATGTGTATTGGGAGCAATTATAGGAATGAATGCACCAATAATTTCATATATGTATTCTAACTACCTAGCAATTGCAATTGTTGCAGCGTTAGATTCAGTATTTGGTGGAATAACATCAGTATTAAAAGGAAATTTTGATTTAAAAATATTTATTACAGGTTTTTTTGGAAATGCGATATTATCAATATTACTTACATGGTTAGGTGTGAAATTAAACATTGATATTTATTTAGCTGCCATAGTAGTATTTGTAGGAAGAATGTTCACAAATCTAGCAATTATACGTAGATACTATATAGAAAAATGGACAACAAAGATTTACAAAAAAGAAGAAAAGAAAGCATAAAGTAAAAGCTCTGAAACTTTTATTTCAGAGCTTTTAGATTGCTTTTTATTTAGCTATAAAATCTAAAAGTAAATTATGCTCATAAACTTTAGAGCCGATTTTAGAACTATTAATATTGTTAATTAAACTTTCATCAAGCATAGGAGTAAACAATGAAGCTAAAGCAAATACAACAAGGACAATTAGGCAACCTTGAAGACATCCGAAAATTATACCACCTAAATGATTAAAACTATTCAAGAATGGTAGTTTTGCAACTAAATCTGCCAAGAATGTTACGAATCTTAGGATGATTTTTGCAATAACGAATATTAATAATAATGCTACTGTTTCAATTATTTTTGAACTAAATGTTTCTGCAATACTTTGAACTGATTGTTTATTTTCTTTTAATAGTATATGATATATATCATCTTTAAGCTCAAATTCATCTGTTTCAGATAATCCCTCAGGTAAAATCTTTTGAACAATAGCGTCTTCAATCTTTTCATCAATTTCAGTATTGTTTATAACTAGAGATGAAATAGGTTTATAAAGAATTAAAGCTATAATTAAAGCTATAAAGAAAGTGCATAAGCTGAATGCGATTTTGACTAATCCACGTTTGTAGCCAATAAAAGTAAATAAAATTACAATACCAATTATTATTAAATCAATAAGTAAAGCCATAATATAATCACCTCCATTATAAAGAAATTATTTCTGTTTTATTTTTAAAAATTATAATAGCTAAATTATTAGATATTGAGATATCTTGTATTTCTTGGTAAGAAGTATATTGTTTAATAAGCCAAGAATTATTATTAATAAAAAGAGCTTCTGTTCCAAAATTGATTGCAATTATATTTCCAAAGGTTTTGATAGATTTTGGCTCTTTATCTAAAGTATAACAGTTTCTCTCAGAATTTTCTGGATTTATCATTTGCAATTCAAAAGTAGAATTAAACATAGAATCATTTTTCTTTTCAACTTGAATAATTCTGTCATTCAAATCAGCAAACACAATGTTAGAGTTGCTAAAATTAGTAATTTCATTAGATGCGTTATTTTTTAAAGCTGAAATATGATTATCATATATGCATGATAAGATATTTCCTTTAGTATAGTCTATGTTGACAATTAAATTATTAGAAGGGGCAGTTTCTTTATAAGCAATAGCATCAGCACCTTGAGTAACTGCATTATTAATATCAATAACTTCTACATTAGATTTTATAACAGCACCAGAAGAATCAACTTCTGCAAGAGCAAGATACTTATTATCAGAAGAAATTGCTAAATCCATTACAGAAGTATTAGACAAAAAACGTTTAAAAAGTTCTGAACCATCTTGTGCAAACATTCTAACAATAGTTTTATAAGTGGTTCCAGTAATAGCAACTGATACATAACCATTCTTATTTACATATACATCAGAAACATTACCTTCAACATCTTTTTCCCATACTATGTTTTTACCGGAAATCAAATATAATTTTTGACCATTTTTTTCAGCCATCACAAAATAATTTCCATTAGTACAAACTATAGGATTAACAATTTTTATATCCAAAGAATCTTCTTTTTCTCCATTTTTATTAAAGAAAGTCAAAGTGTTTTCATATTGTTCAACAACATTATTATTAAAAACATATACATTAGAAGTTTCTGTTGCGATAGAAGGTAAAGTGCCTTCTGTAACGTTTTTCTTAAATAAATATTTATCAAAGAAAATTCTAATAGGCTCGACTCTAAAATATAAGAAGCTAAAAATAGCAATTAACATTAATGATACAATTATTGCAATCAAGATAATAAGCTTTTTTTTATTGATTTTTCTTTCTTTTAAATTTTTTAAAATCATAATAACCTCACACACATATTTATATCAATAAAATACATTTTTTTCAATAGAAATAATATAAAATGCAATAAAAATAAATAATTGAAATCTATAAAGACTAATGATATAATAATTTTGGTGATGACATGTTAAAAAAGAAAAAAGTAATAATTATAAGCATAGTTATAACATTAATAGTTATAATTGCTGTAGTGGCAACAATATTCATAATACGAAAAGGGAAAAAAACAGAAAATAAAAGTAATCAGGAAGTAGCAAATATAGATAAAGCAAAATTAGAAATGGAATTTAAAAAAGAATTTTTAAATGAAGAAACTGAATATGTAGAAATTAGACAAAAAATAGAGCAGTCCAAAGTTGGAACATATGATGTAAAAGCAATTATTCCAAAAATCACTATTGAAAAAGAAGAGGCAAATAAAATAAATAAGGAAATATATAAATTAGCAGCAGATATAATAAATCAAGGAGCAAGAGCAGAAAAGTATGCAAAATATAACATGGAGTACACATCATTTATAAATAATAACATTTTATCATTAGTAATTAGATTCACAGTAAAAGAAGGAGATAATCCAAGAAGAATTATAATTAAAACATATAATTATGATATTGAAAAAGATAAAAGAATAGAGCTAGCAGATATTATAGATAGTGAGCAAGAAAACAAAATTCAAAACGAAATAAATAAAAAAATTGAAGAATCAAATGCAAAGGCAGAGCAGAGTATAAACAAAGGATATAATGCCTACATAAGAGACGCAGAAAGTTCTATATATAAAATAAAAAATGCAACAGAATTTTTTATAGGAGAAGACAATATTTTATATATAATTTATGCTTATGGGAACCAAGAGTATACAGAACAAATGGATTTAATAATATATAAATTATAAATAAAAGAGCAAACCGTTCATGGTTTGCTCTTTTGATATATTTTTTATTCTATATAATCATTTATAGAACCCATATTTAGTTTAAATAATTTCTTAATCTTACGCACAAAAGTATGTATAAAACTGAAAGCAGACTTAGTATTATCTATTATAGCAAGGGAAGTACATTCGCTTTTAAATAAGCTAATTTCACCGAATTTTTCAACTTCAGCTTGCTTTTTCTCAATAGCATTCATTAAATCGCAATAAAAATTATTATAAAAAGTGTAATTACGAGAAGTTCCCATTACATTTTTAAAATTGTATAATTTATTTTTAAAGTTATATAAATCTTCAGCATCGCGAATGCTATTAAATTCATATGTAAAACAATTTCTAATAATACAATTCTGAATAGAAAAGAATAATTTAGTTATTGAACGTTTCTGTTCAGCAATGATGGAATTTAATTGCTTAATATCATTTATCTTTTCAGTATATTCTAGTTCTTTTATATAACAGTATAAATCATTTTCAAGTTTTAACAATTTATCTAATTGCCTTGAAATTTTTTCATACATCTTTTTACTGAATTTGGCACTAAAAGTATTTTTGAATAAATCACTATTATACAAAACACTATGGTATAAAGGATATGTTCCAGTAAAATATACTAACTCATTAACTAAAGAACATTCTAAAGGATAATAATCAGGACTATTTGTTCTTAGTAAAATATCAAAATATTTTTCCTCTACTACATTTGACATATTTGCTTCAGAAGCCATAAGTTGAACAGCTGCTTCATTAAGAGCAAGCTCAGAGAAAAAATCGTGAGATCCACCAAAACCGCTCATTTTTTTCTTTTGAAAAAGAGTTCTGTAAAAAATGAATACATTCATGCATAGCTGTATCAGGTACACTAGTAAAATCTAAATCTTCATTAAAATATATTGAATTAGTTTCAGGAACATATTTAGCACCTGAAGAATCATTAGGCATACTTGCAGTGTACATATTTAGCGTACAAAATGAATTAAATAATTGCTGTCTATTAAAATTATGTTCAGGAAAAGCAAGACATAACTTAATAGCAATATCCGTAGATATTGTTTTTATTTGATTGCTATTCAATTCATGAATATTAGTAATGCCTTCTTTTTTTAACAAGAAATTAACATTCATTAGTAACTCCTTCTTTTATTCGTTAGTATTCTAAAAAACATTATACAACAAAAAGTCGAAAAAAGATGTTACAATTATATTAACTTTATGTTACAAAAACATGACACAAAATGTTACAAAAATGTAATAAACGAGCAAAGCCGACAAAATAGCACCTTACAGGACATCGAAAAAATACGATTACTTGACAAAAATAGAAAATATGGCATAATTAAAAGTGAATAATTATAGGGAAAAAGGGGATTGTTACATATGATACAAAGAAAAAAACGACAAGTTAAAATTGCTTTATTGATTCTTATAATTCTTGCAGTAGCAGTAGTAGCTACAATGGGAATTTTCAAAGTATTTAATAAAAGTGAAAATAAACCAGAGATGCAAGAAACAACTCAAGCGAATTTGAATATATATGAATTAAAAAGCATAATAGTAGAAACAAAATTAACTGAAGAAGATTTAAAAGGAAAATATAATGCAAGTGAAATTGAAACCTTAATGGAAGGTGAAGCAGATGAAACTAAACTTTATCTGTTAACATATAAAACAGAGGAAGATACAAAAAATGCATACGAAGCTTTGCAGAAAGATGAAAATTTTCAATCTGTTGACCTAAATAAAAAAGTAACAACAAATGAAAGAGTAGAAAAGATTTTCCAATGGAATGTTGGAGGAGAAAATCCACTTACTTCATGGGGTGGAGTTACAATGGGGCTAGATAAAACTCTAGAAACAATAAATAAAAAAACAAATAATCCAGAGATAATTGTTGCAGTAATAGATTCAGGACTAGATATGACACATCCTATATTTGAACAAGATGCAACATTAAAAGCAAGAGTATTAGAAGGAATTGATGCAACAGGAAAAAATGATATAACAGATAATGATGGGCATGGTACAAATGTTGCAGGTATTGTTTTAGAATCAACACCAGACAATGTAAAAGTTTTACCAATAAAAGCATTAGATGTACAAGAAGCAGGAAAACCAGCAACAGGAACAATGGCAGATATCATTAGTGCTATTAACCAAGCTGTTTCAAATGGAGCAGACGTAATAAATATGAGCTTAGGAGCAAAAGGAATAAATTTAGCAGAGCAAAATGCAATAAACAAAGCATATGCAAAAGGAATTGTATGTATAGCAGCATCAGGAAATGGAGATGACAAAACAGGACTAGCATATGACTTAGATGCAGATGGAATGGAATTCTATCCAGCAGAATGTGAAAATGTAATAACAGTAGGAGCAGTAAAAAACACTTTGATAAATGCATCAACAAGAGATGATGGAATAGATCAGTATCTTATAGATAATTATGCAACATATATTCAAGCAACAACAGGAGATTTGAGTATAGCACAGTTTTCAAATTATGGTGAAAAACTAGATTTTGTTGCACCTGGTGTAACAATAGTAGGGTTAACAGCAGGAGGAAGATTAGGAATTTATGATGGTACATCACAAGCAGCACCTCATGTAGCAGCTGCTGCGGCAACAATAAAAAGCTATAATGAAGACTATACAAGTGATCAAGTAGAAGAAATCTTGGAATACTATGCTGTTGACTTAGGAGCAGAAGGTAGAGATAATCTTTATGGAAAAGGATTTGTATCATTTAAAGAAGTAGAAGAATGTACATGTGGTTCAACTGAATGTGATAAAATATACTGTTTTGGTTGCAAAAACAAGTCTTGTATATATCATCCAGGAAAAGATAATAAACTAACAAGTATAGCTGTAACAGAAGCTCCAGCAAAAACAACATACTACTTAAATGAAGAATTTGACCCAGCAGGAATGGTAGTAACAGCAACATATAGTGATGGAAAAACAAAGGCAGTAGAAGGCTATACAAATACAACTATAGCAGGAGTATGGGAAAACTTAGAACAAAACATGGTAATATACACAATTGACATAGCGTATACAGAAGACAAAGTAACAAGACATGCAAAACAAGATATAACATTAAATAAATCAGAATTACAAGTTCCAAAATTACAATCACTAGAGATAACAAATCCACCAGCAAAAACAGCATATGAAGAAGGCGAAACATTTGATACTACAGGAATGATAGTAACAGCAGTTTATGATGATGAAAGTAAACAAATAATAACAAATTATACATATACACCAACAGAAGCACTAACAAGCGATATAACAGAAGTAGTAATATCTTATACAGAAGGAAGTATTACTAAAGAGGTGAAACAAACAATAACAGTAGGAACTCAAGAAGGAGAAAAGAAATTATCAAAAATAGCAATAACAGCACCACCAAGAAAAACAACATATGATGTTGGTGAAGAATTCGATAAAACAGGAATGGTAGTAACAGCAACATATACAGACGATTCAGTAGAAACAGTAACAGATTACACAATACTACCAGCAAGAAAATTACAAGCAGTAGATACAAAAGTAACAATTCAATACACTAAAGATGGAGTAACTAAACAAGTAGATCAACCAATAACAATGAATACACAAAGTGGAAATTTACCAACAACTAAAACTTTATCTAAAATAGCAGTAGGAACTCCACCAACAAAAACAACATATACAGCAGGAGAGAGATTTGATACTACAGGAATGATAATAAAAGCAACATATTCAGATGGGTCAGCAGAAATAATTACAGACTACACATATTCCCCATCAGGAGAATTAAAAACAACAGATACTAAAATTGTTGTAAGTTATAATGAAAAAACAGTAAATATTCCAATAACAGTAAAATCAGCAACAGCGCCAGGTACAACAACAGATCCAGGTACAACAGAATATCCTGATTTAAACAGCAGTATGTTTAATATAACAGTAAAAGATCCAAACGGCTCAAATGAAATAAAAGTAAATGTAGAAGATGGAACAACATCAAAAGGAGAATTAGCATACACAGGATTAGAAGATACCATAATTCCAATAGGAATATGTATAGCAATTGCAGTAATAACAGTATCATATGTATCATATAGAAAATATAAAGATATTTAAAAAATAAAAAAAGTAGCTTCAAGAAGAAGCTACTTTTTTTAGCTTAAAAACATTATAATGCCAATAAAAGTTGAAATTTTAATAAATTCCTGTTATAATTATATTTTAGGAAAAGAGGTAAGATGAAAAAAATATTAATTATAATAGGACTTTTTATTAGCTTTATATTAATTTATTTTTTACAGATTAACTTTTTTAGTTGGTATAATATAGCAGGAATTAAGCCAAACTTATTTATAATATTAGCATTATTTATAGGACTATATATGGGGAAAACGTATGGACTAATTATAGGATTAATAATGGGATTATGCTTGGATTTGTATATAGCAAAAATGATAGGAACTAACTTTTTAGTTATGGGACTATCAGGATTTTTAGGAGGAGTTTATGATAAGAACTTTTCTAAAGATACTTTAATAACATTAATTCTAATAGTAGCAGGGACAACAATATTATGCGAAACTATAGTGTATATAATGCAACTAATATTTTTAAGAGTAGAACTAACAACTTTAAAATTTATATATATTGTTTTTATAGAAGCAATATATAATGTAATCTTAATTATAATTTTAAATCCACTAATTCAAAAGATAGGAAATTCCATAGAAGAAAACTTTGAAAAAGAAAAACAATTTAGTAAATATTTATTGTGAAAATATTAAACTATAAAGGAGAAAAAGTTGGCAAATCTAGACAAAAAGAATGTTAGATATAATATACTAACTATATTAGTATATATAGTAGGACTGATAATGATTATACAGTTATTTAACTTGCAAATTGTTCATGGAGAAGAATACTTGGAAAAATCAAGCTTAAGATTAACAAGAGAAACTACAATAAAAGCAGCAAGAGGGAATATCAGAGATTGCAATGGTAATATAATAGCAGGGACAACGGTTAAATATTCATTAGAAATTTATAGGAGTAAAATAGAAGAAAGCGTATTAAATGATACAATATTAAGAACAATAAATGTACTAGAAAAAAACAACGATGAATATAATAACGAATTTCCAATAGATTCAAATACAATGAACTATAAATATGATGAAGAAAAAATACAAACGATTTTAAAAGAAAATAAACTAGATGAAAATATGTCTGCAGAGCAATTTATAGATAATTATATAAATCAATATAATTTACAAAACTATTCAAGAACAGATGCATTAAAAATAATAGCTGTTCGATATGGCATAACTAAAAAGGGCTATAGTAGTATGAGAGGATATGAGATTTCTTCGAATATAAGTGAAACAAGTATAGCAGAAATTGAAGAAAAAGCACAAGAATTTCCAGGAATTACAATAGACTATATTCCAGTACGTGAATATAAATATGGAAGTTTAATGTCACATGTACTTGGATATGTAGGAAAAATAGATGCAGATGAATATAAAAATAGCATACGGATATACATTAAATGACTATATAGGAAAAACAGGAATTGAGTATGTTTGCGAAAAATATTTAAAAGGAACAGATGGAAAAAAGCAAACAGATATGTCTGTAGATGGAACAATAACAGGAGAATATGTAACAGAGGTAGCAACTCAAGGAAATGATGTAATATTAACAATAGATGCAAAAGTACAACAAGCAACAGAAGAATCTTTAAAAAATACTATAGAAAAAATAAAAACAGGAGGATTCGGAGAAAAAAGGGAAGTAAATGCAGGATGTGCAGTAGTTCTTAATGTAAAAACTGGAGAGGTAATTTCTATGTATAGTTATCCCGATTTTGAACCACAATTATTTGTTCAAGGAATAAGCACAGAAAAATGGAATGAATATACAGAAGAAAATACAAAAGCACTATTAAATAGAACAACACAAACAGCGTATGCACCAGGTTCAATATTTAAAATGGTCCCAGCAATAGCTGGATTAGAAACAAATAAAATAACTATTGAAGAAAATATAAATTGTGCAGGAATATACCCCAAAGGATATCATCCAAAATGCTGGTATTATAGCACATATGGAAGAGGACATGGAGATTTGACAGTATCACAAGCAATACAGAAATCTTGCAACTGTTATTTTTACGAAGTAGGAACAAGAATAGGAATAGAGACAATAGAAGAATATGCAACATATTTTGGATTAGGGCAAAAAACAAATATTGAACTAGTAGGAGAAATATCAGGAACACTCGCAGGAAAAAAACTTTATGATAAAATAGGAGAAACATGGTATTATGGAAATACTCTATCAGCAGTAATTCGGACAAGCAGAAAATAACTTTACACCAATACAAATGGCAAAATATATTGCAATGCTTACAAATGGAGGAAAACAAATAGATATAACTTTAATCAAAAATATTACAACCAAGGAAGGAACAAATATAGATAGAACAGAAATCAATTCATATATAAAAAATAAATTGGGAATAAAAGATGTAGTTAATGAAAATTTAGACATAAAAGAGGAAAATTTAAAAGCAATACTAGAAGGTATGAAATCAGTTACAACAGAAACCCGGGGGAACCGCATATTCAGTTTTTCGAGATTTTAAAATAGAAGTAGGTGGAAAAACAGGAACGGCGGAAGCGGGAGAAAAAACAAATGCGTGGTTCGTAGGATTTGCACCATATGAAAGTCCAGAAATTGCAGTAGTAGTATTTTTAGAAAATGGAGAACATGGATCATATAGTGCAGAAGTAACTAGAGACATAATGGAAGCATATTTTGGATTAAATGAAGACATAGAAGAAGATAAAATAGCAAAACCATATGTAAACAATTAATAAGAATGAATTCAAAGAAGGGAATGAAAAAAATGAAAAGTTGTATAGGAATTACTAGAAGAAAAGAGAAGATTATTATAAGAATAAAAGATGAAGCAACACAAGAAGAAATAATAGAGGACTTAAATAAGAGAATGGTAGACTTAAAGAAATTATTCAAAGACGGAAAAAATGCAATTAGTATAGAAGGAAAAATTTTAACAGTCCAGGAAAAAGAAGAAATAAAAAGTATTATATTAGCAAAAATAAAAACAACAATATCATTTAAATCAACACAAGAGTTAGGCTTAGCAAGTATAAAAAAAGTATATGAAAAGGATGTTTCAGATTCTTTAACAAGGCTATTTAGAGGAAGTCTACGCTCGGGACAAAAGCTTGAATTTGAAGGAAGTTTAGTAGTAATTGGGGATGTAAATAGTGGAGCAGAAGTTGTCGCAAGTGATAATATAATTATTGTAGGAACATTAAGAGGTTTGGCACATGCAGGAGCACAAGGTAATAAAAAAGCAGTAATTGCAGCAAATTCAATAGAAGGACCTCAAGTAAGAATTGCAGATGTTGTAAAAGAAATTGAATATGAGGATATTGAATTTAGAAAACAATATGCATATATAGATGGCGAAAATATTATATTAGAAGAATAGCTTAAGACAAAAGTAAAAGTATTAAAATAACATATAAAATTTCATCATGCACATTTTCTTTATATAAGAAGAACAGCAAACATAAAATTAATAAATCATCAAAATAGAATTTCATGTTAAATAGTTCAATATATTCAGAATCGGTGTTGTCAAAAAATGGCAATAAGCTATTTAGTGTCATTTTTCAAATCACCACCTAAAAATGGAAGAATTTCCATTAATTTACTTAACTGAATATATTGATCTAATTTGTTTTTTCGATCCTCTTTCAAATATGGCTTTAAGGACAAAAGCAGTTTTGAACGAGGATTATCTTTTGTATTCATTTTATCCATAATTGATTTCATCTTAATGAAGGTATCAAAGTCAATATTTGCATTGCTTGTTTCACTTTCTTTATTAGATGTATTTCCACTACTGTTAGATACCGAATTATTATTGACCATACCCATTATACTATCAATCATTTCTGGTGAAATATTATCTTTATTTATATTAAATTTTTCAAATAAATTAGACAAATCCTCATTCACAATAAAAACTCCTTACTCTTTGCTTTGATTATTTTGATTTAAAATATTTTGACCATTTTTACTTTTCAAAAATTCATTAGCTTTGCTAATACCAGCTTCTAATTCTGCTTTATCCATTTTTGATAATGCTTGAAGCATTTTTGAGATATCCATGTTATTCAAAAAAATCACTCCCATATAAATATATGAAAACAATATACAAATATGTGAATAAATGTATTTACAAAATGATTTTTTTTATGATATAATTCTATTATTATTATATAATGAGGAAGAATAGATATGAACCAAATTTTATCTACAGAAAGCAGTCAAAAAAAAGAAATTAAAAAGAATAAAAATAAGAAAAGCAATAGCGGTGGTTCAGGTTCAATTGCAGTAAAGAAAGCCGCTATAATATTTTCTATTATATTAATACTTTTTGCATTAGTAATTCTTTCAGTAAAATTAGTCCAAATGGCTAAAAACAAAGCACAGAATGGAAAAATTGGAATGTTAAATAAACCACAAATAACAGTAGAAAGAGTAAATGCAGACAAAGTAAATATCAATGTTTCTTATGATGAAGACATTACAAAAATTAGTTGGTGGTGGAATGAAGACATATCACAAATACAAGAAAGAAATTATAATGTGAAATCAGTAGCAGTAGATATTCCTGATGGAGAAACGAATATATTAAATGTAGAGGTAATAGGAGCAGATGGAAAGAGCAATAAAATAGAAGAAACATTAACAAGAGAATATACAATAGAAATTGAAAGAAATCAGATTCCAGAAACAGATAATATGGAATTGGTTGCAACAAGTGATAAAGGAATAGAAAAAATGGTGTATTACTGGAATGAAGAATCTCCGGTTACAATACCTGCTACACAAAACAATCAAAAAGAATTAAAAACGACAATTCAATTAAAAAGAGGAATGAATACGCTACATGTTATAGTAACAGACGTAGAAGGAAATACGAGAGAAAAAGAAGAAATGTTACAATGTGTAAAACAACCAGAAATAGATGTACAAATAAACTTAGATCAAATGTTAATGGTAGTAACAGTTACACATGATATGGGACTTAAAAAGATAGAATTTGAGGCAAATGGTAAAAAAGTAGTATATGACGAAAACTATGCACAATATAATCCAGATAGAACGAAAGTAACATTAAAAGCAAGACTAAAAGAAGGAATAGATAATACAGCAAGTGTTGAAGCATATAGTAATGAAGAAATAGAGGATGGAAATACAACACATGCAACATACAGAGGACATAAGGATTTAACAGATATGAATACAGATACAGAAGAGGAGTGAAAAAAATATGTTTCAGGAAATCTATATAATAGATAACCAGGAAGATTTTACAGAATCTTTAAAGGAACTATTTAAAAAAGACACAAACTTTAAGCTTATAAATGTAAAAGAAACACAAATAGATAATATTTTTCAAAATATACCAGAGATAATAGTAATAAATGAAGACAATATAAGTACACCTACTCTTGAACTATGCAAAACGATTAGAAAAAATGAAGACAACAATATTACACCATTAATAGTAAGTGCGACAAATGAAGACCAAAATCATAAAATGGAATTGGCAAAAGCATCAGTAGAATATTATATACCAAAATCAATGGGAACAGAATATTTGTATTACAGAATTAAAAATATGTCTAGATTGCTTGCAGTAAATCGAACAGTAAGCCCATTAACAGGACTTCCAGGAAACGTTCAAATACAAAAGGAATTAAAAAAACGTTTATTAAAACAAGAAAGTTTTTCAGTATTATACTTAGATCTTGATAATTTCAAGGCATACAATGATGTATATGGTTTTTTACAAGGTGATGAAATAATAAAATTTACAGCAAGAACTATAGTAAAAAATGCTAATGAAAAAAATTCAAATGACATATTTATAGGACATATTGGCGGAGACGACTTTGTTGCAATTTTAAACATTAAAACAGATTACGAAAAAGTTTGCCAAAACATAATAAAACAATTTGATGAAGGAGTAAAGGAGTTTTTTACAAAAGAAGATAGAGAAAAAGGATATATAAAAATACAAAATAGAAAAGGTAAAATGGAGCATTTTCCATTAACCTCAATCTCAATAGGAGCAGTTTTTGCAGATAAAGATAAATTTGCAAATATTCTAGAAATAGGCGAAATAGGAGCACAGATGAAGCATTTAGCTAAGAAGTATAAAGGAAGCTGCTATGCAGTAGATAGAAGAAAGAAAATGTAATAAATAAAAAAATATCTCCATATATTTTAAAAGTGGAGGTATTTTTATGTATGTAATTCAATCTAAAAGAATATATTTAATATTATTTTGCCTTTTTATATCAACTATTGCATTTAATATAACTACGAAAAAGAAAGAAACTCTTCCAACAGTAGCTTTACCAATAAATAATAAAGTAATAGTACTAGATGCAGGACATCGGAGGAGAAGATGGAGGACGGAACAAGTAGCAATGGAATATCAGAAGCAGAGATAAATTTAAAAATAGCACAAAAGGTGCAAAGTCTTATAGAATCTTCAGGAGGAAATGTAATTTTAACACGTTCAGACGAAAATGCGATTTATGATTTAGACAAAAAAACGTTGAAGGAGAAGAAAATTTCAGATATAAAAAATCGTGTTAAGATAGGGAATGAATCATCAGCAGATGCATTTATCTCAATACATTTAAATAAAATACCGCAAAGTGAATACTGGGGATGGCAAACTTTTTATAAAAACGGAAATGATGAAAGCAAAAATTTAGCATTATCAATACAAAATGGTTTAAATGAAAGCATAGAAAAAGAAAATAAAAGAGTTCCTCTAAAAATAGAAAATGTATATATAATAGAAAACGTTGAAATTCCCACTGCAATAGTTGAATGCGGCTTTTTATCTAATGTAGAAGAGGAACAACTATTACAGCAGGAAGAATATCAAGATAAACTAGCATGGGGAATATATATGGGAATAATGAATTACTTTTTAGAATAACCCTGTTATTTTACCATTTTCGTCCACATCAATTTTTTCAGCAGCAGGAACTTTTGGAAGTCCTGGCATTGTCATTATAGAACCAGTTAGTGCTACTATAAAGCCTGCTCCAGCTGAAACTTTGACTTCACGAACTGTAACTACAAAATTATCAGGAGCTCCAAGCTTTGTCATATCATCTGAAAAACTATATTGGGTTTTTGCCATACATATAGGCAAATTTCCAAATCCTAAAGAAGTTAATTTTTTTATTTGCTCTTGAGCTTCAGGTGTGAAACTTACTCCAGAACCTCCATAGATTTTCTTTACAATTGCTTCAATTTTAGCTTCGATAGTATTATCTAATTCATAGCTAAAATTAAAATTATTTGATTCTTCACAAAGTTTAACAACTTCTTTTGCAAGATCTATTCCACCATTTCCACCATTTGCCCAAACATCAGAAAGAACAACATTTACACCAAGTTCTTTACATTTTTTTATTACTAAATTTATTTCTGCATCAGTATCTGTAGGAAATTTATTGATAGCTACAACAGTAGGCAATCCATAAACGTTTTTCATATTTGAAAGATGTCTTAATAAATTTGGCAGACCTTTTTCAAGTGCTACTAAGTTTTCAGTATTAAGCTCAGTTTTTTCCATTCCACCATGCATTTTTAGAGCTCTAATTGTAGCAACTAAAACAACACAAGAAGGATTTAAACCACTAAGTCTACACTTTATATCTAAGAACTTTTCTGCACCCAAATCAGCACCAAAACCTGCTTCAGTAACTGTGTAATCTCCAAGTTTCATTGCCATTTTTGTAGCAATAACAGAATTACAACCATGAGCAATATTTGCAAATGGTCCACCATGAACTATTGCAGGAGTATGTTCTAAAGTTTGTACTAAGTTAGGCTTTAAAGCATCTTTCAATAATGCTGTCATAGCTCCTTCTGCCTTTAAATCTCCAGCAGTTATAGGTTTATCATCATATGTATATCCTACAATAAGTTTAGCAAGTCTTTTCTTTAAATCAGTAATTGAAGATGCTAAACAGAAAACTGCCATAATTTCAGATGCAACAGTTATATCATAACCATCATCACGAGGAACACCATTTTTACCCCCACCTAGACCGTCTTTTACAAAACGAAGTTGGCGGTCATTCATATCTACACAACGTTTCCATGTTATTTTTGTTGGATCAATATTTAAAGAGTTTCCTTGAAAAATGTGATTATCAAGCATTGCAGCAAGTAAATTATTGGCTGCACCAATTGCATGAAAATCGCCTGTAAAGTGTAGGTTTATATCTTCCATAGGAACAACTTGAGCATAACCACCTCCAGCAGCTCCTCCTTTTATACCGAAAACAGGTCCTAAAGAAGGTTCACGCAAGGCTACTATTACATTTTTATTTATTTTTCTTAGACCGTCAGCAAGACCTATTGTTGTTGTTGTTTTACCTTCTCCGGCTGGAGTAGGACTAATGGCTGTAACTAGAATAAGCTTGCTGTTAGTGTTTGTTTCTTTTTGTAGTAATGATAAATCAATTTTGGCTTTGTAATTTCCATACTGTTCAATATATGAAGTATCAATATTTGCATCTTTTGCTATTTCTAAAATATTTTTCATTCGAGCTTCCCCGGCAATTTCAATATCTGTTTTCATTGGCAACACCTCTTGCCTTTAATATATAAATAAATGAGAAAAAAGTCAATATAAAAAAACAAAACAACATGAAATTCTTATTTAAATATATTGTAAAAAAAATAAAATTGGATTATAATGCAAATGTAGAAAAATGTAGAAATAAGGTGAGAACCATGAAAAAGTTAAAAACATTAGCATATTGGACTATTTTCATAATATATGAAGAAGTAGTTTTTTCAATATTGATTTTTGGGAAATTCCCTAAGACTTTTTTGTGGTTAATTTTATTATCAACACAGTTTGCTTTATTTTTAGACATATTAACATCAATGTTTAAAAATAAGATTACAAATACAATTATAACATATGTTTTAACAGCTTCAACATGTTTTATAGTTGGGGCACAGCTTATTTATTATAAAATATATGGAGCAATAATATCATTTTTCTCAATTATGAATAGTGCACAAGTAACGCAGTTCATGGATACAATTTTTGTTAAGATGGGAGAGAATTTATTTGGGATTTTTCTTATTGCACTTCCATTTTTAGTATTAATAATTCTGAATATTACTAAAGCTTTGAGCTTTGAAAGAATGAAATTAAGGAACTGTTTAATTGAATCTTTTTCAATAATTACAATAACTATACTTGGATTATTATGTGTAAATTTTATAAATACGAAAGGAATATATTCAAATAAGAATTTATATTATAATGTACATTCTCCTAAAATAACAGTAAATAGAATGGGATTATATACAGCAATGAAATTAGATTTGAAACGCTTTATATTTGGGTTTGAGGAGAAACTAACAGTTGAAGTTACAGCAATCCCAGAAGATGCTATAAAGGAAGAAAAGTCTTATAATATAACAGAAATTGATTTTGATACTTTAATTGCTGATGAAACTGACGAAGAAATAAAATTAATGCATGAATATTTTGCAAATCAAATTCCAAGTGAGCAAAATGAATATACAGGAATGTTTGAAGGAAAAAATTTGATAGTACTTGTGGCAGAAGCACTAAGTGATGTTGCAATTAGAGAAGATGTAACGCCTAATTTATATAAGCTGTATAAAGAGGGATTTCAATTTACAAATTTTTATACTCCATTATATCCAGTTAGTACAGCAGATGGAGAATATATAACAGATATGTCTTTAATTCCTAAAGAAGGTGTATGGAGCATGTATAGAATAAATGGAAATTATGTTCCATATTCATACGCAAATGCCTTCGAAAATGTAGGATATACAAGCAATAGCTATCATAACCACACTTCAACATATTATCATAGGGATGAATTTTTAAATACTTTGGGCTATGACTCCTTTTTAGCTACAGGAACAGGACTAGAAGACAGAATGAATACAAAATTATGGCCAAATAGCGATTACGAAATGATTGATGTTACAATAGGAGATTATATTAACAATGAAAAATTCTTAGCATATTATATGACAGTAAGTGGACATTTAAATTATACAACAGCAGGAAACTGTATGTCAGGTAGAAACTGGGAACAAGTAAAGAATTTGCCATATTCACATAAAGCAAAAGCATATTTAGCATGTCAAATAGAGTTAGATAAAGCAATTGGAGAGATAATAAATGAATTAACTCTTGCAGGAAGATTAGAAGACACAGTAATAGTTATAAGTCCTGACCACTATCCATATGGTTTAACATTAGCAGAACTTAATGAATTGTCAAGCTATGAGAGAGACGAAATATTTGAAAAACATCATACTCCATTATTAATTTGGAGTGCATCTATGGAGACACCAGTAAAAATTGATAAAGTTTGTTCAAGTTTAGATGTATTGCCAACTGTGCTAAATCTGTTTGGCATAGAATATGATTCAAGATTATTAGTTGGAAATGATATATTATCAGAAAATAAAGAACAGATAGTAATTTATTCAGATAGAAGCTTTATAACAGACAAGGGAAGATACAATTCTATTACAGATACATTTACTCCAAATAGTGACATAGAGATAGAAGAGGGGTATGTTGATAAAATTAATACAATAATTTATCAGAAATATAATATGTCAAAATTAATATTGGAAAAAGATTATTATAGAAAAATTTTTAATAAATAAAAAGATGCCATAATAGGCATCTTCCTATTTTGATAGTTTATTCAACTATCATTGCATCTCTAGCAGCACCAGTTCCTATAAATTTAACAGGAACTCCTACAAATTCTTCTATTCTTGCTAAATATTTTTGTGCATTTTCAGGTAAATCTTTTCTAGTTTTACAATTACTTATGTCACCAAAATTACCATCGAATTCTTCATAAACTGCAGTACAATTATTTAAGAAATCAACATTTGTAGAGAAGTTTGTTGTATTTTCTCCATTATGATTGTATGCAACACATAATTTAATTTTATCTAATTTTCCAATAGTATCAACATGGTTAACAGCTAAACCTGTAATACCATTTAATCTAACTGTATATTTTAATGCAACTAAATCAAGCCAACCACATCTTCTAGGTCTTTTTGTTGTTGTACCATATTCATGTCCAAGCTCTCTAATAGTATCTCCAATTTCGTTGTTTTGTTCAGTAACGTAAGGACCACTACCAACACGAGAAGAATAAGCTTTAAGAACACCATAAACTTCTCCAATATCTTTAGCTCCTAAACCACTACCTGTACAAATTCCACCGACTGAAGGGTTAGAAGAAGTAACAAATGGGTAACTACCAAAATCAATATCTAATAGTGAAGCTTGAGCTCCTTCACATAATATTTTCTTTCCAGATTCTAAGGCATTATGTAATAATGTTATTGTATCTGTGATATATGGTCTTAGGATTTCAGCGTATTTTTTATAGTCTTCAAGAGTTTGCTTTAAATCTATTGTTTTATGTCCATACATTTCAAAAATTTTATTTTTGTTATTTACATTTGTTGTTAATATTTCTTCAAATCTATCACTAATTAAGTCTTCTGCTCTAATACCACATCTTTCGTATTTATCGCAATAAGCAGGACCAATTCCTCTTGCAGTAGTACCTATTTTGCTGTTTCCACGATTTTCTTCTAATAGTTTATCCATTTCTATATGATAAGGTAAAACAATATGTGCTTTTTCACTAATTCTTAAGTTTTCTACAGAAATTCCATTTTCTACAAGACTGTTCATTTCTTCAATTAAAACTTTTGGATCAACTACTAATCCGTTTCCAATAACTGCAATTGTTCCTTTGTTAAAAATACCTGAAGGAATTAAGTGAAATGCAAATTTCTTTCCATCTACTTCAATTGAATGACCTGCATTGCTTCCTCCTGTACATCTTACTGCAATGTCTGCATTTGAAGATAGGTAATCAATTATTTTTCCTTTCCCTTCGTCTCCATAAAATGTTCCTAGTACAACATCAACTTTTGACATATATATCACATCCTAAAATAAAATATGTTCTTAAATGAGCAATGGCTTTTAAGAACACATATATTATGTTATATTTTGGGGGATTTGTCAATATTTTAGACGAAAAAATAAATAATTTTTATAGCCGAAAAACCTTGATTTTTCAAGGAAAATATGATATTATAGATAAAATACATTAAAAAAGTCGCTATTTTATGGCGACTTTTTTAATAATTATAGATTAGAGTTTATAAGAAGTCTATAAAAAATCCGCTCCATCTTGCTGGATATTCGATTTTTAAAATTTAAATAGCGTTGCTTAGAATTTTAAAAATGAATATCCATGTGGAGCTATGTAATATAATCCAATAAATTAACTAAAATTGTAATGAATACATTAAGTTTATACTAATTTATAAATTAAAGTTATGTGGTAATAGGTCAGAAATAGTATATTCAGACACTTTATTATCAGGACTTAATAAATAAATTTTAAAATTTTTGTCTACAAATTCACTCATGAATTGTCTACAATAACCGCATGGTGTACAGTTTCCCAATGTGTCTAGAGAACTTCCTCCACATATTACTATATATTCAAATTCTTTTTCTCCTTCTGATATTGCTTTTGTAAATGCAACTCTTTCTGCACATATTGACATGATTCCATCATTTTCTATATTACATCCTGAATAGATTTTTCCTGATTTTCCTTTTAATGCAGCTCCTACAAAGTATTTTGAATGCGGAGCATAACTGTTTTGTCTTACTGATTTTGCAATAGAAATAGCTTCATTTAAATCCATATAAAACCTCTCTTTCTCTATGTAATATACTATAAAAGGTGGTAAAAAGCAACAAATAAGCGTTGAAAAAAGTCGAAAAATGTAGTATAATAGTAAACCGTAAGGAGGTATGATTTATGCATACAAATTCCTTAGATGTTCGGCTATTAGAAAATAGTCTAGACTTTAGGCCGAGAAAATGGGCAGGAAGGCTTCTTGGTGCAGGTTGCTATCCATATGCAGCAAATTTCTACTATGAAAAGTTCATTAAAATTGGAGAACTCATTGGAGAACCTTGTGGTATGAAGACTCCAGATCATGAACTAATATTTATATTGTGGAAAGAATTACTGCATTTGGGGTATAAGTCTGTTAGAGAAGTGCAGACTGATTACATAGTGCAACCAGGTGAGTTGAAAATCTATCTGCGGAGAGTGGATCAATTAGGTATGTATCATTTATTCCGACAGAACAGTGATGGCTTGTGGTCTCATAAATATAGAAACAAACTGCCATCAGAGAGAGACTCTTATCAAGATCTTCTCATTAATCCAGCTAACCAAAAATCAAAAGAGGGATTTACATATCATGGCTGGTGTTTCCTGCTCAACAGGGATTAGCTGTAGCCTATCCCTGGGCCGCCAACAATAACAAGTTGGCGGCCGTTTTTCTTTTATAATATAAAAAAAATATATGAAACTATAAATATTTCTTTAAATCTTCTACATTTTTTTCTTGTAAACGAACAAAATCAGATAGAATATTTTTAACCTCTTTAGTTGTAGAGACGTTATTTAAAAGTTTTCTGCCTTTAATAATTCCCATATTTGTGCCTTGTATTAAAAGATCGGATAATTTAGAATTACTAGTATCATTAACGGTGTTTAACTGAATTCCCATCCATGACATTGCTTTTTGCATCATAGGTGTATCTTCAATTTCTTCATGATTTTCTACTAATAATTCTTGAGTTCTATCAAATATATTTTTATATTCTTTATGTTGTTTATTTAGTAGGCTCTCAAAGTTTTCATCTTGAACTTTATTTAACACAGTACTTATTGAATCCATACCCATTTTAGCATCTTTGCTAATTTCTTTTAAAAGTGAAAAATTTTCCATAATTGTTACCTCCTCTATTTTATTTTAGTATTTGTAAATTTGGAAAAAATATGTATTTACATTGAGAATAGATGGGTTATATGATAAAATAATAGCATCAAGGAGCTAATATGGAAAATAATAGTGAGGAAAAATTAATTGTAGCAAAATTAAATGATAAGATAAAATTTTGTAAAACAAGAAACAAAATTGTAAATACAGAATTTTTGAATATGTATCAAGAAAATATATTAAGAAAAGAACTACAACGTATTAAATTTAAAAATTATATTTTTACAGGTGGATATGAAGAGGCAGAAAGTAAATTACTTATAATATATCCAGATAAATTAACAGAAGAAGTAGTTACAAAAAATGTTCAGAATATAATAAAAGCTATAAGAGTGATTCTCCCAAATGAGCAAATAGGAAAATATCAGCATAAAGATTATTTAGGAACAATAATGCAATTTGGATTAGTAAGAGAACGAATAGGAGATATTCTAGTTTATGAAAATTGTGCATATATAATAGCTCTGCAGGAGAATGTTCAATATATAAAAGATTCTTTAATAGAGACAAAGAAATTCAAAAAAGCAAAAATAGAAATAATAGACACTAAGGAAATAGAAGTAAGAACACCAGAGTTTGAAACATTTAAGATAACAGTAAATTCATTAAGACTAGACAATTTTGTTTCAGAGATAGGAAAACTTTCAAGGAATGAAACATCAAAATTAATTGAAAGTGAGCAGGTTTCTGTAAATTGCAAAGTGGAAACAAGACAATCAAAAATAGTAGAAGAAAAAGATGTTTTAATAATACGTAGAAAAGGAAAATTTATTATAGAGGAATTTGGAAATGTAAATAAAAAGGGCAAACAGGTTGTGATGATAAAAAAATATAAGTGATTAATACGAAAGTCACCGCTGGTATACCGGCGGTGACTCTGCTGATAGCGACACTCAAATGACGATCACGAATACCATGATTGCAGCTAACCCTGAGAGGATGAAACTTACAATCTTGTTAGCTCCCGCATCGATAAGCGCCTTGTGAGTCCAGTTGTACACTCGGGGCAGAAGCCTGAAAGTGCGTGTAACAATCCAGCCAACTGCATGGAATAGCTGAACTGCCACGAAGCCCACGGCGTGGAAGATTCCTCCAACGATGGTGGAACCGAGGTTCTGGGAAACTCGAAATCCAACCGCCCCAAAGATGATGACAAGCCCAGCCAAGGTGATGACAATCAGCATAGTGGGCTGCACCAGACTGTTGAAGTAGGCGATGCCGGTAGGGATGAGATGGTTCGTGATGAGAAAGTACAGTGCGATCAACATAGGTTTTTCCTCCAAGTCATGATGAAATGTATTTATGTCAGCGCCAATTGGCGTTAAACGGAAGTTATGAAGAGCCTTATATATTAATTATATAATAATTAACATAAAATGGCAAATATTAGAAGAAGGAATGAAAATGGAAATAAAAGAACAAAAAGATTTTGTAGAAATAAATGGCGAAAAGTTATACTTTTATATACAAAGAAAAAAAGTAAAGAACATAAATTTAAAAGTCCACAAAGATAAAAAAATTACGGTATCAATACCAATGAGGTTATCAATAGAAAAGGCAAAAGGTTTCGTAAAAAGTAAAGCAAGTTGGATAAAAAAACAACAGAAATTTTATGATACACATATAGAACAAAAGGAAAATGAGAAGATAGAAAATAGAGGAAAGGTATATTTACTAGGAGAACAATATGAGGTAAAAATATTTACAAGTAAAAGAAATAGTATAGAAATAATAGATAAGTTTGTGGAAATTTATATAAAAGAAAAATATATAGATAAAAAGAAATACATAAGCAAAACTTATAATATATGGCTTAAGCAATATGCGACGGAAATATTAACAGCAGAGGTTTCAAAATATCAACAACAAATGAAATTATATGGAATACCAATGCCAGAAATAGAAATAAAACAAATGAAATCAACATGGGGGCTATGTATGCCAAAAAGAAATAAGGTAAAGTTTAACTTAAATCTAATAAAAACACCAATACCTTGTATAGAATATGTTGTAGTACACGAACTATCACATTTTAAACACCCAAATCATAGTAAGAATTTCTACAACTTCGTTTCAATCTTTATGCCAGATTGGAAAGATAGGAGGAAAAGATTGGGTGGGGAAATATACTAGGTTATGTAGAAAATATTATTAAATGAAATTAAGGAATAAAAATAGGAGTAATAATGGATAAACAAAAGTATTTAGTAATAATAAAAGGTGAAGATAGAACAGAAGATGTATTAAAATATCAATCAGATAAAAATTACATACATGTAAGATATAGAAATGCAGATAAAGTATATACATATGTCAGAGGAAATTTTGAATTTTATAAGAATCCAATTGAAATTGATATGGAACAAAATAAAATTATTTTAGAACAGGAATATTTATACAATGTAACCAAAGTATTAAAATTTCATAATTACTATAAAATCTTTTTTAAGGATGAATCAACGATTATAGCTTTTGAATGGAATGTAAAGTTAGTATCAAAAAAAGATAATAATGAAATATCTAACAACAAATTTGAATATTTTAAAGAGATATCACAAATAACAAGCATAAAAACAGAGGAAGGAATGGCTTTACTTACAAAAGAATATGAAAAAATCAATTTTGTTGAAAAAGATACTGCCTTGTATAAATTTTTAAATAAAGATAAAAATTTATACAGTGATATAGTAGATAATAATATTATTATATTTCCATTCGGAGTAAATAAGTCACAATTTCAAGCAGTAAAAAATGCGATAAGAAATCAGATTAGTATAATTGAGGGACCTCCACGGAACAGGTAAAACACAAACTATATTAAATATCATATCAAATATTATTATAAAAGGAAAGAGTGTAGCTGTAGTATCAAATAATAATGCAGCTACAGATAATGTATATGAAAAGTTAGAGAAATATGGTTTGAGCTATTTATGTGCACGATTAGGAAAAAAAGATAATAAAGATGAATTTATAAATAATCAAACAGGAAAATATCCTCAATTTGAAATTGTAACAGGAGATACACAAAATATTGAAAAAGAAATAATGTTATTAAATCAGAATGTTAATAGAATATTTAAAATACAAAATAAGATGGCTAAAATGAAACAAGAATTAAGTGAAATTAGATTAGAGCATGAGTATTTTAATAAATATGAAGGTAAAAAAATAGATGATAGGATAAAAATTAGAAATATAAAAAAATTAAAGTCAAAGACTATAATGAGATTAAAAGTTGAATGTGAAGAATTAAAAAGCATAAATTATATATTTAAAATAAAATCTAATTTTATATATGGAATAGGAAATAAAAATTTATATAAGAAAAATAAAGCTGAGATTTTAACATATTATAATAAATTATTTTTTCTAGTAAGGGAAATGGAATTAGATAACAATATAAAAAGTAGTCAAAAAGAATTAAATGAATTAGGGACAGATAAGCTAGAAAGATTAATAGATAAATCTATGCAACTATTGAATGAAATATTAAGAGAAAAATATAAGGACAAAGAAGAAAGAGAGATTTTCACAGTAGCAGATTTGAGACATAGACCGGAAAGATTTGTTAAAGAATATCCTATTGTTTTTAGTACAACTCATGCAATAAAAAGTTCTTTAAATGAAAATTACAAGTACGATTATATAATTATGGACGAATCCTCACAAGTAGATTTAATTACAGGGATTTTAGCTTTATCAGTTGCTAAAAATGCTGTGATAGTAGGAGATTTGAAACAATTACCGAATGTAGTATCAAATGTTGACCAAAATGCCATAAGAAAGATTTCAAATAAATATAAAATTGAGAAGAATTATGATTATCTGGAACATAGTTTCTTATCATCAGTGAATGATACATTAAAGAATGCACCAAAAGTATTGTTAAAAGAACATTATAGATGTCATCCTAAAATCATACAATTCTGTAACAAAAAATTTTATAATGATGAATTAATAATAATGACAGAAGATAAAGGAGAAATAGATATATTAAAGGTATATGTTACAAATTCTGGAAATCATGCAAGAGAACATATAAACCAAAGACAGATAGATGTAATAGAAAAAGAAGTAATTCCTGAACTTTCAAATAAAATTAATAAAGACGACATGGGAATAATTTCTCCGTATAGGAGTCAAAAAAATAAAATGCAGAATACTTTTGAAAAAAACATAAAAATTGATACAGTACATAAATTTCAAGGACGAGAACAAGATGCAATTATAATAACAACAGTAGATAATGAAATAGGAGAATTTGTAGATAATCCTAAAATGTTGAATGTTGCTGTTACACGTGCTAAGAAGTATTTAAGATTGGTTGTGTCAAACAATGAAAATAATAAAAATACAAATATAGGCGATTTAGTGAGATATATACAATATAATAATTTTGAGATTATAAAAAGTAAAGTAAAATCAATATATGATTTATTATATAAAGAAAATAGAAAAGAACGTATGAGATATTTAAAAAGTAAGAAAAAAATTTCAGAATACGATTCAGAAAATATTACATATGCATTAATAGAAGAAATATTAGAAAAAAACAATTATAGTAATTTAGGAGTCAATGTACATATTCCATTAATGGATATAATAAATGATATAGAATTACTTGATGAAAATGAACTACAATATGTAAATAATGATTGGACTCACATAGATTTTGCAATATTTAATAAGATGGATAAAAGATTAGTTATGGCAATAGAAGTAGATGGATACTACTATCATAAAGAGGGAACAGTACAACAAGAAAGAGACAAGGTAAAAGACAGGATATTAGAAAAATATAATATTCCACTAATAAGACTAAGTACGGTGGGAAGCGGTGAGAAAGAAAGATTAGAAAAGATGATTAAAGATGTGTTTGGGGAGTAAATGGCTCATAACCCGAAGGAACTCGTCGCAAACGAAATATCGCTTGCGACATTTTTTCAAAATGCGCTATGCGATAATCGTTGCTCCTCGTTATTTCGCAAAAAGTCACGCTCTGCTCGGCTAATCCCTTGTAAACGCGGGATTTTACGCCTCACTATCGCTACCAACTTTTTGCGATTAAAGAGCAATTTTAGTCATAAATCTCATTAAAATTATTACATTTTTTACCAATTAAGCAGTTTACAATAATGCTATTTTAAAGCACTATTATGTAGAATTGGGTAAAAGTTGGGTAAAATAAGTACCTCAAACTACTTAAATTCTAACAAAAAATCATTAAAATTTTATACTTTTTTTATAAAATAAAAAGCAATGGGAAAGCTAAATTTTCATATTTAGTTGCCTTTTATTTTTATATCGTGAAAATTGTAACGGCTTTATTTCCGTTTGTGAAAATTAGAAAAAAGCTAAAATTAAGACCTTGTTGGTAATAACAAGTTTTCTAGTGCATATCCAGCTTTTCTATTATGAGAAAGTAGTGGATGCACATAAAAATCTAATGTTGTGCTTATTTGTGCATGACCAAGTCTTGCAGAAACAACAGCTATATCAACATTTTGTGCTACTAGTAAACTTGCATTTGTATGTCTTAATCCGTGAAAATTAATTACAGGTAATCCAATCGTACTTACATATCTAACAAACCATTTGCTAATTGAAGAAGGATGCATAGGTTTGCCATCAGCTTGTACAAATAATCTATCAGAATTAGTCCATAATTCGCCGTAAATCGATTTTTGATCTTCATACCATAACTTATATTCTTCAAGTAAAGAAATGATAAATTCGGGTATTGCAATTTCTCTAATGGAACTTTCTGTTTTAGGTGTTTTTGTAAAAACTCCCATATCAGATAGATATTGACTAGAACGATTAATACTAATAATTCCATTTTTGAAATCAACATCTTGCCATTCTAGTCCCATTAACTCACCTAAACGAACACCAGTAAAAACAGTAAGAATAATAGCAACCTTATATTTAGTTTCTTCTATAGAAAGTCGTTCTAAATTTTCAAGAAGTATTTTAGTTTGCTCGTCATCATAAGATCTTCTTTTAGGTTTTCTAGCTTTAGGTGCTTGAACACGTTCTGCAGGATTCGCTACTATCAATTGCCAATAAACTGCTTTATGAAGCATTGCTCTTAATAATCTGTGATGTTCTAAAATTGTTTTACCAGATAAGGGCTTTTTAGTTTTTGCACCATTGTTACCACTTTTTCTAACTAACTGAGTATCTTTTTCAAGTAAGTCATAAAACTTCATAATATCAGTTGGCCTAATTTTATTAATGTAAAAATGTCCGAAGTATGGTAAAAGTCTTGTTTCTAACATTCTACAGTAACGCTTGTATGTAGTAGGAGCAAGTTCTTTTGAACCATAATCTATTTTCCATATCTCTGTAAATTCAGAAAATCTAAGAGATTTACCATCAACAACTAAACCATTTTGTACTTCAGTAACAAATTTTGCTAGTTCAACTTCTGCATCTTTTTTAGTTCCATGGACTGTCTTTCTGTGTATCATAGGTTTTCCGTTTAAGTCAAATCCTTCAGCTACTGTTAGCCTGTAACTATTTTTTCCTCTTTTTTCTATACTCCCAGCCATTACCTTTTTCACCTCCTTTCAAGTATGCCTATGGGTGGGAGGAGTCTCTATATAATTGTTAACAAATATATTATACGATAATAGTTAACAAAATGCAATAGATTTCAAAAAGAAAATTAAAAAATTTATTTAATTATACACAAATATTGAAGAAAATGAAATTTTATTGTATAATATGTTTGCTATAGTAAAATATAGTAACCTTATAAGACATATGTTATAAGGGGGCGATTTCGTAAAGTCAAGCATTGTGATAAACTTTGTTTGCACTTGTCAGTTATGATTAAGTATATCTTGTATGAGACCGATAAAGATATAAATATTAATCTTAATAATATTAATATTTCTATATTTATCTCGTGCATTGTAGAATTGACCATTTCAGACACCTCCAATTTAGTTATATTTATTATAACATAAGCAATTCGGAGGAAATTTGCAGTTGCCTTTATAAAAGGTAAGTTATTTAGTGTACTCATTCCCGAACAGACACTGCACTGCTAGGAATGAGTATCGCTTTTTTAGGAGAAATAATGAAAAGAAGAAAGAATATCTTTAAGAATAAGATGTATGCACATTTTGATAATAGAAAATCAATAGAGAATGTAAAAGACTATGTATATAATACAAAAAAAGTAAAAGAACACTCTTTTCTTCCGTTTATATTAGATATTCATAAAATGGAAAAATTTAATAAGGAAAACTATTTAGAAAATTTAAAAGAGAATGTTGAGGAGAAAAAGAAAGTAACAAAAGAAAAAAAGAGAAATATAATGTTTTCATCACATCTAGATAGATATATTTACCAACTATATAATCATAAATTGAATAATGCATATAATTACTATGCAAAACAAAATGGAATAAATAAGTGTAGTGTTGCATATCGAAATAATTTAAAAGGAAAAAATAACATAAGTTTTGCACATAATGTATTTAAATTTATACTAGACACAGAAAATAGTTATATTCTTGTGGGAGACTTTAAAGATTTTTTTGAAGGTTTAGAACACAAATACTTAAAAAGAATGATTTGTAAAGTATTAGGAAAATCAAATTTAGATGAGGACTATTATGCTGTTTTTAAGAATATTACAAAATATACTTATTTTGATTTAGGAGACATTTGTGAGATAAAAGGTATAAAACGTAAAGATGTATATAAGCATACTGAAAATATAGATTCTGAAACAGGGGAAAAGGAGTATGTCTTTGAATTAGAAAGAATAATGACAATAGAAGAAATAAATAGATATAAAGCAAAATATTTGCACTATAATAATAAATGTGGAATCCCACAGGGGTCTGCAATAAGTTCTGTTTTAGCTAATATATACATGATAGATGTAGATAAAAAGATAAATGACTTAGTTACTTCAAAGAATGGATTATATAGGAGATATAGTGATGACTTTATTGTAATAATTCCTAATATATCAAAAGAAGAATTTGAAAAAATATTTAATAATATAAAGGAAATTCTTAACCAAAATGGAAATCCTGTATTAAAAGATGAGAAAACAAGAGTATACTATTATGAGGAAGAAAAGTTAAAAAATATAAATAAGGATTTTTTAACTAGTATGCCGAATACAAAGAATGAACTAGAATATTTAGGATTTTGTTTTACAGGGGATAAAATAAAAATACGAGATAAAACAATGTCAAAGTTTTATTATAGAATGTATAAAAAAATTAAAACAATAGCTATAACACACGGAAAAACAAAGAATGGGAAAAATATATCAGGTAAGAAATTATATGAATTATATTCTGAATATGGAAAAGATGATAAAAAAGGCAATTTTATAACATATAATGAGCATTGTGAAAAAGAATTTGAAGATTTAGATAAATATTTTGTATCTTATAAGAGCAGATTTATAATGAAACTAAAAAACAGATATAATAAACAAATGCAGAAGTATAAAGATACTGACACAAAAAAGTATTATGGTATATTAAAAAACAAAAAGAACAGCAAATAACTTGTTGCTCTTTTTATTTTAATCATTCCATTCAAATTTACTATCATACACTACTATTTTACCATCATTTAACAATTCATTTAAATATTCTAAAGCCCAAGGTTGTAAGTAATAATCAAATTTTGTAAAACCAACAGAAATACTAGAGCCCACATTGATTATACATTTACTTTGTAATAAATTTACTATTGCATCGCTTATATCAAAAGTTGTAGAGGTATCAAAAGATTTTGATTGTCTGTTATAAAATTTCATTAAATATTGTTTTTCATTTGAACTTATTTTTTTCATCATTTTTCTGAGTTTTTTATTTAATTTTTTATTTTTAATTTTGTTACTTATATATTGAACTAATATAGTTACATAATAGCAACTCAATACTATAAAGATTAGAGAAATAACAAATTGATAATTCATTTTAAAAGTTAGTAAGCCAAAATAATTTATAATATTATCTGGAAATAATGAAAATATAAGCGAGGCTAAGTATATAGTCCCTATGATTATTTTTAAATCTATTTTATTAAATATGTTTTTTATTATTTCTTTCATAGTAAATCTCCTAACTATTTTTATCTAACCACTTATTAAATTCATCATAAGTTTTCTTCTCATTTCTAATATTATCCATAAATTTTCTAGCTTCTTTTTTCCAGTTTTCATAATCCTTTTTATAAACATCTATGTCTGGATTACGTTTAACTAGCATAGCTTTTTTAGAATACATCTTACGATATTTGCCATAAACTTTATCATTTTCTTGTTTTATTCTTTGGGCAATTTGATTGCCAATATCCTTACAAGTCTGAGTTCCTTTAAATAAATTATCACAATAATTAACTCTTGGATTATCTGTTATAAAGTATTTACCACAATTCTTACATTTTTTGATTATAAAATTGTTTTCTTCCACAAATTGAAATAGTGTAATATATAGTATGGTATAAATACTAGAGCTAGTTGCACCAATATCAGAATATACATCAGCAAAATGTTGACCTGTTGCAAAAAACTCTAATAATTTATCTTCACTGGTTTCAAGATATTCAGGAACAATCTTATAATTGAAAGCATTATCTATTTGAAAATCAGTAATATATGGTTTTAATACTTTAAAATGTGATGTGTAATAAATATAGAATCTCATCTGGTTAGTCATTTTTCTTGAATTTTCCATACTATGCTTATTGAAAATATAATCAACAAACTCAGAATAGATTGCTTGAACCTTTTCAGCATCTTTTTTTATTACTTTAAAATATTTTTTTGCTAATGTTTCTATTTCATTGTAACTATATGATTTATCAAGTTTTAATGTTCTAATATCAGATTCTTCAAAGTATTTAATATAAGATGTAAAAAACTTAGAAAACCAAACAAAATACTCATCGAAATTAGAAAAATCTGTATTTAAAAAGTCAATTAGATTTGTTCCAGTACGATAAAAAGATAAGTGATCTTTAATAAAAAAATGACAATTAGAATGTTCACCTAAAGTATAGTAATGTAATTTTTTTTGGTCTCCATATAATAAAGTTATATGATTAAGATTTTCTCTAGTATTAATAGAAATATGTATTTTACTATTAATTTTATCCATAAATCCTCCGTTAACAGCATATAAAATTATCAAAAGTTAACTTGCTATCAAAATAAACAATAAAGTATTTACAAAGTTAACTATACACAATATAATACAAATGTTAACAAAAGTCAATGCAAATTTGCTAAAAATCTGGAGGTGATACAATGGAATTACAAAAAGTTCAAAGAACAACACTAACAATGAAAGAAGTAGCAGAGTATTTAGGTATATCTTATTGGTTAGTTAATCAATTAGTAAGAAGAAAACAAATACCATGCTCAAAAGTTGGTGGAAAATATTTATTTAGAGTACAAGCACTAGATGAATATTTAGAAAATATGGAACAACAATCTATTAGTTAGATTGTAAGGAAAGCGGGGAAAGGAGGATATGTATAATTTACAATGGTTAAAACTAGAAATTAAAATATTTTCAAACAGAAAAATGCAAATACTACTAAAAGAACAAGATGGAGATACATATTTTAGAGTATGGATTCAGTTAATAACTATTGCTATGGAATGTAATAGTGATGGAAAGTTAGTAATAGGAAAAAATACACCAATGACAATAGAAAATTTTTCAAAGATTATGGGAAAGTCTAAGAAAAAAGTGGAGAAAATTATTAAAAAATTTCAAGAATTAAATATGCTAATTGTAGAAGAAGGAGCATACAAAATTAAAAATTGGAGTAAATACCAAAGTGTTGAAACGACTGAAAAATATCAAGAACAAAATAGAATAAGACAACAAAGATATCGTGAAAAATTGAAAAGTGAAAAAGAAAAAAGTAACGTTACAATAACGGAAAATAACGAGGTAGAAGATAATACACAAGAAAAAGATACAAGAAAGGAGAATGAAAATAACAATGGATTTAGAGAATACAAAATATGAAAATTGTCAAAGGAATTTCCACAATAAATGTAAATTTTGTGGAAAAGAGTTGAAGCCAATAGGATTAGAATACTTATATACTAATGTATCTTCAGAATTAATTGAATATGAAAGATGTACTTGTAAAGAATCCAAAAACTATTGGAAAGATGTAGACTTTAGAATTCAAGAGCAGAAAAAGAAAGAACATTACAGAGAAATGATTGATCAATTTTATTCTCAAAATTATATTGGTAAAAGGCTAAAAGATTATAATTTTAATAATTTTAAAGTAACAGATGTTAATAAAAGAGAAGAAGCAATTGCAAAAGATTATACAAAGAAATGCATTGAAAACAAACAAGAAAATGGACTTATTATTACTGGGAATTCTGGAGTAGGAAAAACACATTTAGCAGCATCAATTTTAAATGAATTAATAGAAGAAGATAAACTAGTTTTAATGGGAAGATTAACATCATTATTAGATATGATAAAGGAAACTTTTAAAGATAATTCAAAGTCAGAAAATGAGTTAATAGAATTATTTTCTAATATAGATATGGTTGTAATAGATGATCTAGGAACAGAAAAAATAAGCAGTTGGGCATTAGACAAGCTATATACAATTATAGAAAATAGAAATGAGAATAAGTTACCAATTATTATAACAACTAAATTTGATAAAGAAGGCTTACTACATAGATTTAAGCAAAGCAATGACAAAGAATTATCGGAAGCAATTATTCAAAAATTATATCAAATGTGTTATGGAATTGAACTAAAAAGGTATGATGAAATTCAAAAAGAAAAAGCTAGCAAAAGCGACAAAACTAAATGCTAACTTAATCCAAAATCTAAATTTATTATAGTATATTTTGCTATAAAAGTAAAGCAAAAAAGTTCAAATTTTTAGTTTAGAAATTTGAACTTTTTTAAAAATATTTTAATAAAAATTAAGAAAAATTTTATTTAAAAAAGTCCCTCGGAGAGATAAAAGGGTATTAGGGCATTTTGCCCTAAACAGCAAAAAGGGTGTCAAAACACCAAGCTGGCGAACATTAGGTAATAAAAAATATTACCTAAATTCGAGCAAAATAAATTTTGCTAAATCTTAATGCTTCGTAAACTAGCTATTTAAGATATTTGCACAGAAAGGAAATGATAAAAAAATGAAAGTAGATTCAGAGCAATTTTTTGATAGTATTTTTTTATCATACAATAAAATTTTAGAGAGATTACATATATTGGGGATAACAACTAAAAATGGTAAAGAAATATCAGAATTAGATTTAAGAAGAGCTGTAGATATAATGATAAAAAAACATCCAACATGTAGATGGAGAAGTGAAAAAATCAAAAGTAGAAAATATTTTGTTCTAGTAGAGGGATATTACTGGCTAACTCAAGTTTATTTTCAAAAAGAAAAACCTTTAATAGATGCTGATATAGATTTTTTTAAATTAAGGATTAAACAATATGAAGAATTGCTAAAAATAGAACATAATGAAAATTGGTGGAATGAAGATATGGATATAAAACAACTATGTGAGTATTTTAATAGACAAGATATTACTGTTAGAAAAGCAATTAAAAAAATGTGCGATAGTTGGTTAGGAGAATATAAATTTTTAGTTAATAATAAAGTTGTAATTTCTAAAGAAGGAGTAGAGTGGATTTGCAAAAATGTATTTAAACATAAGTATTTAGAATTACTAGAAAAGTATAAGATGGAGTTAACAGAGTTGTATATTAAAGCAGGTTATCCTTATGATAATTTCTTTTGGAAAAATTAAATTAAGTTGATGAATACAAATATAGGTCAAACTATTGAGAAAAATGTCATTTTATGATATAAAATATAATAGAATTTTTATATGCAGGTATGGGGGAAAGAGAATGAGTACAAACTTATCTAAAATAAAAAGAGATAAAATGTTAGAAACAATAAGTAGCATAAAAGAAAATATAGAAGATGATGAAACATTAAAAAATTTGTCTTTGATTGAATATGAATTAACTAAAAAGAAATATGGTCTTGTATGGGAAGAGCATGAAGAGAGAGTTGATGAGGAATTAAAAACTAAAATACCTACTTTTGGAGAAGTTAAAGAAAAAGATATTATATCGAACGAAAATGATAAGTTTAATTTTCTTCTTGAAGGAGATAATTTACATAGTTTGTATTTGTTAGAGAAAACTCATAAAGAAAAAATTGATTTTATATATATTGATCCTCCATATAATACTGGCAACAAGGATTTCGTTTATGATGATTGTATGATTGATAGAGAAGATGGTTTTAGTCATTCTAAATGGTTATCTTTTATGGAAAAAAGGTTAAATATAGCTAAAAAATTATTAAAAGAAAACGGCGTAATTTTTATTAGTATTGATGATTATGAACAAGCACCACTAAAAATGTTATGTGATGATATTTTCGGGGAAGATAATTTTATTGCAAATATAGTTTGGAAAAGAAAAAGGGGGAGAGACAACTCAGCAAGATGGTTTTCAAAAGCACACGAATATTGCTTGCTTTATTCTAAAAATAAAAATTTATTTGATGTAAATAAAGTGGCTGTTTCAGAAGATAGCGATACAAGAAAAGCATATAAAAATCCAGATAATGATCCTAGAGGAGATTATAGAAAATTAGGTTGTTGGGCTAGAGGAACACAAGGTGGAGTTAAATATGATTTTACAATGAATGATGGATATTACTTCAATGAAAGACTTTGGCTAATGAGTAAGGAAAATTTAAAAAAGCTAGATGATGAAAACAAACTGGTAAGAGTTGGAGATAAATTATATAGAAAATTTTTTATTACAGAACACAAAGGGCAAGTACCTGAAACAATTTGGGACGATGTGTCAAACTCAGCGAATGCCTCTGATATGATAAAGAAAATGTTTAATGGAAATATTATTTTTGATACAGCAAAGCCTGTTGAATACATTAAGAGAATGATTCAAATAGGATGTCAAAAAGATGCAACAATATTAGATTTTTTTGCTGGATCAGGAACAACGGGACAAGCTGTGATTGAATTAAATAATGAAGATAAAGGAAATAGAAAATTTATTCTTTGTACTAATAATGAGAATAATATTTGTGAGGAAATTACTTACGAAAGGTTAAAAAAAGTAATAAATGGATATGAAAATTACAAAGGTATTCCTTGCAATATTAAATACTATAAAACAGCATATGTGCCAAGATTAAATACAGACGAAGAAAATGTACAAGATAATTTATTAGTTAATATAAAGAATTTAATACAACTTGAAAATGGTATAAGTATTGATGATAAGAGAATAAAAGTAATATTGAGCGAAAATGAAATTGATAAATTCAGTGAAAATACGGAACAAATTAAAGAGTGTGAAAAACTATATATTTCATCAGATATATTGCTTACTGCAAAACAAGTGAAAATTTTTAAAGATAATAATATTGAGGTATTTATTATTCCTGAATATTACTTTGATAAAGAAATTAAGGGGGTGCAATAACGAACTATGCAAGGTATAGAATTGAAAGAATTTCAAATTAATTGTGTCAATAAATTATTAGATGCAACAACAGTTGGAAGCAAAAAGGAAGTTTTAGTACAAGCACCTACTGGAAGTGGAAAAACAATTATATTATTGGATTACATAGAAGAATATATTGAAGAAAATAAAAATACTATATTTGTTTGGTTAACACCACGGAAAAGGAGACTTGGAAGAGCAAAGTAGAGATAAAATGACTAAATATCTTCCGAGTTTAACTTCAAAAAATATATCCGCTGTCTTATTAAGTGGATTTGAAGCAGGAGATACTGCATTTATAAATTGGGAAACTATTACTAAAAAAGGAAATACTGCATTAAAGGAAGCAGAAAGAAAAAATCTTTTTGAAAGAATTGATGAGGCATATAACAGAGGATATAATTTTATTGTAATTGTTGATGAAGAACATTTAAACAAGACAGTAAAAGCAGAGGCAATAATTGATTATCTAAAACCTAATTATATAGTTAGAGTTTCTGCTACAACTAAGAAAAACAAAGAAGCAGAATTTATACAAATTGATGAATTAGATGTAATTAATGAAGGACTTATAACTAGAGCATTATACATAAATGAAAATGTTGGAAACGATACAAAATTAGAAAATGAACATGAATATTTATTAGACTTAGCTTTAGAAAAACAAAAAGAAATTAGAAAAGAGTATAAAAATAATAGTATTAGTGTAAATCCTTTGATTATAATACAAGTCCCAAGTAAATCAGATGAATTAATTGAACAAATTGAAATATTATTAGACAATAAAGGATATTCATATAAAAATAAAACAATTGCAATATGGTTAGCAGATAGAAAAGAAAATATCGAAAATATATCTGAAAATGATGCCGAACCAATAATTCTAATAATGAAACAAGCTATCTCAACAGGTTGGGATTGTCCAAGAGCAAAAATACTTGTTAAATTAAGAGATAATATGAGTGAAGATTTTGAAACTCAAACTATTGGTAGAATTAGAAGAATGCCACAAGCTCATCATTATGATAATGTTTTATTGGATAATTGCTATTTATATACTTTTGATGAAAAATATGAAGAAACAATAAAGCAAGAACTGGGAAATAATGCACAAGATGTAAAAATTGTATTTTTAAAAGATGAATATAAAAAATTTACTTTAATAAAACAAGTTAAAAATAATGATTTTGATGGATTTGATGATAGAGAAACATTTAGAATAATACAAAATTATTTTATAAAAAAATACAATTTGACTTCAAATAAAACAAATAACAGAACTATTTTAGAGGCTGAAGGATATATATTTGGGGATACAATAGAAAACACTATAGTCCAAGACAAAATAATAAAAATAGATTCTGATGAAATATCTAATGCAAATACCATAAAAGTTAAATCTACAGTAAATACAAGTAAAAATGGTATTGATTTAAGACATTCAATAGGTGTTATTAGCTCTAAAATAGGTATGAAATACGATAAAACAAGAGTTGTACTTGAAAGAATGTTTTTGAAGAGAAAATTGTTTACGAAGAAGTTTATAAATTTATCTTTGGTTGAGTTTTATGCTTTCGTAATAAATAATGAAGATAAATTAAAATATGACTTCTTAGAGGCAGTATCACAAGAGTCAAGACAGGTTGCTCTTAAAGCAGAATCAATCAAGGAAGTTCCTTTTAAAATTCCTGAAATGGATATCATAAAATATGATCCTAATATGAAGGATACAATTATTTATGAAAAAAATGTATATAAAGATTATCCTAATAGTACAAAAAAATCTCGTAGTGAGAGAATGTTTGAAAAGTACTGTAATGACTCTGATAAAGTAAAGTGGTTTTACAAAAATGGAGAACATTCAATGGATTATTTCTCTATAATATATGTTGATGCAGTAGGTAAAAAGTGGGCATTTTATCCTGACTATATTTTACAAGATTATGGAGGAAATACCTGGATTATAGAAACAAAAGGTGGAGAAAATGCTGAAGGAGAATCAAAGAATATTGATATTAAAGTAGAAAATAAATTCGCAGTTTTAAAAAGTTATGCTAAAAAGTATAATTTGAAATGGGGATTTGTAAGGGATTATGATAAAAATGACTCATTATATTTTTGCAATACAGAATATACAGAAGATATGAATAATGAAAATTGGGTTAATCTAGAAAAGATATTATAGGAGTAAATTTTTATATGAAAATTAAATGTTTGACTTGTGGAGATATAATTGAATCAAAAAGTGTGCATAATTTAGTATCTTGTAAATGTGAAAGCTGCCACATTGATGGTGGTAATGAATATTTACATTTTGGAGGAACGGATTTTAGTAAAATTTTAATTATTTTCGATGACAGTACAGAAGTATTAGCAAGAGATGAAGAAAATTATAAAAGAAAATATGAGGAGTGGGAAAATAATAAATATAGAAATTTTAGTAAAATTCCATTAAATGAAAAGATAGAATAGAAGGCTAATTATAAACTTAAAGTGCAATTTTAACATTTTTAAAGTGTAAAAATTTCACTTTAAAATAACAAACAATTATAATAAAATTTAAAAATATCAATAAATTTGAGAAAATATCTCAAAAATATTGATATTTTTTTAATTTTAGCATATAATATATAAAGTGAAGGAGGATTTTAATATGTTAATAAGATTTAGTTTTAAAAATTTCAAATCTTTCAAAAATGAAAATTGTTTAGATATGGAAGCAACATCATTAAAAGAACATGAATATAATGTAGCTAAATTAGATAGTGGTGAATATTTAAAAGTATCTGCAATTTATGGTGCCAATGCTAGTGGAAAAACTAATGTGTTACAAGCTTTTGATTATATGAAAAAAAGAATACTAGTAAGTGATGACTCTAAAAAGAATTCTCCAATAGATGAAGAAAATGTCTATAGTTTTATGATAAATAATGATCCAATTGCTTTAGAAGTAGAAATATTAGCAAAAAACAATAAAATATATAAATATGGTTTTGAACTAGTAAAAGATAATATAATTTCAGAATGGCTATATGAAAAAAGAGTTAATAAATTTTATTCTATATTTGAAAGAGAAAATAACAACATAAAAATGATGAAAGACAATAAACTTTCTAAATTAGCTAATATTGATGAAAGGACTTTATTCTTAAACATATATAGCAAAATTGATAAGGATAATGAGGATTTCAATAATGTGTATGATTGGTTTGTAAACAGCACATATTTAGATTTAGGTAATCCAGATTTTGAAGGAATCATTGATAAAAGAGTTTCATTAAAAATATTAACTGATGAAAATTATAAAAAGGAATTATTAAAATTTATAAAAACATTTGATGCTGGAATAGAAGATATAAATACTATACCAGATTCTGTAGAAGCAGTAAAAAACAATAATGGAATTGTGAATATCAAAGTTACTCATAAAGGAGAAAATGGGGAAGAAAAGACATTTCCATTTTACTTGGAATCTAATGGCACTAGAAAAATGTTTTACTTATTTGATTTTTTTATAGATGTACTAAAAAACGGAATGGTATTATTTGTTGATGAATTAGATGTAAAATTACATCCATTATTAACAAGATATATTATTAACCTATTTCATAATAGTGATACAAATAAAGGAAATGGTCAGTTAATATATTCAACACATGATACTGTAAATCTAAATAAAGATACTTTTAGAAGAGATGAAATTTGGTTTGCGGAAAAAGATAAAGATGGAATTTCTACAATATATTCTTTGGCTGATTATAAAATTAACGATGTAAAAGTTAGAAATGATGCAACTTACAATAAAGATTATTTATCTGGAAGATATGGTGCTATTCCAATATTAGAGAATTTTGTAAAATTCTAATAAAATGTTGACTTTTGTTCATAGCCATGGTAAAATTAAATTGCCATCAAAAAGTGGCACATAAATATGAGGAGATGGCATATAATGAATACAATAGGAGGTCAAATCCAAAGTCAGAATTTACTGAAAATTAAAAAAATTGTAGATAATGATAATAATGGAGATAAATTTGTTATTGTCAGAACGAAGAAAAATGTAGAGTTTATGAGAGAGTATAGCCTAAATAATGATGATGTTAAAGATATCATTAGAGAACTCTCAGTAGATGATTGTTTTGCAGGTCCAGAAAAAGACAGAGATCCACAATATGAAGGGTGGATATTTAAATTTAGTCCTTTATTTGAAGGAACTAAGCTGTATATTAAGATTAGAATAGAGAGTACAGAAAAGTCAGTTTGTTTGTCAGTACATGAATTTGGTAAATATGATGAGGTGAGTTAAAATGAGAGTATATTGTCCATATTGTAAAAAAGAAGTAGAGTATAAAGTTGAAAAAAGAGATTTAAAGGAATTTAGAGGAATAGAAATAAATACCTATGAAAATGTAGCTGTATGTAAAGAATGCCATCAAGATTTATATGTAAATGAAATTGAAGAAAAGAATAATGAAAGAATATATGAACTATATAGAGAAAAAGCAAATATAATTAAACCACAAGATATTATAGATTTAAGAGAAAAGTATGATATATCACAAAGAGAACTAACTGCTATTCTTGGATTTGGAAAAATGACTATTAATAGATATGAAAGAGGCGGAGTACCAACAAAATCCCAAAGCGATTATATAAAATTATTAATAGATGATGATAATAAATTTATAGAAAAAGTAAAAGAAGCATATAAAAATGGTAATATTAATGACAAAACTTATGAAAAGATAGTATCTGGAGAGTTAAATACTAATATTAGTAAAGAAGAAATTCAAAATAATATAAGAAGATATTTATGGTATGCATTAAATAGAAAGCCTGATATATATAATGGTTATAAATCATTAGACATAGAGAAAGTTGAAAATATTATTTCTTATATTGCTAGTAAAGTAAAAAATCTAACTATTACGAGTTTAAATAAATACTTGTGGTTTATAGATATATTATCTTTTAATAAAAGAAGTATAGCAATTACTGGTCTAACATATCAAAATCAAAAATTTGGACCTACTATAATAGATAAAAAATATGATGAAATATCATTACTGAATGCTAAATATATAAGAGAAGATATTGAAACTGAGAATGGTAATACAACAAGAATCATAAGTAATAATAATTATAATTTAGACAAAATAAGTGATAGTGAAAAAGAAATAATAGACACAATAATAAGATTACTAAAGAATAAAAAAGTGACAGATATATCTGAAATGTCACATAGAGAGGATGGATGGAAAAAAACTAAAAGATTTGAACAAATATCATTTGAATATGCTATGAATTTAAATATAGTTAAATAAAAAGATAGAAGCAAAATATTTTAGTTTTTACTAGAGTATTTTGTTTTTTATTAGGAAGGAGGACAAGATGTATCAAATCGTAAGTGCTTTGAATGGATTCATAAGAGAAGAAATGATACCAAATCCATTTGAATTTATATCTGATAATGAAATGGTTGCAATATTATTTTTTGCTTTATTTGGTGGGAAAGTACTATATAAAATAGCTTTTTCTATGTGTGGTATTTTCCATAGTAGAAGAGGAAATAAAACTTTAGGAAGCATTGGATATATGTTTTTCTATTGGCTAAATGTATGGATATTATTGAGGCTCCAAACATTAACTCAAAATATAACATTGATATTAAGTTTATATACTATAATAATTATTATGTTGTTTTTGGGATTAGGAAAAATAAAAAAGACAATAAATGGATACTGAAAATAATAAATAATTTACAAAAGAAAAGCAAAGTATGTGAGTAATTAAAAGATATAGGATTAGTTTGCTTTTTTATAAGAACTAATGAATTATGTAAATATATATTGCTATACAAAAGGAGGATAACATGGTAAAAATAAGAAAAATTCAACAGGCAATTATGGGACTAGATGGTGGTGAATATCAAGAGATAATGAATGATTATTTGCATAAAAAATTTAAATATTCCAATATAACTTGTTTAGGAAGTGAAGTAGGAACTAGTAAAACTACAAGTGGTACACCTGATACATACGTTGAAACTAATGATGGAAAATATATATTAATAATGTATGGAACAGTCGAAAAACAACCATTTAATAAAATAAGAGATGATATTATTGATGCATACAACAAAGATAAAACATATATAGACGAGAATAGAATTGAAAAAGTTATTTGTTGTTATACATCAAATAATATTAATATAGCACAAAGAGAAGAATTAAAAAGTATATTTAAGGATAAAAATGTTGAACTTATAGGTATTGATGATTTATCATATGATATTGCTCATAATTTTCAATCTATAGCAAAAACATATTTAGATATTTCTATAGATAGTGGACAATTTTGTGACATAGATGAATTTATAGAAAAGCATGATAAAAATAGTATAAATGCACCAATAAATATTGATTTCATAGATAGAAAAGAAAAAGATGAACTTTTAGACAGCCTAATAAAAGATGACTTAATTCTTATAATAGGTAAAGCAGGAACAGGGAAAACAAAATTATCAATAGAAGTATGTAAAGAATATATAAGACAAAATAAAGAAACTAGGTGTTTATGCATAAAAAACAATGGTAATGATATATACGAAGATTTAGGAGATTATATAGAAAATGGACAAGACTATTTAATTTTTATAGATGATATTAATGAAATGAACAGAGTTAAATCATTTATGGATTTTATTAAGGATAAGAAAGATAAGTCTAAAATAAAAATATTAGCTACTGTGAGAGACTATTTATTGGATAATGTAATAACAAAGTTAAAAGAATATTATATTCCAGATTTATATATACTTGATAAGATGGATGATAATCAAGTAAAAAAAATACTTGAAGACATATATTCCATTAAGAATCAAAAATATCAAGAAAAAATTTTAGAAGTCTCAAATGGAAATCCTAGATTGGCGGTATTATCAGCAAAGGGAATAATAGATAAAAAAATTACAAATTTAAATAGTGTAATTGACATTTTTCAAGGCTATTATTTTCCTGTAATAAGAGATAATGATTTGAGCTATATTGATATTAAAGTTTTATTTTTTATATCGTTACTTGGCCCAATAAATATAGAAGATGATAATATATTAAAAATGATAAGCAAATTTCAAATTGATGAAAAGATTTTTATAGAAACAGTAAAAAAATTAAACAAATTGGAATTAATTGACTATTTTGAAGGAAAAGCAGCAAAAACAAGTGATCAAAATTTTAGTAATTATATTGTTTATAAAGTTTTAGTAGAAGATAAAACAATAACATTATCAGAATTAATTGCTAAATTGTACCCTAATTGTATATTGAAAATTATTAATGCAATAAACATGATATATGGAATATTTTATAGTGTTGATGCAGAAAAATATATTGTATCGCAGATAAAAGAAATATGGAAAAATGAACCATATTCTTCAGATTCTAGATTTTTATATCACTTTTATAATGTTGATAGAATTAAAGCAATTAAAATGATAAAAAAGGAGATTGATGATTGTGAAGGAAAACCATTCGATTTAAAAGAATTTGATTTTCATAGTAAGGAAAACAATCAAAGAATAGATGACAAAAAAATAGAAATATTATCAAATTTTAAATATGGAGAACTTGAAGATGAAGCAATTGATTTATTAATAGCATATTATAAAAAAAGACCAGATTTAATAATGGATTTTTATTTTGCATTTATACTTAATTTAGGAATTGATGAACATAGCAATTATAATAAATTTGCAACTGAGTTAAAAATAATTGATAAATTTATGACAGCAATCAACTTAAAAGATGAGAATATGTATAACCTATCATATTTATTAATTAGAATTATAAAAGATTTTTTGAAATATGAAAGACATATAACTAAACAATCAAGAAAAAAGCTAACAATAAATTATATTAGAATTGCTTTAATTGCAAGTGATGAAGTATATAATTTTAGAAAAATATTATTTGAAACTTTAGGTGCATTGTATAAAGATGATGAATATAAAAAAATGATAGAAGATATATTGCTTGATTACCATATATATCCATCAAATGAAGATACTAATAAAATATTTAAAAAAGATTTAGAGACTTTAAATACAACATTTTTTAAAAATTGGAAAGATTTAGATTTTATTCAATGTGATATATTAAAAGAATTTGAAGATAAATGTAATAGAATTGAAATTGATATACCAGAGGAACTTGAAAAATATAAAGAAAATGAACAATATCTAATTCTTCATTCTCTTGAATTAGAACGCGATTTTCATAAAGATTGGAAAAAAGCACAAAAAGATAGGCAAGAGAGAGTTATAGATTTAATTAAAGATTATAAAATAGAAGATTTTTCTAATTTATTTGAAATATGTAAAATAGGTGAACAATTTCAAGATAGACTAAAAATGTATAATATCAACAATTCTATTATAGAGATATTTAATTATTTAATAGTTGAGAAAAAAGATGAATTTTTAAGTATATTAAAAGAATATATTGATAAAAATGCTCCATTTACTTTATCTCCTGATATATTAATTATTAATATATTGAAAGAATTTAATAGAGATTATTTATTAAATATATTATATAATGAGAAATATGAAAAAAAAGAGATGTTTTTAAACAGCTTTTATAATATTATTGAAGATGTAAAAGAAGATGATATAGAAAAAGTATTCTCATTACTAGAAGAACAAGTTGAACATGAACAGGTACACATATTAGATATAAATAGCTTATTGAGATATGAGGAAATAATCAATGGTACAGTAGAAAAATATTGTAAAAGAATATTGCAATTATATAATAAAAAAACATTTATAATAAGCAATCTTTTCTGGAGCGTGGCGGATGCAGAACAAGAAGATTTAGATAGAATTATAAATAGTTTCAGTAATATTGAAATATTGGAAGACCTTTATATAATTGGTTCATGCAATCTTATGGATTATAAAGGAAAATTTGGAATATCTTTATTGAAAAACAATGATAGATTTTTATATAAAATAATAGAAAATATGAAAGATTTTCGAAGAAACTCATCTGAATTAGACAGTATATTTAATGAAATATGGAAATTAGATAATTATGAACATTACATAAATAAAGCTTATTCAGAATTAGAAAATAAATATTTTAACCATTTTGAAATAGAAAAGATTTTCTATAAAGAAGAGAGAGAAGATAAAGATATTTTGATTAGAAAAGAGAAGTGGATAGAAAAATACATTCAAAAGAATTATCAAGATAATGAGAAGATGGCAAATATCTTCGATGTTATTAATTCATCATTTTCTAGTAAAAGGAAAGAATATATATTACAATTCTTGAAATTAAATAAATCAATAGAGGATTTTAGAAAAATTCCATTATTTTCTACATTTTCATCATGGTCTGGTAGTGAAGTACCAATAATTGAAAAAAAGATAAAGTTTTTAGAAGATATAAATAAAAATATAAATGGCTTAGATTATATTGAACATATGGATTATATCAATTCGAGAATTGAAGCATTAAAAAAATATATAACTGATATAAAAATTAGAGAGTATTTGGAAGATTATTTATAAAATGAAAAGTGTGAAAAGTGGCATCAAGTCAAGTTTCACACTTTTTTTATATTTTGCTTGAGATACAATTAAATAGTGTATAAATAGTCATATTTTATATCAATTAATTACAGATAATTTTTAAAGTGCAAATTTTGCACTTTAAAATGAAACATTATTGTCACAACATCCATCAATCAACTGCACTCCATCACAAAATCCACTCCTATAATACTTCTCATTCCAATAGCAGATATAATCAAAGAAATTATCATCGAGCTGTTTTAATTGCCTCTCAACATACTTTTTACTCTGTTCAGGAACATTCCTCAAAATCTTTTCACTAATCTCCTCAAAACAAATAAAATGCTTTTTATCCTCTGCACAAGTAAGACTAGCAATAGTATCCTCTCTAAAATCCAACCAATCTTTCAAAATATCATCATTAACTTCTCTTAAATTACTCATAAAAATCTACCTCCAAAATTAAAATTTTTCATTTTCAAAAACGCACCCACAAGAGCCAATACACAACAAACATTCGTCCTGTACCCATTGGGTAAAAATTGGGTAAAATCCTCTCCAAAAATGCCATAAAAATGCACAAATGTTCTACAAACTAAAACTCTTATAAATACCTAAATACCAACAAAAACTCTAATTTTCACAAAGGTACAAAAACCGTTCAAATGTCGCTCATAACCCGAAGGTCGTAAGTTCGAGTTTTAGCACAGCAACCCAATTTATCAAGGGATTGAATGTTATTTGATTTTTTTATTGTCTCAAAAAAACGGGGAAAAACAGCGAAAATCTTAAAGATGGTAAATAAGACCTAATATTATAAAAAAACACAAAAAAATAAAACAAGTAAATGCTTACAGTTGTAATACTTCACACTATTTTAAAGCAAGTTAAAACAAACGATAAAATAAACAAGCGTATACTCACAACCCAAATCTACAACTTATAACAAAAACTTAATAAAGACCTTTTAATAATTGAAAATCAGTGTTATAATAACCACAAAAGGAGGATATTATGCCAACCATATTTATAGAATACCCAAAATGTTCAACCTGCAAGAAGGCAAAAAACTGGTTGAAACAAAACAACATAAAATTCGAAGAAAGAAATATAGTTACAGAAACGCCAACAATAAAAGAATTAACAGACTGGCTAGAAAGAAGTGGACAAGATATAAAGAAATGGTTCAATACAAGTGGACTAAAGTATAAAGAGCAAAACTTAAAAGAAAAACTATCTAATATGAGTGATAAAGAAAAAATAGAATTATTAGCAAGTGATGGAATGCTAATAAAAAGACCAATAATAATATCAGACAAAGGAATATTTACTGGATTCAAGGAAGAAATTTGGAAAATACTAATATAATAAAAATATAAAATCGGGTATTTTTCAAAAATTTCTCAAATTTCCTTGCAAACCTCCCTAAAATATAGTAAACTGTAGCACTATAAAAGAAGGAGGTAAACATGGAACAAATAAGTTTAAAACATTCAAAAGAAGTAAATAATAAAAAAGTTGATAAAATACAAATGGAAGAAAAAGCAGTAATAGAAGACATAATAGAAGAACTAAAGAAACAGCAAGCTAATATAGAAAACAATAAATCTCCTTGGAAAAATTTGATATTTGATTGGATTAACATCAAAGAAGAAAAAGTTAATTTATTATCAGGAAATAGGATATACGAGTGGTTATATCCTATAAATTTTAGCAAACTTTCAGCAATAATACTAGAGACAATTAATTGGAACATTGATAATATACTAGATGACAGAGAAGAAACACTAAAGAGTATAGCAATAAAAATGAGAACTCCAATAGAAGTATTTTTTAAAGAACTAGAGAAAATCCAGGAAATATTAATAATACAAAACAGAGCCAAACTTTGCATAAATGGACAAGTAATTGTTATGAATTAGAGTTGGGAAGAGAGAGCAGAGGTGGCATATGTTTAGAAGTAACGCAATATTAGATGATATAATAAAAAAATATTATATTAAAGAAGGAATGAAGATAGGCAAAGAACTATTAGATAGAATAGTCGCACGAGAAAGAATAGAAATGAAAGACTTATGCTGTATGTTGCAAATTAATCAAATGAAACAGTGGATGATAATAAAAGAAAAAAGAAAATGGACGAAACTAAGATTTAACGAATTCAATAAATTTGAAGACAACACATTAATAGCTAAAGGTAAAATCAACAATAAAACATTTGAAGATATAAGAACTAAAATGAATATAAAAGGATATACACTAATGAGAAAGTTAGGGATAACAAGATATAGATACCACAAGATGCAGGAAGACCATAGTTATGAGACAAAAGTTATAGATATAGAAATGAAGCATACAGTGGATTTAATAATAATAGAATTAAAATACAGAAGAAAATTTAAAAATAGATATTGTACTAAAGAATAAATTGAAGAAATATGTGAAGGAAAAGCAATACAAGTTGAAAAGTTTTTAGAATATTATAGTAAGAATGAAAGACAATATGCACTAAATAAGATTATTTTAGAAAAAAGTGAAAAAGGAATCTGGATTGGTGAAAGTTGCACAATCAATCCAGAATTTTTTGGGAAAAATTATGACAATTTACAAAGGGGGCTAAATATTACAGCAAATAGACTGAGCAGAATATATAGATGCAGAGAATATAAAGAAGATATGGTACAAGAAGCAATGTACAAAATGTATCAAAGAGATGGAAATATAGTAAAAAAGTTTTACTTTGATACAGAACTCCTCTTTAAAGTGCTTATGTCTAAAGCTAGATATGTGATGCTAAATTACTATCGAAAGCAATGTAAGAGTAAAGCAGTTAGTTATGATCAATGGACAACTGATAGGTGTAAAATTCTAAAAGATGATACGGAAACACTATTCAGTACATGAATATATTATAGACGAAAAGAGGAAAAAAACCTCTTTTTTTCTTTAAATAAGATAAATTTAATAAAAAAATACCTGAAAAAACAAATAAAATCACCTAAAATTTGACAAAAAGAGCCAATTATGGTACAATATATTATGTAAACTTTCGCAAAGGAGGATATTATTGTGGAAAATAATATATTAAAAGTACATCTAGATTTAGCAAAAGGAACTTATACCATTAGTAGAAATAATGGTGAAGAGATAATAGTTAAAGAAATAAACGACGGAACAACAAATCATTATGCAAAAAGTGTAATGGATAAAAGAAGAAAAGAAATAGAAAAGTTAGAAGGTAAAAATGGTTGGATACCTTCAGAGATATTAAAAAAGATAGACCCAGTTTTATATGATGCATTAGAAGAATTTGATGCAAAATATGGAACAGAATATAGACATTCATATGCAAAAGCAGCAACTATGCAGATTTCATATAGTGACACTGGACTAACAAATGTAAAGCAAAGAAAAGAATACGAAAAAAGGGCAGCAGCAATAAGAACAGAAAAACTACAAAAAGCAGGAATCAGTATAGAATATCATGTAACTCCAATAATAGCAGCAAGAGGAATAGGTCCTATAAAGAGGATTAGAGCTATGAGAATGGCAAATACACAAAAAGCAGTTGGAGCAAAAGTTGGAAACAAACAAGGTCCATCTATAGTAGAAAGAGTAAAAAACTTTAGAGATACAGTTTCACAAAAAATAAGTGATGCAAGAGCTGAAAAGATTAGGAGAAAGCTAGAAGCCAGTCAAAAGAGATTAGAAGCATCTATACCAAGAGACGAAAATGGACTTATTGATGATGTTCCAGAGTTAAGTGAAGAAGATTTAAAAGCAATAAATTCTGCAACATTAGAACAAACAGGGCAAGTTCTAAATTTGGGAAATGATTTAAAACAAGAAGTAGGACCAGCAGTTGAGGAAGATATATTAATAGATGGTGAAAATATAGTACCAGTAGGAAAAAATCCATCAGTACGAGAAGAAACTGTAGAAAGTCCAAATCCATCAATAAGAGAAAATGTAGTAGTAGGAACAAATGGAGTAGCAGCACAAGTAGGTAAATCATCAATGCACACAGAAAGTGGAGAGCAAAATAATGCGTCACTCGATGAAATAAGCGTAGAAGAACCCGTAGTAGTATCGGCAAGAGTAGGAGAAGCAAAAGCAAAGAAAACAATCAGCAGAAGTAAGGCGATACAAGCATCTAAACAAGCAGCAAGAGATGCTGGTAAATTGAAAAACTCTTATCAAGCAAGAATACAAGCTAAAGCAGATGCTAAAAAAGCTGCAGATGAAGGAAAACAAAAAGCTGCGGCTAAGAGAGAAGAAGAAGCAAAAAAAGCAGCTGAAGCAGCAAAATTACAAGCAGAAAGACAAGTAATAGATAAAGCAATTAGAATTCAACAGAAAAAGAATCAAGAAAAAGCAAAAAGAGCAGCAGAAGAAGCAGCAAGAGCTTTAAATGAGAAAAAATTATCAACAAGGTTATCAAGAACACTAAAAAGTATGCAAGATTCAATAAAAAATAAAGTACATATGCCAGATGCTAGTAAATATGGAAGAAAAATAAAAGGGGCAGTTACTTTAACTGCTGAAAAGGCTAAAAAACTAAAAAAAGAAGCAACAATTAGATTTACAAGAACATTAAGAAATGCTCAAGATTCAATAAGAAATAAAGTACATATACCAAACATTACTGGTCCACAAAAAGCAATTGCTGGAGTAGTTACAGCGGCTGTTCTAGTAGGAGGAATAGGACTTGGAATTGCAGCAACACGAGCTAATGCTGATGCAAGTGTAAGAGTACCAGTAGAGCCTACAGCACCTATAGTAGAAACAGTGGAAAGCAGCATACCAGAACTAAGTGAAGTAGAACAAGTAGTATATAAAGATAATTTAGAACATAAACAAAATGTGGGAGCTAGTAGTATGGGACAAACACAACAAGGAACTACACAAAATAATGCTGAAGCAGAACAAGAAAAGAGCAAAGAAGAACAACAAAAAGAATATTTATCTTCAATAAGAGTTGGATGTAATATGAAAATTGATAATGGAAAATATTTTGCAAGTCCAGATGGTACAGGATCATTTGGAAGATTTGAAAACTACAAAGATGGAACTAGTAGATTAACAATTATAGATGTAATAACAAAGGATGGAGTAATAGTAATAAAAGACTCAAATATTAGCCTATATGACTTAAAGCAACAATATCCAAATGCTAAATTTTCATATCATTTTGAATTCGTACATTCAGATGGAAGAACAACAACACAAGGATGGTTAACAGAAAATAGTATGGAACAAAATATTCAATTAGAAAATCCACAGCAAGTAGATGAAGGAAGATAAAAGATAATCAAAAAGGATACTTAGATAAAGTATCCTTTTTTTGTATTTGATTGTGTAAGTCGAGGTTATGTGATAAAATTAAAAATATATAGGAGAAAAGTAAATGGATAAAATAAGTTATATATATGATACCGAAATAGGAAAAATTGAAATAACAGAAGAATCAGGAATTATAATAGGTATAAACTTTAATGCAGATACAAACATAAAAAAACAAGAAACTAAATTGATAAGAAATACATATTTGCAAATAAAAGAGTATTTGGAAGGGAAACGAGAAGAATTTGATATACCAATAAAATTGAATGGAACGGAATTTCAAAAGAAAGTTTGGAGAGAACTTTTAGAAATACCATATGGGGAAACAAGAAGCTATAAGCAAATTGCAGAAAAAATAGGAAATCCTAAAGCATGCAGAGCAGTAGGGATGGCAAACCATAATAACCCAATAGCAATAATCGTTCCATGCCATAGAGTTATAGGAACAAATAACAAATTAGTAGGCTATGCAGGAGGAGTAGATATAAAACAAAAATTGCTAAACTTGGAAAACTTTTAAAATTTACTTGACAAACATATACAAGTTATGATATCATATATCAGCACATAATTTTGCTATATGCAAAAACTATGTAAACTATTTTGTGGAAATGGTGATAAATAAAAGTGAAAAAGGTAATAATTAAGTAAAATAAATTAAATAAAAAGTGTAGAAAAGATAGCAAAAGAAAAGTATCCTACACTTTTTTGTTTTGTTTAAAAGCTTATTTTCAAATCATACCACAAATTAAAATTAAAATGTTTAAGAAAGAGGAATTAAATTTAAGTAAAGGTATCAAGTAAAAAACGGTCAAGAGCAGGATAGTTTTTATTGATAAAACACTTAAATTTAAGAGGGACTTTCTTTAATATAGATACTGCTCTAAAAATCTATATAAGGAGTTGATTCATTTTGTTAAAGGACTTAAAGTATGAAAAAGCAACAAGAAAAACTTTCGCAAAAATAGGAGATTTTGTTGACATTCCAAACCTTATACAAGTTCAAAAAGATTCATATGATTGGTTTGTAAAAGAAGGTTTAGGAGAAGTATTAAGAGACATTTCGCCTATAGAAGATTACACAGGAAATTTAAGCTTAGAATTTTTCGACTATTACATGGAGGAAGAAACAAAATATTCTTTAGAAGAAGCTAAAGAAAGAGATTCTACATATTCAACAAGATTACATGTAAAAGTAAGATTAATCAACAGAGAAACAGGAGAAATCAAAGAGCAAGAGATTTACTTAGGAGATTTTCCATTAATGACAGATAGTGGAACATTCGTAATTAATGGAGCAGAAAGAGTAGTAGTAAGCCAATTAGTAAGATCACCAGGATGCTATTATGAATCAGACTATGATAAAACAGGTAAAAAATTGTACAAGGCTACAGTTATGCCAATCCGTGGAGCATGGATTGAATATGAAACAGATGGTAATGATGTATTTTATGTAAGAATAGATAGAACAAGAAAATTACCAGTAACAACATTACTTAGAGCAATAGGATTAGTTACAGATGAACAAATAATCCAATTGTTTGGAGAAGATGAAAAAATATTAGCAACAATATCAAAAGATACAGCAAAATCAAACGAAGAAGCTCTTATAGAAATATATAAGAAATTAAGACCAGGAGAATTACCAACAGTAGATGCAGCTAGAACATTATTCAACAATTTATTCTTTGACCCAAGAAGATATGATTTAGCAAAAGTTGGTAGATATAAATATAATAAAAAGTTAGACTTAAGTTCAAGAATAACAAATCAAATTGCATTTGATAATATATTAAATACAGAAACAGGAGAAGTAATTGTAGAAAAAGGTGCTACAATTACAGAAGAATTTGCAAATGAGATTCAAAATGCTGGTATTAACATAGTAGATGTAAATGTAGAAGATAAAAAAGTAAGAATAATAGGAAATGGAACAGTTGATATAAAAGCATTTGTTGATTCTAAAAAAATTGATATAAAAGAAAAAGTAAATTATGAAGTATTAAAAAATATTTTAGAGACAACAGATAAAAAAGACTTAGAAAAAGTTATAGAAGAAAGAAAAGAAGAATTAGTACCAAAACATATTGTAACAGAAGATATGCTTGCATCAGTAAACTATCTATTAAACCTACAATATGGATTAGGAAGTATTGATGATATTGACCACTTAGGAAATAGACGTATTAGATGTGTTGGTGAATTATTACAAAATCAATTCAGAATAGGTCTTACAAGATTAGAAAGAGTTGTAAGAGAGAGAATGACAATACAAGACTTAGACGTAGTAACACCACAAACATTGATAAATACAAAACCAATAACATCATCAATAAGAGAATTCTTTGGAAGTTCACAATTATCACAATTTATGGATCAAACAAACCCATTATCAGAACTAACACATAAAAGAAGAATATCAGCCTTAGGACCTGGGGGATTATCAAGAGAAAGAGCAGGATTTGAAGTTCGTGACGTTCACTATACACACTATGGAAGATTATGTCCAATAGAATCACCAGAAGGACCAAACATAGGACTTATATCAGCACTTTCAACATTCGCAATTATAAATGAATATGGATTTGTAGAAACACCATACAGAAAGATAGACCCAAAGACACATGCAGTAACTGATGAAGTTATTTACATGACAGCAGACGAAGAGGATAATCATGCAATAGCACAAGCAACAGAACCAATGGATAAAGATGGAAAATTCATAAACAAAAAAATAAAAGTAAGATATTTAGATGAAATTATAGAAGTAGAAGCAGACAAAGTAGATTACATAGACGTATCACCAAAACAGTTAGTTTCAGTTGGTGCAGCAATGATACCATTCTTAGAGCATGATGATGCAAACCGTGCATTAATGGGAGCAAACATGCAACGTCAAGCAGTTCCACTAATGATTACAGATTCACCAATAGTTGGAACAGGTATAGAATATAGAGCAGCAAAAGACTCTGGAACTACAGTAGTAGCTAAAGAAGGCGGAGTAGTACAAAGAGTAACAGGTGATGAAATAATTATCAAAACAAAAACAGGAATAGATACATATAAACTAAGAAAATTCAAGAGAACAAATGGAGGAACATGTATCAATCAAAAACCAATAGTAAGAACAGGTGAAACTGTAAAAGCAAACGACGTAATTGCAGATGGACCATCAACACAAAATGGAGAAATGGCATTAGGAAAGAATGTTTTAATAGCATTCACAACATGGGAAGGATACAACTACGAGGATGCTATATTACTAAGTGAAAGACTTGTAAAAGAAGATGTATATACATCAATTCATATTGAAGAATATGACTGTGAATGTAGAGATACAAAATTAGGAGCAGAAGAAATAACAAGGGACATTCCAAATGTAGGTGAGGACAGTTTAAAAGACTTAGACGAACATGGAATAATTAGAATAGGTGCAGAAGTAAGACCTGGAGATATCTTAGTAGGAAAAGTAACACCAAAAGGAGAAACAGAACTTACATCTGAAGAAAAATTATTAAGAGCAATCTTTGGAGAAAAAGCAAGAGAAGTAAGAGATACATCATTAAAAGTTCCACATGGAGAACAAGGAACAATAGTTGATGTAAAAGTATTTACAAGAGATAATTCAGATGAATTAGGCCCTGGTGTAAATCAAGTAATTAGAGTATATATAGCTCAAAAAAGAAAGATATCAGTTGGAGATAAGATGGCAGGACGTCACGGAAACAAGGGTGTTGTTTCAAGAATATTACCAGTAGAAGACATGCCATTTATGCCAGATGGAACACCAGTAGATGTAGTTTTAAATCCATTAGGTGTACCTTCAAGAATGAACTTAGGTCAAGTTTTGGAAGTACATTTAGGAGCAGCGGCAAGACTACTTGGAATGAAAGTAGCAACACCAGTATTTGATGGTGCATCAGAAGAAGATATAGAAAAACTATTAATCGAATCAGGATTAACAGCAGATGGAAAGACAATTCTTTATGATGGAAGAACAGGAGATCCATTTGATAAACCAATTACAGTAGGTATAATGTACATGTTGAAACTTCACCACTTAGTTGATGATAAGATACATGCACGTTCAACAGGACCATACTCATTAGTAACACAACAACCTTTAGGAGGTAAAGCACAATTTGGAGGACAAAGATTTGGAGAGATGGAAGTTTGGGCATTAGAGGCATATGGAGCAGCATATACACTTCAAGAAATCTTAACAATAAAATCAGATGATGTTGTAGGAAGAGTAAAAACATATGAATCTATAGTAAAAGGTGAAAATGTTCCAGAACCAGGAGTTCCAGAAGGATTCAAAGTGTTAATTAAAGAATTACAAAGTTTAGGATTAGATGTAAGACTATATTCAGAAAATGATGAAGAATTAGAGTTAAAAGAAAATATAGATGATGGAATAGACTTTAATTTAGAAGAAAATAAAGAAGTATTACCAGATGAAATGGCTATACCAGATGAAGATGAATTAGAGGATGATATGCTATTAGAGGATGAAGATGGAGAACTATTAGAAGAAGACGAACTATTAGATTTTGATAGCGAACTTGCAGAAGAGAACTTAGAAAATGATAACGATTCATACGAAGAATAAATACTATTTAAACCGAATCTAAAAAATCCGCTCTATCTTGCTGGATGTTAGACTTTTAAAAAATCCTCTATAATCGGGTTTTAAAAAGTTAACATCCACATGGAGCTACTACATAAATTGATTATAAATAATTGAATATTTAGCATTATAAAATTTATGAAATTAGCAGGAGGGAATTGTTCGAGCAGTGTATATTTTGTGAATAAAAATAATGTATAGAAACCAGACAGAAAATGTAGGGTGTCGGTCTTGACCGACCTGACTTCGAGAAAATAACTTACCTCCTATTCACAGAGATAAAGTGAATAGTGAATAATGAATAGTGAATAGTACAAAATGCTTTGCATTTTGAAAGGAGGATCCTAAATGGATAACAACCAAAAACAAGATGAATTAGAAATATTTGATAAAATACAAATAGGATTAGCATCAGACGATAAAATAAGAGAATGGTCAAAAGGTGAAGTAAAGAAACCAGAAACAATCAACTACAGAACTTTAAAACCAGAAAAAGATGGGCTATTTTGTGAGAAAATATTTGGTCCTACAAAAGATTGGGAATGTCATTGTGGTAAATATAAAAGAGTAAGATATAAAGGGATAGTATGTGACAGATGTGGAGTTGAAGTAACAAAATCAAAAGTAAGACGTGAAAGAATGGGACATATAGAACTTGCAGCACCAATAGCACATATATGGTATTTCAAAGGAATTCCAAGTAGAATAGCTTTAATATTAGATATATCACCAAGAAACGTAGAAAAAGTTATATATTTTGCTTCATATGTTGTAACAGACAAAGGAACATCAGGATTATTAGAAGGACAAATATTAAACGAAAAAGAATACCAAGAAGCAGTAGAAAAGTATGGAAAAGGTACTTTCAAAGCAGAAATGGGAGCAGAAGCTATAAGAACATTATTACAAAAAGTAGACTTAGAGAAACTTGCTGATAAATTAAAAAAAGAAATAGAAAAATCAAGTGAACAGAAAAAAGCAAAATTAGTAAAGAGATTAGATACAGTAGAGAGCTTTTTATTATCTGGAAATAAACCAGAATGGATGGTACTTAGTGTATTACCAGTAATTCCACCAGATATTAGACCAATGGTGCAATTAGATGGTGGTAGATTTGCAACATCTGATTTAAATGACTTATATAGAAGAGTATTAAATAGAAATAACAGATTAAAAAGATTACTAGAATTAGGTGCACCTGAAATAATAGTAAGAAATGAAAAAAGAATGCTTCAAGAAGCAGCAGATGCATTAATTGATAATGGAAGACGTGGAAGACCAGTTACAGGAGCAGGAAACAGACCTTTAAAATCATTATCAGACATGCTAAAAGGAAAGCAAGGACGTTTCAGACAAAACCTATTAGGAAAGAGAGTTGACTACTCAGGACGTTCAGTTATAGTAGTTGGACCAGAATTAAAAATATATCAATGTGGATTACCAAAAGAAATGGCAATAGAATTATTTAAGCCATTTGTAATGAGAGAATTAGTAAGTAGAGGATTAGCACATAATATAAAAAGTGCAAAAAGAATGGTAGAAAAACAAAATACAGAAGTATGGGGAATATTAGAGGAAGTTATACAAGATCACCCAGTGATGTTAAACCGTGCTCCAACACTACACAGACTAGGAATTCAAGCTTTTGAACCAGTATTAGTTGAGGGTAGAGCATTAAAATTACATCCATTAGTTTGTACAGCATTCAATGCTGACTTCGATGGAGACCAAATGGCAGTACACGTTCCATTATCACCAGAAGCACAAGCAGAAGCAAGATACTTAATGTTATCAGTAAATAACTTATTAAAACCACAAGACGGTAAACCAGTAACAGTACCTACACAAGATATGATATTAGGAAGTTACTATTTAACAATGGAAGTAGCAGGAGAAGAAGGTGAAGGAATGTACTTCAAAGATGAAGACGAAGCCTTACTTGCATATCAAAATGGAGATGTAGGATTACATGCTAAAGTAAAAGTAAGAATGACAAGAAAAATAGATGGTGTAAGTAAAACAAAATCAATAGAGACAACTGTTGGAAGAATTATTTATAATCAAGGAATTCCACAAGACTTAGGCTTTGTAGATAGAACAAACCCAGAACACGAATTTGATTTAGAAATAAACTTCCCAGTTATGAAGAAAAATTTAGGAACAATTATAGCAAAATGTATAGATAAACATGGATTAAACATAGCAGCAGAATTATTAGATTATATAAAAGCAACAGGATTTAAATATTCAACAAAAGGAGCTATAACAGTTTCAGTTGCAGATGTTGCAGTTCCAAAAGCTAAAAAAGAAATTTTGGCAAAGGCGGAAGAAGAAGTTGAAAATGTATCAAAACAATATAGAAGAGGTTTAATTACAGATAGTGAAAGATATGATTCAGTAATCAAAATATGGGAAGATGCAACAGATGATGTAACAGAAGCAATGAAAGAAAACTTTGATGAATTAAACCCAATATTCATGATGGCACAATCTGGAGCAAGAGGTAACATGAATCAGTTAAGACAAATTGCAGGTATGCGTGGTCTTATGGCAAATACATCAGGTAAAGCCGTAGAAATCCCAATTAAAGCATGTTTCAGAGAGGGATTAGATGTTCTAGAATACTTTATTTCATCACATGGTGCTAGAAAAGGTTTAGCAGATACAGCTTTAAGAACAGCCGATTCAGGATATTTAACAAGAAGATTAGTTGATGTCAGCCAAGATATAATAGTAAGAGAAGAAGACTGCGGAACAGATGAATATATTGAAGTAGAAGACATCAAAGACGGAAATCAAATAATAGAAAAATTACATGAAAGATTAATAGGAAGATATGTATTTGAAGATTTAGTAAATCCAAAAACTAAGGAAGTAATAGTAGATACAGATACTTTAATAACACCAGCAATTGCAGATGAAATAATAGCTGCAGGATTTACAAAGGTAAAAGTACGTTCAGTACTTGGATGCAAAACAAAACATGGTGTATGTGCTAAATGTTATGGTATGGGACTAGCAACAAGAAAGAAAGTAAATATAGGAGAAGCAGTTGGAATAATAGCAGCACAATCTATAGGAGAACCTGGTACACAGCTTACAATGAGAACATTCCATACAGGTGGTGTTGCAGGAGGAGATATAACACAAGGTCTTCCAAGAGTTGAAGAGTTATTCGAAGTAAGAAAACCAAAGGGATTAGCAGTAATTTCTGAAATATCAGGAGTAGTATCAATACAAGATTCTAAGAAGAGAAAAGAAGTAACAATAACAGGAAAAGACAATGCAAAAACATATACAATAAGCTTTGGATCAAAGATAAAAGTAAAACCAGGAGATGAAATAGAAGCAGGAGAAGCAATAACAGAAGGTTCAATAAATCCAAATGAAATATTAGCAATAAAAGGTCCAGAAGGAGTTTACAGATATTTAACATCAGAAGTTCAAAAAGTATATAGAAATCAAGGTGTTGATATCAACGATAAACATATTGAAGTAATAACAAGACAAATCCTTAAAAAGATAAAAATAGAAGACAGTGGAGATACATCAATGTTTGTAGGTTCACTAGTAGATATAAACGATTTCAAGGAAATCAACAAACAAATGGAAGCAGAAGGAAAAATGCCAGCCAAAGGAACAAGAGTGCTTTTAGGTATAACAAAAGCATCACTTGCAACAGAAAGCTTCTTATCAGCAGCATCATTCCAAGAAACAACAAGAGTATTAACAGAAGCAGCAATAAAAGGAAAGAAAGATGCATTAATAGGATTAAAAGAAAACGTTATCATAGGAAAATTAATTCCAGCAGGAACAGGACTTACAATGTACAGAAATAAAAGAATCAATACAGAAATAGAAGAAAATCAAGAAGAACAAGGAGAACAACAAGAAAATCCATCAGAAGAAGCCACAGCAGTAGAGACACCAGTAGAAGAAACAAAAACTGAATAATCCTAAAATTTATATTAATACAAAAAATCCAGTTTGTGTAAAAGCAAGCTGGATTTTTTTATAAAGGCACTTTTACTTTTAGTCATAAAATAGCTCCACGTGGATGTTTTGTTTTTCAAAGCGTGCTTTAGTCGAACTTGAAAAACAAAATCATCCAGCTTTGGTGGAGCGAATTTTAATAGTTAAATCTAAATAATTATAATTTATTTCAAAAATGCATAATATGTTCTGTAACCTTCGTAGATATCAAATTTGCTTGAAACTTCATAAGGAGAATGCATAGATAAAATTGGAATACCACAATCTATAACATCAATACCTTTATCAGCTAATATATATGCGATAGTTCCACCACCGCCAAGGTCAATTCTACCAAGTTCACTTACTTGATAAGAGATGTTATTTGCTTCTAAAATATTTCTTATAAAAGCAACATATTCAGCATTTGCATCAGAAGCACCAGATTTTCCACGAGCACCTGTATATTTATTTAATCCTATACCTCTTCCAAAATAAGCAGCATTGTTTTTCTCAGAAGCAGAAGCATAAATTGGATCAAAAGCAGCATCAACATCTGCTGAAAGCATTCTAGAGTTGCAGAAAACTTTATCTAATAAATTAGGTCTGTTAGTATTTGTTTTATTTAATAATTCAGAAATAAAAGTATCAAAAACGTGAGATTCCATACCAGTATTACCCATACTTCCAATTTCCTCTTTATCTGCAAATATACATACAGCAGTTCTTTCAGGATTATGCACTTCAATAAAAGCTCTTAGAGAAGTGTAAGCACAAACTCTATCATCTTGACCATAACCTGCAACCATACTTTTATCAAAACCTAAACTTTTAGCTTTAAAAGCAGGTACTAGTTCTAATTCTGAACTAACAAAATCTCTTTCAGTGATTCCATATTTCTCATTTAATATTTTTAAAACATTTAATTTTACTCGGTTTGAATCCTTTTCATCTCCAAAAGGAATACTTCCAACTAATAAATTCAAATTCTCTCCAGGAATTGCATCTCTTAATTTTTTATCAGATTGTTCTACAGCCAAGTGAGGTAGTAAATCTGTAATAGTAAAAATTGGATCTTCATCATCTTCACCAACATTTACTTTAATTCTTTCTCCATTTGCTTTAACTATAACTCCATGGATACTTAGAGGAATAGTAGTCCATTGATATTTTTTAATTCCACCGTAATAATGTGTTTTTAAATAAGCCATATCAGTATCTTCATATAAAGGGTTTGGCTTTAAGTCTAATCTTGGAGAATCAATATGTGAACCAATAATATTTAGTCCAGATTCAATAGATTTTGAACCAATGATGGCAGCATAAACTGATTTATCTCTATTAACATAGTAAACTTTATCACCAGGTGCTAAAACAAGTTTCTCTCTTAAATCAGTAAAATCATTTTTCTTTAAAACATCAACAATAAATTCTGTAGCTTCTCTTTCAGTTTTACAAGTATTTAAAAAGTAAATAAATTCATCACTAAATTTAAGTACATTTTGTTTATCTTCAAGAGATAAGCCATCCCAACCATTTTTTTTGTTATCAAATAAAGTATCTTTTAACTTTTCAGTTTCTGTCATATGTTAATTCACCTTCCTTTTTAATATACAATATAATATAACCTTTTTTAAAATTTGTAAACACTAAAATGGAAAAAATTATATTTGAAATTTTAATAAGCTGTCTTGAATTTATAATGGTACGGTGATAAAATATAATATGTAAATAAATGCTAAAAGATAGAGGAGATAAACATATGAAAGATTTAAGAGAAAATGAAATTAGCAAAAGACATCAAATACTTAGTGGAATGCTAATTATACTAATTTTAATAGTGATGTTTGGGATGCATCCAGTAAATGCAGAAGGAGAGAATACTGCTCAAGAAATAAAAGAAATAGCAAGCATTGGAGATAAAAAATATACAGACATAAGAGAAGCAGTAAAAGAAGTAAAATCAGGAGAAACAATAATATTGCTAGAAGATGTTCAAATTCAACTTATAAATCCTGCAAAACCAGAAGAAATGTATGTAGCAGATTTTCCAGATAATGTTACGTTTAACTTAAATGGACATACACTAACAAATGCATATATGTCATTTATATTCCAAGGAGACAATTTAACAATAAAAAATGGAAATATAAAATCGCAAGTAAGTGATATAGTATATGATTATGGAATATATATTGGAGATGAAAGAACTACAAGTGGAATAATAATGGAAAATGTTATAGTGGATGGAGGAATAAATGTATATAATACAAGTGTTACATTAAGGAATGTTAATGCAAAAGCTCGAGGCTATTATGCTGTTTGGGCAGATCAAAATGCTAATGTTATAATTGAAAGTGGAACATATGGTAAATATACAGAAAATAGCAAAGCACCTGTATTATTGGGAATTACAACACCAGTAGAATTTGAAGAGTCAACCATAATAATAAAAGGTGGAAATTTTATTAATCCTTTTAAATTGTTAGCGCTTGAAACACCACATTGTCAACCAGTGATTTATGGAGGAACATTTAATTGTGAGGTAGAGAAATATCTAGCAGAAAGTGTAACTGTAGAACAAAATGAAAATGGAGATTATACTGTAGGTTATAAAATTGAACTAGATAATAGCCAAATAACAGGAGGAAGTATAAGTGTAGTAAAAACTTTAGCAAGTGCAGGGAGCAAAGTACAAATTGAATATCAAGCAGATGAAGGATATAAATTAAAAGAAATAATAGTAACTGATAGCAATGGAAATAATATAAAAGTATCCGCAGATAACACAATTACAATGCCAGAAAGTGCGGTAACAATATCAGCAAAATTTGAAAAATTTTCAACAGAAATAATGGCGACAGAAATTGATACAACAAGGCCAACAGAAGAAGTGAAAATTGGAGTTACAAATTTAACTAAAATGGAAGAAATACTAAAAAATACATTAGAAACAATTACTAAAAATAATGAAGAAATAGCTAATAAAGTGGAGAATTCAGACATAAGATTAGAACTTAAAATTAATGATAATGCAACAATAGCAGAAGGCATCAAAGAAAAAATGGAAGAAACTGTTAAAAAACTTGATAGTAATACAAAGATAGCTGATTATTTTGATATATTAATAGAGATAAAAGCAAATAACATAAAAGTTGGAGAACTAACAGAGCTAAATAGTCCAATCACATTAATAGTAGCTTTGCCAGAAAATTTACAAAAAATAGAAGAGGGATATTCAAGAACATATTATATAGTAAGAGAACATAATAACCAAACTGAGACATTAAATGCAACATTGTCAGAAGGCGGAACCTATTTGACATTTGAATCAGATAAATTTTCAACTTTTGCGTTAGCATATGTAGATAAAGAAATAGAACAAGAAAAAGAAACAGAGTCAAATTCAGAAACTAAACCAGATAAACCAGTTAATGTTGATACAGGAAGTAGTATAACAGAAAACATTATTGTATTAGTTGTTGCAGTAAGTGGAATTTGTGTACTATTTGCAATAAGAAAGAAAAAATATTCTTGTAAACACTAATAAAAACAAGACTAGCATAATTTGCTAGTCTTAATCTATTATGAAATAACAAGCTTCTTGGAACCCATACACAGGCTTTGCCTGTGAAGATGGGAAAGTTTTTTTAAAGGAGAAAAGATGGGAAAACATTATAATGAAAGTAGAAAAAACTTAGATATAAAAACAATGAAAAAAACGATATGGCTTTTAATACTACTAATATTTATTATATTGGCAATAATATCTTTTATAAATATCACAAAATGGTACTTGAACAATAAAAAAAATGAAGAAATATTAAAAGAAATTTCGGAAACAATAAAAATTGATGAAACACAAGTAAATGAAAAAAAGTATGTAATTGACTTTAATAAACTAAAAAAGCGAAATCCTGATACAATCGCATTTATAAAAGTGAATGGTACCAATATTGAATTCCCAATTGTTCAAACTACTAATAATGACTACTATTTAACACACAATTTCAACAAAGAATACAATTCAGCAGGATGGATATTTGCAGACTATAAAAATAAACTAGATGGGACAGATAAAAATATTATAATATATGGGCACAATACAAAAGGAAACACAATGTTCAGTAGCTTAAATAATATTTTAAAAGAAGAATGGTACAACAACGAAGAAAATTATAAAATTGTTTTTATAACAGAAAATGAATATTTTATTTATGAAGTATTTTCAATATATAAAATAGAAAAAGAAGATTACTATATACAAACAAACTTTAAAAGTAATGAAACATATACAGAATTTATAGAAACCATAAAGAACAGAAGTATAAAAGATTTCAGCACAGAAATAAATAGTGAAGATAAAATACTTACACTATCAACTTGTGCTAATAACAAAGATTACAGAATTGTGTTACATGCAAAAGAGATTAAAACATAAAAGATATTGCTCAATATTCAATTAAAAAAGTTCTAAAAAATCACTTTATAAATATAATTTTATAAGGTGATTTCTTATGTTTAAGTGTTTAAAGAAACAGAGTAAAAAAATATTAATAATAATACTGTTAGTATTTTTGAATTTTAATATTATAAATTTTTCTTATGCAGTAGATGATAACGATTTTGATTATGTATGGATAGATGAAGCGGTAGAAGAAGGAAAAACAATTAAAGAACCAGAGGTTTTATCAAGGCATGCAGTAATATATGATAGAACTTCAAAAACAGTAATATGGGGAAAAGATGAAATGACAGAAACACCAATGGCAAGTACAACTAAGATTATGACAGCAATAGTTATGTGTGAGAAACTTGGAGAAGAAAGAATGAAAGAAACAGTGGAGGTATGTAAAGAAGCTGCATATACAAATGGTTCATCAATGGGAATAAAAACAGGAGATAAGGTTACATATCATGATTTATTATATGGTTTAATGCTTCCATCAGGAAATGATGCTGCTGTACAAATAGCAATAAGTATAGCAGGGAGTGTAGAAAACTTTGCAGAACTAATGAATGAAAAGGCAAAAGAATTAGGATTAGAACATACACACTTTGTAACACCACATGGATTAGATAGAGAAGGACATTACACAACTGCAAAAGAACTTGCAATAATAACAGACTGTGCACTTTCAAATCCAATGATAGCAAAAGTGGTAGCGACAGAAAGCTACACGGTAACAATAAACGGATATCCAAAAAATTTAAATAATTCGAATGAATTATTAGGGTACTTAAACGGGGTAACAGGAGTAAAAACAGGATATACAAGTGGAGCAGGGAGATGCCTAGTAACATCTAGTAATAGAGATGGATTTGAAATAATAACAGTAGTATTAGGATCAGACACAAAAAAGATAAGAACAAAAGATTCAATAAGACTAATAGAATATGCATATAAAAATTATAAGTTAAAGAACGTAGAAGAATTAGTAGAAGAAGAATATAATAAATGGTGTAAATTAAATCAAAAAAGAATATATGTAAATAAAGGAGTAAAAACAAATCCAGATATATACTTAGCGAAAGTTCAAAATAAAATATATCCAATAACAGAAAACACTGAAATAATAATAGATTCAGAAGTAGAAACAAATTATGAAGCACCAATTGCAGAAAATACAGTAGTTGGCAAAATTACAATTCAAATAGATGGAAAAATAATTGAAGAAATAAAGATAAAAACAAAGGAAGAAATAAAACGTAAAGAAATAAAGGAGTATTTCATACAATTTATGGAAATGTTTAAACAGGTAATATAAATTGCAATTAGTGTGAGGAAAATATTGATAATATCACAAATCATTATGAATTATTTTCAAACTCCGTTCTCCACTCGCTTTAATTGAAGAGAATACAACAAATGTATTGGCACGATAAGAACTAACATTAAAGCAAATCGCTTCGGCAAAAATGCTACGCATTTACGTTGCCCTGAAGCGTTAGCTGATCGAACTCGTTTTCAAATAATTATAATGATTTGCTTTTATTGAAATTTGGTACAGAGTAGCCAAACGCAGGAGTTTCATAACAAGCAAAGCTTATGGGTGAGGTACCCCAGAACCTTGTTGTTTACACAATGAAAGCTCCGACGAGATTTGGTGGACTGTAAAAGTAAAACAAACTACAATTTACATTTCTAATGGAACAAAAAAATCAGGATTTCACAAAATCCTGATTTTTGTTTTATATTATAGACTAATTGTTCTAGGTGCATCTGCAGTTCCGCCATCAGTTGAAATCTTGATGTTAGACCCAAGAGAAACTACCGGAC
>CANDIF010000005.1 GCA_947384775.1 uncultured Clostridium sp.
AAGGAAAGAGTAATTAATATTTTTAAATAATAAAATAAATAATTTATATAAAATTAATAATAAATGGAATAAATTAATATAAATAATTACTAAATGAAAATGGTAAAAACAAAAATATATTAAATAAATTAATAATAATGAGAGATAGATATTAGTAAATTTATTTAATAACAAAAAACTGAATAAAAATAGAAAAAATACAATTTAATAAAATTATGATTATTTTTTTAGTTTTTTAATAAATTTATTTATTAAAAGTGCTTTATTTATATTAGTAAGAAAGCAATTGACTTCTTTTAGTGAGTTAATAAAACAGCATTTTTTTCTTGAAAAATTGCTAATTTTCTTTTCTTTTTCCATAAAAACTCCTTGTTTTTTAATAATTTTATTATATAATATTCTGGAGAGGGAGATTTTGTTAATGAATGATTTTGTGGAGATAAAAGAAAATGAAAGAATAGACGATTTGGAAATTAATAATTTAAAAATAATTCAAAATAAAGATGGATTCTGTTTTGGAATTGATAGTGTCCTATTATCCGATTTTGCTAAAACTATAAAAAAAGACGCTGAAGTATTAGATTTAGGAACAGGTACGGCTATTTTGCCAATTTTATTAACCGCAAAAACCGATGCTAAACATATAGTAGGAGTGGAGATTCAAGAACATGTCGCAGAAATGGCAAAGAGAAGTATTAAGATAAATAATTTAGAAAAAAAAATAGAAATAATAGGAGAAGATATAAAGCATTTACCAGAAATCCTACCAACTAGTAGTTATGATACAATTGTAACTAATCCACCTTATATGAAGACAAATACGGGATTACAAAATAAAAGCATAGAAAAGTTAATAGCAAGGCATGAAATTAAATGCACAGTAGAAGACATTGCTAAGGTTTCAAATAAATTGTTAAAAGATAGAGGAGAAATTTATATGGTACATAGGCCAGATAGATTAGTTGATATAGTAGCATATTTTCGAAAATATAAACTAGAAATAAAAAAGGTAAGATTTGTATTTCCACAGAAAGGTAAAGGTGCAAATTTAGTTTTGCTTAAAGCAGTAAAAAATGCCCAATCATTTATGAAAGTTGAAGAGCCATTATATGTATATGAAGAAAACGGAGAATATACTGAAGAAATAAAGAGAATTTATAATAAAAAATAAGGAGAAAATTCATGAAAGGAAAATTATATTTAGTAGCAACACCAATAGGAAATCTAGATGATATAACATTAAGAGCAATTAAAATATTAGAAGAAGTAGACCTAATAGCAGCAGAAGATACTAGGCATACACTTAAACTATTAAATCATTTAAAAATAAAGAAAACACTAATAAGCTATTATAAACAAACAGAAAAGAATAAGTCAAATATTCTGATAGAGAAATTGATAGAGGGAAAAAGCATTGCATTAGTTTCGGATGCGGGGACACCAGGAATTTCTGATCCAGGAGAAGAAATAGTAAAAAAATCAATAGAAAATGACATTAAAGTTATACCAGTACCAGGAGCATGTGCCCTAATTAATGCATTAATATGTTCAGGACTAGACAGTAAGGAATTTATATTCATTGGTTTTTTACCAGTTAACCAGACAGAAAAGAAAAATAAACTAGAAGAAATAAAAAATGAAAATAAAACATTAATATTTTATGAAGCACCACATAAATTAAAAGGAACTTTACAAAAAATGCTAGAAATTTTAGGCAATAGAAAAATTGTTTTAGCAAGGGAATTAACGAAAATACATGAAGAATATATTAGAGGGAATATAGAGGAAATATTACAGCAGCAAGAAAATCCTAAAGGAGAATATGTTGTATTAGTAGAAGGAAACAGGGAAATTATAAAAAATGAAGTGATTTTAAATGAACTATCGTTAGAATCACATTATGAATATTATAAAAATAAAGGGCTAGAGAAAAAGGAAATAATAAAAAAGATAGCAAATGATAGAAATACAAATAAAAATGAAATATATCAATATTTTATAAATAAGTAAGAAAAATAAAAATAATCATAAATAGTAAGAACTACTTATGATTATTTATTTTTATAATATTTTTTACACACTTTTCACAAATAATTTTATCTTTAAAATCAACTAACTTTTTAGTGCAGCCACAAAATACACATTTTTTTTCATGTTTTTCCAGAATAAGAGAAGAACCATCTATATAAATTTCAACAGGGTCTTTTTCTTTAATTCCAAGTTGCAATCTCATATCAATAGGAATAACAACTCTACCAAGTTCATCAACTCTTCTAATTATGCCTGCAGATTTCATGTTTAGCCCCCTAACATTACAAATGAAAAATTTATTTAATAATACCATAAAAGGAGTAAGAGGTCAAGAATTCTAAGAAATTTAGTAATTATAATTGATAATACGAATAAAATTAAGGAAGTAGGAGGAAAACGGATGTTAAATATAATATGGCCATTATTTATAATTATTTCGCTGATATATGCAATATGTTTTGGAAAAGTAGATGAAGTTAATTTAGCAATATTTGATTCAGTAGAAAATGCTGTACAGATATCAATAAAATTGTTAGGAACAATATGTTTATGGAATGGGATAATAAAAATTGCAACAAATACAAGATTAGTAGAAAAACTAAAAAGACTATTAAAACCTTTACTAAAATTTTTATTTCCAGATATAAAAGAAACAGAGAAAGCATATGGAGAAATTTCAATGAATATAGTTGCAAATATAATGGGATTAGGAAATGCAGCGACACCAATAGGACTAAATGCAATGAAATCGATGCAAAAAAATAATAAAGAAAAAGACAAACTAAGTGACTCTATGGCAATGTTTATTTTAATAAACACTGCATCAATACAAATAATTCCAACAACAGTAATTGCAATTAGAACATCATTAGGATCGAATAATCCTACAGGAATGATATTAGCAGTTTGGATTGCCACGCTTGGAGCAGCAATATCTGCAATAGTAATGGCTAAAATATTAATGAAAAGATGGTGAATATGAACGTAGTTAATTATTTTTCGAACATAGCATTACCGATGATAATACTAATTATTTTATTTTATGGGATAAAAGAAAGAATAAATATGTTTGACGTTTTTTTAGAAGGTGCGAAAGATGGAATTGAGATAGTAATAAATTTATTTCCAACATTGGTTGGAATATTTGTAGCAATTGGACTTTTAAGAAGTTCGGGAGTAATTGAAGTTTTTATTAATTTGATAGCACCAATAACAAACTCATTAAATATTCCTAAAGAAATAATGCCATTAGCATTACTAAGACCAATTTCAGGTAGTGCATCGATGGCAGTTGGTACAGATATAATGCAAAAATACGGAGTAGATAGCAAAATTGGACTGATAGTTTCGACAATAATGGGATCAACGGAAACAACACTATATACCATAGCAATTTATACAAGCATTGTGAGAGTAAAGAAAACGAGATTTATGTTAACAGCAGCATTAATAGCAGACATAGTAGGAATGTCGATTTCTGTCTTTTTATGGCAACTTTTGTCGTAAAGTTTTTCTTGACAATCACAGTATAGAGGTGTATCATGGATATATCAGATTTATTTGGAGTACAATATGATAGTTAAATTCTTAATATTTATTTCAATAATTTATTTAATAAAAAGATTTTTTATCAAATTATTATCTAAAAGAATTCTAAAGAAAATTTCAGAGTAAATAAAAAGGATAATTGAAAATTATCCTAAAAAGTATTTTTTTACATGTTTTTAATTGTGTAGAAAATATCAATATTTTTTACAGTAGCCCAAAAGAGAATAGGGGTATTTTCTACATATTTTTATAATCTTTCCATATTTTTTTTCACATTATACTTTTTTTCTACAAAGAACTATCTTAGGTTATTCTACCGACAAGGTAGTTCTTTGTAAATTAAATAACCTTTGCTATTTTACTAGTATTATCTCTAGGAGCAACATTTATACAAATATCATCAGAAGAAAAATTACATTTCTGTAATTCTTCCCAAACTGTTTTATTAGCAAGTTCAGGGAAATTATTTTCTTTACTCAAATGAATTAAAAAAGCTTCTTTCAAACCAAAATCAATTAATTTAGCAATCGTTTTGCCTGCAGTACAATTCTCCAAATGACCAAAAGAACTAGCAATTCTTTGCTTCAAGCGATAAGGATAGTGAGAATATTTAAGAATGTTCATATCATAATTAGATTCTAGAAAAATTAACGAACTACTTTTTAAATTATTAAAAATAGTTTCATTAATATTACCCAAATCTGTTGCGATGCTAATTTTTTTTGAATCATTATATATATTAAAACCACATGGATCAGCAGCATCGTGTGGAGTAGAAAAAGGTGATATAACTAAGTCAGATATATCAAATTTAGTATTATTTGAAAAGAACCTTTTATTGTCATCTGAAATTTTATCTGAATTTATATGATTCCACGTTTTTTCATTAGCATAAATTGGAATATTATATTTGCTAGATAAAATAGGCAATCCTTTAGTATGATCTACATGCTCATGAGTAACTAAAACAGCCTGAATTTCATCTGGAGAAATATTCAAATCATTTAAAGCAGTTTCAAGTTTTTTACAACTGACTCCAGCATCAATAAGAAGTTTAGTATGGTTTGACTGAATTAAGAAACTATTACCACTACTTCCACTATATAAACTACAACATTTTAACATTAATTTTCACCTTTATTCTTGAATTCTTTTGATTTTGGCACCTAACTTGTTAAATTTTTCTTCGATATTTTCATAACCACGATCAATATGCCTTAAATTATATATTTCTGTTGTTCCATTAGCAATGACTCCGGCAATAACTAATGCAGCACCAGCCCTTAAATCAGAAGCATAAACAGGTGCACCAGATAAATGCGATACCCCTTCAAAAAAAGCAGTTCTATCATGAGCAGCAATATTAGCTCCCATTTTATTAAGTTCAGCAGTATATTGAAATCTTGAATCCCAAATAGATTCATTAATAATACTTGTGCCATTAGCAACAGAAAGGACTACACCCATTTGAGGTTGTAAATCAGTAGGAAAACCAGGATAAGGTAAAGTTTTTAGGCTTGTTCCTAAAGGGCGTTTATCTGCGGAAACTTTTATACTATCTCCAAAGACTTCTACATTGCCACCGACTTCTGAAATTTTTGAAATTAAAGAATCTAAATGTTCAGGAATACAATTCTTTATCAAAATATTTCCCTTTGAAGCAACTGCAGCTAACATAAAAGTGCCAGCTTCAATTTGATCAGGGACAACTGAATAAGAACAAGAATCTTTCAAATTCTCTACACCATTAATTTTTATAATATCGGTTCCAGCACCTCTAATATCAGCACCCATTGAATTTAAAAAATTTGCGATATCAACAACATGAGGTTCTTTAGCAGCATTTTCAATAGTAGTAGTTCCTTTTGCAAGCACACTTGCAATCATAATGTTAATAGTTGCACCAACAGAAACAATATCCATATATATATTTGTTCCGATTAACTTTTTAGCTTTTAAAGAGATTTTTCCCTGAGAAATATTTGATTCTGCACCCAGTGCTTCAAAACCCTTAATATGTTGATCAATAGGTCGAACCCCTAAATTACATCCCCCAGGTAAACCAACTTCAATTTTTCCATATTTACTCAATAAAGAACCAATTAAATAGTAAGAGGCACGGAATTTACTAGTTAAATCTAAAGGAACATTAGTACTATGTACATCTTTGTTATCAATAACCAATGTGTTTTTATCTATCCAAGTAATTTTGGAACCAATAGCTTCTAAAATTTGGCATGATAATCTTACATCAATAATATTTGGAACATTATGTAATGTAAAAATGCCATTTGATAATAATGTTGCAGGTAGTATAGCAATTGCAGAATTTTTTGCCCCAATAATAGAAACTTCTCCTCTTAAAGAAGTTCCTCCAGATATAACTAATTTCTCCATAAGTTCCTCCAAAACTAGATAATATAGAAAATAGAGTGTATATACACTCTATTGACTACATAAATATACCACTTATACTAAAATTTTGCAATACTTCTACAATTTTAAATTTAAATTGTGTACTAGAGTCAGAACCATTAGAAATTAAATCATATTCTTCCTCAGATAAATTTTCTTTCATTATATTTTTTGAATCATCTGGAACGATTCCAGTAGTAACATCTACAAAGCAAAGAGGAGGGAACATTACGCACCACCAATTTTTTCCAGAAGCACTACCAATTTTTATTCTTAACGCATCATAGTATCCTGGTGGTAGAGTAATATCTCCATAGCTTTTTGTTGGAAAACTAAAATTACCAACTTCAACAGAAACATCATAATTATATCCATTTTCATAAATTGTTTGACTAGCAACTGTATTCAAATTTGCTAGATTCTTATTTAATAAAACAATCCAATCTTCTTTAGATTTTACATTATTTGAAATAGAAGACATGTACTCTAATACTTTATCTCTAACTTTTAATTTTAAAATTTGATCTTCAGAAGAATCACTATTTGCAATAACATGCAACCTAAAGACACTATCAGAAATGTCTTTGCAGACAGCTTGAGTGTAAGAAACAGCAGAAACTAAAATATATACAAATAATAAAAAAATTAAAATCAAAGAACGTTTAAATTTTGAATTTGATAAAATTTTTGTAATAAATCTCATTATAGACCTCCATTAGAAATTAAATAAAATTTTGTCAAATAATTTCTTTAAATAAATTATTAACCATTTTTTAAAATATATACATTAAAAAAGTTGAAAATAATAACACAAAAATGCGTAAAAACTGTAAATCCGTAGACTTTGTCGAATTTAGACAGACGATTTATATTGACTTAAGAATAAAAAAATGGTACAATCTGAAAAGTAGGAGGAACTAGAATGAAAGAAAAATGTGCTATAAAAAAATCATGTAGTTTTTATATAAGTGATATGCATTTTGCAACAATGTTAATGCCATTTATAAAAAAGCAAATAGAAAATGAAATAAACGTTACCACATTTTTAGAAAATAATTATTCAAACAATATAGAACTAGTTTTAGCAAGAACAAAAATAGAAGAAAAGCAAAAGAAAGAAATATTAAACATTAACTGGAGAGAAAATAAAGATAACAAATATTCAAACATCGAAAAGGTATTAAAAAATAAAATAATAAAAAATAAAGAAAATATAATCATAATAAATGGCAGCAGAGAATACATAGAAATGGAAAATGAATTTATAAAAAAATTCATAGAAAAAAATTCAAAGAAATATGAAGGTACAACAATATTCATAATGGATTTTTATGAAGTTGGATCATTTAACGAAAACATAACAGAAATATTAAACAATCATGAAATAATATTCAACACATCAGGAGAACATAAAATAGAAGAAGTTTTTGAAAGAAATGTACCAGAGGCAAAAGTAAATTAATAAAAATAATAAGGAACTAAAATAAGCAAGAAAAGTTTATTTTAATTCCTTTTTTCTATATGACAAAATAAAAAAGCATTCAATAATTTGACTATTGATAAATTTTGATATATAGTGGTGATATAAAAAAGGAGGGATTTTTTTGGAAGAAAAATATTTTGAGGCAAAAAAAGTTTTACAAGAATATAATCAAGAACATTTGCTAAGTGCATATGAAAAATTAGACACAAACAAAAAAGAAGAATTACTTAGGGAAATACTAAGTATAGATTTTAAACAGCTTGAAAACTTATATAAAGGAGTAAATAATACTCAAAATACAAATACACAAAAAATTGAACCAATAGAATATGTAGATGAAGCAAAGTTGACAGAAGAACAAATAAATATGTATAAACAAAAAGGAAAAGAAGTTTTAAAATCAGGTAAATATGCAGTAATTATCATGGCAGGAGGACAAGGAACAAGACTTCGGACACAATGGACCAAAAGGAACATTTAAATTAGGAATAGAACCAGATAAGTCTTTATTTGAAATTTTATGCGAAAAACTAAAAAAGGTACAAGAAGAATACAAAGTAGTAACACCATGGTATATAATGACAAGCAGAGAAAATAATGAAGAAACAGAAAGATTCTTTGAAGAAAATAACTATTTTGGGTATCCAAAAGATGCAGTAAAATTTTTTAAGCAAGGCGAACTTCCAATGGTAGATAAAAATGGAAAAGTATTCTTAACAGAAGAGGGGCTAATAAAATCAGGAGCAGATGGCCATGGAGGAATATTTGAAGCTATGTTTAGAAATAATGTAGTTGAAGACTTAAAGAAGAAGAATATAGAATGGATTTTTATAGGACCAATAGACAATCCATTAGTGCAAATGACAGATGAATTAATGTTAGGATATTCTGTAGAAGAAAGAGTTTTAGCAACAGGAAAATCAATAGTAAAGGCAAACTCAAAAGAAAAAGTAGGAGTATTTTGCAAAAGAGATGGAAGACCAAGTGTTGTAGAATATACTGAAATCACAGAAGAGATGGCAGAAGAAACAGATGAAAATGGAGAATTAAAATTTGGAGAGTCACATCTTAATTGTAATTTATTTAATATAAAAGCTATAGAAAAAATAGGAAATGAGAAATTACCATATCATGCAGCTTTAAAAAAAGCAACATATATGGATGAAAATGGGAATATAATAGTTCCAACAGAGCCAAATGGATATAAATTCGAAAGTTTTATTTTTGATGCATTTGAAAAAATAGATAAAATGGGAATATTAAGGGGTAAAAGAGAAAACGAGTTTGCACCAGTAAAAAATGCAGAAGGAGTAGATAGCCCAGCAACTGCAAGAGAATTGTATAAAAAATATTATGGAATATAAGGAGAAAGCTATGGAAAGATATCAAGAAAAATTTGAAGAATGGTACAATAACGATTTATTTGATGAAGAAACAAAAAAAGAATTAGAAAAAATAAAAGATGATGAAACAGAAAAGAAAGAAAGATTTTATAAAGACCTAGAATTTGGAACAGCAGGATTAAGAGGAATTGTTGGAGTAGGAACAAACAGAATGAACAAATATACTGTAGGAAAGGCAACTCAAGGATTAGCAGAATACATAGTAAAAAAAGGTGGTCAAAAAAGAGGCGTAGCAATTGCATATGACTCTAGACATATGTCAACAGAATTCAGTGAGCAAGCAGCATTAATATTAAATGCTAATGGAATAAAAACATATATATTTGATAGCTTAAGACCAACACCAGAATTATCTTTTGCTGTTAGAAGCTTTAAAACAATAGCAGGAATAGTAGTAACTGCGAGTCATAATCCACCAAAATATAATGGATATAAAGTATATTGGGAAGATGGAGGACAAATTACAGAGCCAATAGATAAAGAGATTATAACAGAAGTAAACAACATAACAGATTTTTCAAAAATTAAAACAATGTCAAAAGAAGAAGCAATACAAAAAGGATTATTTAATGTTATCAAGAAAGAATTTGATGACAAATATATAAAAGAAATTCAAACAAACATTATTAATCCGGAAGTAATAGAAAAAGCAGCAAACACATTAAAAGTAGTATATACACCATTACATGGAACTGGTGGAAAGATAGCAAAAAAACTATTTGAAAGTATGGGATTAAAGAATGTATACATAGTAAAAGAGCAAGAAGAACCAAATGGAGATTTCCCAACAGTAAGTTATCCAAATCCAGAAGATCCAAAAGCATTTGAATATGCATTAAAACTAGCAAAAGATGTAGATGCAGATATAGTTTTAGCAAACGATCCAGATGCAGATAGAATAGGAGTATTTGTAAAACATCAAGGCGAATATATAGCATTAAATGGAAATATGATAGGGTTAGTAATTGCAGAATACATGATATCACAAAAAAGGGAAAAAGGATTATTACCAAAAAATCCAGCATTAATAAAAACAATAGTATCATCAAATATGACAAATAGGATATGTGATTCTTATGGAGTAAAAATGTATGAAGTACTAACCGGATTTAAAAATATAGCGGCAAAAATAAAAAAATTCGAAACAGAAAATACATACAATAACATAATGGGATTTGAAGAAAGTTATGGATGCTTAATAGGAAATCATGCAAGAGATAAAGATGGAATAATAGCAGATATGATGCTTTGTGAGATAGCGGCATACTATAAACTTCAAGGACTAACATTATGGGATGCATTAATGAAAATGTATGAAAAATATGGATACTATTTAGAAGGACAAATACCAGTAACGCTAGAAGGAATAGATGGAGCAGAAAAGATACAAAATATGATGACAAAGATGAGAAACAATCCACCATCAGCTTTAGGAAAATATAAAGTACTAAAAATAATGGACTGTAGCACAAGTAAAGAAAGAGATATAGAGACAGGAAAAGAAATAGATATAGATTTACCAAAATCAAATGTTTTAAGATATTTACTAGAAAACGACTGTTGGTGTGCAGTAAGACCATCAGGAACAGAACCAAAAATAAAATTCTATATGGGAGTACGTTCAGATAGCTTTGAGGGAGCTAAAAAAGACTTAGAAGAATTAACAGAAGTAATGAGAGAATATACAAAATAGATAGTAAAAAAGAGACATTAAAAAATAGATGTCTCTTTAAATTATTATAATCTTTAGAGAATTTATATGAATTTGAAAAAAAGATAAAATTTTATAAATCAAATTTCCAACCTTTTATATCACTTCTTTTAATAGCGCCATAAATATTAGTTTTAACATTAGGAATATCTTTTTGAATATTATGAATAAGATTTTTAATATCTTCTCTTTTAGACTTTCCATCCATAGGGCAACACTTAGGCATAACTTCAATGTTATTCTTTTTAACAAAAGTTTTAATACTCTTTTCAGGAGCATAAATTAAAGGTCTAATTAAAGTAATTCCAGAGCGATCCATAAAACTTATGGGGGCAAAAGTTCCAATAGAGCCACCATATAGCAAATTAAGAAAAAAGGTTTCCAAGACATCATCTTCATTGTGACCTAAAGCAATTTTATTACAGCCTTCACGAATAGCAATACTATTTAAAATGCCTCTTCTCAAATTTGCACAAAGAGAACAAGGATTTTTTTCTTGTCTAATATCAAAAACAACTTCTTTAATATGAGATTTTTCTTCAACATATTGAACTTCAATATTATCACAAATACTCTTTAAAAAATCACTATTAAAAAAATCAAAACCAGGATTTACACTAATGGCAATAAGTTCAAACTTTTTTTCATAAAACCTTTGAAGAGATTTTAGAGCCATAAGTAAAGTAATAGAATCCTTGCCACCAGACAAGCCAACAGCAATTTTATCTCCATCAGAAATCATATTATAATCATCAACAGCTTTTCTAATATAGCTTAACATTCTTTGCATAAATAATTAATTCACTTCACTTTCTTTTCTTTTATAAGATCTAATAATTGCAATGATAGCAGAAGATATCTCGAAAACATTTCCACCTAGATTAATATAAGCACCAACAATAAAGTTATAAATAGCAAGAAAGGCAGCTGCAATCAAGCATGAAACACAAATAACACGAGTGCTCTTTTGCCAAGAAGAAACTGTAAATAAAAGAGCTGCAATAATTGGTACAAAATCTAACAATGTTTTGCAATTAATTAAAGCTAAAATTAAAATTGCAGAAACAAACGCTCCTAAAAGCCACAAAGGAGTATTTTTTCCATTTTTACTATCTACTCCAAAAATATAACATCTAACAATAGAAACAAGATTCATAGAGGCAGCAGAGAAAAGACCAAGTATAAAATATTGCGAACCATAAAGAACATTTGATATCAATTGTAAGAAAAGCATTTTATGCTTTTGAGTAAGCTGTAAGCTAATAACCCAAATTAGTAGAGCCAGTGCTCCTAGTATATGTGGAAGAATGTCTAACATTATAAAACCTCCAAAAGTATTTTTTCATAAACAATATACACCAAAATATAGTATTTGTAAATATATAGACAAAGCAAACAAAGAACATTTATTCGCAAAAATGCTTGAAAAGTTTTATATCGTATGATAAAATTACAAAAAAATTATATATTTTTTAAAACTATTTAAAAATATAAAAAAATACGATAAAATAAGAACACTAATAAAAATAAATGAATAGGATAAAAAAAGGAGAAAATTTTTAAATGAAAAAAAATGAAATATCTAAAGAAACGATAGAAAAAATCTGCGAAGGGCAAATAGTAAACAAAGGAGATGAAAGCTTTTTTAGCCAATTTTGTAATGATACAAGAGAAATAAAAAAAGGAGATATATTTATTTCTATAAAACCAGAAAGCGGAACAGACGGAACAAAATATATAATAGAAGCATTTGAAAAAGGTGCTACAGGATGTCTTACGGAATATGAACTTTCAGAAGAAATTATACAAAAATATAAAGAAAAAACAATAATAAAAGTAAAGGACACTATAAAAGCGATACAAAAATTAGCTGAGTATAAAAGAAGTCTATATGATATTCCAGTTATTGGAATTACAGGAAGTGTAGGAAAAACAACAACAAAGGAAATGATAGGAGTAGTATTATCACAAAAATATAAAACAGCAAAAAATAGAGGAAACTATAATAATCACATAGGAGTACCACTCACAATATTAGAATGGGAAGATGATATAGAAGTAGCAATAGTAGAAATGGGAATGAATCACTTAGGAGAAATAAGTGAATTAACAAATATTGCAAAACCAACTATAGCAGCCATTACAAATGTTGGAACAGCACATATTGGGCTTTTAGGATCAAGAGAAAATATATTAAAAGCAAAATTGGAGATATTAGAAGGGCTTCCAGAAGACGGAACAGTAGTTATAAATAATGATAATGATTTACTAAGTAAAGCAGAAATAAAATATAAAAAAATAACATATGGAATTGAAAATGAAAGCATGTATAATGCAAAAGAGATAGTGATAAAAGAAGAAAGCACAGAATTTGTAACAGAAATAAATAATAAAGAATATAAGATATTTATACCAGCTTCAGGGAAACACTTTGTTTGGAATAGTATGTGTGCAATAGTAATAGGGAAAATGCTAAATGTAGAAGCACAGAAAATGGTAAAAGCAATGAAAAATTTTGAAAATACTGGAAAAAGAATAGAAATAAAAGAAATAAACAACATAAAAATGATAAATGATTATTATAACGCAAATTATGATTCAGTAAAAGCAGCATTAGAAGTTTTAAACCAAATAACTGCAAAAAGAAAAGTTGCAATATTAGGAGACATGAGAGAACTAGGAAAATATGAAGAAGAACTACACAGAAATGTAGGAAAAGAAATAATAAGGAATAAAATAGATGTATTAATAACTGTAGGAAATTTAGCAAAATATATAGCAGAAGAAGCAGAAAAATTAGGATTAAAGCAAACATATAAATTTAAGACAAATGAAGAATGTATAAAAGAATTAGAGAATATAATAAAAAAAGAAGATGCAGTATTAATAAAAGCATCAAAAGCAATGCATTTTGAGGAAATAGCAGAAAGTATAGAGGAGGCAGGAAATTATGAATAAAAAGAAAATAGGAGTTATTTTTGGTGGAATATCAACAGAGCATGATGTATCTGTAGTATCAGGAACAGACATAATAAGAAATATAGATAAAGAAAAATATGAAGTGGTGCCTATTTATATAGATGAAAATGGAGTTTGGTATGAATATAAATTAACAGATAAAATTTTCAAAGTCGGAGATAAAATAATAGAAGAAAAACCGATAGAAAATATTTGTGAATATTTAAAAAAAGTAGATGTCGTATTTCCAGTGTTACATGGATTAGGAGGAGAAGACGGCACAATACAAGGAATGTTGGAATTACTAAAAATTCCATATGTAGGTTCAAAAGTATTAGGCTCAAGTATTTGTATGGATAAAGTATATGCAAAAATAGTATTTGAAAAAGCAGGTCTGTTGCAAACAAAATATTTATATATAAGAAAATATAAAGAAAATTACATATATATAAAACAAAACTTTGATGAAGAAAAATGTACAATAGATGAAATTGTAGAAATTGCAGATAAAGAAATTAAATACCCAATGTTCATAAAACCATCAAATTCAGGTTCCTCAGTAGGAATAAATAAAGCTACAAACAAGGGAGAATTAAAAAAAGCAATAGAATACGCATCACAATTTGATAAAAAAATATTAATAGAAGAAGGAATAAATGCAAGAGAAATAGAATGTGCAGTATTAGGAAATGAAGAATTAACAGCATCAATATTAGGAGAAGTACTAGCAGCAGATACATTTTATAGTTTTGATGCAAAATATATGAATCAAGAATCGAGAACAGAAATGCCAGCAAAATTGTCAGAAGAACTAACAAAACAGGTACAAGAACTAGCAAAAAAAGCGTATAAAGCAGCAGACTGTAAGGGACTATCAAGAGTAGACTTTTTTGTAGATGATAAAGATGAAAAAATATATATAAATGAAATAAATACAATTCCAGGATTTACACAAATAAGTATGTATCCTAAATTATTAGAAAAAACAGGAATACCATATAAAGAGGTATTAACTAAATTGATCGAATTAGCAATGTAAGAGGTAAAAAAATGAAAATAGAAAAAATAATTAAAATAGTGGAAAATAGATTATCAGAAAAAAGATTTAATCATAGTAAATGTGTAATGGAAAGGTGCGAAGAAATAGCAAAACAAGTAAAATACGACGTTGAAATTGCAAAAAAAGTAGGAATAGCACATGATATAGCTAAAGAGATAGCAAATGAAGAGAAAATAGAATATGCAAGAAAAAATAACATAGAAATAGACGAAATAGAACTAAATAACCCAACACTATTACATGCAAAAATCGGAGCAGATATAGCAATGAAAGAATTTGGATTTTCAAAGGAAATGGCAAAAGCAATAAGAGCACATACAACAGGAATAGAAAATATGAGTATTTTAGACAAAATACTCTTTATTGCAGATAGGACAAGCAGAGAAAGGGGATTTTCAGATATAGAGTACTTAAATGGATTACTAGAAAAAAACATAGACGAAGCGGTACTATACATTTTTGATAAAAAGATAACATTACAAATAGAAAAAAAAGCACAAATGCACCCAGATACAATTATTGCAAGAAACTGGTTATTAAAAAATATGGAGGTAATATGAGATTTATACATATAGCGGACATGCATTTTGATGCACCTTTTGCAAATTTAAGTAAGCAAGAAGGTGTAGGAGATAAAAGACGATTAGAACAAAGAGAAATTTTTTCTAAAATAATTGAATATATAAAAAGTGAAGAAATTCCATATTTATTTATTTCTGGAGATTTATATGAACATCAATATGTAAGAAAAACAACGATAGAGTATATAAACAATTTATTTAAGAGAATACCAGAGACCAAAATATTTATTAGCCCAGGAAATCATGATCCAAACTTAAAAAATTCATACTATAATGAATTTGAATGGAGCGAAAATGTATATATATTTAACTCAGAAATACAAAAATATGAATTTGAAGAAGTAGATATATATGGATTTGGATTTGAAGACTTTTATTGTATGGAATCCAAAATAGAAGAAATAGAAATTGAAAATAAAGATAAACTAAATATTCTTATAACACATGGATCACTTAATGCTAGCCAAACATTAGAATTACAATATAACCCAATTAGCGAAAGCAAAATTAAAAAAATAGGATTTGACTATATTGCATTAGGTCACATACATAAAAAAATAATAGAAGAAAATATTGTATATCCAGGATCTCCACTATCATTTGGATTTGATGAATTAGGAGAACATGGAATGTTAGATGTAGAACTATTAAAAAATAAATTAAAAATAAATTTTATAAAATTAGATGAAAAAGAATATATAGAAAAAGAATTAGACATATCAGAAATATATTCAGAAGAAGAATTAATAGAAAAGATAAATAATGTAAAAATAGAAGAAAATAAATTATATAAAATAATTTTAGTCGGAGATAAAAATATAGAAATAAATAAAAATAAAATAATAAAAATAATAAATCAAAAAAATATATTAAAAATAAAAGATAAAACTAAAATGGCATTTGATATAGAGAGAATAAAAAAAGAAAATAATATCAAAAGCTATTATTTAGAAGAAATAGAGAAAATAAAAGAAGAAAAAAAATATACAGAAGAAGAGATAAAACAAGCAATAGAAATAGGATTACAAATATTGCAAAATTAAAACAGGAGTGATATTTTGAAAATTAATTATTTAAAAATAAATGGATTTGGAAAAATAGAAGACAAGGAAATTGAAATGTCAGATAAAATCAATTTGATTTATGGTAATAATGAAGCTGGAAAAAGCACTTTATTAAAATTTATTTCAGGCATGTTTTATGGAGTATCAAAGAACAAAAATAAAAAGGAAATTTCGGATTATGAGCAATATAATCCTTGGGAAGCAAAAGATTTTTCAGGCAAAATGATTTACCAATTAGATAATGATGATAAATACGAGGTATATAGAGATTTTAATAAAAAAAATCCACAAATATATAATGAAAATGGAGAGGAAATATCGAAATTATTTAATATAAATAAAACAAAAGGAAATGAATTTTTTTATGAACAAACTGGAATAGATGAAGAAATGTTTTTTTCAACTACAACGATAACGCAAAATCAAGTGGTATTAGATAGTGGAAAGCAACAGATATTAACACAAAAAATAGCTAATATTTTATCGACAGGAGAAGAAAGTACCTCTTATAAAAAATCTATGGAAAAGCTAAATAAAAAATTAATAGAAGAAGTAGGAACAGATAGAACAACAGGAAGACCAATGAATTTAGTCGATGCACAAATAGAAGAAATAAAAAAAGAAAAAGAGAATTTAAGTATAGATGAGAATAGAAAAGAAAATTTAGAAAATGAAATAAATGCAATAGAAAAAGAAATAATTATAGAAAATGAAAAAATAGAATTAGTAAAAGAAATAAAAAAGCAAAAAGAAAAAAATATAATAGAAGAAGAAAAAATAAAAATAAATGAAAATATAATAGAAGAAGAAAATAAAAAAATAAATAATCTAAAAAATGAAATAAAAGAAGATATAGAAAATAGAAAAGAAAAAAAATATTTATTTTACATATTCTTAATATTAACAATAATAAATATAGCATTATTGATTTTAATAAAAAATAAAATATTATTAATAACTCTAGTAGGTTTGACAATTGCTAATATGACGGCATTTGCAATAAAACATTCAAATAAAAAGCATAATAAAAAAATACAAGAAAGGGATAAAAATAAAAAGACGAATGAAATAGAAATAATAGAAAAAAATATAAGTAATTTGAATCAAAAAATAGAGACATTAAGACAAGAAAATAAACAAAGTAAAAATATGGAAGAAAATTTAATAAAAAATAAATATAATAAAAACATAGAAGAAAAGGAAATTAATTATTTATTAAATTTAAATTTAGAAATGCTAAATTATGAGTTAGAAAATTTAGAAAAAAATATATCTATGCAAAACATAAAATTACATACAGATAAAATTGAATATCAAAATGTAAAGAAAAGTGAGGAGAAAAAAGTAATTCTCGAAGAACAATTACAAAAATATATTCAAGAAAAAGAGGAATTACAAAGTTTAAGTAATTCAATAGAACTAGTAAAAAACGCATTAGAAAGAGCATATAGCAAAATGAAAAATGAGATAACTCCAAAATTTACACAGAATTTATCACTATTAGTAAAAAAGATATCAAAAGGAAAATACCAAAATGTAAAATTTATAGATGGAGAAGGTATAATTGTAGAATTAGAAAATGGTGAATATGTAAACGCAAACAAATTAAGTATAGGAACAATAGATCAATTATACTTATCATTAAGACTTTCTGCGATACAAGAAATAACAAAAGAAAATATGCCAATAATATTAGATGAAACTTTTGCATATTATGATACAGAACGATTGACAAATGTACTAAAATATTTAGAAAAAATAAGTAGAGATAATCAAATAATAATATTTACTTGCACAGATAGAGAAAAAAATATATTAGAAAAAAGCAATATACCATATTTATCAATAAATTTAGAATAGAATTATTGACGGATAGAATTAAAAAATATATAATGTTTTAAAATAAATGTATCAATATAAGATATATATGTGGGGGGGATATAATAATGGAGAAAGAAGAGAAAAATAACGCAAAAGAAGAAGATTTAAAAGAAAAGGAAGAACAAACAACAAATGAAGAACAAAAAGAAGAAGTCGAGAAAGCAGTAATAAGTGAAGAAAAAAAAGAAGAAAAAGGGCAAGTAGCAACAAAAGAAGAAGTGAAAGAACAAATAGAAACAAAAAAAGATGACCAGCCTAAAGAGCAAGAATTTAAAAAAGCAGAAGTAAAAACAAAGAAAAAACATATCAAACTTATAATATCAATAGCAGTAATAGCAGTAGCAATAATTGCTGCACTTGGTTGGTGGTTCTTTTTTAGAACAAAGACAATTGATTTAGCAGATTGTTTAACTGTAAAATATGAAGGTTATAGCGGACATGCAAAAGCAATTGTAACACTTGATGAAAAAGCAGTAAAAAGTAAAATATCAGACAGAGACGTTGCAAAAAGACTTATAAAAAAAGCAGAAATTGAATTAAAGAATAATGAGAATTTATCTAATGGAGACGAACTATCTGTAAAGGTAAAAATATCTTCTAGCTTCCTAGAAGAAAACAAGTTAAAATTAAAAGATACTACTATAAAAGTAAAAGTAGAAGGAGTAGAAGAAGCTGCATCTATAGATATGTCAAAATATATAAATCTTGAATATACAGGCCCTAATAAACATGCTACAGCAAAAGCAACAATAAATAAAGAAAAATTAGAAGAAGACTTTGGAGAAGAAACAGCTTTAAAACTTATAGGAAGAGTAAACTTAAATATTGTAAAAAATGAAAATTTAACAAATGGAAATGAAGTTGAAATAAGAGTAGATGTTAATAAATACTATCTTGAAGAAATGGGAATAAATATAACTTCAGACGTAGCAAAAGTAAAAGTAGATGGACTTAAAGATGCAACAGAAATAGATGCATTTAAAGATATTGCAATTGATGTTACAGGAATGTCACCAAATATAAATATTTCAATATCAAATAAAAGTGAAGACGAATGCTTAAAAACAGTACAATATAAAGCAAGTAAAACATCAGGAATTGCAAATGGAGAAACTATTACAATAACAGCATATTCTTGGGATGAAAAATTATTTGATGAAAAAGGAGTTGCATTAAAAGCAACAACAATGGAGTACACTGCAAATGGTCAAGCAGCATACATATTCAGTCTTTCAGAAATTAATGATGCAGTAAAAACTGAATTAAAATCTATATTTGTGAGCAAAGTAAACTCAAAAGCGAATGAAAATTATTCAAGTTATTCAGATAATCTAAAATGGTATGTAAAACGAAATACAGATTATCAATATTTGGATGTAGATGATGTTGATAGAGATATAAGTGTTGGAGCACCAGAAGTTATGTCAATGTATTTACTAACAAAGAAACCTGATACAAGAAGTAACACAATAAACACAATTATAGGAATAGTAAAAGTTCCTTGTACATCAACTAAAAATGGAGTTACATATAATTGGTATGTTACAGTAAAAGCAGAAAATGCATCATTAAAAACAGATGGGGGAATAAGCGAGAATACGGAATATACAATAACAGTACAAGCAGGAAAAGACGAAGAAAGTGCATATCAAGAATTTGTGAATTCTAAGAAAGATAGTTATAATGTAGAAAAAATATCGCTATAAATAGACAACAAAGAGACTTCAAAAAGGAGTCTCTTTAAATTTACATAATTGAATGTAAAAGCATTGACAAATATTGCCTAAATATTGTATAATATAGTTGTATTATATGTATAAAAATATAATAAAGAAAAAAGGAGTGCTAAAAAATGGAAAATATTGAGGGTAAACATTTTAGCATAACAGATTCACAAAATGTAAGAACAGTAATATATGAAATAAATAAAACAGAAAAAGAAATGGCAAAAAACGCACCAAAATTCACAATTCAAAGATTAGACTATACAGAAGAATTTGTAGGTGAAAAAACTAAAAAAACGTTTTATGTGGACGAGCCTAGACCAGAAGGAAATAGATTAGCCATATTTTCTTTTGGAAAAGAAAAAGTAATTATAAACAATGGAATTTTAGCAGGAAATAGAGTGTTAATAGAAAAAACACCATTACCTTTTGTGTTTAAAAAATACTATGAAGACACAGATATAGAGGTAAAGGATTTTACATACACACCAAATCTAAAAAGGCCAATTACAATTATAGATTTGGACACAGCAGAAGAAGTAAAACCAGTTTTATACTTTGATGAAAAAACTAATGAAGTAAAGGGAAAATGTACCTTAAAAGCACATAAGAATTACTTTGCATTTGAGATAAGACAAGGTCAAGAAAATGATGATTATATTTTAGTTGGCGGTAGCCCGGTTTTTGATAATTAAGGAGGTAAATACAATGAAATTTGACCCAATAACAAGAATGAAAAAAATTTCTTCATTAGACGAAATTTTAAAAAGCGGTAATTATTTAGAAATACCTGCTGAAAATGGTAGAAATCCAAGAAAACAACAAGACGAATTAGAAAAATAATACAAAAGATAGGTGAAAAATATGGGAAATAAAATAAGCTATGCATTAAGCAAATGTAAAATAATTTTCATTATTGTATTAGTACTATGGTTGTTAATATCCATAGTATTAATTATGCCTGCGAGTATTGCACTAGTAGATTCTAAATCAAATGGACCATTAGATACAGATTTATTTGCAGAAAGCATCGGAGAAAATTTCGGAAAATTTTCAAGTATAGGAAAAGCATTATCAAATGAATACAGAGGAACCTTTATGAAAGGCGAAATGATTTTGATTTTAGGATTATTTGCTGCTGGAGCAATAGGCATAATAAAAACATTACCTAAAAATGAGTATTCAGATATAGAACATGGTTCTAGTGATTGGGCAACAGGAGAAAAATACTCAATATTAAATAAAAATAAAGGAATTATATTAGCGGAAAAACATTACTTACCAGTAGATAAAAGAGGAAACGTAAACGTATTAGTAGTTGGACGGTTCAGGTTCTGGTAAATCTGCATCATATGTTATTCCAAATGCATATCAATTGTTAGGTTCATATGTATTCACAGATCCAAAGGGAGAATTATATGATAAAACAGCAGGATATTTAAAAGAACACGGATATGAAATAAAAATTTTAAATTTAGTAAACCCAAAAAATAGTGATGGATATAATCCATTAATGCATATTGAAAGTGAAATAGATGTAGACGTTATTGCAAATACAATAGTAAAAGGGCAAAAAGTAGAAGGATCAAACTCAGATCCATATTGGGATGACATGGCAGAAATGCTATTAAAAGCCCTAATATATTATTTACTAGCAACAAGACCAGAAGAAGAACAAAACCTAGCAAGTTGTGCAGAATTAGTAAGAGCTGCAAATAGTAACGGAGGAGGAAATTTACTTACACAATTAATAAACCAATTACCATATGATCACCCTGCAAGAATGTTTTATAAATCAATAGAAATAGCACCAGAGAAGACATATGGTTCAATATTGAGTACATTACAATCAAAACTAGGTAAATTCGATTCAAAAGAAATAGCAGAATTAACATCAACAAACACTATAAACTTTGAAGATATAGGAAAAAAGAAAACAGCAGTATATGTTATATCATCAGATACACATACAGCATATGACTTCTTACTAACAATATTCTTCTCACAGATGATACAAAGATTATATGATTTTGCAGATAGAGAAGGTGGAGAATTACCACAACCTACATACTTCATACTAGATGAGTTCGCAAATATAGGAAAAATACCAGACTTTGATAAAAAAATATCAACATCAAGAAGTAGAAAAATATCATTTAGTGTTATATTACAAAACTTAGACCAATTAGAGGCAGTATATGATAAATCACATGAAACAATTATAGGAAACTGTGATACGACACTATTCTTAGGAAGTAACTCACAAAAAACGGTTGAATATTTTTCTAAAGAATTAGGAGAAAAAACAATATCAAGAGAAAGTTGGTCAGTAAATAAAGATAAAAATATGTGGAGACAAGGATATAACAAATCAGATCAAATAATGGCAAGAGCACTGATGACACCAGACGAACTTAGAAGATTAGATAATGATATGTGTATCATACTAGAAAAAGGGATAAAGCCAATAAAAGCACCAAAATATTATTATTTTAAATATCCAACAGCAAAATTAGTAGAAAGATATAAAAGTAGTCACAACTCAATACCACCAATAGATAGAGGAAAATGGAGAAAATACAATCCATACAACCCATATGTAGAAGAAAAAGCAGAAGATAAAAAAAGCGAAACAAAAATAGAAAGCTTAGATGACTTATTTGAAGAAACACCAGCAAAAGAAGCTCCAAAACCAAATAATGTTGTAGAACAAGTAACTTCAAAGCCAGAAGAAGAACACGATTTACAAAAAGAATTAGAAGCAAAATTTGATGAATTATTTGGAGCATTTGATGATACAACCAATTAAAATAAGGAGACAAAAACAATGAATATAGGAATAGATATAGACGACACACTGAACAATTTATCAGATATACTGTTAGAATACGGAAAAAGATATAACGAAGAAAACTCAATAAAACATGAAATACAAAAAGAAAAATATGATTTTGAAGAAGCATTTGGATGGAATAAAGAACAAGAAAACAAATTTAAAGAACAGTACATAGGAATATGTTTAGCACAAGCAACAGTAAAAACCGGAGCAAGAGAATATGTAAAAAAACTGAAAGAAGAAGGACATAAAATATTTATAATAACAGCAAGAACGCCAGAAGAAACAGTAAAAAACGTACAAGAAATATCAGCAGAATGGCTAAAAAGAAATGGAATAATGCTAGACAAACTAGAAGTAGGATGTGAACAAAAAGTAGAAAAATGCAGAGAGCATAACATAGATGTATTTATAGATGATAATACAGACCATTGTAAATCTATACACGAAAGTCTAGGAATACCTGTAATAATGTTTGATAGTATTTATAATCAAGGAGCAAAGGAATTTGATAGGGTTTATAACTGGGAAGAAGCATACAAACTAATAAAGAAATATGAAAACAAATAGCAAGAGCTACACCAATTTTGGTGTAGCTTTTAAAGTCCGCCAAATCTCGTCGGAGATTTTATATTTCTTTTTTATTGAACCCACGTTTGATACGCCTGCGATGTTTTTAGGGGGTATTCAAATAAAAGAAATATAAAACTCCTGCGTTTGGCTATTTTCTGCTAATAGTACAAAATAGCTCCACGTGGAAGTTAACTTTTTAAAAACCGAATTTAAGAGGATTTTTAAAAAGTTTAACTTCCAGCAAGATGGAGCGGATGTAATAATTTTTCGCATAAATTAAGAGGAAATTATTGCTATTATGTAAAGAATATGATAATATTATAACTATTAGATTTTAAGAAAGAGGAGTGCGTATGTATGAAAAAAGTAGAACCAAATTTTAATTTTATCGACATGGAACACAAAATAATGAACTTCTGGGAAGAAGAAAAGTGTTTCCAAGAACTATTAGAAAAAAACAAGGATGGTAAAAAATTTAAATTTTTAGATGGACCTATTACAGCAAACAATCCAATGGGAATTCACCATGCTTGGGGAAGAACAATAAAAGATATATACATACGTTACAAAGGAATGAATGGATATACTTCACATTATAGAAATGGATTTGATGGTCAAGGACTTTGGATAGAAGTTGAAGTAGAAAAAGAATTAGGATTTAAAGACAAAAAAGATATAGAAAAATATGGATTAGATAAATTCACTAAAAAATGCTTAGAAAGAGTTGATCGTTTTTCAAAAACAATAACAGATCAATCAAAAAGATTAGGACAATGGATGGACTGGGATAACTCATATTACACAAATACAGAGGAAAATATAACAGCAATCTGGCACTTTTTAAAGAAATGCCATGAAAAAGGAATGATAGAGCAATCATTTAGACCAATGCCATGGTGTCCAAGATGTGGTACTTCATTATCAGAACACGAGATGGCAGGATCATATAAACAAATGGTACATAAAGCAGTATATTTTAAATTACCATTAGTTGGAACAGATAGCAAAATAGTAGTATGGACAACAACACCATGGACATTATCATCAAATGTTGCTTTAGCAGTAAACCCAGAAATAGACTATGTTAAAGTAAAAGTAAAATCAGATGAAAAATATTTAATCATGGGAAGAAATGCTCTAAACATGGTTGGAGACGATAAAATAGAAGTAGTAGATAGCTTTAAAGGAGACAAATTAGTAGGCTTAGAATATGAAACATGTTTCCCAGAAATGGAAAAACAAAAAGACATAGACCACAAAATAGTTGCATGGGAAGATGTATCTAGTGAAGATGGAACCGGAGTAGTTCATATTGCTCCAGGCTGTGGTGCAGAAGACTACGAATTGGGAAAGAGAGAAAACTTAGCAGTAGTAATTCCAATAGATGATGAAGGTGTTATAGTAGATGGATTTGGATTTATGACAGGACATAACACTAAAGAAGTCGCAGAATTAGTATTTGAAGAATTGAAAAAAAGAGATAAATTATACATGATAGAAGAACACGAACATAGCTATCCAGTATGCTGGAGATGTAAGAGTGAAGTAGTGTTTAAAGCAGTTAGAGAATGGCAAATCAATAGTGAAAAAATAAGACCACAATTAATAGAAGCAGCAAAAACAGTAAAATGGACACCAGACTTTGCAGGAAAAAGAATGGAAGACTGGTTAAGAAATATGGGAAATTGGGCAATTTCAAGAAAGAGATTTTATGGATTACCACTTCCAATATATCCTTGCGATGAATGTGGCGAAGTAACAGTAGTTGGTTCAAGAGAAGAATTAAAGAAATTAGCAGTAGAACCAAACAAAGTAGATGAATTACCAGATTTACATAGACCATGGATAGATGATATAGAAATAGTATGTCCACATTGTGGAAAACATGTAAAGAGAATAAAAGAAGTTGGAGACTGTTGGCTAGATGCAGGAATAGTAGCATTCTCAACATTAAAATATTTCACAGACAAAGAATATTGGAAACAATATTTCCCAGCTGAATGGGTAACAGAAATGAAAGAACAGATAAGATTATGGTTCTACTCATTACTATTCATGTCAGTTGTATTAGAAGAAAGAGCACCATATGAATCAGTATTAACATATAATGCTGTTATAAAAGAAGATGGAAGTAAATTCTCTAAATCAGGATATATGATTAAATTTGACGAAGCGGCAGAAAAAATAGGAGCAGATCCAATAAGATATCTATATGCAAGTGCACAATTAAACAATGATGTAAGATTTGGATTTAACCTAGGAGACGAATCAAGAAGAAAATTATTAAACTTCTGGAATATATATGTATTCTTTAATACATATGCAATATTAGATATGCCAAACTTAAAAGATTATAAGTTAGATATGTCTAAGTTAGAAAAATCAGATAAATGGTTGCTTGCAAGATTAAACACATTCTTAAAAGTAGCAAAAGAAAAAATGGATAACTACCAAGCACCAGACTTAGTAAAAGAATTCGAAATATTAGTTGATGACATATCAAACTTCTATGTAAGAGTAAATAGAAAGAGATTCTGGAAAATTGGAGAAGACGAAGACAAATTACAAGTATATTATTTACTATACACAGCAATCAAGAAAATGACACAAGTAATAGCACCAATAATACCATTTATGACAGAAGAAATTTGGCAAAATATGGTTAGAAGTTTTGAACCAAATGAAGCAAAATCAGTACATTTGAGTGATTATCCAACTCCAGTAGCAGAATATGAAGATGGAGAAATACTAAAAGAAGTAGAAGAAATGAGAAAAGTAATAGGACTTGGATTAATGCTTAGAAATGAAAAACAATTAAAAGTAAGACAGCCATTAAATAAGCTATATATATCAAGCGAAAAAGATATAGAAAACTCAATAAACGATTTTGAAAACATCATAAAAGAAGAATTAAACATAAAGAATATCGAATTATTAAAAGACGAAGCAGTATTAAATGATGAATATTTAATGGTAAACTTCAAAGTAGCAGGAAGACTATTAAAAGAAAAAATCCAAAGTTTCAAAGAAAAAATAGAAAAATTAAGTGACGCAGAAATACAAGAATTAGTTGCAAAATTCAATGATGAAAGTGTTACAGAAATAGAAATAGACGGATTTGGCACATTTGAAAAAGATGTATTCATAAAAGATATGAAGCCAAAAGCACATATAGTTGTTATAAAAGAAGGAGACTATACAATAGCACTAGATACAATCTTAACAGAGAACTTAATAGTAGAAGGAATGTATAGAGACTTAGTAAGAACATTACAAGTATTAAGAAAAGATGCAGGATTAAAAGTAGAACAAAGAATAAACTTATCAGTACAAACAACAGGAAAATTAATGGAAAAAGTTCTAGCAAACTATGTGGATAAAATAACAGCAGATACATTAACAGAAAACTTCTCAAGAGAAGCAATAGCAAATCCAGTAGTTGAAAAAGAAATTGAAATAAACGGAGAAAAAATAACAGTACAAATAGCGGAAGTTTAAAATTATTTAAGAAGATACCTAAAACCAAGGTATCTTCTTTTCAATAATTTGCAATTAGTTCTCTTTGACAGTCCGCTCCATCTTGCTGGATGTTTGATTTTTAAAATGTTTCATGCAATTGCTCAAAATTTTAAAAATGAACACCCACGTGGAGCTAGTTTTGATTAAACATTTTACTCACACAAACTACAATTTATATGATTTCATCTTGACACTAAAAATTGTCTATGATATATTAATAGCGGTAAAATTAAAAAAATAGGAGGGTAAAATTTATGGAATTAAAAGGATCAAAAACAGAGAAAAATTTAATGGAAGCATTTGCTGGTGAATCACAAGCAAGAAATAAATATACATACTTTGCTTCAAAAGCTAAAAAAGAAGGATATGAGCAAATAGCTGATATATTTACAGAAACAGCTAATAATGAAAAAGAACATGCAAAATTATGGTTTAAACTATTAAATGGTGGAGATGTTCCAACAACAACAGAAAACTTAAAAGCGGCAGCAGCAGGAGAAAATTTCGAATGGACAGATATGTATGACAGAATGGCAAAAGAAGCAAAAGAAGAAGGATTTGACAGAATTGCATACTTATTCGAAGCTGTTGGAAAAATAGAAAAAGAACATGAAGAAAGATATAAAAAATTATTAGAAAACGTAGAAAATGGATTAGTATTCTCAAAAGACGGAGACAAAATCTGGATTTGTAGAAATTGTGGACATATAGTAGTAGGAAAAGAAGCTCCAGAAATATGCCCAGTATGTAGTCATCCAAGAGCTTACTTTGAAATTAAAGCAGAAAATTATTAATAAGCAAAAAACGTTGTTAAAAAGTTAACAACGTTTTTTCTTTTGCATTTTTAAAAAGTATTTTCAGTTCCATGTTCAATAGTTACAAAGGTATTGTCTAGAGAAGTTCTAATAATTTGTACTACTTGATTTAAAAACTTTAAACAAAGTTCTGTTTCTTTAAATAAAAACTTAATTTGTATTTCTATTTGTTTTGGATTAGGATAACTTTTCAAATATTGTTTTGTTTCTATATAAGCAATATAATGATTTAGTTTTTCTTGTAATAAAAATAAGTGTCGAGCTTCATCATGCCAGTCCATTCCATCTGATAGAAGTAGTACTAACTTTGAATTTGCTTCGTCATAAGCCACAGCATCAAGTACATTAGTTCTTTCAACGTTTAGCATTTTATTATTGCTATTATTTTCCGTGTTGTGCTTTTTAAATTTGTCAAATATTCCCATAAATTAACCTCTTATCAAATAATTATTTTTTAAACCTGATATCATCGCCAAAGAACCTATAGATATTATAATTTCCAATAAATCTTGAGACAATTCTTTCGTCATAAGTATTAAATAAACCTTGCAAATCTAAATTAGTAGAAATAATAGTTTTAGTAATTTTTCCATTTTGATTAAGAAGTCTAGTATTTATAACCTTATAAATTTCAGTAAATTTCATACTATTCATAGTCTCAGTTCCTAAATCATCAATAACCAGTAAGTCTACGGAAAGCAGATTTTTAGAAAAAAAACCATTAGAACTTTTGTCAAAAAGTTCATCAATCAGATTGTCTAACATTACAGGAGCAGTTTGATAAAGAACAGTTTTTCCTTGATTTAAAAGCTCTGCAACAATACAATTAGAAAGAAAAGTCTTTCCTAAGCCTGTACCACCAGAAAAAAGCAAATTCTTTTCAGAAGGATCATCAAAGTTTTTAATAAACTTTTTGATTTCTCTGCAAATACTCTTAATATTTTCTCTTGGAGAAACATCAGAATTATATTTATTCTCATCAACTTCATCTGAATATAAATTAATATTAAATTTCTTAAAATTTTCTTTATCTAAATTACCAATATTAGAATTATTATATTCAATATCAAGCAATTTTTGTTTTAAGCAACTACACATAGAAGTAGAGCCATTCTTAGTAATATAGCCAGTATCTTCACATATAGAGCATTCAAACGATGGTAATAAATAAGATAAATCTTTATTTGCTTTTATTAGAACAGAATTACGTTCTTCTTTTAAAACTTGTATTTTATCTTGTAACTTCATTAAACAATCAGAAATATTAGAGGAAAGAATAGATTTAGCAGTTTCAATTGCATATTTATTAAGCTCATCATCAATCTCTTGAAGACGAGGTAATTTATTATACAACTCTTTTTTTCTATTATCAGCATCAGCAACAGCCCTAGAATGCTTCAAATCATAATCTTTCAACAACTCTTTTAAAACAGTAGAATCAGCCACATCAGCACCTCCCCATATAATTTTAAGTTAAATAAATAGATAAACTAGCTCCACGTGGATATTCGATTTTTAAAATTTTAAACAACTGTATTAAAATTTTAAAAATCGAATATCCAGCAAGATGGAGCGGATTTTAAGAGTGAACTTGGAACAAAAGTTATTTTTTATTAGCGTAAAGCTCATTCAAATTATCATACTTTCTCTGAGTATAATTATTATAATTAGTCTTCTTCTCAAGCTCCTTAATACTTTTAGACTTAGACTTAAACTCAGCAAGAAATGCCTCAACTTCAGGAGCAGTTTTAAGATTTCTATCATGCCAATCAGAAAGCAATTTATCTAAATAATCAAAATTAGGATTAGCTTTTGAAGTAGTTTTCTTCAATGCGATATTGATAATATCTAAACTATAATTATATTCTAAAATCCATTTTTCAATATAAGCCTCTTCGAATTGTGTAAGAGCAGTGTAACGGCCTAACTTTTTTGCAATAGATTTTTTTATTTTATTCATATTATCATATTTTTGATAATAATTTTCTAAATCATTATAAGATTTAATTTTATTATTAGCCCAGCCATCAGCAACAGCTTGAACATAATTTTTATGAAGAGCAGATTTATTGAAACAATAATCAAAAAGTGCGACCATAACTTGCTCATCAAATTCATATTTTTTAAACCACAAATCTATATTACTATACCAAGAAGGAGACATTACTCCCTGGAAATACATATTATTAATACTTTCAATAGCTTTAGCTCTATATTGACTTTTAGCATTTTCTTTTACAGCTTCAGGCGTTAGAGTTAAATTAGGAGTATAAGATTTATGAAGTTCAATTTCCTGCAGATTATTTAATATATAACCATTAGGTTTTTTTGTAATAACTCCATTTTCCTCCCAAAATGCAAGTCCTGCTTGAATAAGATTAAAAGGAATATTTAATTTTTTTGCTAAATCAGTTATTTTAATATCTTTATCATACTTAGATAAAAATAACAAACAAAGATATATTTTTATAAAATCGCCACTAGCAGAAGATAAGTATTCAGTAAAAAATATATCTGGAATTTCAGTATGCGAAAATAATATAGAATTGTCTTTAGAATCAAGTTTCATTAAAATCTCTCCTTTTTTAGTAACATAAATTATATCATCTTAGGATAAATAAAACAATAAAAAGATAGATAGTTTTTTAAAACATATAAAATATGATATGCGTTATATAGAGAGTCTATTAAAAAATAAAAAAACATCAGGCAATGTCTCCAGAGAGACGTTGCCTGATGGCGAGGGGCTTATTCGGCCTTGTAGGCTTCTACTTTCCTGGTATTCGGGTCGTACCTCTCCAGATAGCGAACCCCGCTCATAAAGAGCAAGGTAGCGGAGACGTCATCCAAAGTACCGTGATGAGTAAAAAGCACTTCGTTTGCAGCAGCGTTTTTGATGCGCAAGACCTCAGCCTCTTGGATGCCAACTGGCATCCGCTGGTCTAAATGTTGCCGATTAAGAATCATGTTGCAAAACCTCCAATATAGATATACATATATTATAACACGAATATAGGAGAAAAGCAAAAAGACAAAATCATATGATGATTGAAAGAATGTAACATATAAAAAATAAATAGACATAAAATTTCTAAAAAAATCCTGGAAATACTTGACTTTTTAAATAAAATATGGTAAATTATATAAGCTATGTTTCTAAAAAGGAGACATAGCTTAAAAAAAACGCATCGTAAAACCCATAATACAAAGTTGGAGGTGGAGCTAAAATGGCTGCAAAAGGACCAAGAGAAAGTATAACATTAGAATGTACAGAATGTAAAAGAAGAAATTACATGACAAGTAAAAATAAGAGAAATAACACAGAAAGATTAGAAGTTGCAAAGTATTGCAAATTCTGTAAAAAAAGAACAACACACAAAGAAACAAAATAAGCAAAAGCTATTTTTAGGAGGAAATAAAATGGCTAACAAAGAAAAAGAAATAAAAAACAAAAAAAGTTTTTTCAAAGATTTTAAAGCAGAATTAAAAAAAGTTATTTGGCCAACACCAAAACAACTAGTAAACAATACAGCAGCGGTTGTAGTTATAGTAATAATCACAGCAGCAATTGTATTTGCTTTAGACTTTGCATTTGAAGCACTTAATAAATATGGAATAAACCCAATAAAATCAAAAGTAAGAGGAACTAATACAGTAGTTATAGAACAAAATGTTAATGAAGGAAGCAGTGAAGAAGGAAATACAGAAACAAATAACATAGAAGTTCAAAATGTAACAGGAACGGTTCAAACAAATAACATAGCAGAAAATGCAAATAATGAAGAAACAACAAATAATATAAATGAATAAATATTTAGGGAGGACATATAAATGTCTCAAATACAAGAAAATTTAACTCCAAGATGGTATGTAGTACATACTTATTCAGGCTATGAAAATAAAGTAAAAACAGACTTAGAAAAGACTGTAAAAAATAGAGAGCTTGAAGATTTCTTTTTTGACATTGTTGTTCCAATGGAAGAACAAATCGAAATTAAAGATGGAAAAAGAAAAGCAAACTTAAAAAAAGTTTTTCCTGGATATGTTTTAATAAAAATGATAGTAACTGAAGAATCTTGGTACATAGTAAGAAATACTAGAGGAGTTACAGGATTCGTTGGTTCAGGAACAGATCCAATTCCATTAACAGATGAAGAAATAAGAAGTATGGGATTTGAAACTGCAAATGTAAATGTTGATTATGATGTCAACGATTCTGTAAAAATATTAAATGGACCATTATCAGGATTTATAGGAACAGTACAAGAAATTAATAAAAATAAAGGAAAAGTAAAAGTATTAGTTTCTATGTTTGGAAGAGAAACTCCAGTAGAATTAGAATTTTCTCAAGTTGAAAAATTATAAGAAAAATTGAATAGTACCCAGAATGTTTCACGTTCGGACTTTTATAAGAAATTTTTCTTGCATAGTAATAAAAAAGGGCTGTGACCAACACAATATATAAATAAAAAAAATTGAAAAGGAGTCTTTAAAATGGCAGAAAAAGAAATTTCAAACGTAATAAAATTACAAATTGAAGCTGGAAAAGCAACACCAGCTCCACCAGTAGGACCAGCATTAGGTTCAAGTGGTGTAAATATCATGCAATTTGTTAAAGAATTTAATGATAGAACAGCAAATCAACCAGGAATGATAATTCCAGTAGTTATAACAGTATATGCGGATAAATCATTCACCTTTGTAACAAAGGTACCACCAGTTGCTGTATTAATCAAAAAAGCGATAAAATTAGAAAAAGGTTCAGGAAAACCTAACAAAGAAAAAGTTGCAACAATTACAAAGGAACAAGTAAAAGCTATAGCAGAACAAAAAATGGAAGACTTAAATGCAGGTTCAGTAGAAGCTGCAATGAAGATGGTAGCTGGAACAGCACGTTCAATGGGAGTAGTTGTACAAGACTAATTGAGGTTATTACACTAGCAATAGTGAATAATGATATATATTGGGAGAGTGTAAATATAAACATTCGTTAAAACCAAAAGGAGGATATTATGAAAAGAGGAAAAACATATCTAGAAAGTGAAAAACTTATAGATAAAACAAAATCTTATGATGCAAAGGAAGCATTAGAAACATTTACAAAAATGCCAAAAAGAAAATTTGACGAAACATTAGAATTACATGTTAAATTGGGTGTAGATTCTAAACAAGCAGACCAACAAGTAAGAGGAACAGTAGTTCTTCCAAATGGTACAGGAAAAACTCAAAGAGTTTTAGTATTTGCAAAAGGAGATAAAGCAAAAGAAGCTGAAGCAGCAGGAGCAGACTTCGTTGGAGCAGAAGAATTAGTACCAAAAATAGAAAAAGAAAATTGGTTTGAATATGATGTAATAGTAGCAACACCAGATATGATGGGAGTTATTGGTAGATTAGGTAAAGTATTAGGACCTAAAGGATTAATGCCAAACCCAAAATCAGGAACAGTTACAATGGATGTAACAAAAGCAATAAATGAAATCAAATCAGGAAAAGTAGAATATAGATTAGACAAATCTAATATAATTCACTTAGGATTTGGAAAACTTTCTTTTGGAGCAGAAAAATTATTACAAAACTATGAAACAGTTATGGAAGCTATAAATAAAGCAAAACCAGCAGCTGCAAAAGGACAATATATAAGAAGTATAGCAATATCAACGACAATGGGACCAAGTATATATATAAATTAATAAAAAATAAGCCAAAGACAGTAGGCAAAAACATAAGTCCTACCGAGGTAAAATAAGAGATAAAGAGCTCTTGTAATAGCCTCGCTTTGGCAATTACAAGAGTTTTTAATTTTAAAAAATATATTTACAAAAAACGAAGGAGGCGAAAAAAATGGCAAGTCAAAACAGTATCAAACAAAAAGAGAAAGAAGTAGAAGAATTAGCAGAAAAAATAAAAAAAGCAAAAGTTGTACTTCTAACAGATTACAAAGGAATCAATGTTGCTGATGTTACAGATTTAAGAGCAAAGCTAAGAAATGTAAACACAGAATACAGAGTTATAAAAAATAACATAACAAGAAGAGCATTACAAGCTTGTGGAATTGAAGGATTAGATGAGCATCTAGAAGGAACAACAGCATTAATTATAGGGTATGAAGATTATTTAGAACCATCTAAAATAATATATGAATACACAAAAAACAATGATTTCTATAAAATTAAAGTTGGAATTATTGAAGGTAAAGTATCATCAGCAGAAGAAGTAATAACATTAGCAAAACTACCATCAAGAGAGACATTAATAGCTCAACTTGCTGGAGCATTACTTGGAAATATTTCAAAACTTGCAGTTGCATTAGACCAAGTTGCAAAACAAAAAGAAAATGCTTAGAAGTAGCATAATAATTAAAGAAAAATAGGGCTGTGACCGACACAAAAATAAAAAAATAATTAAAAGGAGAGATTTAAAAATGGCAGACATTGCAAAATTATTAGAAGAAATAGATAGCTTAACAGTTATCGAATTATCAGAATTAGTAAAAGGAATTGAAGAAAAATATGGAGTATCAGCAGCAGCTGTAGCAGCACCAGTAGCTGGTGGAGCAGCAGCAGGAGCAGCAGCTGAAGAAAAATCATCATTCAACGTAGTATTAAAAGAAGCAGGAGCTAACAAAATAGCAGTTATAAAAGTTGTTAGAGATGCTACAGGATTAGGATTAAAAGAAGCTAAAGATTTAGTTGATGGAGCTCCAAAAACAGTTAAAGAAGGAGTATCTAAAGATGATGCTGAAGCTATGAAAGCAAAATTCGAAGAAGCAGGAGCTACAATAGAATTAGCATAATGCTTTCTGAAATAAGAACATAAAAATTAAAGAAAACATACAATTTACCAAAAGGAGTGAATTGTATGTTATTTTTTTCTAAAATGGAAGCTACGGCAAATGATTTTATAATTATAGATACAATAGATAATAACTTTTTATATGATATAAAATTATTATCTAAATATTTATGCGATAGAAATAGAGGAATAGGGGCAGATGGAGTAATCTTTTTGTATAGAAGTAAAATTGCAAACTTTAAAATGAGAATAATAAATAAAGATGGTACAGAAGCTGAAATGTGTGGAAATGGAATAAGATGTTTAGCAAAATATATTCATGAAAAGTACTTAAATGACAAAAAAATATTTAACATAGAAACTTTAGCAGGAGTAAAAACAGTAGAAATTTTAAACAATGGAAAAGAAGTAAAAATAGATATGGGAAGACCAATATTTTCTTATAAAAAAATACCAGTATTTTACGAAGATAATAAAAGTATAGATATAAAAATAGAAAATGATATTTACGAATTTTTTCCAATATCAATGGGAAACCCACATGCAATATGTTTTAGAGATAATATAGAACAAATTGATTTAGAAAAGATAGGAAAAATAGTAGAGAATTATAAATATTTTCCTAACAAAACGAATGTAGAGTTTGCACAAATAATCAACAGAAATAATATCAAATTAAGAGTGTGGGAAAGAGGAGTAGGAGAAACAATGAGTTGCGGAACTGGAACAACAGCAGCTGTAATTGTGGCCAATAAGAAAAACTTAACAGATAATGAAGTAAATGTAGAATTAAAAGGTGGAAAATTAAAAGCAATATATGATGAAAATGCATATTTAATTGGAGAAGCAAGAAATGTATTCGAAGGAAAAATAGATTTATAATAAAAATGCTGTTTGTTTCATACAAACAGCATTTTATGAAATTAATCTATGTTATTTGCTGGTGTTCTCTCACCAGATGCAATCATTTCATCTATTATTTTAGCAATAACTTGTCTTTCATCATAAGGATATTTCACACCATTTCTCTCTAAATATAAATCGTGTCCAAGACCAGGAATAACAATTATATCACCAGGTTTTGCAATAGAAATTGCATATCTGATACCTTCAGTTCTATCAACAATAATTTTATAAGGTTTACCAGTTGGAACTATTCCAACTTCAATTTCTTTTAAAATTTTTAAAGGATCTTCTGTACGAACTTGGTCAGACATTAATACAGTATAGTCTGCAAGTCTACCAGAAATTTCACCCATAACAGGTCTTTTTGCAGCATCTCTATCGCCACCAACACCCCAAGCACAAATAACTTTTCCTTTGGCGTAACTGTTTACTGCTGTTAAAATACTCTCTAAGCTAGATGGAGTATGAGCATAATCTATCATAATAGTAAGTCCAAGTTTATTTGGAACAAGCTCACTTCTTCCAAGAACACGTAAATCTTTTAAAGCACTTCTAATTTCATCAGCAGTAACTCCAAAATATGAAGCGACAGAAATAGCACCAGCTGCATTATAAACGCTAAATTTACCAGGGATACGAGCTTCTATTTGTTCTTCTTTTCCATTATAAAAAATAGAAAAATCTATATAAGAGTCTGTTATAATCATATTATCAGGATTTATTCTAAAATTTGAATTTTCACTAATTCCAAAAGTCTTTAAATCTTTATCAGGTAACATTTCAGCTATTTTTTTAACAACTTCATCATCATTATTAAGAACAGCATGTTTAGAAAGTTTAATAAGTTCTAATTTGCAATTAAAATAATCTTCCATACTAGGATGTTCTTTAGGACTAATATGGTCTTCTGAAAGATTTGTAAACACACCTACATCAAATTCACAACCAGCAACTCTATCTAATTTCATTGCCTGTGAAGAAACTTCTATAATTGCAACATCAACATTTTTCTCAACCATTAAAGCTAGATTTTTTTGAATTTCTATGCTTTCAGGAGTTGTTCTATCAGTATCTTCTACTTTTTCTCCATTTATATATATTGCTATACTTCCTATTAATCCTACATTTAAACCATGTTCTTCTAAAATAGATTTAATCATAAATGTAGTAGTAGTCTTTCCTTTTGTTCCTGTAACACCAATAAGCTTTAATTTTTGAGAAGGGTTATCATAAAAAGTACAAGCTGTCATTGCTAAAGCTCTTCTGGTGTTATCTACAGAAATGATAGGAATATTAAACTTAGAATGTAGTTCTTCCACATTTTCATTAGGTTCAACAATAATAGTAATTGCACCATTTTCAATAGCACTAGGTATAAAATCTATTCCATTTTTAGAGAAACCATCAATAGCTATAAAAAGGCCTCCTTGTTTAATTTTTCTAGAGTCTGAATGTATATTAGTTATATCTAAATCTAGATTACCAACTGAATTTTTTACTTCAACTCTTGATAAAAGTTTATTAAGTAACATTTTTGCATCACTCCAATCAAAATATTACATTTAAAGAAATTATATAACGGTTTGTCGGATTTGTAAACAAATAAGGAAAAAAAAGTGAAAGAAGTCATATTATTTATTATTACATTATAAAGTCCGCTCCATCTTGCTGGATGTTCAATTTTTAAATTTTTAATACAGTTGTTTAAAAATTTAAAAATGAACATCCACGTGGAGCTAGATAGCACAGTTAAAAATTTAACTTATAAACAGTAATATAAACTTGAAAAAACGGGAAAAAAATGATATAAATAAAAAGATTAAAAGAATAATAATTTGTTCATTTATCGAATAAAAATAATAGCATGGAGGAAAATTATGCTAAAAATAAACGAGAATTTTTTAAAACTACAAGACAGTTACTTGTTTGTCACAATAACAAACAAAGCGAAGGAGTACCAAGAGAAAAATCCAGAAAAGGAGATAATAAAATTAGGAATAGGAGACATAACAAGACCAATACCAAAAGCTATTGCAGATGCAATGAAAAAAGCAGTAGATGAAATGTTAGATAGCAAAACATTTAGAGGATACGGACCAGAAGTTGGTTATGATTTTCTAAAAGAAAAAATTATAGAAAATGATTACAAAAAAAGAGGTATAAACTTTGAAAATTATGAAGTGTTTATATCAGATGGAATTGGAACAGATATAGGAAATGTTGTAGATATATTTGATGAGGATAATATTGTTGCAATAACAGACCCAGTATATCCAGCATATTTAGATACAAATGTAATGTCAGGAAGAAGCGGCAACTTTGAAAATGGAAAATATACAAAAATAAAATATTTAGTCGTTAATGCAGAAAATAATTTCATTCCAGAATTGCCAAAAGAAAAAGTAGATATGATATATTTTTGCTTTCCAAATAATCCGACAGGAACAGTTATATCAAAAGAAGAATTAGCAAAGTGGATAAAATATGCAAGAGAAAATAAATCAGTAATACTTTATGATGCAGCATATGAAAGCTATATACAGGACAAGAATGTTCCACATAGTATATATGAAATAGAAGGAGCAAAAGAAGTAGCAATAGAATTTAAAAGCTATTCAAAATCAGCAGGATTTACAGGAATAAGATGTGGATATACAGTTGTTCCAAAAGAACTTATAGGATATACAAAAAAAGGAGAAGAAGTACAAGTAAATAAATTATGGAATAGAAGACAAAGCACAAAATCAAATGGTGTATCATATATAACACAAAGAGGAGCGGAAGCGGTTTATACAGAAGACGCACAAAAAGAAATTGCAGAAAATATAAAATATTATATGAATAATGTAAAAACAATAAAAGATGGATTGGATGAAATAGGATTTGAGACATATGGGGGAGAAAATGCACCATATGTATGGATGAAAGCACCCAATGGAATGAAATCTTGGGAATTCTTTGATGAATTACTAGAAAAAGTAGGTGTAGTAGGAACTCCAGGAGTTGGATTTGGACCAAGTGGAGAAGGATACTTTAGATTAACAGGATTTGGAACAAAAGAAAACACAGAAAAAGCAATAGAAAAAATAAAAGCATATTATAAAAAATAAAATATTGCCAAAAAAGCTATGTGGAAAAAACCAGATAGCTTTTTAAGCTTTTTTTAAATATGTAACAATTTCTTCATCAGGTATTTGCAAAGCATCAATTAATCTTTTTAAAGTTTCAATTTTAGTTTTATTTTCGTTTTTTTCAATTCTTTGTAATTGTCTAGGACTTATATTTATAAGCTCAGCCAACTTTTCTTGAGTATAATTTTTCTTAATTCTATTTTCTTTTATCATAAAAAATCACCTACGACAATTATGTCATTTTTACTACTAGAATAACACGTCACAAAATGTCATAGAAAAACCACACTTTATTACAGATAAGTTATTGTTAAATATTGTCAAGTTGTGGTATAATAAATAAGTATGGTTATTTTTAACATATGATAAAAAATACTATATAAATGTCAAGGAGGGGAAAGAAATGATTAAAATTTATAATACAGATATGAAAACAGAAAAATTAGAAGAAGTAAAAGAAATAAAAAAAGGAGTATGGATAAATTTAACAAACCCGTCCGAAGCAGAGATAAAGAGAGTTTGCTCGCAAATTAATATAGAAGAGGATTTTATAAGATATCCTCTAGATATTGAAGAGCAAGCCAGAATAGATACAGAAGATAATCAGATATTATTTATAATAGATGTTCCAATAATAGAAGATATAAAAGATGATAAGACCTATACAACAATGCCACTAGGAGTTTTAATAGTAGGTGATGACTATGTAGTAACAGTTTCCCTAAGAAGAAATAAGGTCGTAGATGCTTTTGAAAAGAATAAAATAAAAAGTTTTTATACATACAAAAAGACAAGATTTTTATTACAAATATTATATCTAAATGCAGCATGCTATTTGGAAAATCTAAAAAAGATAAATAAAGAACAAGAATCAACAGTAGCATTTTTGCAAGAAAGTATGCAAAACAAGGATTTAATGCAATTGTTAAATTTGCAAAATAGTTTAATATACATAACAACATCATTAAGATCAAATGAAATAGTAATGGAAAAAACACTAAGAGGAAAAATTTTAAAAATGTATGATGAAGATGAAGATATACTAGAAGATGCAATTATAGAAAATAGACAGGCCATTGAAATGAGTAAAACGTACAGCGATATTTTAACAAGTACAATGGATGCATATTCATCAATAATTTCAAATAACTTAAATGGTGTAATGAAGGTATTAACATCACTTACAGTATTAATATCTGTACCAACATTAATTGCAAGCATTTGGGGAATGAACGTAAAATTACCATTTGAGACAAACCCATATGGATTTGGAATTCTTTTAGGAATATCTATAATAATTGCAATAGTAACTTTCATATGGTTACGAATAAAAGATATGATTTAAAAAGCTAGAAGGAGAGAAAAATGATAAATTCAATAGGAGTAACAGTAAGATTTGGGAAAAGAGTATTATTTGAGGACGTGAATATAAAATTCACAAAAGGAAATTGTTATGGACTAATAGGTGCGAATGGAGCAGGAAAATCAACATTTTTAAAGGTGTTATCAGGGGAATTAGAACCAAGCAAAGGTGAAATTGCGATAGATAAAGGAGCAAGACTTTCAGTACTAAAGCAAAATCACTTTGAATATGAAGAATTTTCAGTAATAGATACAGTTATAATGGGGAATAAAAGGCTATATGACATAATGAAAGAAAAAGAAGCACTATATATGAAACCAGATTTCAATGAAGAAGATGGATTAAAAGCAGCCAAACTAGAAGAAGAATTTGGAAATATGGATGGATGGAATGCAGAGTCAGATGCAGCAATTCTATTAAATAATTTAGGAATTCCAGCAGTTAGCCATTATAAATTAATGAAAGAATTAGAAGCTAAAGATAAAGTTAAAGTATTATTAGCACAAAGCTTATTTGGAAACCCAGATGTTTTATTACTAGACGAGCCAACAAATGACTTAGATATAAAAAGCATAGAATGGTTACAAGAGTTTTTAATTGAATTTGAAAACACAGTTATAGTAGTTTCACATGATAGATATTTTTTAAATAAAGTATGTACACATATTGCAGATGTGGACTTTGGAAAGATAAAAATATATCCAGGAAATTATGATTTCTGGTATGAATCAAGTCAATTAGCATTAAAACAAGCAAAAGAGCAAAACAAAAAGAAAGAAGAAAAAATAAAAGAATTACAAGAATTTATTGCTAGATTTAGTGCAAATGCATCAAAATCAAAACAAGCAACATCAAGAAAAAAATCATTAGAAAAAATAGAACTAGAAGAAATAAAAGCGTCAAATAGAAAGTATCCATATATAGATTTTAAACCAGACAGAGAACCAGGAAAAGAAATTCTAAGAGTAAAAAATATTTCTAAAACGGTAAATGGAGAAAAAATATTAGATAATATTTCATTTGATGTAAAAGCTGGAAATAAAATAGCAATAGCATCAGATAATGAATTAAGAACCACACTATTATTTCAAATAATAGCAGGAGAAGTAGAACCAGATGAAGGAGAAATAGAGTGGGGACAAACAATAACACATGATTATTTCCCAAAAGATAACGGATATTTGTTTAAAACAAATGAGCCATTAGTAGATTGGCTAAGACAATATTCAAAAGATCCAGACGAGACATATGTAAGAGGATTTTTGGGAAGAATGCTATTCTCTGGAGATGAAGCGCTTAAAAAAGTAGATGTATTATCAGGAGGAGAAAAAGTAAGATGTGTTTTATCAAAGCTAATGTTATCAGGAGCAAACTTTTTAATATTTGATGAACCAACAAACCATTTAGACATGGAATCAATAACAGCATTAAATGAAGGCTTAAAGAAATTTAAAGGAAATTTATTATTTACATCGCATGATCATCAATTAGTGCAAACAGTAGCAGACAGAATAATTGAATTAGGACCAGAAAAGAAATTCGATAGAGAAACTACATATGATGAATATTTAGAAAGCAAGGCATAAAATTAAAGTAAAATATACAAAAAATACCAAGGGCGGAAGCAACAGTCTGTTGCTCCGCCCTCTGGCAGGTTGAGGTCACGATCAGTCGTGATAGGACATGATGCCCGTGCTGTTGTCGGTGGGGATCTGGTTGAAGATCTCCTCGGGGATCTGGCTGCGCTCCAACTTGTGCTCCATAGCGCAGATGGGGCACGTGGCGTAAGCCGCGAACTCCGGAGGGTGGCCGCGGAAGCAAGTCCGCTGCATGTCGGACGGCATGCTCAGCTCGATGTGAGCGGGGCACGAAGGCCGGGCGCACTTAACGATCAAAGGCCACTCGGAATGATTGTCCATCTTAACAATACGCATGATAACCTCCGCCCATTTAAGGGCTACTAAATTTATGCTTGGCTGAACGCCTCGCACTACCTATATTTTATCACACTTTACATAAAATTGCAAGCTTAGCAAAACACTCTAAAATCAAATACAATATTTCAGGTAAAAAAGAAAAAAATGAAATGTAGAAAAATTAGATTTTAAATGTGCATATAAGAAGGTCGGTGCATTCCAGTCTGGAATGCACCGTTGCCTGTTTCGGAGGGCTTATGCCCAGTTAAGGGGTTAGCCGTAGATGGGATTCTCGCCTTCCGCCATCGGGATGGCATTGCCAAAGATGGCGGGGACCTGGCTGTCCTGGAGATCATGCGCCGTGTTGCAGCAGGGGCACGAAACCGTCACATACTTGCGCTTGACATAGGGGATGGAGCAACCATCCTGGTGGTCATAGCCATACTCGATGTGCCGGCGCAGGTCGGTGGGTTTGTCCGCCTCAAAGGTGACACCGCAGGTGTTGCAGGTGATAGAGATGGGCCAAACGTGACCGATAACCTTAGTAATTCTAGCCATAATAACCTCCGCCCATTTAAGGGTGAATAAATTTGCTTGGCTAAAAGCCTTGCTTAAATATATTTTAACATAATTAACATAAAATTGCAAATTAAAGTATAAATGCCAAATAAATAAGTTTCCATAAATTTATAAAAACACTTGACAAAATCAAAGAATATGGGAATTGCATAAAGAAGGCGTGGCAACCAGACTGGTTGCCACGCCTTCTGCGAAGGTTAATCGAACCCTTCCGTCATATAACCCACATACTTTGCGGGCGTCCCAACGGGATCATCGGTCCGGTCGTAGGGGATTTTCTCCAGCAGCTTCTTGGACATGCGGTACATGGCTACTTCGTATTCATAGCCACAGCAGGGGCATTTTGTAAGGACACGCTCCCGAATTTTCTGGGGCTGAGAGACATTGTCCATCAGGGACCTTCTCCAAACGCCCACACGGCGCATATCCTCCGGCATGGTCACGGTAAACGTGGTGCCGCAGTTCTCGCCATCGCAAACGATGGTGATGGGGAAATCACAGCCTTCGATTTTTTCGATTCTCATAAGAACCTCCACCCATTTAAGGGTTCAATAAATTTAGCTCAGCAAAATGCCTTGCCTAACTATATTTTAACACAATTAGCATAAAATTACAATTGTACCAGTATATTGAACATTTACAATATATTTAATTATTATAATTTTGTTATAAAATCAATAAATAACAGCTAAAATTTATGTAAAATTAAGGAAAATACTTGACAAATGGCTAAAAATAGTGTAAAGTATATTAGCATTACAAATTTAAAAGGATGTAGTAGTTATGAATAGAAAAGTGGAAATTAGTATGCTTTGCCAAGTTTATGGCAAACTTTTAACTGAAAAACAATTGAATATATTAGATAACTATTACAACTTAGACTTGTCTCTTTCTGAAATTGCAGAGAACGAAAACATTACAAGACAAGCAGTTAGAGATATTATGAAAAAGGGGGAGAATAAACTTTTCGAATTTGAAGAGAAGTTGGAAATTATGAAAAAGACACAAAGACAAGAAGAAAAAATAGCTGACATATTATCAGAACTTACAAAAATTCAAACAAAGTTTACAGATGAACAAATATCTGAAATATTGGAACACATCAAAGAAGAGTTAAATTGTGTAGTCTAAAACAACATAATTTAAAAGAAAAAAGGAGGAAATGAAATGGCCTTTGAAGGATTATCATCAAGATTACAGAGTATAACAAGAAAGCTTAGTGGTAAAGCAAGAATTACAGAAGGAGACTTAAAAGAAGTCTTAAGAGAAGTAAAATTAGCTTTATTGGAAGCAGACGTTAACTTTAAGATTGTAAAAGAATTCATATCAGAGGTAGAACAAAAAGCTTTAGGGCAAGATGTTTTAAAATCATTAACTCCAGGTCAACAAGTTGTAAAAATAGTAAGAGATGAAATGACAGATCTTTTAGGAGGAGTAGCAAGCAAGATTAATTTTACTCCAAATCCGCCTACAATAATAATGCTAGTAGGACTTCAAGGTTCTGGAAAAACAACTACTTGTGGGAAACTCGCAAATCTTTTACGAAAACAAGGAAAAAAGCCTTTGCTTGTTGCATGTGATGTGTATAGACCGGCTGCTATAAAACAATTACAAGTAGTAGGTCGGACAGTTAAATATTCCAGTATATGCAAACGAAAATTCAAAAGATGTAGTGCAAATAGCAAAACAAGCAATATCACAAGCTTATTCAAAACTAAATGACGTAATAATATTAGATACTGCAGGTAGACTTCATATAGATGAAGAATTAATGCAAGAACTTAAAAATGTAAAATTAAATGTGAAACCACATGAAATTTTATTAGTAGTAGACTCAATGACAGGTCAAGATGCGGTAAATGTTGCACAAACATTTAATGAGGATCTTGGAATAGATGGAGTAGTTCTTACAAAATTAGATGGTGATACTCGTGGTGGTGCGGCACTTTCAGTAAAAAAAGTTACAGGCAGACCAATAAAATTTGCAGCAACAGGTGAAAAGCTAAGTGATATAGAAGAATTTCATCCAGATAGAATGACATCAAGAATCTTAGGAATGGGTGACATGCTTTCAATAATAGAAAAAGCAGAAGAAGCTTTTGATGAAGAAGAAGCATTAAAACTAGAAAAGAAATTAAGAAAACAAGAATTTGATTTGGATGATTATCTAGCACAATTAAGACAAATGAAGAAAATGGGATCTTTTTCATCAATATTAAAAATGATACCAGGAATGAGCAAATTTGGAGATATTAAAGTTGATGATAAAGAATTCGTAAAAATAGAAGCAATAATATGTTCAATGACAAAACAGGAAAAGAAAAATACAAGACTTTTAAATGCAAGTAGAAGACAAAGAATAGCAAAAGGAAGTGGAACTACAGTACAAGATATAAATAAGTTTATTAGTTCTTTTGAAATGACACAAAAATTAATGAAACAGATGAAAAATAATAAAGGAGGACTAAAAAAAGGACTTAATGGTCTTGATGTAAATAATATGCTTAAAAATTTGAAATAAAAAAGTATATTTAGTTTAGTTTTTAATTTTTTAAATTTATATATAAATATAAAAAAGGGAGGATAAAAACATGGTAAAAATAAGATTACAAAGAGTAGGAAAGAAAAAGGCACCATTCTATCATATAGTAGTTGCTGATTCTAAATCACCAAGAGATGGAAAAATAATTGAACAAATTGGAACATACAATCCAATGGTAGAACCATCTGAATTAGTATTAGACAAAGAAAAAGTTGAGCAATGGATAAAAAATGGAGCAAAACCAACAGACACAGTAAAACGTTTAATTGAAGTAAATGCAGCGAAATAGTTTTGCAAAACTAAAAATTAAGAAACACTTTGAAGGAATACTATAGGTTAGGAGGAAAAAAATGGAAGAAACATTAAAAACAATAATAACAAACTTAGTAGAATTTCCTGAACAAGTTTCAATAAACCAAAAGGAAGATGAAAAAAACCTAATATTTGAAGTAAAAGTTGCTGAAACAGATATGGGAAAAGTAATAGGAAGAGAAGGCAAAATGGCAGGAGCAATAAGAACAGTGATGAAAGCATTAGGGGCAAAAGAATCAAAAAGAATAACAATAGAGTTTATTGGATAGGTAAAAAGATATGAAAGAATATTTAGAAATAGGTCAAATAGTAAACACAAATGGGCTAAAAGGTATGTTAAAAATCAAGCCATTTACGGATGATATTACAAGATTTGAAAAATTAGAAGTCATCTATATACAGAAAGGTCAAGAACTTTTAGCAAAGAATATCGAAGAAGTAAAGTATGTAAAAAATATGGTTTTACTAAAGTTAGAGGGAATAGACAACATAGAAGAAGCTGAAAAATACAGAAACATGTATCTAAAAATAGATAAAGAAGACATTGGGGATATTCCAGAAGATTCATACTTAGTCGTAGATATGTTGAAATGCAATGTATATACGGAAAAAAATGAATTGCTAGGTAAAATGATAGATGTTTTAAGTACAGGAAGTAATGATGTATATGTGGTAAAAACAGAAGAAGGTAAAGAAGTATTACTTCCAGCAATAAAAGATGTTATAAAAGAAATAGACATTAAAAACAAGAAAATAATAGTAAATTTAATGGATGGTTTAATATGAAAATAGACATACTTACACTTTTTCCAGAAATGTTTGAACCTATGAAACAAAGCATTATAGGTAAAGCAATTGAAAAAAATATTATAGATATTAATTTAATAAATATAAGAAATTTTTCAAAAGATAAACATAAAAAAGTAGATGATACTCCATATGGTGGAGGAGCAGGAATGGTAATTAGACCAGATGTTGTATATGATGCATATAAAAGTGCAGCAACAGAAAAATCTAAAACCATATATTTAACTCCACAAGGAAAAACATTAAATCAGGAGAAAGTAAAGGAATTAAGCCAAGAAAAACATTTAATATTATTATGTGGTCATTATGAAGGAATAGATCAAAGAGTTATAGATGAAATCAAACCAGAAGAAATATCAATAGGAGACTATGTATTAACAGGAGGAGAAATACCAGCAATGGTAATAATAGACTCAGTTTCAAGATATGTTGAGGGAGTATTGAATGCAGATTCTATCAAAGAAGAATCTTTTACAAATAATCTATTAGAATATCCACAATATACAAGACCAGAAATATTCTTAAATAGAAAGGTTCCAGAAGTGTTAACTTCACGGAAACCATAAAAAAATTAATGACTGGAGAACAAAACAGTCAATAGAAATAACAAAAAATAAAAGACCAGATTTAAAAAATAAATAAAAGGAAGGGAGGATATCGAATGGATATCATAAAATCAATAGAACGTGAACAAATGAAAAACAAAATACCAGATTTAAAAGTTGGAAATACAGTTAAAGTTCATGTTAGAGTAAAAGAAGGAAACAGAGAAAGAATTCAAATATTTGAAGGAATCATAATTAAAGTTCAAGGTGGAGGAATAAATAAAACATTTACAGTAAGAAGAATAGCATCAGGAGTAGGTGTTGAAAAAACATTCTTAATTCACTCACCAGCAGTAGAGAAAGTAGAAGTAACAAGAGTAGGTAAAGCAAGAAGAGCAAAATTATTCTATTTAAGAGACAGATTAGGAAAATCTGCTAAGACAAAAGAAAAGATAGGAGCAAGAATTGAAACAACAGAAATAACAGTTAAAGAAGAGGAAGTAGTTTCAGAAGAACCTGCTAAAGACGATAGTGCAGTAGCTCCAGAAGAAGCACCAGCAGTAGAAACAGAAACTCCAGTTGTAGAAGAAAAAATAGATACTGTAACAGAAGAACCTACAACAGAAGTAAAAGAATAATACATTCATAAAGTACAAAGTTGGCTCCATATTGCAGGATATTCCATTTTAAAATATAAATACAGCTCTGTTTTAAACTTTAAAAATTAATATCCTTGTGGAGCTATTTTGTACAAATTTTAAAAGCAGCACAGTATTTTAATGTGCTGCTTTACTTGGTATTTTAAATTCGATATCTTTTTTATCATATTGATCAGGTTTTAATCCTACTTTGGTTTTCATTTCTTTAAATAATATTATCATAATTACTAATGTAAAGATACCTATTATCGTCATAGCATTTTCGGTATTAGTTATTCCCATAAGAACAGAACCGAATAAATCCAAAGGCAAATCTTAATATATTTCTTGATATTGCATTTGCAGAGTAAATTTTTAATAATATATCAGGATTCGAAAAATTTGCTAAATATCTATTTACTAAAATTCCAGACATTACATTATCTGCACTTATAATAACAAATGATAAAACGATTATTATTAATTCTATAATAAAAGGAGCATTTAAAATAACAATTAAACCTGAAAAGATTGTACATAAAGCAAAACTCATAGCAATATATGTAAGAGATTTATTTCTAAATTTCTTATGAAATTTTCCTTGCTTTTTAGCTGCTATTGCTGCTGAAATTTCTAAAAGGGCACTTACAATACCTATTATTACAGCAGAAGTTTCTATCTCTACAAGTATAGAATCCTTGTAACTGACAACTAAACAACGTAATCCCCAAAATAGTCCAGAATATAAAAGTAAACATCTAAGTCTTTTAGACTGAAGAATAAATTTAAAGGAAATTTTTAAATCAGAGATATAATCTCTAACAATATGTTCCTCTTTTTCATTCTTTTTCTTTGGAGACAATTCTTCAAATTGTAATATAATTATACAAGCAATGACAGAGCAAACTATAGCAAGTATAAGTGGTAAATAAGGATTTATTAAATATACGCTACCAGAAATAACATCTGCAATGGCATTTAAAAAATTATACCTAGAAGTACCTTTCCCTTCTAATCTTGAAAAGATATTACCCTTTTTCTTAGTTTTTGGAATTGAATTATTAATTAAACTTGGTTCCGCGACATCTTTTATAGCAAATGTTAAAGCACTTATAAATTCTGCAAAAAATAGCATTATAATATTACTACAGAAAATTAAAAGTGTTATATATATTATATTACAAACATTACTTAAAAATGCACTTCTAACATAGCCTATTTTCTTTATTAATATAGTGGCAGGAATTTGCAAAATAACCATAAATAAAGCATACAATGATATTGCAAAAACAACATCTTGAGAGCTAAATCCTTTTATCTGTGTAAGGAAAAGCATTCTTATAACATATAAAAATATAATATCTACTCCCCACATACGATATAGGGGATATAATTTCATATTTTTTTTACGTGCATTTACTAATCTTTTGTTCTCTATCATATTTCTCTCCTATAATTCTAATAATATATCATAAAATACGATAAAAAACAACAAAAATAGATTTGAAAAAATTAGAATAAGTACAAGTTAATATGCGTAACCTGTTAATGTATAGAATAGTGTAAAGTAATCTATGAAAAAAAGAAATGTAGGGGGTCGCTGTCCACAGAGAGCCGCACTTCGAAGAAATTACAGTTTAGGAGGAAATAATGGATTATTTAATAAAAACTACATTAGCAGGTTTGTTTTTTGGAACTTTTGGTACAACAATAGGTGGAATTATTGGAGTAACTTTTAAAAATACAACAAATAAGTTTTTAAGTTTTGTTTTGCAATTTGCAGCAGGATTAATGACAGCTATTATCTGTTTTGATTTAATTCCAGAAGCAATTGAATTATCAGGACTTGCAAATACTTTAATTGGAATTTTAATAGGTGTTATAGTAATGATTTTTTGTGATAATATTGTTAAAAGTAAAAGTAGTGGAAGAATGAGAAGTAAAAATAGTTTGCTACAGACAGGAATAATTGTTGGAATAGGATTATCACTTCATAATTTTCCAGAAGGATTAGCAATAGGATCTGGGTTTGGAGCATCTATGAAATTAGGATATTCTTTAGCAATAGCAATATTACTACATGATATACCAGAAGGAATATCAATGGCAGTTCCAATGAAAAACGGTGGAATGAGTAAAGTAAAAGTAATAATATACACCATATTATCTGGAGTAACAACTGGAATAGGAGCTTTTTTTGGAGCACTAGTTGGAAAAATATCTCCAAATACAATAAGCATATGTTTAGCATTTGCAGCAGGAGCAATGTTATATATTGTATCAGGAGAATTAATCCCAGAGTCTAATAAATTATATAAAGGAAGAATAGGATTTGTAGGAAATATAGTAGGATTTATTTTAGGGATTATAGCATTTACATTTGAATAGAAATATATTACAACAATATTACCAAATTATTACAAAATTATAACAAATAGTATTGACATTTTTTGAAAAAAAATATATTATAATGATAATCAAAAAATTGGAGGGAATATTTTGGCTATCGGAGATATAATTGTAGGAATTGATATCGGAACCTCCAAAGTAAGTAGTGTTGTTGCAGAAATAAATAGTTTTAATCAAGTAGAAGTTATAGCAACAGCTGAGTGTAAATGCTTTGGAATAAAGAAATCAAAAATAACAGATGAAAATGAAATTACCTCTGCTATATCGAAAACTGTTTCAGACTTAGAACAACAGGCAAACATAAAAATCAATTCAGCATATATAACAATAACAGGAAAACAAGTAACAATTGTTCAAAATAGCATTGTAAAAGAAGCAAAAGATAAAATTGCCGGTATCACAGCAAAAGACTTAAATTCAGCGCTCTTACAAATAAAAGACATAGATGTTCCATCAGATAAAGTTATAATAGATATTATAACAAACGAAATAAAACTTGATAATGGTAAAATTGTAGATAATCCAGTAGGAACATTGAGCTCAACATTTACAATAAATGGACAAGTTATTTTAGCCAATAGAAGCTATGTAAAACAATTAACAGGAATATTAAAGAGAGCTAACTTAGAAATAGATGGAATAATCCCTAATATACTAGCACAAAGAACATTGGTATTAGATAAAAATGAAATTAATGACAATATAATGATACTAGATATAGGTGCAGGAAATACAGATATTGGTGTATTTAATGGGCAAAGTTATATTTATGCAAATACGATTCCTCTAGGAGGAGAAAACATAACAAGCGATATTGCTCTGGTTTTTAATATCACAGAAGAAGAAGCAGAAAAACTAAAAAAGCAATACTCACTAGCCTTAAGATCATTTATAGATAATGATACAGATATAATTTTAAATACATATAAAGGTAGTGAAAAAAACAAAACAATAAAAAGTTCACAATTGATAGAAGTAATGGAAGCACGAATAGAAGAAATATTTAATTTAGTAAATAAACAAATAACAAATGCAGGAATCAAACAAAATATAAATAATGTAGTATTAACGGGGCAAGGAATAACTTGCATTAGTAAAAGTGATGTTGCAGGAAAAATTGCTTTAAATATACCAGTAAAAATATCTACAGGAAGACTAGTAAGTACAATAAAACCTGAATACAGATCTAGCTATGCATTAATTAGGTATATTTCACTTAGAAATGCTTCAAAAAATGTGGCAAGTAACATAGATATTAAAACAAGTGGAAATGCCTTAAAAACGATTTTAGAAAGAATCAAAGAATTCTTTTATACCTAGTTTTTAATTTTTAATTTTATATAAAAAAGGGGAGGAAATTACAGTATGATAGAATCAAATTATGATGAAAACAATAATAATATCAATAATTATATGATGGATGGGACAGCAACAATAAAAGTAATTGGAGTAGGAGGAGCAGGAAATAATGCTATAAATAGAATGATAGAATCAGGAATAAAAGGAGTAGAATTTATAGCAGTAAACACAGATAATCAAGCACTTCAACGTTCAAAAGCTAGTACAAGAATACAAATAGGAGAAAAACTAACAAGAGGATTAGGAGCAGGAGCAAATCCTGATATTGGAGCACAAGCCGCAGAAGAAAGCAAATCAGAAGTAGCAGAAGCTTTACGTGGAGCAGATATGGTATTCGTAACAGCTGGAATGGGTGGAGGAACAGGAACAGGAGCTGCACCAATAGTTGCTGCAACAGCAAGAGAACTAGGTATTTTAACAATCGGAGTTGTAACAAAACCTTTTACATTTGAAGGAAAGAAAAGACTAACACAAGCAGAAAGAGGAGTTACAGCATTAAAAGAAAAAGTAGATACATTAGTCGTTATCCCAAATGATAAATTATTACAAATAATAGATAGAAGAACATCTATAATAGAAGCATTCAAAATGGCAGATGATGTTTTAAGACAAGGTGTACAAGGTATATCAGACTTAATTTCAACACCTGGATTAATAAATTTAGACTTTGCTGATGTAAGAACAGTAATGCTAAATACAGGTATAGCACACATGGGAATTGGTAGAGCAAGTGGTGAAAACAGAGCCGAAGATGCTGCAAAACAAGCAATACAAAACCCATTACTAGAATCATCTATAGAAGGAGCAAGAGGAGTTATAATTAATATTACAGGTGGAAATGAATTAGGATTACAAGAGGCAAATACAGCAGCAGAATTAGTTCAACGCAGTGCAGACCCTGAAGCTAATATAATCTTTGGTGTAGTAACAGATGAATCATTAGAAGATGAAATCGTTATTACAGTTATAGCAACAGGATTTGAACAAAATCAAGATTTATCATCTCCAACGAATGTTGAAAACTTAGTAAATAGTACATGGAACAAAAAGATAAATTCAATACCACAAGCAAATGATGGAAAAGATCAACCAGGAGATTTAGACATACCATCATTCTTGAGAAAAAAAGGAAATAAAGTATAAAAAAATAGAAAATCAAAAAAATAGAAAGAGAAATAATCTAAGATGTAGATTATTTCTTTTTTTCGCACTCAAGAAATGACAAGCTTTTTATCAAAAACATGCTAAAATAACATCATGACAGTTTATATAGATATAATTTTTTTAGAGAATTTATTCATGAATTGCATAATATTATTTGCAACAGCAATTATACTAAAAAGCCAAATAAAAATACTTAGAATACTAATATCAAGTACAATTGGAAGTACATATGCAATTATAATATACATATCAAAACTACAAATATATTCAAATATATTCTTAAAAGTAGCACTATCAGCAGTAATGGTATATGTGGCATTTAATCCATCAAAATTCAAAAGTTTTTTAAAAGGGATTATGATTTTTTATTTAACATCATTTACATTTGGAGGTGTAACATTTGCATTACTGTACTTTGTAAAACCACAAAATATATCTTTTCAAAATGGAGTACTGATAGGGATATCTCCAATAAAAGTAATAATAACAGGAGGGGTAATAGGATTTATAATAATAACAATTTCTTTCAAAAATATTAAAGGAAAACTAACGAAAAAAGACATGATTTGCGATGTAAAGATAATACAAAAAGACAAAACAAAAGAAATAAAAGCAATAATAGATACAGGAAATCTGCTAACAGATCCAATAACAAAAGTACCAGTTGTTATAGTGGAAAAAGATAAATTAACAGATATTTTCCCAACAGAAATTTTGGAAAATACAATAAATTTTATAGAAGGAAAAGATGTGGAAATGGGAGAATACTTATCAAAAATAAGAATTATACCGTTCAAATCATTAGGAAAAGAAAATGGACTTTTACTAGGGATAAAAGTAGATGGGGTTATTATAAATTATCAAGGTAATGATAACTTTATAAAAGAGGTAATTATAGGAATATACGAAAAAAAAATAAGTAATAATAATTCATACTCAGCCTTAATAGGATTAAACATTTTAGAAAAAGGAGAGGGTTATAATGAATATTTTAGATATGTTAAAAACTAAAATAAAAAATTATTTAAATACTAATTTGATTGAAGAAAACTCTATATTCTACATAGGAGGAAGTCAAAATTTACCACCACCATTACAAGCAGATGAAGAAGAAGAGATGATAAAGAAATTAAGTGATAATGATTTTGAAGCAAGGCAGGTTTTAGTTGAACATAACTTAAGATTAGTGGTGTATATTGCAAAGAAATTCGAAAATACAGGAGTAGGGTTAGAAGATTTGATATCAATAGGAACAATAGGTTTAATGAAAGCAATAAACACATTTAATGCAGGAAAAAATATAAAACTTGCAACATATGCATCAAGATGTATAGAAAATGAAATTTTGATGTATTTGAGAAGAAGTAATAGAATTAAAGGAGAAATATCAATAGACGAGCCACTGAATCAAGACGGAGACGGAAATGAATTACTATTATCAGATATATTAGGAACAGATGAAGATGTAACTTATAGAAGAATTGAAGAAGAAGTAGATAGAGTTTTATTAAAAGATGCAATAACAAAACTAACAAATCGAGAAAAAAATATTATGGAACTTAGATTTGGATTTAAAACAGGAACAGAAAAAACTCAAAAAGAAGTGGCAGACATGCTTCGGAATTTCTCAAAGTTACATATCAAGACTAGAAAAGAAAATAATGAATAAAATGAAAAGAGACATTTTGAGCAAGACTGGTTAATCTTGCTCATCTATTTTAATTTTTTCTTGTTCTTCAGGTGTAGTAACTTGAGTAGAAAACCACTTGTGTGAATGTGAAAGTATTATATAAACTATAAAAGTTGCAACTATTCCACCTAAATAAAATCCTGCACCTATACATAAACCAATACATGTAACAGCAAGTAAGCTAGCTGCAGTAGTTAAACCAGTTACATTTAGACCATCTCTTAAAATTGTTCCTGCTCCAAGAAAACCTATTCCAGAAAGAAGTTGGGCAGGAATACGTGATATATCGGCATTTGTATTCATTGAAATATATTCCCCGCAAAGCATTACTAAAACACTACATATTCCTATTAAAGAATGAGTTTTAAAACCAGCAGGTTTGTTAAGAGATTCACGTTCAGAACCAATAATTCCAGCTAAAATAAAGCCAAGTATTAGTTTTATTAAAGATTGAACTTCAAATGACATTAAAAAATCTATCATAAATAACCTCCAAAGACTAATTTTTACCAGTATATCACAAATGTATCTGCATATCAAATATATTTATTATAAATAAAACGCACAATGGACTTGCAAAAAAACATATAATGAAGTAAAATATATATATATCTTTTCAAAAGAAAGAAGTTGATGAGTATGAAAGTATATGATAAAGAAATGTATAGTAAACAAGAGTCTTTAAAGACTACAGTAGTATTTATAATTGTTTTTTTATTAGGTTTTTTTGCAGGATACATAACAAAATCTTTTACTAATGAACCTGTAAAAGAAAATAATACTAATAGTACTTATGTTGTAGATAATAAAGTTTAAATAAAAATAGCCATATATACATAGAAAAAAGTATATATGGCAAATTTAATTTATTTCTTTATATATAAGGTTTGAGAGTTATATGCAAGCCCTATATTTTCTTTTTGAATTAAGTCTAGAATTTCATAATTCATTTCTTGTTTAAATTGTAAGTAGTTTAGATAATCAACAATATCAGTATAAAAATCAATAACAATATCAATTCCGTTTGAAGAAACTGTTTTAAAATAAGTTTTTATATTATCATGTAAAACATTATTATTGTTCAATAATAATATTTTAATTTTTTCTAATAAAGATAAAACTCTAGGTAATTCTGTATCAAGCTCGAGAGTTAGTTCAAGTAGAAAACGTCTTTTTTTCATTTGGGTATGATTAATTAAAGTAGCTTCTGAGATTTTACTATTTGGAATAGAAATTACTTGATTTTCAGGGTTTCTTATTCTAGTGCTTCTAAATGTTATATCCTCAACGGTTCCAGACATTGCATCTAATCCAACATAGTCTCCAATAACAAAAGGTTTATCGATAATAATTGAACAACCAGCTATAATATTTTTAGCTAAATCTTGTGCAGCTAAAGCGATGGCAGCACTGAAAATTCCAACACCTGCAACTAATCCATTTAAATTGTAGCCAAGTTCATTTATTATAATAAAACCAGTAATTACATAAATTACAATTTTAATAAACTTAGTAATAAATCCAAGCAAGGCATCATTTCCAGTAAAATTAACTAACTTCTTAATAGATTCATAGTTATGAGAACTAAAGAAATTAGAAAAGGCATATGCAATTAAAAGAATAACTGAAATTCTGTAAGATTTATTTATAATAGTTACCCAATGAGCAGGAAGTATTAAACTATGAAGAGCAATATATACACCTAAAATAGCAATAAAACTTTTTAATGGTTTATAAAAAGCATTACGCTTAATTCTGGTAATTCTTTTCTCTTTTATGCGAAATAATTTTATAATACAAGTAGAGAGCATTGGGCCAATAACTGTAAAAATTAATATTATTACAAGTGCGGTAATATAGTCACTTGCAGTATTAGTAGTAATTATATTAAGTAAATCATTAAGAAAAGTCATAAGAACCTCCCAAAATATTTTTCAAAAATAGTTTATCATATAAATTATTAAAATACAAATAAAATAGAACAAAAAAATGATAGAAAGCATAATATACAAAAGGAGGTTGATATGAGAAAAAGTTTAGTAATTATAATAATGATCATAGCTGTAATTTTGGCTATAAGCTATACAAATGTATTTGCATTTCCAGCATCATCTACTCCAACATATGATGGAATAGATGTAAGTGAATGGCAAGGAGAAATTAATTGGGAATCAGTTAGTAGAGCAGGAATAAAAATTGCGTACATAAGAGCAAGTGAAGGAAATAACTATGAAGATCCATATGCAATAAAAAATTATAATGGAGCAAAAGAAAACGGTATAAAAGTTGGATTCTATCACTATTTAACAGCAACTAATGAAACAGAGGCTTTAGATGAAGCGGAATTTTTTGTATCTATAATTAAAGGGCTTCAAGTAGATTGCAGATTGGCAATGGATTTCGAATATTTTGATAGTTTAACAAGGGAGGAAATTAATCAAATTTCAACTACATTTTTAGAAGAAGTAAAACGCTTAAGTGGTAAAGAAGTAGTAATTTATAGTGATGCATATAATGCTGCATATACTTTTTCAGAAGAGTTAGCTAATCAATATCCCGTGTGGGTTGCAGATTATGGGGCAAGCGAGCCAGGAAACGGAAATTGGGAAACATGGGAAGGATTTCAATATACAGATGAGGGAAGAATTTTAGGAATATATGGAAATGTAGATAGAGATTATTTTACAGAGGGAATTTTACTAAATGATAGCCAAGAGATACCAACTAATACAACTCCAGACAGAGGAACGAATTTTATTGAAATAACAGTAAAAAGAGGAGACACATTAAGTCAAATTGCAGAAGAATATAATACATCATATAAATATTTAGCTCAAATAAATAATATACAAAATCCTAATTTAATATATGTTGGACAAATATTAAAAGTTCCAAAATTAGAAGACAATAATATTCATGATTGTAGCCATATATTATATATAGTGGAACCAGGAAATACTTTAACTCAAATTTCATATGAATATGGAGTAAGTATAGAAGATATAGTAAGGCTAAATGATATAAAAAATCCAAATTTAATATATGCTGGAGAAGTTTTAAGAATAAATGTAATAAATAAAAAATAGAAAACAAAAAAGCCAAAGATTAACAAAATCTTTGGCTTTTAAGAAATATCTCTTTTTTGTGCTTCTTGCTTTATTTTATTTGCTTTTCTTCTTATTCTAGTCATTGCAGTATCAACAGATTTTGTTTTACAATTTAATTTTTCTGCAATTTCTTGGTAGCTCTTATTTTGTCTGAAATATTTTAAGACATCTTTTTCATGTTGACTTAAATTATCAGAAATAGATTTATTTATGTATTCAAAATACTCTCTTCTTGTTATAGAATCAGAAGGATCTTCAACGTAATTAGTATTTAATATATCAATTATTTCAGTATTATTATTTTCATTATCATCATATAATTGAGCATTTATAGAAAATGCAGAATTAAGTGGAATGTTTTTTTGTCTATTAGCAGTTTTAACGGCTGTAATGATTTGTCTTTCAATACACATATTAGCAAATGTCTTAAAAGAATTTTGCTTTTGACAATCAAATGATTTAGTTGCTTTATAGAGACCGATTAAACCTTCTTGAATAATATCACTTTTTTCAGCACCAATAATAAAAAACTTATTAGCTTTTATATTAACCAAATCATAATATTTATTTATAATGTAATCTAATGCACCATTATCTCCACCTTGTATTTTGGAAATAACATCTTCATCAGGTAAATCCTTATAATTGAGAATAGGATTAATTATTGCGTCAGTCATATTTTAATGATTCCTCCTATTAAAAGTTAGCTGAATGTGTTTACAAATTAGCATTGCAAACCTTTATTTTATTGCATTTTAACATATTTTTCTGAGATAAACAAGAGATTTTAACAAAAATCTTATTTTTATATCCAAAATGTGTAAATTGCAGTTTGTGTTATTAAATTTTTGATAACTTCGCAAATCATTATGAATTATTATCAAACTCCGTTCTCCATCCGCTTTAAGTGAATAGGATGCAGTAAGAATAGTAGTCCGATAATTAGTTTGGCTTAAAGCAAATCGCTTCGGCAAAAATGCTACGCATTTATGTTGCCTTGAAGCGTTAGTCCCCGAACTCGTTTTCAAATAATTATAATGATTTACTTTTATTGAATTTGGTACAAAACAGCCAAACGCAGGAGTTTAATATTTCTTTTGTTTGAAGACCCGAGCCTCCTTCTTTGGCGTATCAGACGTGGGTTCAATTAAAAAGAAATATTAAATCTCCGACGAGATTTGGCGGAATGCAAAAGCAAGACAAACTGCAATTTGACGAAGGAGAATAATTATTATTGACTTTTGAAATAAATTTTATTATAATAAACAAAAACCAAGTCGGGAAATAAAAAAATAGAACTAAAACATAGTTCTTGAAACTAGCTTAGTTCTAAGTATTTGGTTGCGGGGGTAAGACTCGAACTTACGACCTCCGGGTTATGAGCCCGACGAGCTGCCAACTGCTCTACCCCGCGATGTAACACGAAAATTATTATAATACTTTTTATGTGAAATGTCAATACTTTTAATATATTATATGCAAAAAATAACAAAAATATACCAAAATTATGCATTTATAGCTCAGGTGGATAGAGCGCTCCCCTCCTAAACAAGCACTTTAGGGGGAGAGCGAAAAGTCTTAAAGTATTGTTATATGTAAGGGGATAGCCATTAGCAATATATAGATATAAAGTTAGCATTTCCCCAAGTTTCCCCAACTTAATTGGGGAAAAAATAAATAAGTACCATTAATTTATAGTACAATTTAATAAGATATGTACCAGTAGCTCAGTAGGATAGAGCGTCAGTTTCCTAAACTGCAGGTCGGGGGTTCAAATCCCTTCTGGTACACCATTATATAATTTTTCTATTCATATTTGCTAGATAGGAGATAGAGAAATTATAATAGTAGGAGAACTTATATATTGGTTTATATAAGTTCTTTTTATTATTAACTTGCTTTTCTTTCATAAAATACTACTTTGTATGCTTCTTGCATTGCTAATCTCTTTCGTTTAGCAGAAACTTTAATATAGTATTTTTGAGTGGTTTCAAAGTTAGAATGTCCCATCAATTTCATAAGTACAATTTCTTCCATACCATGTTCAGAGCAGTATGTAGCAAAAGAATGCCTTAATCCGATATGGAGAACAATACTCTAAATTATATTTGTTACGGAATTTACGAAGTCCATAAGCCAAATCTTCAGAAACATAAGGATAATAGTTTCTCCCTAAAAACATATATTGATTTTCAGACCATTTCCATTTTCTACTTTTTATTGCTCTTGATTTCTTAAATAGTTCTTGTTGATATTTCTTATGTTTTAGTAAAATCTCTCTAAGTCTAGGATTAAGAGGTATTCTACGATAAGACTGTGGTGTTTTTAGTTTATCATCACTTCTATAATGCCCATTTTCTTCTCCGTTTTCATCATATTTGATAAAATCTTTATGAGCATTATTGATGATTAATTCATTGTTTTTTAGGTCGAGTGCAGTCCATTTAAGACCACAGGCTTCTTCAGGTCTAATTCCTGTAAGTAGCATTGTTTCAAAAAGAATAGACATATCACTTTTTTGGTCTTGAAGTCTGCTTTCTTCATATTCTGATTCAAACTTATCTAACCATATATCTTGTCTATCAGGTTCAATGTAATTGTCATCATCTTCCTCATTGCCTGTATCAATTTTTTCAGGTGGTTTATCTATTTTTTCTAAAGGGTTAATTGTAGCTTTTTTATTCTTTATTGCATATTTGAACAACATATTTAAAGCTATGTATGCCTTATGTTTGCTGTTTTGACATTTTATGCTTTTTAGTAATGACTTAACCCAGTCTTCTGTTATTTGTGATAAATAGATTATTTTGTTCTTTTTAAAAAAAGGAAGTATATCATTTTTTAGTCTTTTATAATTATTATCAACTGTTGTTTGGCTTAATGGTTTAGGGTTATCTTCTGTCTTTTTACATAATGATAATCTATAAATATGCCATTCATTAGCAATATCCTCAATAACACATATTTCCTGTTTTTCCTTAGGTGTTTCAACTATTAAATTATTAGTTGGTACTAATGCAGGAGCAGTTGTAAAAACATTAGCAGGAACAGGAGCAACTGAATTTGGTATATTATTTTGTGGTGGATAGAATGATATAACATTATTAGGAATAGCAATAGTATTCATAATGTTAGAATTAATAAAAGCTATTTTATTGAATATTGCTAAAGCTATAGTGCTAATTTCAGGTGTTATAAGTCCTAAATCATTTATACTTTTCATTAACCTTTGTGGAATGCAGTCATCTATTTTAGTAGTTATTATTCCAGAGTTATAACAAGTATCAATATGATTTTCTAATGCAGTTAAAAGATTTAATACTGCCAGTTCTTCTGTCCTTCCACCTTTCTGTATTCTTGGACTTCTACCACCACCTATCTTGATGGATATTCTTGCTTCAAAATATCCATTATTTGTAACACGAACAGATACAGAATATTGTTCTGTTCTTTCTTTTATCTTTTCCATTTAATTATTTCCTCCTTATTCTTATAAATAAGCTAGGAAAAATTACCAAAATAAATTCCTTCCTAGCTTATATCAAATTGTTTAAAAACTCAATAACATAAATTTAGTTCTTAAAAGTTCCATAATTCTTTGAAATCCATGTTGGTAGCTGATTTTTATCTATAAGGATTTTATGAGGTAAAATAATTGCAGGAAATCCTTTCATTTTAGTAAATTTACGAATAATTTTCTCTCCCATATTCAATAATTTACTACATTCTTTTACTGTTATTAAAATTGGTTTATCTTCCATTTTCTCCTTCTTTCCAAACTGGAATGAGGGATAAAAGAGTATTCATCTAATAGTAAGCTCATTCAATTTTATTTGTTTTTATTACTAAATTATATATTGAGGTTTATAACCCCCAATAAGTCATGCAATTTTCAAATTCTTTAGTATCCATAACACTCATATCAGTATCATATTTATAAGGAAACCAAGAATATTTTTCATATTGCTCATTTGTTAATTGATTTTTTTTCTGCATTATAGTCAATAAATCTTCTAAATAATATTCATTTAAAAGAGTGCTTAAATAATCTAAATCATAACATGTATCTTCGCAGTATGCTGACAAAATTCCAGAATTAATAAAATAAATATATATATGTTGTTTTCTTAATCTATATAAAACTTCTAGTGTTTCAAATATATTCCCTATGCATGAAATAAGATATAGTAGACTTTCTAAGGGCATAATATTTCGTACAGCGATTCCACGAGATATAAAATATTGGGATAAAATATCATAAACTCTATCTCCAATATAAAATGGATAATTACCTAGTCTTATTTCTTCTATATTTCCATTAAGAATTTCCTTTTTGCATATATTTTCAACTTCTTTTTTGCATTGATTTAGAAAATTCTTTAATTGAGAATAGTTCATTGTTTTTATATCTTCTAGTCCTTCTCCATCTTTTACAAATCTCATACCATCTCCAAAATGCTCTTGATGGCAGGTTATTGCTTCAAATCCATGTTCTTTACATTGTTTAACCTTTTGTTGCAATTCTTCATCTGTCAACTCAATTAATCCACTAAATCCTGTTTCATCTTTATCAACTTTTTTAAACATAGTTGAAAATAAATCTTTTTCTATTTTATATTTGTTTTTTTCCATGACAAAATCTCCTCTAAAATTAATTTATTTATATGCCTTACCTGTAATAGATAAGGCATATATTATTTAAAATGCAGAATTACTTTTAGAATTAAAAGGAACTACCTTATTTCTTTTAATTTTAGGATAACCATTATTTAGCTTTTCCTCTATAAGTCCAGTTTCTCTAAGCTCTTTATAGAAGTTATTTCTGCCTTTTGGCTTGTAACAACATTCTATACACCAGCTCTTATATTCTGCATATAATTCAGGTCTATCTATATTTTGACCTATTGAAAGTCTATCTTTAATACTATCTGTATCAAGAAATGACAATACAGAATTATTTTCTTTTCTATATGTGTCAAGCATAGAATTACTTTCTTCTTCATTAGCAAAATCTCTACTTTCAGATTCCAATAATTCTAAATATGCTTTAACACTTATAGAAGCTAGATAATCTCGTGCTTCTTGTGTGAAAAGATTTTCTTTATTGAAGTTCTTTTTAGCTTCATCACTAAACTTAGCTTCAAATTGCAGAATATTTAATCTTCTATAAAATCCTTCTGTTGTATCATCAACACGAGGCAATTCATTTGCTGTGAAAATATTTTTTGCATAAGGTTTTATTGTATATCTGTCTTTATATTTCTTTTCAACAGCCATCTTATCTCCTGTTACTAGACTTTTAAACACTTCAACAGATTTTAAATTATTTCTTGGTAACTCTGCTACAACATTTAATAATTTATCTGTTAATTCAGAAGAATAGAATTTTCCATTCTGCATATCATGTAATGAAACATGAGCAGTATTATCATCTCCGATTAGTAGAGTAATGACTTCAACTAATACAGATTTTCCATTTTCAGCTGTCTTTCCATAGAAGATGAAGGCTTTTTGAAGTTTAACACTTGTTGTCATGCAGTAGCCTATTATCTGTAATATAGTCTTTTTTCTAGCTTCATTATAAGAAGTAATGTCATCTAAAAATTTATCAACATATCCATTTTTAGGTGCATTTTCAGTGTAACTGGCATTGACCTGATTAATCATAAAGATTTTTGGGTCATGTGGAATCAACTGTTTTGTATTCAAGTCAAAAATTCCATTTTGAAAATTGATGTAATTATCATATCTTGGAACTTTTTTTACTTTGGAAATGATTTTTAGATAATTTATAATCTCTTTTCTGTTTCCTGTATCAAGAGATTTATCAATGTTAAAGATGGTTTCTTCTATATCTCCATCATCATGAACATATACACCACCGTCAAAAACATAGAAACATTGATTACAGAAACGCACATGTCTATCTAAATCTATATCTTCTGCGATTTGATAAAGTGGTTTTTTGCTAAATACATCTTCATCAGATGTATCAGGAGAAGTATCATCTGTCTTGTCTTTTACATTATCTTTGTCTTTATTTGATATGTCTATTGTTTCTGCTGTATTCAATAATGCATTAATATCAAATTTATTCATACAATGTAATTCTGATGGGTCTTTTGCTCCTAATGGAGTGCAACTTACTTTTAATACTTCTTTTGGATTAAGTACTCTAGCGACACTCTTTACAAATTCCTTTCCTGCCTCATCTTCCTCACAATGCACATAAACTTTATCAAATCTTGTAAAGTAATCTTTATAAGATTTTTTGAAGTTAGTCGCTCCGAGGAACACCTACTGCAGGTACATTATATCCCCAAAGGGTTTGAGCATCTGACTCTCCTTCAACTATTACAATATAATCATTTGAAAAGTCTTTTAATTTCCAAAGACCATATAGAGTAGCTTTATCTCCTTTTTTCCAAGTAAATCTTGTTTCACTTTCAGGATTATGTCTAAATCTTGTTGCGATAAGCTCTCTATTTTCATCATAATATGGAATTTTTAACTTATCATAACAATTTGTAACACCAAGACTTTCAAGCAAATCTAAAGGAAGATGTTTATCTTCTGAATATTGGTCAACTGGTGTCATATCATGACCATATATTTCTTGATATGCACTAGCAGTTGTTATTCCTTTCCTTTTTGCTATGAAATTTACAATGTTTCCACTTTCATTACAACCAAAACAATGATATAAACCTGTTTCCATATTTATATTAAAACTTGGCTTTTTATCTGGATGGAAAGGACATCTACAAGTTAGCTCATCTTCATTCTGTTTCAAACTACCATCATCAATTAGATGGCTTTTTATTAAATCTTCGTACTTATACATAAGATTTTTTCCTGCCTTTCATGAATGTTTTTAGGTGCTGTGCTTGAATATATTGGACCAATGTTGTATAATATAAGAAGAAATATATTTGCATTAGCACCTATATATTGTAAAAATAAGAGTTCTTTGCTATTGGTAAGAGTAGGAACTTTTATTTTTTATTTTAGGAATGTTTTTAATTTGAATTTCATCGCATTCCTCTTTCATTAAAGAATATATGGTTGTAAGTAGCTTTGTATCTATCGCAGCAGGGTCGAATACAACCATAATTTCTTCATTACTTGGTATTGCCATAACTTGCTCACCTCTTTTCTTTTTATATTTACTTTTCAAAGTACGTTAAATTTCATGTTAAACTGCTAAGGACCATGTGGCTCTTGTGAGCCAATTATTTTTTTCATTTTTCATCACAACCCTTCTATCGTTGATTTTTTACAGCATTTGTGATAAAATTCAAGTGTAAATGTGCTGTAAAATTGAGTATTAATTCTAAAGCAATTTAAGTTTAACATGGACCACATAAATCCGTCAACACTTACAGCCATAATAGTTTCAACAAACTGCATTAACACAACATAGGGAGGAATTTTAATGAGTAGTTGTGCAAAACCCAACAAAAAAAAGAGGGAAATGAAATACGGAAAATTAGAAAGAGCTTTTAGAAAAGCAGGATATAATATGACTACATTTGCTAGAGAAATTGGTGTCAATAAGTCAACAGTATCTGACTGGTGCATGGGAAAATATTGTCCTGATGAGGAAAATTTAAAAAAAATAGTTGATACATTAAATAAATTTCAAGTTAAAAATGGAGAAGAGTTATATGATATTCCATATTTTAGAGGAGATTTTGAAACCAAGAATATAGGAAATTATGAAATATTTAAACAACTAGGAATATTAGATGAAGGCATAGAAGGTCTGAAAAATCTAAAAAAACAACTAGAAGTATACGCAAATTGTAATGACCCTATGTTACAAAGTATGTCTGCAACATATGAAAATGGATTTAATTACACAGATGTAGTTAGTCATATTATTGGAGATGTGAATTTATGGCAAACTATACTTTATGAAACAGAAAGAGTTATGAATTGGCATTTAAGTGAAAATTATAGAAATAGATTTGAATTACTTTTAAATGAAGAAGAAAGTGGTTGTAAATATCCTGCACAGATAGAAGTAAAAGATATTTCAAATCAAATTATTTCAAAAGCTATTTCAAAATCATTTAATGAATATATTTCAGATAAATTAAAAAAGTTAAATATAGAAGAATTGACAGCGGACGAACATACAATAAAATTATTTATGAATTTAAAAAATAATAAAAAATAGTTTTATACATCAAAACCTCACTTTTTCACTTTTACATAAAATTGTAAGAGAGTAAATAAGCGAGGTTTTATATTTTATAAATCTAATCCAACTAATCCTTGACAAATTTAAAATTAGCTCTTAAGCTATTAGTCAGCTAGAGCTACAAGCAATACAGTAACTTTGCACATTATTATCTACATATAAAATTAGAAACGATACTATGTAAAATTTCAAAGTTCAGTTTTATAGCAACACTTTAGCCTAGCGAATAATGAGAATTGATTTAAAACAATTCTAGGGGGTGAGAAAGTGAAGCGTCTAATTGAGGTAATTTTAAAAGTAGCAGAAAATTATATGGATAGGGCAAACATAATAATAGCAAAAAATTATCTAACATTAGAATATTTTTATTATAGGAATGATGAAAGAGATTTATATAAAACTATTGAAATACAAGAGTTTGAAGATAAACTAAAGATTATAATTTTTCCAGAAAAAGTTGAAAAAATAATTAATGTTAATGACATAGATGACATTATTCTAACTTTAGATAAACAAAGTAAAGCCAAAAAACATACACAGGAAGAAATAAAATACATAAAGGAAAAATATGTTGAAGGAACTAAAATAGAATTAATAAAAATGTATGATTTAACAAATCCAATAGAAGAAGGATCAAAAGGAGTAGTTGACTTTGTAGATGATATAGGAACTATCCATGTAAGTTGGGAAACTGGAAGCAGTCTAGGATTAGTAGTTGGAACAGATGAATTTAAAATATTAGGAGAAGATGAAAAATGATTTTAAGGTATGATACCAAAAATAATATTGGGTCAGCTAAAAAAGTAGTAGGAAAAACAGATTATTATGTAGGAGTATCTAAAATATGTGCAAGATGTGGTAAGGCAATAGTTGGTTATCCTGCATTATCAAGAAAAGATAATAAGACAGAGATTTGTAGTAATTGTGGTACATTAGAAGCATTGGAAGAATTAATGAAATATAAGGAGCAGAAATAAAAAGTTAATGGAAAGAAAAATAATAGGTACAACAAAAAAGAAAGCTCTAATTACAGTATGTGTAAATTGTGAAGAATTTTCACATATCCCACACTTTAATTGTAAAGGGAAAAAATATTATGAAGCATTTAGTTTATTGTCAGCTAAAATAGTTGATAGTCCTGCCAATATAGAACTTTCAGATAGAACAGATATAGAAGAATTTTTGAATAAAATTGTAACTATAAAAGATATACAGAAAATAAATAAAATGTGTAAGAAGTTAAATAAAAAGCAAAAATATAAGTATGAAGGCACTGATATTTCAGATATTCAAGATAATATGACATATTGGGAGTTGATAATAAAAATATGGAATAAATACAACAAAGAGAAAACTCCTAAAAATCTATGCAAACCATATTATAGAAATCTAACAGAATATATAGATAGTGCTTGTTTTGGAATTGAAAAACATTTAGAAGGTGGAAGGTGCTATACAATTCAAGACCAAGAGAGAACTCCACATTTTATATATGAATTAAATACAGGAGAAAAAATTGGAATCTTATTTGAAAAAGCCGAGTACCTCTACCCTATTCCTAGAAAATTAACTCAACATGAATTAGATGTATTAGTAAATTTTTTAATTAAACCAGTAGATAAAGAATATAAGAGAAAATATATATCTAATGGTTGGGAAGATGGTGTTTGGTTATGGAATTACCAAAATTACGATTTTAATAATTATTCTCCTAAATATTTTCCAAAGTATAAAAAAATAGATGAAAATACTCCTATGCCTGATTATTCAAAATTAAATGATTAATAAAAAACTTTTCCATATAAAAGTTTCACTTATTCACTTTATACAGATTTAGTATTTAGTGAATAAGTGAATTTTTTTCATTTAAAATATTTTCTATGAGTAAAGTAAAATATTAATGATGATACAAAATAGTATAACAGGAGAGGAAGGATAGAATGCAAATTTATGAAGTTAAAGAGCATATTCAAAACACGAATGTAAATAGAGATATTTTTGATATGAGTAGAATGTTGCAGAAAT